>CAVIBR010000012.1:0-59785 GCA_963641445.1 Bacteroides uniformis
TCGGACCTTCGACACGATTGCTTGTCCATTTGCGATTACTTTGTCATCTAACAAATTGCAAAATTTTAATCGTTTTAACTTGTTAAAATACGAAAAGAGACTTATATTATTAGCACTGCGCCCGTAGCTCAGTTGGATAGAGCAACAGCCTTCTAAGCTGTGGGTCAACCGTTCGAGTCGGTTCGGGCGCGCCAATTTTACCGCTTAAATGCGGTTTTTCTTTATTTCTTGATAATGTATAATCAATAGGCTATGAAAAACGGAATAATATTTGATTTAGACGGAACATTGTGGGATTCCTCAAAAGAAGTCGTGGATTCTTGGAATGAGATTCTTAAAACATACAAAAATGGCGAATACGTCATAACTTTGGAGATGATGCAAGGGGCGATGGGCCTAACGATGCTTGATATAGGAAGAAAACTTTGGCCAACCCTAGAAGAAAAAGAAATGGCCACGTTGCTAGATAGATGCATGACCTATGAAAACGAATATCTTGTCTCTCATCCAGGAAAACTTTACCCTCAATTGGTTGAAACTTTGGCTAAATTAAAAGAAAAATACCTTCTTTTCATCGTTTCAAACGCCCAAAAAGGCTATATTGAAGCGTTTTTAGAAGGAACGAAAACAAACGATTATTTCCTTGATCATCTTTGCTGGGGCGATACTTTAGCAAGCAAAGACGTAACAATAAGAAAAATGGTCGAAAAACATAAGCTTGATAAAGCGATTTACGTTGGAGACACGCTTGGAGATGAAATTTCCACAAGAAAAGCAGGTCTGCCATTCGTTCATGCCGCATATGGTTTTGGCCAAGCGAAAAATCCCGATGCAAGCTTAAAAGACTTTTCTTCTTTGTTATCTATAGCAGATTCTATTTTTCATCAATAAGCGGATAATAATCTAGATTAGGCATCGAAATATCGCACTTATTCCAAGACACCTTGGCACTATAAAAAGATTCGTCTTCCTTGTTTTCTTCTGACCCAGAAATAAACCAATAATCGGAAAATTCGCAAGAATAACTCTTTTCTTCGTTGCTTGCTTTGATCTTTACCGATCCTTCATTAAAAGAAGAGCAAGTATCACTTAATTCTCCTTCCAAAGAAGAAAGATAGGAGAAGAATGTTTTTGCCATCCTTGCATAAAGGCGTTGTTTTTCGGCTATTTCTTCATTTGCAAAACTATCCCAGTTCTCGAATGATTTTTCGCTTTCTTGACGATAACGTTTCACGAAAGTCTTTCCGTTATCCTTATAATTTATATAATTGCAGGCTACATTCTTCTTGTCTGTGACATACGTCCAACTTTCCCTGATATATGGGGAATTTTCATAAATTCCTTTGATTTTTAGATAAGAATAATGATCATCCTGATTCAATTCTCTATCGATTGTCACATCGCTTAATTCTTTTTCTTGATCGGTATAAGAAGAAAATTTCTCGTTAAGAATATATGAATGAGGAATATTCGTTATTGGCGTGTAGTTAATCTGCCTATCGATCCTTTTTAAAATCGACAATGCATCATCAAAAGAGATACTTTTCTCGATGTTAGAGCAAGAACAAAGAGAGATTGAATCTAAGAATAAAAATAAAGCAAAGGCATTCTTTTTCATCGTTCCTATTTTAATCGTTTTGAATATGTTTGTCTTTTTTCTTTTTAAAAAAAGAAGGTTGGAATAAAATAAAAGACATGGATAATCTAACTACTTTATTGAATAAGAAAGAATATGAACTTGTCTTGCAACTAAGCAAAGGAAATGATGAGCCTGAAGCACTTTTTTGCCGCATTTCCGCCTTTTTGCATCTTGGAAAAGCAAAAGAAGCAATGGATTTGGTCGAAAAGAAAAGAGATATCCTTTGGAAAGCCTCTCCTTTGAAATGCTTGAAAGCTAATTTTGAACTTCGTTTCATCCTTGGCGAATATGATGAAGCGTATTCCGATGCGACTTATTTCTCCTCTTTGCCATATGTTTCCCAAGAAGTCGAAGAATATCTTCGTTCTTTAAATGAAAACATCCGTTATAACGAAAGACAGGCATCTTTGAAAAGAAACTATTCAGATGAAGAAATAGAAGAGATTCTTCTTAATAAGGGAGATGATTATGAAACAATCGCAGTTTTATCTTCTTTCAATGATGCAAAAACCATTTATCATTCGAAAACGATAGTCAAAATGTTAAATGTTTCAAAATCGAATATAGTAAAAACATACGGCTTGATGTTATTGGTCAAAGCTAAATATCCTAAAGAAGTAACCTTAAACAAGAACGGAAAAGAATATAAGGTGATTCCTTCATCAGAAACTCTTCCGTATGAAAGAAAAGAAGCAAAATACGTTCTTTCTTTGGTTCGTAAAGAAACCAAAAATCCATCATTGTCCAATATCGCCGAAAATATATTAAACAATTTCTTGTTTGAGGAATTCCCTAATAATCCAATTAGTGAGGAAGGAATGAATATATATGCGATTGCATTAGTCAATCTTTCTTCGGAATATCTTCAATCAAAATTAGATTTAGAGCCATTGCTTGAAAAATACAATCTAGATGTCAATGAGGTCAAAAAAGTAGAAGAACACATCTCTGAAACTCTTTCTAAAGCGGATCAAATAAAGGTCTAAACGCAAATTTTTTGAAAAAATAACGTTTTTAGTTTGGAAAGCAACCTAAGATAGAGTATATTTAATCACGTTGCAAAATTAGCAAAATAAATTGAGGTATTCATTTAATGAAACACACTGTTGAAAAAATTAGTCCAAGCCGCGTCAAATTAGTTGCTGACGTCGACAAAGAACTTTGGACAAACGCCCAAGAGAAGGCTTTCAAGAAAACCGCTAGCAAAGTTAGCATCCCAGGATTCCGCCCAGGAAAAGCCCCTCGCAAGCTTATCGAAGAAAGAATTAACCAACAAGCCGTTTGGAACGAAGCTATCGATGAGGTTATGACACCAGTTTTCGCAACCTTACTCACCGAAGAAAAACTTCAACCAATGTATCGTCCAAACGTCAATGTCACAAAACTTTCTAAAGATGAATTGGAACTTGTTTATACAATCGTTTTGATTCCTGAAGTCACACTTGGCGAATACAAAGGCATCAAAGCCACAAAAGTAGCGCCAAAGGTTACCGAAAAAGAAGTAGAAGATGACATCACGAATCTTCTTAAGAACAACGCTGAATTAGTCGTTACCGATCGTGAAGCAAAAATAGGCGATACAACCGTTATTGATTTTGACGGATATCTTGCTGATGAAGAAGGAAAACTCAAGGCTTTCGAAGGCGGACAAGCCAATAACTACAGCCTTGAACTCGGCTCCAACCAATTCATCCCAGGATTCGAAGAACAACTCGTTGGCATGAAAGATGGCGATAAGAAAGACATCAAAGTCACCTTCCCAACAAACTATGTAAAAGAATTAGCCGGCAAAGAAGCAACCTTCAAAATCACCATGCACGAAGTTAAGGAAAAGAAAATTCCTGAACTAAATGATGAAACTGTCAAAGATCTTGCCATTGCTGGAGTTAACACCGTTGCTGAATTAAAAGAGCACGAGACAAAACATCTCCTTTCCCACAAAGTTCAAGATGCAGAAAATGCCTTCTATAACGAAGTTATGGGAGAAATCGTTAAGAATTCAACCTTCGTCATTGATGAAGCAATAATCGAAAACGAAGCCCATCAAATGGAAGAAAATCTCAAAAAACAAATCGAATCCAATGGCTTAACATTCGAACAATATCTCGAAATCACTGGTTCGAAGCAAGAAGATTTACATGCCACGTATCATGCTAACGCCGAAAACAACATCAAGAACTTCCTCGTTTCCCATGAAATCGGCATCAAAGAAAATCTTGCTGCAACCGATGCAGATATTGATGTTGAAATCAAGAAAATGGCTGAACAATATAAGATGAAAGAAGAAGATGTCAAGAATATCATCTCCAAGAATCTTGAAGATTTCCGTGCTCAACTTTCTGAACGCAAAGTCCGTGACTTCGTCTTAACAAATAACGGATCGGCAAAAGAAAAAGCTGAAGCAAAAGAAGAAGTCAAGGAAGAAACCAAAGAAGCTGCTCCTAAAAAAGCCCCGGCTGCCAAGAAAACGACTGCCGCTAAAAAACCAGCAGCAAAAAAGACTTCCGAAAAGAAAGAAGACTAATAATTCTTGATTTAAAATCTGATAAGGCGAAGCAATTCGCCTTATTTTTTGGATTTTAGCACTTAACAATTGACAGTGCTAAAAGTCCGTTTATAATTTACGTTGCAAAAAGGAGGAAATGTGTATGGAAACAAAAGAAAATAAAAAAGAGCCATTAACTCTACCTTTCTTGATCACTAAAAGCTTAGTGGTCTTTCCAAATATGCAAGAGGCCATAGAAGCTGGCCGCTCATATTCGGTTGAAGCAGTTCATAAAGCAAAGAACGATTGCAACAGCCTTTTATTCGTTGGCGTTCAAAAAGACCCATCGAAGAATGAATTAAATGTTGATACTGATGTGTATGATGCTGCAACTCTTTGCCGCATAACATCAAGTGTGGATACAAAAAGCGGTGCCGTAAAAATAAGAATAATCGGCAGCCATCGTGTAAAATTAAGCAATATCCGCTTTGAAAACGGAACCTATGTCGCCGATGGAGAAATCATCAAAGATATCGAAGGCGAAGAAGGGGAAGAGCTTAAATATGTTGGTAAATTAACCGAAATATTGCCAATCATTCAAATGGGCAATGGTTTCCCTTCCGCGGCTATTTCTAACCTAAACGATGATAAATCAACGAGTGAAGTCATTGATTTGGTCGTTCAAAATTCTTCTTTCAAAACGGAAGATAAGGTTGCTATCCTAAAAGAAGCGAGCGTTATCGAACGTATGAAATATCTTCTTAATCTTCTAGAAGAGAAGAAGGAAATCAGTCAAATCGAGAAAAAACTTGATGACAAAGTCCGTGAACGTGCGGAAAAATCGCAAAAAGAATATTTCTTGCGTGAAAAGATGAAAGCCATCAAAGATGAACTTGGTGAAGGCGATAATCTCAATGATGTGGATAAAATCAAACAAATGATTGAAAAGAATCCATATCCAGAAAACGTCAAAACTAAGGTAAAAAGCGAACTTCATCGTATGGACATGATGCCAGAAGGCTCCCTTGAAGCTTCTCTTATCTTGAACTATATCCAAAAACTTTTGGATGCACCATGGTTTGAAAGAACCGAAGATAATGATGATCTTGAAAACGTTCAAAAAGTCCTTGATGAAGACCATTATGGATTAGACAAAGTAAAAAAGAGAATTATCGAATATCTTGCCGTCAAACAAGCAACGGGAACCTTAAAAGCCCCTATTCTTTGCTTTTTCGGCCCACCAGGATGTGGTAAAACATCTCTTGCAAAATCTATTGCTAGAGCTTTAGGAAGAAAATTCTACAAATGCTCTTTAGGTGGCGTTTCGGATGAAGCAGAAATCCGTGGTCATAGACGTACATACGTTGGCTCAATGCCAGGAAGAATCATTCAAGGCATGACAAGAGCTGGCACGGTCAATCCTGTCTTCTTATTAGATGAAATCGATAAGGTCGGAGGATCAAACTATCGTGGAGATCCAGCGAGCGCTCTCCTTGAGGTTCTCGATCCTGAGCAAAACGTCGCATTTAATGATAATTTCATCGAAGAGCCGTACGATTTATCAAACGTTCTCTTCATTGCAACGGCAAATAACCTTGAAAATGTCCCCGGGCCATTAAGAGATAGACTTGAACTTATCGAAGTTCCATCTTATACAGAAATCGAAAAGCTTAAGATTGCTACAGGTTTCCTTGTCCGTAAGCAAATGAAAGCTAATGGTTTAAAAGAAGGGGATATAACCTTCACTGAAGAAGGGCTTAAAGAAATCATCGAATTCTACACTCGTGAAGCGGGTGTCCGTGAATTAGAGAGACTTGTCGCATCATGTTGCAGAAAAGCAATCGTTGATATCATCAAGAACCCAAATTTACAAAAACCAGTCGTTATCGATAAAGAACAGGCTCAAAAATATCTTGGAGTCGAAATCTTTGAAGATACGAAGAAGGAAAAAGAGCCTCAAGTCGGCGTTATAACCGGACTGGCTTATACTGATTTTGGCGGCGATATCTTGCCAATAGAAGCAACATATTTCCATGGCAAAGGCCAATTAGTCATTACCGGTAATCTTCGTGATGTCATGAAGGAAAGCTGCATGATCGCTCTTGATTATGTTCGTGCTAATGCCCAGAAATACGGCATTTCCGATGAAATATTCGAGAAGAACGACATTCACCTTCACTTCCCTGAAGGAGCCGTTCCAAAGGATGGGCCAAGTGCTGGTGTTGCTATAACATGCGCCATTATTTCCTGCCTTTCTGGAAAACCAGCTAACAATAATCTTGCGATGACTGGGGAAGTCACTCTTAGAGGAAAGGCCCTTCCTATTGGTGGATTAAGAGAGAAATCCCTTGCTGCTCTTAGAAGCGGTATTAAGGCAATCTTTGTTCCTTATGAAAACAAGAAAGACGCTGATGAACTTCCAAAAGAAGTCAAAGAAGGACTCGACATCCATTTCATGAAATGTGTCGATGATGTCTTGCCATTTGTCTTTAACGAAGGAAATTCCGTCGCTGCTTAAAAAAGAAAATTAGAGAAATTCCTATGGGGTTTCTCTTTTCTTTTTTTGTTATAATATTTTCGTATGGCAATGATTAAATTTCAAAACGCAAAATATATCCTCTCCGCCCCAAAGAAGGAATTTCGCCCAAAAGACAATCTCAAAGAAATAGTTTTCGTTGGAAAATCAAATGTCGGCAAATCTTCTTTGATTAACGCTTTAACGGGTCAAAAAATCGCTTTTTCTTCAAAAAATGCCGGAAAAACGCGATATTTGAATTATTTTTTGATTGATAATTCATTTTATCTAGTTGACTCCCCTGGTTATGGTTTTACTTCTTATGGAAGCAAAGAAGACCTCTCTTTTGGCGATATGATGGAAGATTATTTCAAAAATCCCTACTTAAAAGGCTGTATATTCCTCATTGATTCTAGAAGAGAACCTTCAGAAGAAGATACGATGCTATTGGATTATCTTTCAGAAGAAGGAGTTCCAACGGTTCTCGTTCTAACTAAAAGTGATTTAGCTAAACAAGCGGATATCGCCAAAGCAAGAAAAAGATATCAAGGAATGGATGTCATTCTTGTTTCAAAAAACGATAAGCCAGACCTTTTGAGGGCTAAAATCGCCTCCTTATTAAAATAAGTATTCTTTTTTCTTTGGCAAAGTGCGCAATTTCGTTTATCATTTATGGCTATGAAAAAACTACCAGAAGAAATATTCAATCGAAAAGAAAGCTTAGTTGGCTTTTCCTCATCAATTTTAAAACATTATGGAGTAACTCCATTTCATGAAAGTGATCCTAGAATAGATGACTTGTTAAAAGGCCATAAAAAGGTATGCGTTTTCCTTTTTGATGGAGCGGGAAAATATAATCTTTCTTTATTTCCAAGAACGAATTCGTATATTTTGAAGCATTCAAAACTAACGATAAATTCTACGAATCCTCCAACAACGGTTGCGGCAACAAACGCTTTCTTAACCGCTAAATGGCCTTTGGAAAATGGCTGGATGGGTTGGAGCGAATATATTGAGGAACTTGGTTTTCCTCTTTGCGTTTTTCCTGATGTAAACGATTTAACGGGTGAGAAAGTCGATTATTACCATGATGGCTCTCATTTCTTCGATAAATACTGTCCTTTAACAAAAATAGACACTTATTTAAAAGAAAAAGGCGTTAATGCCAAACTTGAATATCTTTATCCATTAGGCGGAGAAACTGCTCCTAAAAATTATAAAGAGATGGTTCAAAAAGCCACTGAATTCTTTAAAAACGGAGGAGAATTCCTCTATTCTTATAATCCTCATCCAGACCATGAAATGCATAGCTATGGCGTAAAAAGCATCCATGTTTGGGATCAATTTAGAAAAATAAACAAGATGGTGAAGAAGTTTGTCAAAGAAAATCCTGACGTTCTTCTTATCACGATGGCGGACCATGGTTTGGTTGATGTTGAATATGTTGATGTTACAGCCCATGAAGATCTTGTTTCTTGCTTCCGTGGACCAATGACCCTTGAAGGGAGAAACTGCTCTTTCCTTATTAAAGAAGACAGGAAGAATGAATTTGAGAAGCTTTTTGCCAAATATTACCCGACTTTCATCCTTTTAAATAAAAAAGAGGTAGAAGAATTAGGTATATTCGGAGTAGGGAAAAAGAATCCTCATTATGAAACGATAATGGGTGATTATCTTGCTATTTCCTTAGATAAATACACTCTTTATTCATCTAAGCAAAACCCTAAGAAATTTATTTTGAAAGGCCACCATGCCGGTCAAACTAAAGAAGAAAGAGAAATTAATTTATCGTTTTATAATCTTTAATGATTGTTTAGACGCTTCCTAACTTTTATAATACTTAAGGTCCGTTGATGAAGAGGGATCCGTAACGCTTGTTCTAAGAGAGCCGATATCTGGTGCAAATTCGGTAACAAGTAGCGGTGAGTCGCTTCTGAGGAAAGAAGAAATTCCGTTGGCTGCGTTAAAGCTTAAAGTGCTGGATTATTGATATAATTCGGAATTAGGGTGGTACCACGCGCCGCGTCCCTATATGGGTGTGGCGCTTTTTATTTTACAGGAGGAAATAACATGCTAGATAAGCATTACGATCCAAAAATCGTCGAAGAAGGCAAATACGATAAATGGGTCAATGGAGATTATTTTAAAGCGGGCTTAGATAAATCCAAACCGCCTTTCTCATTGGTCATACCTCCGCCAAATGTCACAGGAAAGCTTCATTTAGGCCATGCTATGGACACGACCTTAGAAGACATCATAACCCGTTATAAGAGAATGAAAGGCTTTGATGTCCTTTGGCTTCCAGGAATGGACCATGCTGGCATAGCAACACAGGCTAAAGTCGAGGCGAAATTAAGAGAAGAAGGCATTTCTAGATATGATTTAGGACGCGAAGGTTTCTTAAAAAAAGCTTGGGAATGGAAAGATGAATACGCTTCAACAATTCACCAACAATGGAAGAAAATGGGCCTTTCTTTGGATTATTCAAGAGAAAGATTCACCCTTGATGAAGGCCTTTCTAAAGCAGTTAGACATGTTTTCGTCACCCTTTATAACGAAGGATTAATCTATCAAGGTGAGAGGATAACCAACTGGGATCCTGAATTAAAGACCGCCTTATCAAACATTGAGATCATCCACAAAGATGATGAAGGAGAATTCTTCTATTTTAAATATGATGTCGTTGGTAGCGATGAAAGTCTTATTGTAGCAACGACTCGTCCTGAGACGATGTTTGGGGATACGGCTGTTTTCGTTAATCCAAAAGATAGCAGATATAAGCATTTAATCGGCAAAAAAGTAATTAATCCAGCTAATGGCGACGAGTTGCCATTAATGGGTGATTCCTATGTTGATATCTCTTTTGGAACAGGCGCGATGAAATGCACCCCCGCCCATGATCCTAACGACTTTGCCTTAGCAAAGAAATATGGCTTCCCTCTTATCAAAGTTCTTGATGAGACCGCCCATATGAACGATAAATGCGGAATTTATCAAGGAATGGATAGATATGAATGCCGTAAAGCCTTAGTCGAAAAAATCAAGGAAGAAGGGCGTTTAGTCAAGATCGAGAAGATTGTTCACTCCGTTGGCCATTCCGAAAGAAGCGATGCTGTAGTCGAACCAATGCTTTCAAAACAATGGTTCGTCAAAATGAAGCCTCTTGCAGAGAAAGTTCTTGCTAGACAAAAAACTTCAGGAAAGGTCAATTTCGTTCCAAAGCGTTTTGAAAAAGTCCTTCTTCGCTGGATGGAAAATATCGAAGATTGGTGCATTTCCCGTCAATTATGGTGGGGACATAGAATTCCTGCCTATTATAATAAGGAAACAGGAGAAGTCTTAGTAAGCGAAGAAACGCCAGATTTAAATCTTTACGTTCAAGACGAAGATGTTCTTGATACTTGGTTCTCTTCCGCTCTTTGGCCTTTTGCAACCATGGGTTGGCCAGATAACGAAAATCCTGATTTTAAGCGTTATTTCCCAACTTCTTGCCTTGTTACCGGTTACGATATTATTTTCTTCTGGGTCTCTAGAATGGTTTTCCAATCATTGCATTTTACCGATGAAGTTCCTTTCAAAGATGTCGTCATTCATGGCTTAGTCCGTGATTCACAAGGAAGAAAGATGTCTAAATCCTTAGGGAATGGCATCGATCCAATGGATGTCATAGATAGATATGGCGTCGATGCTTTAAGGTATTTCATCACGACAAACTGCACTCCTGGCATGGATATGCGTTATATTGAAGAGAAAGTCGCATCATCCGAAGCTTATTTGAATAAGATTTGGAATGCTTGCCGTTATGTCGAAGGAGTTTTAGGCGACAATTATTCTCCTAAAGAAATCGACAAGAAGAAACTTGGCACCCTTGATGCATTCATTCTTGACCGTTTGGAAAAAACAATCAAGAAGGTTGGATCAAAGATGGACTCATATGAATTTGGCCAGGCTTCATCAGCACTTTATGATTTCGTTTATGATGATTTCTGCTCACAATATCTTGAATTCTCCAAGATTGCTTTAGCTCATGGAGGAGATGAAGCCGAGGTCACAAAAGACACATTATATAAGGTTATGAAGGACATTATTCTTATGATTTATCCATATTGCCCATTCGTTTCCGAAGAGATGTATTTGTCTTTGCCAAACGCTAAAGATTCCATCATGTGCGAGCCATATCCTGAATATGAGAAGAATTTACTTAACAAAAAAGCAGTTGATAAAGTTAAGGTTCTTCAAGATATGATTCGCGATATTCGTAATTATAAGTCTAGCAATGGTATTGCTCCAAACGCTAAGGTTCGCCTCATTGTTTCGCCAAAAGAGCCTTTCAAAGGATTCGGGGAATATCTTTCCCGCTTTGCCTTTGCAAGCTCTTATTCCGTTAAGAAAGAGGCCCTTGAAGGAAATTCCTTCATCTATCCCGGATATTCGATGATTGTTGAAGAAGATGTTGATAAGGATGTTTTACTTGAGAGACTTCTAAAGCAAAAAGAACATCTTGAAAGTGAAATTGCCCGTTCTAGCAAAATTCTTTCCAATCAAGGATTCATCGCTAAAGCTCCAAAAGAAAAAGTCGATGCCGAGAGGGAAAAATTGGTTTCGAACGAGTCTCTTTTGAAAAGCGTTAACGAAAAAATTGCACAAATTCAAAAATAATTTCAAAAATTTTGGCATTTTTTGAATTTACCTCCCTTTATATAAGTGAAGGGAGGTTTTAATATATGAGAACTTTAAGCATCGAAGAACTTGAAAGCATAGTTCCCGGTGAGGCTATAACCTTGACCGCCGTTATGGCTGTTTTGGCTGTTGCTCTTACCGCAGTTATAGTTTATCGAATATTTAGAACGTCCTCTGGGAGCGCAAAAATTCCCGGTGGGTGGTCGTTTACCTGGAAATGATCATCAAAGAACTTAAGAAAGAGGGTCTCCCAAGAGAAAAAGCTTTAAGGGAGGGGATCTCATCATGCAATGATGTGGAACTTTTAGCCATTATAATGAGAAGTGGGTGCGTAGGGAAGAATGTTTTAGAACTCGCTTCGGAAATCATGGCCATTTATAAGGATTTTCCGACTTTGGCTGAAACGCCAACTGAATCGTTTTGTTCTATAAAGGGCATTTCCAAGACGAAAGCAATTACCTTAAGCACCGTTTTCGAAATAGCTAGAAGATCTAGTGTCCAAGCCCCTTACTTTTCACTGCTCTCTCCTAAGGAGATATACGAGCATTACAAACTTTCTCTCGGTCAGAAAAATAAGGAACTTTTGATGCTTATTTGCTATGACAAGAGAAAAAGAATCAGGAAAGAAAGAATTATTTATGAAGGCGATGAAAATCAGGTTTGTGCTTCAATGAAGGTAATCCTTTCGGAAATATCTAATCTTTCATTTCCTTTCTTTGTGTTGCTCCATAATCATCCATCAGGGCTTCCTTTGCCTTCAAAAGGGGAAGTGGAATTCACACTAAAATTGAAGGAAAAATCGCATCTTTTAGGGAATAAACTTCTTGATCACATCATAGTTGGTAACGATGCATATTTCTCTTTTAAGGAAAATGAATTGATCGATTAAAAGAATAGCGAATCTTAGAAAATTTTATTGCCTGTTTCTGTGGTGGGTATGGCAAATAAAATCATTTCGATAAATCGCTAATAATGATAAAAAATTAATTGTTTTCTTTAGGAAAAGTAGTATAGTAATACACGTTGTGACGCTCCTTAGCGCCTCAACCGCATTGAAATGGCATTAAACATGAGCAATCAGGCCACTAAAGCGAGTAATAGACAAAAGGAGGATAATGCATGTACGCAATCGTAGAGACTGGCGGTAAGCAAGTCAAAGTTTCTGTCGGCGATAAAGTTTACGTCGAAAAACTTGATGCCGAAGCTGGAAGTGAAGTTACTCTCGACAAAGTCCTTTTCGTCGGTGGCGAAAAAACAATCGTCGGAAAACCATATGTTGATGGTGCCAAGGTTGTTGCCAAAGTCGAAAAACAAGGATTAAACGAGAAAATCACCGTTTATAAGTACAAGGCAAAGGCCAATGTCCGTAAAAAACAAGGACATCGTCAACCTTATACTTGCTTAGTTATCGAAACTATTAACGCCTAATGATTCATATAGTTTTTATTGATCGAAACGAAAAATTCTTCTCTCTTGAAGTGAGAGGACATGCTGGAAGTGGACCATATGGTCACGACTTAGTGTGTGCGGCTGTCAGTGGAATAATACTTGGTGGCTTGAACAATCTTCAGGATGTAGACGATCATTATAAAGCTGAAGTGAAGGAAGGCTATGTGTATCTCGAAGCTCTTAAGGAAGTTTCGGAACACGATGAGATCGTTCTCGAAACAATCGAGAAACAAATTGAAAGCGTTGCAACTTCGTACCCGAAGAATGCAAAGCTAGAAAGGAAGCACAAATGAATTTCGTCATTGATTTGCAATTATTCGCCTCCAAAAAAGGTGTATCTAGCACAAAAAACGGCCGTGATTCAGCTGGCCGTAGATTGGGCGCAAAAGTCGGTGATGGACAACATGTTCTTTCTGGCAATATTCTTTATCGCCAAAGAGGAACTAAGATTCGTCCAGGAGCAGGCACGAGAATCGGTGGGGATGACACAATTTATGCTGTCATCGAAGGTATCGTGAAATTTGAGCGCGTTGGAAAAAATGGAAAGAAAGTTTCTGTTTATCCAGTCGAAGCTAAATAATCTTACTGCAAGACATCAGGCTCCTGTAAAAAGGAGCCTTTTTGCTTAAACTAAAAATAGTTTTATTTTATAATATCTCAAGTATGAAAATAGATTTTATTTTTCCAGTTAAAAATCAAACTGCTAAACTTCTTAAAAATTTGACTGAAAAGGGCATTCCATATTTCGATTCTTTGGGAGTTACCTATGATATTATCATAGTTTCCGACGCTTCGAATGAAGCAGAACAAAATGCGATGTTGGAAGGAATGAAGAATATGCCTTTACAGGTTAAGCTTCTTCCTTATGAAAATATCCCAGGAAAAGGTCATAATGTTAAAAAAGGCATTTTGGCTGTAAACGGTGATTACGTTTGCTTTATGGACGCAGATTTTGCCACGGATATTCATGTTCTTGATCAAATCTTGCCAATCATTGAAAAATACGATTCTTTTATCGCAACAAGACACGCTAAAGATTCTAATATCACAACAAAACAGACTCTTATGCGTAGATTGACATCATGGGGATCTAGATTCATCATCCGTCATAAATTTCATTTGAAAGGCATAACTGATACTCAATGCGGCTTTAAAGTTTTTAACCGCAAAATCGCACAAGAAGTTGCAAAAAGGCAGGTTACAGACCAATTCGCTTTTGATGTTGAATACATTTATTTTTATCAATTAAATGGCTATTCGATCAAGGAAATCCCAACAACTTGGACCGATGATCCTGCATCAACTATTTCATCTGTAATAAAAACTTCCTGGAAATTTTATAAAGATCTAATAAAAATCAAAAAAAACAAGAAAAAATACATCTTAAGTGCTAAAGAAAAAGAAGCACTTGATCACGACCTCAAATTATAATTTCGGAGGCTAGAATATGCTTATTGATCGTTGCGTTATAGAAGTTAGAAGCGGTAAGGGCGGAGATGGCGCAATCTCATTCTTACAAGACAAACATACGACTAAAGGAGGTCCAGATGGCGGCAATGGTGGTCGTGGTGGCTCGGTATTTTTCGTTGCTAGAAAGAATTTGAACACCTTATATAATTTTCGCCATTCAAGAACGATTATCGCCGGAGATGGAGAAAAAGGCCTTAAGAAAAACATGTATGGTCATGCTGCAGAAGATGTCTATGTCGAAGTTCCTTGCGGAACGATCATAACCGAAGAGAAAACTGGGCGTATCCTCGCCGATCTTCATGATGAGAATCAGCAAGTATGTGTCGCAAAAGGTGGCAGAGGTGGAAGAGGAAATGCCTGTTTTAAATCATCCAGACATAGAATTCCTCGCATTGCCGAAAATGGTCACCCAGGAGAACGTAAACGTTTGATTTTAGAATTAAAAATGCTCGCCGATGCTGGATTAATCGGATTTCCATCAGTTGGAAAATCAACATTTTTAAACGTTGTAACAAAGGCGAATGCTGTTACTGCCGATTATCCTTTTACAACTATCATTCCTAACCTTGGAGTTGCTTATCTTCCAGATGAAAGAAGCTTTGTCCTCGCTGATTTGCCAGGACTTATCGAAGGTGCTCACGAAGGAAAAGGATTAGGCATCACATTCCTGAGACACATCGAAAGATGTAGAGTTCTTGTTCACATGGTTTCAATGGACGGAGAACGTGATCCCTATAACGATTATTTAATAATCAACGAAGAATTGAAAGATTACGGAGCCGACTTAGAAAAGAGACCACAAATAGTTGTTGCAACTAAAATGGATTGTGAAGGAGCGGATGAAAGGAAAAAAGAGTTCGATGCCAAAATCGGTTTCGAATCATATCCTTTGTCTTCATTAACGCATAAAGGCATTGAAAAACTCCTTTACAAAATGGCTGATTTAGTAGATGAAACGCCATTATTCCCACTTAAAGGCATCACCGAAGAAACGGAAATGAAAGTTTACGATGCCCACGAAAATGCCACCGAAAACTATTTTGTTTTAGCTGATGGCAAGGGCTCTTGGGTACTTAAAGGTGATAACCTTGAAAAGAGAGCCTCACTTATCAACGTTTCTACAGATGAAGGCGTTGAACAATTAATCAAACTCCTTAATTCCGTGAATGTTGATGATAAGTTAAAAGAGGCTGGCGCTAAAGATGGCGATACCATCTCTATTTGCGGATTTGAATTCACATACACAGAATAGATATAATATTTATGAAAAAAGAAGTTGTGTTTGCAACCTTAGTGGCCTTCCTTTCTTCGCTGGTTCTGCTGATTCTATGCACAATCATTCTTATTACGAATTAGTTTTATGTATTACTCATTTACTGGAAAAATAGTTGATATTAGTGAAGAGACGATTGCGATAGACGTCAAAGGAATCGCCTTTGAACTTTTCGTTTCAAGGCCTTTAGAATGGAAAAAAGACGAGGAAACAACGGTTTTTGTCCATGAAGTATATAACGAAAACGACCATTATTTAGTTGGTTTTTCTTCGAAATTGGAAAAAGAAGCCTTCCTATCATTAATTTCGGTAAAAGGCATCGGCCCTAAAACGGCGCTTAACGCTTTAAGCTCAACGACACCTGATGAATTATTCAAGGCAATTTCTGTTAGCAATACAACTTTTTTGAAGAAACTTCCAGGCATCGGTCCAAAAGCAGCTTCGCAAATTATTTTAGACCTTAAAGGAAAATTGGCCTCATTAGCAAAAACAAAGGTTGATGACCAAAGATATGATGAAGTAAGAGCCGCATTAAAAACATTGGGATTCAAAACGAAAGAAATCGATGATGCATTGGTTGGAATTAATGAGCCAAATGCCTCTAATGAGGAATTGCTCAGAATGGCGCTCAAGAAAATAAAGGGTAGCAAAAAATGAAGAAAGAAAGATTACTTGACGCAAATAAAGAAAGCGAAGATTTGTCTAGCGATCTCACTTTGAGACCTATTACCCTTTCTGAGTATGTCGGACAATCGAAATTAAAAGACAATCTTCGTGTTTTTATCGGTGCGGCGAAAAAACGTGAAGAACCGTTAGATCACGTGCTTTTATATGGTCCGCCAGGATTAGGAAAAACGACCCTAGCTTATGTTATTGCCAATGAAATGGGCGGAAATATCAAAGTTGTTAATGGGCCTTCAGTTGAAAGAACTGGCGATTTAGCTGCTATTTTATGCGAATTAGAGCCAGGTGACATTTTATTTATTGATGAAATACATAGGCTCCCTAGACAAGTCGAAGAAGTTTTGTATGGCGCCATGGAAGATTTTCAACTTACCATTATGGTAAATCATGATGGATCTTCTAAACCTTTAAATATGGCTTTGCCTCCTTTCACCTTAGTTGGGGCGACAACCCGTGCAGGTGATTTAAGTGCTCCATTACGTGCTAGATTTGGCATCTCTGCTAAAATGGATTTTTATTCAAATGCCGAAATAGAAGCGATTATCAAAAGAACGTCTCGTGTTCTCGATATGCCAATAGATAGCAAAGCGGCTTCGCTTTTGGCGGAAAGATCTCGCGGAACGCCACGTATTGCAAATAGGATTTATCGCCGTGTTAGAGATTTCGCCTCTTATGAAAGTCTCACAAGAATAGACGAAACGATTGCATTAAAAGCTATGAGCGCTTTAAAAATTGACGAACTCGGTCTCGATGATGTCGATATTAAATATTTAAGAACCATTATCGAAAGGTTCCATGGCGGACCAGTCGGGATAGAATCAATAGCTTCAGCAATAGGCGAAGAGATAACCAATTTAGAGGATGTCTATGAACCGTATTTAGTGATGATAGGTATGATAAACCGCACTTCAAGGGGTAGGGAAGCAACCCAAAAAGCAAGAAAACATTTGGGCTTCACCTCTCAAGAATATTTGTTCTAATTAATAATATAAGCTAAAACCAATAAGTTTTTATGATTATTTCTTGCTTATACGTGCGTGCGTGCGTAAAATAATCAATGCGATTGCCGGCACATTTTTTGTGCTAGGCATATGGAGGAATTCTATGCTACGTAAACTCGGATATATTCTAACTAGCTCATTACTCTTAGTTGGCAGTATTGCTACCATGGGTAAGGCCATCTCAATGATGGACACGGATGTTAGCTATGGAAATAGTAAATCTTTATATTTCAAAATTTCCAAACAAGGAACCACATATAAAGGCGTTGATGCAAGCAACTATCTTACGTCTAAAGACGGATACGATCCTATAGATAAAATCGCTGAAGAGATGGAAAGCAGATTAGAAAACTGGGACATCAATGCAGAAGTAGACAAAGAAGGATATGACACAATCAAGGTTACCGTTCGTACTTCCTCCAACGATAACACCGAATATAACTATCTCGAAGATTATCTTTCTTTTTCAGGACAAGATATAACTATTGCAGTTGGCGCACCAACTGACGAAATTCAAAAGAATGCTCCTTCACACACATCCTATAGAAATAATAATATGTTCGAAGGAAACACGGCTGCCATCGAATATGTAAATAATGTTCCTGTCGTTACTATAAAAGTTAACGAAACCGGCGAAAATGGCGAATTGAACGAACTTGTTAAATATTGCTCCGAAAATTCAACCGAAGCTAACGAAGAATCCTCCATTGAAGCATCTTATTGCTATGTTGTTCTTTGGAACCATTATCAAGAAGGAGACAGTTATCTCGCTGCAACCAACACTTCAGCCTCTGATTATGACCCAAACATGGCCAAACGTCTTATATTTGGCGAAGGCGCATCGAATGCTTGGTATATAGATACCGCCAACGAAAACAATAACTATACGAAATTCCAGTTAATTCCTAACAGTGACGCGATCAGCAATGGTAATTTTGATTCCACTAAAGCTGGAGCGGCTTATAAAGCAGCTTTATATTATTGCTCAATCTTCAATGCTTCAAAATACGATTATGATGTTACATTTGACTACGCAACAGACGTCTCTCCAACAATTGATAGCCTGATTTCTGCAAAGGAATGGCACTTAAATGTCAATTTTGGCCCAACAATGATAGCAATCATCGCATCTGTCGTTATTGCTGCCGTAATTTTGTCATTATTCTTCCGTTTAGGAGCATTAGGCATAATGACAAATGCTGTTCTTTCGATTGAACTCGGCATTCTCATATTCTCGTATTTCTCTGCTCAATTTGGCATTGGTGCCCTTGTTGGCTTCATCCTTGGCGGATTGGTGACGATATTCGGCGGAGCATATTATTATGCAAAAACAAAAGAAGAACTTTACAAAGGACGTTCATTAAAGAAAGCTGAATCCGAAGCTGCTAAAAAATCACTTTGGCCTTTGCTTGATGTTGCAATTGTTGCTATCGTCGCAGGACTTTGCATCTATGGATTTATCCCGGGAACAGTTGGCAAGATGGGTTTATCATTAATCTGGACATCAGCATTTGGAACAGTCTTGAACTTACTTCTTGGAAGATTACTTGGCTGGATGCTTGCTAATGACACATCTAGTGAAAAAGCAGTCGGAAATACATATTTCGTTGATGAAAAGAAAATACCTGATTTATTAAAAGAGGAAAAACAAACCTATTTTGGCCCATATGGCGAGAAAGATTTCACTAAGCACAAACATGTTTGGGAAATCTGCGCTGGCGTATTAACTCTCGCCTCAATTGTTGGTGTTAGCGTATTTGGCGCAATGAAAACTGATACGTTAAATTATTCCGGCGCCTATGAAAATACGACATCTATTGCAATCGAATATCGTGTTGATAGCAACTCACAAGCTACGAAAACGATGGCAACACTCGATGATTGCCGCGATGGCTTACTTAATTTGATCAAATATAACGATAAAACATTATATGAATATGTTCTTGGCGATATCGTTCTTGAACAAACGACTATTTCCATAAACGATGATTCGGAAATAAAGAAATATAACGTCTATCATTTCGATGTTTCCTTAAGCACTTATTTTGACGAGAACACTCGTTATAAATTCACAGTCAACGGAACTGAAGAAGAAGAATATCTCTCAGTTGCCTTAGAAGAGGCTATATCGAATAACGCAAATGCTGATGATATCACGATAAGAGCTAATCGCGTCGTTTATCAAGCTGGAAGCCCGGATTTAGGAACCGTTTATGCCGCAATTAGCGTAGCAGCTGCCTCCTTATTCGTTTATTATCTACTTAGATTCCGCTTATCCCGTTCTCTTTCTTCAACTCTATTCGCACTTGCAAATAGCGTTATCGTTACCGGTTTCTTTGCCTTGAGCAGAATTGCAGTCACACCAACTGCGGCAATCGCTATAATCGGCGCATTCTTATTCACTGAAATCTTAGCCTTGTATTTATTTAATAAGGAAAAAGAATTAACTAAGGATAGCCGTGAAAAGAATAAGGAATCTCTAGCCTTTAGAAATGCATCTTTATTGAAAGCAAATTCACAATCCGCTGGAGACATCATAGTGTTCACGCTAATTGGATTAGGAATGGTGTTGCCATTTATCGGTATTGCCCCAAGCATCTATAGAACCATGTTCTTAGGATTAGGAATTGCGACTTTATTGGCTTTAGCCTTAGTCTTAACGATTACTTCAAGCACATCGGTTTTAGCAAGCGAAACGTTGACGAAACTTAAGAAATCTGTTCGTGATAGCTGGAATAATAGACCGCGTTCTGAAAAATCAAAGGCCGCTAAGAAAAAGAGTTCTGAACCTGAAGAAGCAACCTTTATCGGAATTAACGACTAATGGAAGACTTTGTTGAAAGACTCTGCAAATATTACGGAATAGCGAAGGAGGACTATAAGAGATTATCTCTTCCTCCTTCTTTTTCGAATATTCCACTTTTGAACGATAATCCGATTGTTTTAGCGGCCATCGAGAGACTAAAACGCATTAAAGAAAACAACGGTCGCGTTTTAGTCTATGGCGATTATGACACAGATGGAGTGATGTCTACATCGATTTTAGTTTCTTCATTCAGGAAATTTGGGCTAAATACTGAAGGTTACTTGCCATCTAGGTATTCCGATGGATATGGTCTTACGGTTGAAAATGTTAGAAAAATCAAAAGCAGCGGTTATTCATTGATTTTCACCTGTGATAATGGCGTCACGGCTCACGAAGCCTTATTAGAAGCGAAGAATCTTGGGATCGAAGTCATCATTTTAGATCACCACGAATTCGATGAACGTAAGCCTGAATGCGATATAGTCATTCATCCTAGTACAGTTAACTATGGAGATGTTGAAATTTCTGCTGGTTATCTTTCTTTCATATTTTCGTGCGCTTTGCTTCAAAAGGTCGATAATTATCTCTTATGTTTAGGGGCGGTTTCGACGATAAGCGATATGATGCCTTTATTATCTTATAATCGTGAAATCGTTAGACTCATGTTCCAAATAATGGAAAAAGAGCATTACAAGCAGTTTACTATGCTAACTAGCAGTCATTATATTGATGAATCTGTATTTCAAATGGAGATTATTCCAAAGATTAATTCAATTGGAAGAATAGAAAAAGGCAGTGCAATCAATCGACTTGTCAAATATTTTAGCAGTCATGATGAGACTTATAACGAAAAAATCTCTTTGTGGATTAATGAGCAAAACGAAAAACGCAAAGAATTAACGAGAAATGCTGCAGAAAGCCTTCAAATCACTCCAACTGATGCAGCAATAGTTGTTCAAACCAATCTTCCAGAAGGGCTAAATGGCTTACTTGCCGCTAGATTATTAAACACTTATCAGAAGCCGATTGCCGTTTTTTCTGAAAAAGAAAAAGAGCCGTCGTTCCTTGTTGGCTCACTTAGATCCTTAGAAGGCATGAACATTTTAGACGCATATTCAGCTATGAAAACCCCTCTTTTAAGCAAGGGAGGACATCCATTTGCTGGCGGTTGCTCGATAAAAAAAGAAGACTTTGAAAGTTTTAAAAAAGATTTCATATTTTTTGCTTTAAAGAATAAAGTAATGGCCAAAAAGAAAGATTCTATCGATATTTTGTTGTCTGAATGTAATATGAAAAGCTACCGATTGATCAGAAATTTAGCACCTTTTGGAATGTCTTGGGAGGCCCCCAAATTCCTTCTTAAAGGCTTGGACCCAAAAACATTTACTTACGTGAAAAATGGTCAATTCCTCTCGGTTAAATTGAGCGAAGAGGCAAAGATATTCTCTTTCTCTTTGAATGAGAATTCATTCGAGCCTGACGAGAAGGCAAACTTATTACTCTCATTTAAGATAAATGAATACAGGGGTAAACAATCTTTAAATTTAATCGCTGAAAGAGCTATCTAAATATCTTTTTTGCTTTGCAAGTAATATAATTATTGAGTATGAGTGAGCAAATTAACGAGAATCAAGTAAAATTAGTGCCTAATGGTGGCTATCCAATGCATACATATGAAGATCTACGTGATCTTTTCTGCATTTATATTAAAGACCAAAAAGATCGTGATTTAATTAGATCGGCTTATGAATTGGCCGCTAAAAAACATAGTGGCGTTTTCCGCCGTTCAGGCGAACCGTATATTCAACATCCTATCGAGGTTGCCTATATTTTAGCCGAACTCCAATCCGGACCAGAGACAATAATTTCTGGTCTTTTACACGATACCGTCGAAGATACCGACCTTACAATTGGTGAAATCGAACAACAATTCGGCAAAGATGTTGCCATGATAGTTGATTCTTTAACGAAAATTCAAAGAATGAAATTGTCACATAGGACGGAACAAGATTTTGAAGCAGAAGACCATAAAAAGATTTTCCTTGGAATGGCTAGAGACGTTCGTGTCATTATCGTCAAGCTTGCTGATCGTTTGCATAATCTTAGAACTTTGCAATCCTTGCGTCCCGAAAGACAAAAAGCATTGGCTAAAGAAACTTTAGAGGTTTTTACGCCAATCGCTCACCGTCTAGGCATTTACAAAATGCAAAGCGAGATGGAAGACCTCTCCCTTAAGTATTATGAACCAGAGAAATACGAAGCCATTCTCAAACTGCTTAACGAGAAGGAAAAAAATCGTCAAGACTCATTAAATAACCTAAAAAAACGTATAGCGGATTTGATATTTGAACAAAATATACCATTCAGAATGGAATCAAGAATCAAATCAATCTATTCAATTTACCGCAAAATGTATCTAAAAAACTACAATTTCGATGAAATTTATGATGTTTTAGCGATTCGTGTAATCACTCATTCGATATTGCAATGTTATGAAATTCTCGGTATCGTGCATGCTACATTTAAACCAATTCCTGGAAGATTCAAAGATTATATCGCAATGCCTAAGCCGAATATGTACCAATCCTTGCATACTTCGATTGTCTCTGGCGATGGGAACGTCTATGAGGTGCAAATTCGTACCGAAGAAATGGATCAAGTCGCAGAAGAAGGCGTCGCAGCTCACTGGAAATACAAAGAAGGCAACAATTACAACGCCAAAGAAGAGCAAAAAGATATCGAAAACAAATTACACTGGTTCAGGGATTTCGTTTCCATGTCTGGTGAAACAGGCGATAATGCCAAAGAATACATGGCCGCCTTATCTAATGATATCTTCAATGCAAACGTATATGTCTTCACTCCTTTAGGAAAGGTCATTGATCTTCCATCCGGAGCCACAACGCTAGATTTTGCCTATAGAATACATACGAAAGTTGGCGATTCTGCCATTGGTGCAGTCGTTAATGGAACAATGGTACCGTTAAACACCGTCTTAAAAACAGGCGATGTCTGTGAAATCAAAACTTCTAAAAATTCGCCTGGCCCAAACCAAGGATGGCTTGAAATAGCCAAAACAGCAAACGCTAAATCTCATATTAAAAAGGTTATAGCCAAAAACAATGAGTTCATGCATGAAGAAAACATCAGAAAAGGCTATGAAAACTTGCTTGAATCCTTCAAAGGACAAGATATTGGTTCTGGCGAGATGACAAAATTGCTCGAAAAAGCCCTTGATTACTTTGGCTATGACAATCTTGATGAACTTTATGAAGCGGTTTTCAATCGTAATATAACCCCATATTCAATCATTGATTATCTAGGAGTTAGAAAACGCGATAAAAAAACCATACAGGGCAAACATAACACCAATAATGATAGTAAAAACCCAATAATTGTCGATGGAATCGATAATGTTGCAGTTTCTTTAGCGAAATGCTGCACCCCAATTCCTGGAGACGATATAACAGGATATGTCACAAAAGGCAAAGGAATCGTCGTTCATAGATTGTCTTGCCCAAATATATCTAATGCAAAAAACAGAACAATCCCAGTTCATTGGAATCCAAATTTAGGAATCTCAACATACCCAGTTGACATTCAAATCTACGCTAACGACCGTCAAAATCTTATTGGCGATATGTTAGGATGCATGTCATCGAAAAATATAGAAGTTGTCGACTTAAAAGTCCATTTGATCCATGAAACGATGAACGATGTCATCGGTGCGACGATTTATGTGCCCGATGCTAAAACCCTTGAAGATGTCTTTGCCGCCTTAAAAGGCGTAAGAGGAATCTTCGAATGCAAAAGAATTATCCACTAGGAGGTCTAAAATGAATTATCAACCAGTTAAAGGCACACACGATTTATTCGGCGACGAAATGAATGGCATGCAATATGTCACTGAAGTTTTATCAAATTGCGTCGAATTATATGCATATAAAGAAATAATGCCACCAGTTCTCGAATATACCGAGGTTTTCGCTCGTGGAACAGGTGGAAGTAGCGATATCGTCCGTAAGGAAATGTACACTTTCTTAGACAAAGGCGACCGTTCAGTTACAATGCGCCCTGAATTTACAGCTGGTATCGTAAGAAGCGTCGTTTCTAATAAAATGTATGCTGATGGAGGAAATCTTCCATTAAAACTCTATTATCATGGCCCAGCTTTCCGTTACGAAAGACCACAATTAGGAAGATATCGCCAATTCAACCAATTTGGTGTTGAGGAAATAGGCCTTGATAGTCCAAGAGCCGATGCCGAATGCATTATCATGGCCATCCAATCTTTATATATGTTAGGTTTTAAGAAACTTAGCCTTAAGATCAATACGATTGGCGATAATGAAACAAGAGAGAATTATCGTAAAGCATTAAAAGAATATTTCTCCTCACATATTGATACGATGTGTGAAGATTGCCATGAAAGATTGGAATTAAATCCTTTAAGAATCCTTGATTGTAAAGTGGAATATGACCAAGAAATAGCCAAAAATGCTCCAAAAATAAAGGATTATTTGTCCGAAGCCTCAGAAAAACGTTTTTATACGACATTATCGATTATTAACGATTTAGGCATCGAATATGAAGTGGATGATTCCTTGGTCAGAGGACTTGACTATTATTCTGAAGTTGTTTTCGAAATCCATGCTTTAAGCGATACGGGCGTTGATTATGGCGCCTTATGTGGAGGAGGACACTATGGTGGATTAGTTGAAGCCTTAGGCGGCCCTGCTTTAGCTGGAGTTGGCTACGCAATGGGCATTGAACGTGTCTATAACTTAGCAAAAGACAATGGTTTATTAGATGCTTTAGATAACGGAATCGATATTTATGTCATTCCAGTTGGTGAAGAAGTTCTTGATGATGTCTTCAATATCACTGAGGAAATAAGAGGACTTGGTTTCAAAACCGATAACCCATTAGCTTCGACCAAATTAGGCAGCGCTTTCAAAAAAGCCGAGAAACGCGGAGCAAAATTCGCTTTGATAATAGGTGAAAACGAACTTGAAAATGGCATTGCTCAATTAAAGAACCTTGCGACTAAAGAGCAAAAAGAAATCGATTTGAACGATCTCGCTAATGAACTTGATGAAGCGTTTGAAGTTTTAGAAGAAGGACATCACGACGAACATTGTCATTGCCACGAATGTGAAGGAGACGAATAAAATGGAAAGAACAGATTATAATGGCGAGCTTAGGCTCAAAGACGAAGGAAGGGAAGTCACATTACTTGGATGGGTTTCAACAAGAAGAAATCTAGGATCCATTTTATTCATCGATTTACGTGACAATACCGGAATTATTCAATTAATTGTCGAGGATCCATCGAAAGTTCCTGATGTTCGTAATGAATATGTCATTTCCGTAAAAGGCGTTGTCCGTAAGAAAGAAGTCCCTAATAAGAAAATTCCAACAGGAGACATCGAAGTTGTCGTTAAGGAAATGAAGGTAATCAATAAAGCGGATAACCCTCCATTTATTATTGCTGATAAAACCGATGCTTTAGAGGATACAAGACTCGAATATCGTTACCTCGATTTGCGTCGTCCATGCATGTTAAATAATCTTCGCACAAGAGCGAAAATTGTTAAAATCACGCATGAATACTTAGATTCCAACCGCTTTTTAGAGGTTGAAACACCTATTCTCGATTTAGCTACGCCAGAGGGAGCTAGAGACTATCTTGTTCCATCACGTTTGCATCACGGCTCCTTTTATGCCTTGCCTCAATCTCCGCAATTATTCAAACAATTGTTGATGATTGGCGGAATTGAAAGATATTATCAAATCGCTAAATGCTTCCGCGATGAAGATTTAAGAGCAGATCGTCAGCCAGAATTCACTCAAATTGACGTCGAAACTTCTTTCATGGATCAAGACCAGGTTTTAGAACTAGCCGAAGGAATGATTCAACGTTACTTCAAGGAAATCGTTAATTATGACGTTAAATTACCATTACGCCGTATGGATTTCTGGGATGCAATGGATACTTATGGTTCGGATAAACCAGATACGCGCTACGGATTAGAAATTCATGATATCACATCAATCATGAAGAAGACTGATTTTGCTTCATTCGCTGATGCAAAATACGTTAAATGCATCATAGTTCCTAATAAAGGAGCGGAAACAAGCCGCAAAAAAGTCGATCAATTATCGATGGAAGCCCGCAAATTCAGACTTAAGGGAGTCTTAACCCTTAAGATGGAAAATGGAAAACTTGAAGGATCCTTTAGCAAATTCCTTACCGAAGAACTACAAAACGAACTTATCTCCACGCTTGCCCTTAAAAACGATGATTTAATAGTCTTTGCCTCAAGTGAAGATAGAAGAAACATCGACTTCGGCTTAGGTGCAATAAGAACGATGTTCGCTAAAGAAATGGGCTTAATTAAGCCAGGAACATATGATTTATTATGGATCGTTAACTTCCCTATGTTCGACAAAGTTGAAGGAACAGATTACTACACGGCTGAGCATCATCCATTCACAAGACCAAGAGATGAAGACTTGCCTCTATTAGATACAGATCCAGAAAAAGTCCTCGCCTATGCTTATGATATCGTAATAAACGGTTATGAAGCGGGCGGAGGAACAATGAGAATCTATGACCACGATACGCAATGGAAGATATTTAACCTCATTGGTTTAACACCAGAAGACGTGGAAAGAAAGTTTGGCTGGTTCTTAAGAGCTTTCAACTATGGCGTCCCGCCACATGCTGGATTTGCCTTAGGGCTTGATAGATTATGCATGATTCTTTGTGGAACAGATAACATCCGTGATGTTGAAGCATTCCCTAAGAACTTACAAGCAGTCGACCCAATGTCAAAGGCTCCATCAAGCGTTTCAACTCAAGCATTAGATGATGTAGGAATTGAACTCAAAAATGAATAATATTATCTTTAGATAATATAAAATACTAATAATTACACTAAAAAACTACTAGAAAGGAAAGTTATGTCTAAATTAAAAATTGAAAAAGAAATAGATCAAAAATCTATTAATACCATTCGTTGTTTGCTATTAGATGAGATTCAAAAAGCTAATAGCGGTCACCCTGGTATGGCGTTAGATATAGCTCCGGCGATGTATGTCCTTTACAAGTATCATCTTGTTGCGGACCCAAAACATCCAACTTGGATCAATCGCGATCGTTTCGTCCTTTCTAGCGGTCATAACAGTGCTCTTTTGTATGCGATGCTTCATGTTGCCGGCTACGATTTATCAATTGATGATTTAAAAGAGTTTAGACAACTGAATAGCAGAACTCCAGGTCATCCTGAGATCCATCAAACAGCAGGAGTTGACGCAACTGCAGGTCCATTAGGGCAAGGAATTGCCCAAGCTGTCGGCATGGCGATGGCAGAAGAAAAACTTCGTGCGTCCTACCCTGATGGCGGAAAAATAATGTCTCATTACACCTATTGTTTATGTGGTGATGGGTGCTTAGAAGAAGGAATTTCCCAAGAAGCGATTTCTTTTGCTGGACATCAGCAATTAAATAAGCTCATTCTTATTTACGATCAAAACACATCGACTTTAGATGGCCCAACATCAAATTCGTTGAGCGAAGATGAGATAAAACGTTTTGAATCTTGCAATTGGAATACTATCGAAATTGCCGACGGAAACGACATTTTTGCTATAAACGAAGCTTTAGAAAAGGCAAAAGAATCTTCTAAACCAACGATGATTCTTCTCCATACTTTCATTGGCTACGGAAGCGCGAATGAAGGCTCATGCAAAACGCATGGCGCGCCTTTAAAAGCGGATGATTATGCCAATACGGCCGATAAATTCATTCCTGGACATACACCTTTTGCGGTCGATGAAGATGTTTATGAAAATCTCTCTAAGAGTTTTGCAAAACGTGGTGAAGAAGCATATTCCAAATATCAAGAAACATTGAAAGACTACGAAAAAGAGCATTCTAAGGAATATCATGACTTTATTAATGGTTTTAATAGAGATATTTCTTCTTATAACTTGGAATCTCCTGCTTTAAAAGAAAGCGAAGCGACGAGAAATGCTTCTGAAAGATTCTTGCTAGAAACAGTTAACAAAATTCCATTCACATTTGGTGGAAGCGCTGACGTTGCCTCATCAGTAAAGACGAATATTCCTTCTGATCCAGGCTTTTCAAAGGAACATAGAGAAGCTAAGAATATTAATTTCGGCATTCGTGAATTCTTTATGGCAGCTGCTCAAAATGGCATTTTACTTCATGGAGGATTAATTACTTATGTCGGATCTTTCATGGTTTTTAGCGATTATTTCAAGAATGCGATAAGAATGTCTTGCCTTGAACACGTTCCAGCGATTTATTTGCTTTCCCATGATTCTATTGCAGTAGGTGAAGACGGCCCGACCCACGAGCCTATTGAACAACTTGCAGCCTTAAGAACAATTCCAGGAATGGATGTTATCCGTCCATGTGACGATAAAGAAATGTTTGGTGCTTGGAAAATTGCTCTTGAAAGCAAAGACCATCCGACAGCTTTGATTCTAACAAGGCAAAACTTGCCGTTTGAAGATAAATCAAGTGAAGAAAAAGTGGCTGACGGCGCGTATTTAATCTCTAAAGCCAGTAAAGAAAAAGAATTCGAGATCATTGCTTCAGGAAGTGAAGTCCCGCTTGCTATCGAAGTACAAAAAGTCCTTGAGGAAAAAGAAATCTACGTTGATGTAATCTCAATGCCTTCGACTAATAGATTTGATTCTTTAACAAAAGAAAAGCAAGATGAAATCTTGACTTTATCAAGAAATAAACGCATCGCCATTGAAATGGCTTCAGGCGCAACATGGTATAAATATGCAGATCATGTCATATCATTAGATGAATTTGGGCGTAGTGCGCCAGCGAAGGAAGTTCTTGCTTTCTTCGGATTCACTAAAGAAGATATGGCTAAGAAAGTTGAAGAGATTATAAAAGGCGAGTAAAATTTGTCTATGAGCAGAGAATATTATTATTTAAATAACTATAGTAGCCGCGGAAAAATGGGAATTTCTCGTGATGCTTTCACCACAATTGTTGAAACGGCAACAAAAAACGTTTCCGGCGCTTCGCTTAATAACAAGAAAAAGAAAACGACAATATTTCAGATGAAAAACCCTGTTAAGGTCGCTTTCAGGAAAGATGGAAAGGTTGATATCCTTATAGATGTTTCAATCAAAAAAGGAATATCAGTCGATAGCGTTTGCTCGGATATACAAAATAATGTCGCTGACGCCTTGATGATGATGTGTGAAACCATTCCATTTAGCATTCGTTTCAAGATTTCTTCGATTATTACCTAACTATAACGCCCTAAACAGGACGTTTTTTCTTTCTTTTTGCTGAATTCGAATAGTTTTTGCTATTCCTAAAGACTTCTTTGTTGTAAACTTTTAAAGTTCGAAACGAACATTGATCTTTAAGAGGTATATCTATGAACCGTAAACAAGCAGAAGAAAAAACCATATTCATAATCTATGACATTCTACTTTATACGGAAATGGGTAGAACAATCGATGTCGAAGAAACCGTTTCAGCTATCTGTGATACGCCATATGAAAAAGCCGATACATTCGTAAAAAGAATGACTATTGCGGCTCTTAAACATATCAATGAAATCATTCCGGAGTTCGAAAAATACATGCGCGGTTGGACTTGGAATAGAATCGATCACCTTGAACAAGCTTTGTTCTTATATTGCTATTGCCATTTTTTCTATGATACAGAAGAAGTCAGCAAGAAAATAATCATCAACGTTGCAGTAGAATTTGCAAAAATGTATTTAGATCCAAAAACAAAAGGCTTTGTTAACGCCATTCTTGATAAGGTTCTCGTGAAAAATGCTTAATGATGAGAAGATTCCGTATATTTCCGTCAGTAGCTTAAACACCCTAATCAAATATAAGCTTGAAGGCGATGAAGATTTAAGGGGCCTCTATGTCAAAGGCGAAATAAGCAATTGGAAAGTATACCGCAGTGGAATATTTTTTGATTTAAAAGACGAAAATGGCAGCGTCATTTCCTGCATAATATGGGCAAATAACGCGTTAAGACTTGATTTTAAGCCAAAAGACGGCGATGAAATCATAGTTTATGGAAACGTAAACGTTTACGCCGTAAAAGGCCAATACAAGCTTCAAGTTTTCACTCTCCATCTCTATGGATATGGCGCTTCGCTAATTGCTTTTGAAAATCTAAAGAAAAAACTAGCTGCAGAGGGATTTTTTGACGAAAAAAGAAAAAGACAGATACCTAAAATGCCGAAAGTTATCGGGATAATTGTTGGAAAGAATAGCGCCGCAGAGTCAGACCTTAGAAAAAACATAGCACGTAGATGGCCGTTGGTTGAAATGAAATTCTTTTATGCCCAAGTTCAAGGCATTGATGCACCAAAAAGCATCATAAAAGCCTTAGAAGAGGCCAAAGAAGAAAAAGACATAGACACCTTAATCGTTGCACGTGGTGGCGGATCAAATGAGGATTTATCGGCATTTAACGATGAAAATCTAGTCAGAGCCTTTGCTTTGTGCCCATATCCATTCATTTCGGCGGTAGGACATGAAATAGATGTCACGTTAATTGATTATGTGGCCGATAAAAGAGTTTCAACTCCAACAGCCGCGGCGGAAGCGGCAACACCAAATAAAGACGATATTCACTTATCTTTGATGTCCTTAGAAAACGAACTCAAAGAGAATATAGAAGGAAAAATAAGCGATTATCGCACTAAAATTGATTATTTAAGCAAGAGACAATTCTTCTTGAAACCTTCTTCGATATATAAGGAAGCGAGCAAAGAAGTCTTAAATAAAAAAGATAGACTGACAAAGTCCTTAATCAATAAAATTCAATTAGAAAAAAGAACGACTGAATTACAAAAAAGTCGCTTAATGTCGGCAAATCCAGACAATATCGTTAAAAGAGGATTCTCAATCACAATAGATGATTCTGGAACCCCTCTAACATCAGCAAAAAACATAAAAGAAGGGCAAGAGATTAAAACAAAGCTAAAAGATGGTATAATAGTCTCTGCAGTTCTTAGAAAGGAATAATATGAAGAATGAAATGAGTTTTGAAGAAAAGATGAATCGCTTAAACGATATCGTCGATGAAGTAGAAAACTCTGTGCTTTCTTTAGAGGATTCCTTGAAGATATATGAAGAAGGAATGAAACTCGTTAAGGAATTAACCTCTACTTTAGATGAAGCAGAGAAAAAGATTGAAAAACTTACGATGGAATCTGATAAATAATAGATGTAAGAAGTAGTTATTTAGTAGTTGTTTAGTATATTTAAAATGGATAAATTTGATCTTAAAAACATAAAAGGACCGGAATTTGTGAAAGACCTTGATGAAAAATCGCTAGAAATTCTTTCAAAAGAAATTCGCGATGAATTAGTCAAAGACTCTTCGATAAATGGCGGGCATTTAGCAAGCAATCTTGGAGTAGTGGAATTAACTATTTCTTTGCATAGATCTTTCGATTTCCCAAAGGACAAGCTTCTTTTTGATGTTGGACATCAATGCTACACCCATAAAATCTTAACCGGAAGAAATTTGAGTAAGCTCAATGCCGCTGATGGGCCTGCTGGATTCATAAAAAGAAAGGAATCTATCTATGATTGCTTCGAAGCGGGGCATAGTTCGACAGCGCTTTCTGCCGCCGAAGCCTTTGCCGTGGCTAGAGATCTTAAAGGCGAGCATTTTGAAGTTGTGGCCGTTATTGGCGATGCTTCATTAGCAAACGGCCTATCATTAGAAGCCTTAAACAATATCATTTCTCGCAAAAATAAAGTAATTATCGTACTAAATGACAATAACATGTCTATTTCTAAGCCTGTTGGAGGATTAGAAGATGCGTTAAGACATCTTTCCCCATATTACAAAAAAGATACTTTGGATAAAGTTTTGATTGAAGAAAGTAATCCGACATTCAATATCTTTGATTTCTTCGGCTTGGATTATATCGGTCCAGTTGATGGACATGATATTAAAACCCTCGATGAAGCCTTCACTAAAGCCAAGCAATCAAAAAGATCAGTTGTTGTGCATGCTTTTACGAAAAAAGGCAAAGGCTATAAATACGCAGAAGAAGATGAGAATGGCGATTGGCATCATGTCGATTGCTTCGATATTGATACCGGAAAACCGATTAATAAACATGAAGGAATGATTTCTTTATCGCAATATATGGGTGATTTAGCCGCTGATGCTTTAAAAGAAGAAGAGAATACAGTTTTAATCACGCCAGCCATGATTAAGGGAAGTTTTTTGGATCGTGCATTTGAAGAAACTCCTGATAGATGCTTTGATTTTGGCATTTCGGAAGAACATGCGGCAGTATTTGCTGGTTCCATTGCCTTAACGGGGGTGCACCCAATTCTTTGCATGTATTCAACGTTTTTGCAAAGAGCTTATGATGAAATTTCCCATGATTGCGCTAGGATTTCCGCTGATATGACAATTCTCGTTGATAGAGTTGGATTAATCGGTAAAACGGGCGATACGCATATGGGGATATATGATGTTGCTTTCTTAAATAGTATCCCAAATGTAACGATTTGCATGCCATCAGGCCTATCTGAAGCAAAAGCTTTATTCAAAATGTCTTTAGAAAAAGGCCATGGTGTTATGGCGATTAGATATTGTGGAGCATTTGAAACAAACGCAATATCTCAAGAAATCGAAGAAATCAGATCTCCTGAATGGAAAATAGCTTATAGAGGTAAAAATAAAGATTTAGCAATTATTGCCGTTGGACCTCACGGCAAGGAACTTTTTGCCAAATTAAAGGAAAATTCATTTGATGGATTATTAGTTAATGCTTTATTCCAAAATCCTTTAGATGAAACTGTTCTAAGTGAGGCTTTAACTTATAAAAACATCTTAATTTATGATGCATACGGCACTGAAAATGGATTTGTTTATTCAGTAAAAAATTACTTATTTAACAATAAATATAATGGTCAAACATATTCATTCAGCTTACCAAACGAATTCATCGAACATGACACTTTAGAAAATCAAGAAATTAAATTCGGTGTTTCGGTAAAACAAATTCTCGAATTTATCGAAGAAAAATTTTAATTTTGTTAACATTTTACTTTTAAAAGAAAATATAATATTTGCATGAGCAAGGTAATCATGCACATAGATTTAAATGCGTTCTTTGCGACATGCGAGGAAATCAAAAATCCTTCATTAGTCGATAAACCGGTAATTGTATGTTCAGAGACATCTAGAGGCGTCGTCTCGACTGCCTCATATAAGGCTCGGGAATACGGAGTTCATTCGGCAATGCCATATTTCGAAGCGAAAAAGTTATGCCCGAACGGCATTTTCGTTAAGCCTGACTTTGGTTTTTATGAAATGATGTCTAGGTCATTTTTTTCTTTTCTGAAACGTTATTCCTTATTAATTGAAGAAGCATCAATTGATGAAGGATACGTAGATATGAGTGAAGCGTGCAAAAACGTTAACAATCCAGAGGATTATTTCAGACAAATCGTGTATTCGCTTAAAAATGAGACAGGCTTAAAATGTTCCATTGGCGTTGCTCCGACGAAATTTTTAGCCAAAATGGCTAGCGATATGAAAAAACCTATGGGCGTAACGATCATTTATCGCCGTGATTTAGAAACTGTTTTGTATCCTCTCCCAATCGAAGATTTCTTTGGAATTGGCAAAAAAACATCCGCTAAATTGAAAGAAATGAATATCAATACAATTGGTGCCTTAAAAAAAGAAATAGATTTAAAAAATGAAAAGATTAAGAAACTCTTTGGAAAATCATATGAAACAATAAAAAAAGAGATAAATGGGCATGGGAATGATGTGGTAGATCCAACGCCATACGATTCTAAATCTCTAGGGCATAGTGAAACATTTCCCTATGACACAAACGATGCTGATGCAATCGAATCGAAAATCATGGAATTATCCTATGAAATATCAGAAGGGATCAAAAGAGAAAAAAGAAAAGGCAAAGCAATCGTTTTAACCGTCAAAGACACGGATTTCAAGTTGCATAGTAAGACTATCTCATTACAAGACGGCATCTCTGAGGCGGAAGATATTTATTCTATTGCCATAAAACTATATGAGCAAAACTATCTAGGAATGATCATTCGCCTTGTTGGTGTGACAATCCAATCCTTATATGATCCTAGGGAAGAAACGACCCAGATGAATTTTTGGAACTTTTCCGACTATGAGAAAATGGACGAAACAAAACTCTTAGTAAACGAATTGAACCGAAAAATGAAGAAACCAGCCTTAAAGATGGCAAGTGAGGTTAAAAAGAAAAATGGAAATAAATGAATCACTAGACTTTTTCATCAAATATTTAAGGACGGAACGCGGAGTTACTGAAATAACGGTAAAAAATTATCGAGAGGACTTTAAAATATTTTTGGATACTTTCCCGATGGTTAAAGACACATCAGATTTGGATGCGAATATGTTGCCGGAATTCGTAATAAAGCAAGATGAATTGTCAAGATCATCATCAACCATTCTAAGAAGATTCAGCTTTTTAAAAAACTATTTATCTTTTTTGCAAGATGAAGGATATTTCAAAGGAGAATTGCCTCAAGTAGATAAACCAAAATCATCTAAAAGGTTGCCTTTTGTTTTATCTAATGAGGAAGTTGATGAACTTTTAGATGCTCCGGACATTTCAAAAGATAACGGCATGAGAGATAAGGCGATGCTCGAAGTTATGTATGCGACAGGGTTACGCGTATCTGAATTGCTTTCCTTAGAGTTTAAAAACGTTAACATGCAAAACGCCATAATCAAGGTGTACGGAAAAGGAAATAAAGAAAGAAGCGTGCCTATTTCCGATTTCGCGATGGAGTATCTTAGAAAATACATTGATGGACCTAGAAAAAGAAATCCTAGAGCTAAGAAATCCCAACTGATTTTCCTAAATAAAGAAGGGAAAATAATCTCTAGAACCTATTTTTACATGCAAATAAAACGTTATGCTGAGCAAAAAGGCGTGGATAATGCCGTTTCACCGCACACTTTAAGACATTGTTTTGCGACGCATTTATTAGAAAATGGCGCATCATTACGCGCTGTGCAAGAAATGCTTGGACACGCAAATGTTTCTACGACTCAAATATACACGGAAGTCTCAAGCAAACGTATTATGTCAGCGTATGATTTGTATGCGACAAGAAAATAAAATATAATCATACGTTAGAAAAAGAATTTCTTTACTAACAGGAGAAAAAAGAAAATGAAATTCAAAAGAATATTCCTTATCGTTGCTGATAGCGCAGGCGTTGGCGAGGAACCTGACGCGGATAAATTCGGCGATGTTGGCTCAAATACCTGGGCTCATGCAGCTGAATCCATCGGAGGATTGAACGTTCCTTATATGGAGAGTTTTGGCATCGGGGAACTTGATGATATAATGGGTATTAAATCAGTAAAAAATCACCGAAATAGTTATGCTCTTCGTTGTCGTGAAGCTTCAAATGGAAAAGATACATTAACAGGTCACTGGGAAATGATGGGCATTTTAACTAAAGAACCTTTCAAAACCTTTACCGACACAGGATTTCCAAAAGAACTCATTGATGAGTTGGAAGAAAAAACCGGTCACAAGATAATCGGTAATTACGCATCAAGCGGAACGGAAATCCTTAAAGTCTTAGGCGAAGAACAAAAAAGAGACAATTCATTGATTGTTTATACATCCTCGGATTCCGTCTTGCAAATCGCCGCGCATGAGGAAACAACGGGGGTTGAGGAACTTTATCGTTGTTGCGAAATAGCCCGTAAAATCTGCCTTAGACCTGAATATCGTGTTGGAAGAATCATTGCTAGACCTTTTATTGGCGAAAACAAGGATAATTTCAAACGTACCGCAAATCGTCACGATTACGCTTTGCAGCCTCCTCATAAAACCGATATGGAAATTCTCAAAGACCACGGCTTTATGACAAGTTGCATAGGAAAAATATCTGATATATTCGATATGGCCGGAGTAACAAAAACTGTTCATACGATTTCAAATATGGATGGAATGGATAAAACCATTGATCAAGTTAAAAACGAAGATTGGACAGGGCTTTGCTTTGTAAACCTTGTTGAATTTGATTCAGAGTATGGCCATAGACGAAATGCGCCAGGTTATGCAAGAGCCTTGGAAGACCTCGATAAACGAGTCGGAGAAATGATTAAATGCATGAAAGATGATGATTTGCTAATGATTACGGCAGATCACGGAAACGATCCGACGTTCAAAGGAACGGATCATACAAGAGAAAAAATACCGTTATTGGTTTACTCACCGAGCATCAAAAACGGACGTTATTTAGATGAAAGAGAAACCTTCTCTGATATCGGTGCGACAATTCTTAAAAACTTTGGTTTAACTAGAAGCGAAGAATTAATTGGAACACCAATAGATGAAATCATCGAATAACTGACCATATATCAATAAGATCGGACATAAAACTATCCGATCTTTTTATTTTTGCTTAATAAAACAAAAAACTAATTTTTATTGACTAGATATTAAATAAGTAAAAAAGCACCGATATATAAAAATCAAATAGATATCCCATTGCTAAAAGCGCTGGTTTAGTATCCAATGATGATAGATAATACATAAACTTATAGACTTTGAAATAGTCATTACAATATCAAAATAAGGGTTTTAGAACCTAATTTTAGAAAGCAAAACAATATCGCGAAAGTGTTGATCAGATTTAAAAGAAAGCAAAACAATCATAAAGTAAAATAGTAAATATTTAGTAGTTTTAAAAATGTGTTGAAAACTCGAAAAAACTATGTGGATAATTAATTTTTGTAAAATATAAATATTCTAGAAAATACGCAACTAAGGATTTTTTTATTATATTTAGTTAACATAACGGACATTATGCGAAGTTAAGTATTTTTTGGTGAATTGCAGTGTTTTTATGAGTAGATGTAATTCATTTTTTAGCATGTAAAAGCATTACTTCTTCTTGAAGAAGATGATAAATGATACCCTAGATTGAATTAAGAAAGACTTTTTCATAGCTAATTTTAAATATTTAGTCAATTCTTTGAATGTTTGCGTACTAGAGTCATGATAATCACCTTTCTTCTACTATAAAGCTCTTTGAACAGACATATCCTAAAATTTAAGGTATGAAAAAATGCAGCCATTTAATTGACTGCATTTTATGATATATTTTCGTTTATTGAATTTCTTCTATTTTGAAGAGATCTCTTTTTTCTTTTGTCATTAAATGAATGACTGTGTTTCCAATGTCAACAACACACCATCCACTTTCTGGAGTTCCATCTTTCTTGGCGAAGATTTTTTCCTTCTCGTAAATGTAATCGTCAATTATTTGAGCTATCGCTTCGAGTTGTCTTTCGTTGCTTACGGTTCCAATTACATATGCGTCTGAGAATGGTGTTCTATCTTTAACATCAAGAGTTACGATATTTTCAACTTTCTTTTCATCTAAAAGATTTACTACTTCTTCTAATTTAATCATTATTATTTGTTCTCCTTATTTAAATATTCATCGAAACATTCTTTGGTTAATGGTACGGACGTTGATTCACCTTTTTTAGATAAAAACTTGGCGTTTTCTTTGATAACATGCAAAAAACCAACATAATAATCATTTAAACAATCTTTGATTAATGATGATGAATCATAGCCTCTTGTTGGCTCTATTTTATCTGCTGCATAGATTATTTTGGCTAATTGAGACATATGCGCCTTTCCTGTGCAATGATATTTAATTGCATCAAGTATTGTTTCATCTTCGATATTAAATTCAGTTTTTGCTAGGTATGATCCAGTAAATTGATGATAGGCAAAGGATGGATAATCCTTGTATTCACTATAGAATTTATCCATTATTCCGATTGCTTTTTCCTTTGGGAGTTCTTTTCCGATATCGTGCAAAGCGCCAGCAATATATGCTCTTTGAGGGTTTTCAATGTTATTTGCTTTAGCAATCGAGTATGCCACATTGGCGACCGATAAAGAGTGGCTTAAACGTTTATCTCCGAGGAAAGAATGGAGTTTTTTCATGAAATATAGGTTGTTATCAATGATATAATTCAAGACTTTCGTTGGAGTGTCGATTGATTTTAATTCTCTTATCGAACTTGATGAAACATCTCCTGATTCAAAGAAGTTGAGAGAAACCATCTTATATTCGCTAACGATTTCTTGCTTTGGCGGGTTTTCCGGCCTATTAGCAAAGATGATTCTGGCCATTTTGCTTAATTCTTTGGCTTTATGCCATTCAGGAAATTTATTCACTTCATCTGCTCCGATAAGCAAAAAGAGTTCCTTTTTAGGGAATTTCTTTTTGAAACAGGAAACGGTATCGAATGAATAATTAACTTCTTCATCTTTTTCAAGCTCATATTTGTTAATGAAAAATGAAGGCGAACCATTTTCTTGCAAAGCTAGGCGAAGCATCTTTAGCCTATCTTTTTCTGAAGCTGTCGGATTTTTCCATCTTGGAGATTTTGCGGGAACGAAAACTACATCAGCGTTCAATAGCAACGATGCTTTTCTAGCAATCCTGAGATGGCCATTATGGATTGGATCAAAGGTCCCTCCAAATATAATGAGTCTTTCCATATTTATAAGATTATTTTATGATTCTTCTTGCTTTCGCGGTAAAGAATTATCGTTCTGCCAATTATATCAACTACTTCTGATTTTGTCTTTTTTGCTAATTCTAGCGCTAGATTTTCACAAAGTTCGTTAGAATTTTGGAGAACTTTGACTTTGATTAGTTCGTGAGCTTCTAAAGAATTGTTAACTTGGCTAACAACTCCTTCATCAATATCACCCTTCCCTAAATTGATTTGGGCTTTGAGATGATTTGCAAGACCTTTTAAATATGCTTTATTTTTTGGCGTTAACATTGTTTTTGTGTCCTTTCGCTTTTCCAGCGTAAATTCCAATTCCTTTTGGAACGTAAATTCTTATCTTAACAGGCGAAATGCTCTTAAATGATAGCCAGCCAAGACCTGATATCGCTAATTCTTGATGTGATGCATCTTCGAGTGTGGCTTCAAAAATGTCATAATCAGAAATCGATTCGATGAATGATAAAGTTGGCTTAAGAGCTTTCTTTTGATGATATTTCATGAATAGTTCATCCATGTTTTTCTTCGGTGAGACAATCTTTGTTTGGATTTTTGGTGGGAAATGCAAACTAAGAGAAATCTTTTTATCTTCGCCAAGATAATCAATTCGACATAATGATGAAATGAACAATGATCCATTTTTCACTATCGATACTTTTTTACTGATATATGGTTCATCAGACAAGAGATATTTGCATAAACTCTTATCGTGAGTTGTAAATTTGTAGAATGAATTAGATAATTCTGAACCTGGAGTATCGTAAATAAATGAGGCAGAATCAAGCGGAATCCTTAAAACATCCAATTGAGTGCCAAAATATCTTGTCACGCCGATAGAACGGTTTGATTTGTTTTTAAATTGTTTCAAGAAAGCGTTCAAGAAATATGATTTTCCACTAGATTTATCACCAACGATATAGACATCATGGCCATTTCTCATCTTTTCTATCTTTTCAACGATTTCGGAGATATCACATCCGGAAAGCAATGAAGTAAGGAAGATGTCTTCTTCTTTTATTTCCGCTCCATATTCGCCAAAGACGCTGATTATGTATTTTTTCAAATCTTCTGAGGTGTATTCTTTTGGCATTAAATCGCGCTTATTGGCGATAAGAAGATATTTAAGGCCTTTTACGCTCTGTAACATCTCATAATTCAAGGAGCATTCGAATGATGTCAAATCGATTATTGAGACTATTAGCGCATCGCTTGCTTTTGCGTCTTTTAACATCGTTAAGAAATCTTTTGAAAATTCATTCTCTTTAGGCGTGCGGTTGTAATGATGTCTCTTATAGCAAGAATTACATAAGAGAATTGAGTCATCATCGTGTTTTTCGATAACACTTGCTTCAATATACCCTTCTTTTGAAGGATCCTCACTTTGAATCGCCGCACCACAATGGTAACAACGTCTTACGCTTTGGAATTCTTTCATATAATCTCCTTCCATTGGCTTTTGTATGGTTCTTTGTATAATTTTCTCATTTTTCCTCTAGCAAGGATACGATTAATTTTCGTCCATGGAGGATCTAATGGGGTCAAAGGCTTAGTTAGGATTACTCTTATGCCTGCCTTATTGCCCGCATAAACATCAGTAAGAATTTGATCTCCGATTAAAACCGTCTCATTCTTGTTTAGTTTCTCTTTTTCGATCACTTTTTTTAATGGACCGGCAAATGGTTTTCTTAAGGCGCAATAAGCTGGAATATCTAATTCTTTTGCGAAATTATGAACTCTTTCGCTTGTATTATTCGAGGCTATCGCTACGCTTAAGCCGTTTTCTTTAAGCCTTTTGATTAATTCTTTCGCCTTATCTGATGGGACTTTTTCTTTATATGAAGCTAAAGTGTTATCAAGATCAAACAAAATGTGCTTGATGTTGTTTTCTTTGTAAAAGGATAAAGGGATATCGTATGCTGAGGTGACTATTGCAAATGGTATGGCTTTTTTATTCATCGTTTAAATCATCAAATAGGGAAATTTGTTCGAATGTTCCGCTAGATTCGGTTTTTTCATTTTGATTTTCTTCTGAAACAGGCTCTTCTTGGTGAGCTGGTTCATAAGATTTTATGGACTCATCAATTAGAGGAGAACATTCGCGGGATATTCTTAAAATACGGTTCTTTGAAGGGAATTCATCTGGGCGCTTGGCGTATTTTTCCATAGGCGTTAGATAGAAATCTTCAAAAGTCACGTCATATCTAGAATAATCGTTTAGAACTGCGTCAAGGGTATAAGGCGGTTCGATATCCACTATCTTTTGGATGAAAATCAAGCTATGTGGCTCTTTTTTGAACATGTCATAAAGAGTGAAAACCTTATCAAGTCTATGGGCAAGAGGAATCTTATTCATATCAAAGACTCTTGTATGGCAACGGTCTGTGACAAGCATGATTTTTCCAAGTTTTTCATCAGGCCCATAAGAAAGCAGTCCGGCGAGTTCTTTTCCTCTGAAGGATCCTGCTTTGTTGCCTGATGTTTTTGGGTTGGTGATGCCAATGTCGTTTTCGTTATAGAAGATTGCTTTTCCTTCTTTTGAGGCAATGAAAATGTTAGATTGTCCACTGGTGAAGCAAACATCGATTAATTCATCACCTTTTCCTAAGCGGATAGCAGGAATTGCTTTCGATTTTCTGATTACTTCAAAGGCAGATAGCCTGCAACGTTTGATGTAACCATTCTTCGTTAACATGACGATGAATAAGTCATCACGGAATTTCCTTACGGCAAAACCTCCGATGATTTTATCATCAGGCACGACACTTATTAAAGAAGATATATGGAAACCTTCGTCATTCCATTTAGCCTCCTTTATCTCATTAACTGGGATATAAAGGAAATTGCCTCTTAAAGTAAATAATATAAGGTAATCGGTCGTGACGCATTGGGCTTCAAAAACAAATGAATCGCCAATTTTTATGCCAGGGCGAGCGCCATTATGGCCTCCGCTGCCCTTCCACGATTTTAAGCTTGAACGTTTGATATAGCCATCTCTTGTTGCAACAACAAAGACATCTTCTTTAGCAATAAGATCTCTCTTGTTGATAACGACGTTTTCTTCTTCGGCAGGTCTGATTTCTGTCTTCCTATCATCGCCATATGTTTTTGCAATACGATTTAGTTCAGAAATAATGAGATCTTCTCTCCTCCCTTGATCGCTTAATAAGGCGTTAAGATAAGCAATATCTGCATTAAGGTCGTCTCTTTCTTTCTCTAAAACGCTTACATCCGTATGAGAAAGTTTATAAAGAGGCATAGTCACGATAGCTTCTGATTGAGGCTCATCAAAGCCAAATTCATGCTGAATATTTATTTTTGAATCAGCTTTATCTCTGGATTTTCTTATTACGGCAACGACTTCATCAAGAATCGATATGGCTTTGATTAAGCCGTTAACGATATTGATTCTTGCCATATCTTTATTAAGATTAAAGTGCGTACGACGAGAAATAACATCCAATTCATGGGCAATATAGCAATCACAATAATCGATTAAATTCATCGTTTTTGGACGATTATCGACAATTGCGACCATATGAGCACTATAAGAGACTTTTAGTTCGGTCTTGTTTAACAAATACGCAATGATTGCTTCCGGCTTTGCTTCCGCTTTTAAGTCTATGGCTATACGAATTCCATCTTTATCAGATTCGTCACGAACTTCTTCGATGCCAGGAATCGTTTTATCATGTCTTATTTGATCGATTGATCTAACGAGTTCGGATTTATTTGTTCGATATGGAATTTCGTTGATGATGATTTGCTTTTGCTTACCATCTTCAACTACTTGATATTTCGAAGAAATGATGACTTTTCCTCTTCCTAAGCGATAAATGTCTTTTAATGAATCATTATCATAGATTATTCCACCTGTAGGAAAGTCTGGTCCAGGAAGATACGCTAAAAGATCGTCTAATTCACAATTTGGGTGTTTGATCCTGTGGGCGACTGCCTTGGATAATTCACGTAAATTGTGAGGCGGAATGCTTGTGGCAATACCAACTGCGATACCTTCTGTGCCATTAGCAAAAAGATTTGGGAAATGACATGGAAGAACGGTTGGTTCTAATTCCGTGTCGTCGAATGTTAACTCCATATCGACAGTATCACGGTCTAAATCCGCCACAAGTTCATTAGCTAAGGCTGATAATCTAGCTTCAGTATAACGATAAGCTGCAGGCCCGTCTCCGTCTATTGAGCCATTGTTTCCTTGAAAATTAATAAGAGGATAACGATAAGCCCATGGTTGAGACATATGGACCAATGCTTCGTATATCGATGAGTCGCCATGAGGATGATATTTTCCCATTACGTCACCGACGATGTGGGCACATTTCTTTGGTGGCTTATCAATGGTGTTTCCGGTTTTGGCCATATCGAAAATGATTCTGCGCTGAACCGGTTTTAAACCATCTCTTGCATCAGGGATAGCACGATCTTGGATAACATCTTTGGCGTAGATGGCATATTTTTGACCCATCATTTCGTCAAGGGTGTCGGAAATTATGTTTTCGATTATTTCTTCTTCTTTGACTTTCTTTGCCATAATTACTTGCCTTTCTCAATTTCTTGGAGGAATGTGTCCTCTTCATTGAAGGTTACATTCTCTTCAATCCAGTTCCAGCGAGCGCTTGAATCCTTACCCATAAGAACGGAGATTCTCTTTTCGACAATAAGTGGATCATCGATTTTGACTCTAAGTAAAACTCTCTTCTTCTTATCCATTGTCGTTTCCGCTAATTGACTTGCGTTCATTTCGCCAAGACCTTTGTAACGCTTGATTACGTATCCAGCTCCGACTTTGGCTTTTGCCTTTTCTAAATCTTGATCGTTCCAGCAATAAATGTGATTTGCTTCATTGTTTTTCTTATAAACACTATATAAAGGTGACTGGGCGATATAAACCATGCCAGCATCAATAAGAGGTTTCATGAAATTATAGAAGAATGTTAAAAGCAACGTTTGAATGTGCGCACCATCGGTATCAGCATCGGTCATAATGATGATTTTGCCGTATTTTGAGGCGGAAACATCGAATTCTTGTCCTACACCTGCTCCTATCGTTTGAATCAACGTTGAAAATTCAGTGTTAGCAATGATTTTATCAATGCCAAGGCTGTCGGTGTTCAAAGGCTTTCCACGTAACGGCAATATGGCTTGATGCATACGATCACGTCCGGTTTTTGCTGATCCGCCTGCGGAGTCGCCCTCAACGATAAATAATTCGTTGTTTTTGTAATCTTTTGATTGGGCAGAAGCCAATTTGTCTGAAATTACATAGTCGACTACTTTCTTTTTCTGAGCTCCACGAGCTGCTTCTTTCGCTTTTCTTGCTGCATCACGTGCTTCTTTTGATGCTTGACACTTTTTGATTAAGTCTAAAGCGAAGTCCTTGTGCTCATTTAAATAATAGGTAAGGAAATTTTGAACTGCATTAGAAACAACAGGCGTTACCTCAGCTGATCCTAATTTTCCCTTTGTTTGCCCTTCAAACAATAAGTCCGCCGCTTTTACGGAAATTATTGCCGTAAGTCCTTCACGAATGTCTGAACCATCAAGAGTTTGATTAGGCTTAATGAGCTCATTTTGGGAAGCCCATTCATTCAAGGTCTTAGTTAAAGCTGATTTGAAGGCCGTTTCGTGGGTTCCTCCATCTCCGGTCTTAACGTCGTTTGCATATGAAATTATATTTTCATTGTAATCGCCAGAGCACCATTGCATGGCTACTTCAACTTCGATTGGGTTGTTTTTATCGACAAACCAAAGAGTTTCACCAAGAGGCGTTTTATTTTGCGTCATTGTTTGAACGAATTCTTTTAAACCATGTTCGGTGTAAAAATCGTGTGTATTTCCTGTTTTTTGGTCTTTTAAGATGAAATGGACGCCGGTTAGAAGATAACTTTTCTCTTCTAATCGATTAGCGATTGTGTCCCAAGAGAATTTAACGTTAGGGAAGATTGTTGGGTCTGGTTTGAAATGAACCAAAGTCCCATGTTTCGTGGTTGTTCCGATAACTTCTAGAGGTTGAGTTAATTTGCCACCATTGCTAAAACCAATGTGATATATCTTTCCATCACGGCAAATTGTTACCTCACAAAATTCGGATAAAGCGTTTGTTACGGTTGCACCAACGCCATGTAATCCGCCAGCGACCTTATAAACGGTGCTGTTGAATTTTCCGCCAGAATGCAATGTTGTATAAATAAGCTGGACGGCTGGCACTTTTGCTTGAGGGTGAATGTCTACAGGAATACCACGGCCTTCATCCTCAACTGATATAGAGCCATCTCTAAGCATTGTGACGGTAATTTTCTTTCCCCATCCATTTATGGCTTCATCGACTGCATTATCAACAATTTCCCAAACCAAATGATGTAATCCGCTAAGACTTGTGCTTCCGATGTACATGCCAGGACGTTTTCTAACGCCCTCTAATTCGCTTAATAGCTCGATGTTTTGAGCCGTGTAATTGTTTTCTGCTTTTGTGATGTCGTCCATAAATGTAAAATACCGTCAAACTGCTAAGATTATAGCAAACTTTCATTGAAAAAGTAACCTTATCTATAGATAATATTTAAGATTTTTGGATTTAGGAGCAAAATTTTATGAATGACGTATGGATGAATGTGATTGTCGTAGTCTCTGCTTGCCTTTTTGGCTTTCTGATGGGAAGCATTCCAAACGGAGTAATCATTGGCAAGATTTTCTTCCATGATGACCCAAGAAATTACGGATCGCACAATTCCGGAGGAACGAATTCTGGCCGCGCTTTCGGAAAAAAAGTCGGAATCGCCGTTATCGTTTTGGATATTCTTAAAGCGGTTGTGTCATTCTGGAGTGTTTGGGCCGTGCTAAGATTTTCTGGTGTTAATAGTTCCTACGTTTTATATGATGAGGGCATTTTTTATAATTATTTGACATTGTTGTTTGTAGCGCTCGGGCATTGCTTCTCGCCGTGGATTCATTTCAAAGGCGGAAAAGCCGTCGCCTGTTATATGGGATCAGTTGGAGGACAGGGTTTTTTGAACTTCTTCCTATGTGCTGCGACTTTCTTTACTCTTTTCAAGAAAAAGCACGTCATGTCATTAGCAACGATAGCGACAAGTTCTTTTGTTTCTTTCATGCAATGGGTTCTATTCATCATTCGATTATGCTTACCAACATCTGGTCAACGAATAATGGATTACTTTATGTTTAACTTAGGGTATGGTGGCGGAGCCTTCTATGGTTGGGAATGCGCCGTAATAAGTACAGCAATAACATTATTGCTCATTCTAAGACATGCTTCAAACATTCAAAGGTTAAAGAATGGCGAAGAAAAGCCAGTCGAATGGAAATAGTATTAGATTAGTATTTTATTAGTTGAATTGAATAATTGATAAATATAGATTAAATCTAATTATTTAGCAAATATCACTGAAATAGCATAGAAAAATGCTATTTTTATTTTTTTGCAGGTGCATTAAACAAAAAATCTCTACTTTGTTGATTGCTAAATCAATGGTTTGATGGAGACTTCTATTTCTATTTATCGAGAGGCATAAAAAGCATTAAGAACATTTAATTTGATAGATTAGAATGTTTATTCCACCTGTTTAAAATAGGTCAATTTATAATCGGTTTCGAAAATATAATCTCTGTTTAAACCCCTAGATTTGAGAAATGTCTTAAGTGCTTCTTCTTGCCTTTCAGCTATCAAATCTACTTCGGAATCGCTAAGAAGAAAAGATGAGTTCATCAAATGAATAATTAATATATTCATCTCGTCTGCGATGATGCTTTATTAGGTTTTTAAATAAGAAAAAAAGAAACGTCTTTCGACGCTTCTAATTTTGCTTGATTCAATTGATTATAAATTTCTATTCATTGAATTCATGATATTGCGAACTTGTGCTTCAGATGGTTTTCTTCCCATTTGTGCAAACATCGCTCTGATCATTTTTTCGTTGATTGGAGGATTTTTCTTCAATTGGCTCTTAATAAGAGCGCGTGCTCCAAAGAATCCTGCAACGCCACCTACTATTACGGCTAGAACTATATATAGGACGAATTGCCAAATTTCAATTGTCATCTTTATTAGGCTCTCTTGTCGTATTTTCCTGTTGTGGTATCAACCATAACTTTCTCACCTTCATTGATGAAGAGAGGAACTCTGATTGTTAAGCCAGTTTCTAATTTTGCGTCTTTGCTTCCACCATTGCTGATTGTGTCACCACGAACGCCTGGTTCGGTCTCAACAACTTCAAGGGCTACTTTTGCTGGTAATTCGACACCAAGGATTTCATCTTCGTAAGAAATCATGACGACATTTCCATTTGGCGCGAGGAATTGAGCTTCACGAGCTAATGTATCTTTTGGAAGTTCAACTTGCTCATATGTTTCTGGATCCATGAAAACCAAGGTTGTTCCACCATCATAGAGATATTGCATCTCTTTTTTAGTGATGCTGACTAATTCAACATCATATCCGCTGTTACGGGCGATTTCGGTGATTGCACCAGTGCGAACATTCTTAACCTTAACTTTAGCGACCATTTTTCTCATAGCGGTCTTGTTAAGTAAGATGTCGATAACTTGGAATAAAGTATTTTCATCCTCAAAATAGTTGCCAGGGCGTAATTCTGTAACGTTCATTTTAAATTCTCCTTTAATATAACCTATAGGATTTTAAACCAATTTTGTTTAAGTATCTACTCAAAAAAAGACTTTCATGTATTGATTGTAGGTGAATTCGTTCTCTAAAGTCGTATTTTCTCCGTGTCCAGGATAGACAAGTGTCTCTTTAGGAAGAAATGCGAGTTTCTTTAAAGATGAATTTATCGTTCTTTCTGAGCCTGTTGGAAGATCACTTCGACCTATTCCTAGATGAAATAAAGTGTCTCCGCTAAAAAGAGCGTTCAATTCTTTAAAGTAATAGCAAACACTTCCTATGGTGTGGAATGGCGTTTCGATAACAAGTATTTCTAAACCATTAATAATTATCTTTTCCTTATCAAAAACGCTGATTGTATCGATATTTTCGATTATTAAATCATTTCCTAAGAAAGATGTGAGATTTAGATTTGGATCGGTTAGGAAGTCGACTTCTTTATCACTAAGATAGATGGGAGCTTTATAAATCGTATCTTTCAATCCGTAAATGTGATCGTAATGTCCATGTGTAAGGAGGAAAGCGCTGACTGATGAATGATGCTTTGCTAAATATTTGTCTAAACACCCATTTCGATTAGAACCTGGGTCAATGACAATCGCCTCTTTTCCTTCATCACCAATGATATAGGTATTGCAGCTTTCTTCGGGCAAAAAATGTAATTTTGTTGTTTTCATAATGATAAAAAAATAAGGCCGAAGCCTTATTTTCGTTATTTCTTAGTTTCGATGTGAAGGGTTTCTTTCTTGCAACGTCCGCAGAACTTTTTGATTTCCATCTTGTTTGGATGAGTCTTTTTGTTCCTTGTTGTAATGTAGTTATGCTCACCGCATTCACTGCAAGCAAGGATTACTTGATCACGTTTAGATTTTGCCATATTAATTCACTCTTCTTTCTTTAAGCGTTGGTAATATTAACATAGTTAAGTGAAAAGTGCTACAAGAAATGTCTTAAAAAGTTTAAAATTTTAGTATGATTACGAGAGAAAAAACAAAACAAATTAAAATTGACAAACTTTTAATGGGCGGAAATAACGATATCATCGTTCAATCCATGGCTTCGATAAAAACATCGAAAATACAGGAAGTTAGCGCTCAAATTAATGAATGTGCGGCTGCTGGAGCCGAATTGATGAGATGCTCATGCCTTGATTTTGAAGATGCAAAAGCTTTTGGGGAAATAAAGAAATTAGTTAATATTCCTCTTGTTGCGGATGTTCATTTCGATTATCGCTTGGCTTTGGCAGCCATTGAGTCAGGCGTGGATGCCATAAGGCTTAATCCTGGAAATATTGGCGATGATGAAAGGGTTAGAATAGTCGTTGAAGCCTGTAAAAAGCATAACGTGCCAATAAGAATTGGCGTAAATGGCGGATCAATAGATAAAAGCATATATTCAGGGAATGAAAAAGTCAGGGGGCAATTCCTTTTCGAATCAGCGAAAAAACATGTTGCATTGCTAGAAAAGCATGATTTTCACGATATCGTAATTTCTCTTAAGGGGAGCGATGCGTTAGAGACAATTGATGCTTATCGCTTAGCGGCTAATTATTTCCCTTATCCATTGCATCTTGGTGTCACTGAGGCTGGGCCAATGGAAACGTCTTTGATTAGATCTAGCGCTACCTTATCCCCTCTTTTACTCGATGGCATCGGAAACACCATTCGCATTTCTTTAACTGAAGATCCAGTTGAGGAGGTCAAAGCGGCAATTCGACTTCTCCATGATATAGGCTTAAGAAAAGATTGGCCAACCTTCATTTCTTGCCCAACATGCGGAAGAACGCAAGTCAATCTTCTTCCATTAGCTAAATCCATCCAAAAATATCTCGAAGATCATAAAGTTTATAAAACTGTCGCTATTATGGGCTGTATTGTTAATGGGCCTGGAGAGGCGAGACATGCTGATTTAGGCGCTGCTGGAGGAAATGGCCAGTGGGTCATTTTCAAAAAAGGAAAAACAATAAAAACAGTGGATGATTCCATTGTTTATGAAGTTTTAATCGAAGAAATAAACAAACTTTAATATTATTTATCCGTTTTCTTTTTAGAACTTTCTTTATATTTTTTATCCAACTCTTTTCTTATGGATTTTTGAATTGCCTTTTTACGGTACTTTTTCTTGACCTTTTCGATGGCGAACTGCTTTTTCTTTTTATACATAGGTTCGACATGTTTTGGTCTAGCTAAAGCCTTAGCGATTCTGATTTCTTTTTGTTCCTCTTCTGGAAGTTCTTTTTTCTTCTTTAACTTGGTTTTAGGCAAAAGTCCGACAGGGTCTAATTTTAATTCGTTATTTCGTAAAGTGTAGAAATCAAATTCCACTCCTTCATCCATGATTCTCTTGGCTTCTTTTACCGAATCTGAATTATAGAAAACCCAGGAATCACCACTTTTTCCAAATCTTCCGCTTCTTCCTGCTCGATGATGATAGAAATCTAGATCTGATGGCAAATCAACTGAAATTACATCGGTAACATCAGGAATATCTATTCCTCTTGAAAGCAAATCGCTTGCAACAATGACCGAATATTTATTTGAACGGATTTCTCTAATCGCCTTTTTTCTAGATCTGTCATCTAATGAACCGCTGAAATAAACCACATCAACGCCATTATTTTTTAATCCTTTAGAGATTTCGTTTACCGTTTGGACGGTGGAAGCGAAAATGATGCAAAGATAAGGCTTACGTATATTTAAAAATGAATTTACTGCATTAACAACGCCTTGATGTTTTATATCAACTAAGTGATGTTTAACTGTTGAGGCAGTTTCCGTTTTTTCGCTTTCGTATTCAAAATCAGAACGAACGAATTTGGATAATTCATCGCGAAGGTTTTGCTTAAGTGTTGCAGAAAAAACCAGTATTTGTGGCTCTTTTAACGCAGCGAATATATCTCCAATATCAGTGAAAAAGCCTAAATCCAAAAGCATGTCCGCTTCATCTAAAACTACCGTTCTAACGTTTTGAAGGGTCATAATATGTTTGCTAACGAGCAAATCCTTTAGTCTTCCAGGAGTCCCTATGATAATTTGCGGTGGAACGCTAGCACCTTCTTCATTTTGACTTACATCCATTTCAGAAGAGTAAAGTCTTATACGCAAATTTTGATAGAAACGTTGGAATTGTCTCGCAAAATCATACGTTTGCCTTGCTAATTCACGAGTTGGAACGATGATAATTGATTGAACTCGGTTTAAATTCATATCGGTTCTTTCAATGATAGGAATCAAATAAGCGTGTGTTTTCCCCGATCCAGTTTCACTTTGTGCAAGAAGAGAAACATTGCGTAAAGCCTTAGGAATAACGACGCTTTGAACGTCGGATGGGTCTTTGTACCCTAATGTATCTAATGCAGATACCATTTTTTTAGATAATGAAAAACCGTTAAAACTCATACAATTTAATTATAAATAATTTGTTTGCAAAAACAAAGACGGAATGGCGTATAATTCGAGTATGGAAATAAAGATTGTTGAACCATCGGGATTTTGCTTTGGAGTCAAAAAAGCAATAGAAATAGCAAAAAAAGCAAAAAGGGAAAACGAAGGGAAGCCAATTTACATCATTGGTTCACTTGTTCATAACGAAGATGTTGTTAAAAAACTCGAGAGCGATGGATTTATAATATTAGATGAACGTAAAAAAAGCCTGGATACATATCTTTATGAATTAGAAGAAGGCTCAGTTATCGTTTTTTCGGCACACGGCCATGCGCCGTTTTTAGATGAGATAGCCACCAAAAAGAATTTAAAAATATACGATGCAACTTGTGTTTTTGTTAAAAACAATGAGAATGTAGCCACTAACTGGATAAAGAAAGATAACGAAGTAATCTATATTGGCATAGCAAAACACGCTGAAACTATAGGGATAATTGGGGTTGATGAAAAGAAAATCCATTTATATCAACCAGGAGTGCCTTTTGATTATGAAAAAGTTAAGTCAATCACCCCTCTCATAATTTCTCAAACTACGATGGCTGAAGAAGAAATAACTTCGTCAATAAAAGACTTATTAGAACATTTCCCTAACGCTGTTGTTTCTGCTAGACAATGTTTTGAAACGGAAAGAAGGCAATCGGGAGCTATTAAATATGGAAAAGACTATGATTGCTTCATTGTGATTGGTGGCAAAAATAGTAATAACACTAAAAGGCTTGTCTTCGTTTTAGAAAATTCTTATCCAAATAAGAAATGCATTTGGGTTTTGAACGAAAAGGAATTAGAACATGAAATTCCAGCAATAAAAGCCTATGATAAAATCATGCTTGTCTCCGGTGCTTCAACTTCTGATGCAACAATTTCAGCATGTTATAATTTAATTAGTTCAAATATTAAGTAGTAATCGAATGTTTTCTTAAAATATTAGTAGAATATTAGTATATTTCTAGTGTATTTTTATAATATCTTATTAATTGATTCCAATTCTTTTTGATATTCATTTTTTTTGCTGTCTGGTAAATACTCTAATTGAAGTATTTTTTCTATCCTATTTTTCTCAGAAAACCAATAACGTTTCCAATCTTCTCCTTTCGCAAGAAGGTTTAAAGGACCATATTTTAATTCTTCTTCTGTATACTCTTTTTCTGTTTTCCCCTTCTTCCATTTCATCACATCATAAGCTATTCCAGCTTCGTACATAAAACAATTTTGAATGATTGTGTATCCTATTTTCTCTAAATATTTAATGACTTCATATCTATCGTTATGAGCGTCAATGATAATTGTATTTATATGTTCTAACTTATTTATATTTTTATCCAATATAGATATGATTAATTTGCCACCCATTCCCGCTAAAATCAATGTATCAGTTTCTTCATCAAGCTGATCAAGGCCATCAGAAAGAGATGGTTTTATTTTGCTTTCCAAACCATTTTCTTTTATTGTTTTAATGATTTTTTCGTAAGGAGCTTTCTTGTTGTCTATCGCTTGAGCATATTCTATTTTATTCTCTTTGCAACACATTATTGGAACATAACAATGATCGCTTCCAACATCGGCGATTTTAGCTCCATAATCAACCATATCAGCGATAGTCCTTAATCTTTTGCTGTTAATTGATTGCATTTTTATTTCTTGATTCTTTCTTTGATGGAGTTTGCATATTGCTTCATCAATTCACCTTTATTTTTTTCTGGCGTTTCGCGTAATTTATCATTAAACGTTTGCTTTTTACTTATTTTTCCTTTTTCTTGATATATTACAACCGCGCAATCGGCTATATTTTTCTCACTATAAGGTTCATAAGCCACTTCTTCGCTTGTTAAATTAGCAATTATCTCATTTAATGAGTGTTTTACATCATCGTTTTCTTCTGATTGGTCTATCTCGTTATAAAGTATAGCAATATTAACTTTTTCATTAGTCCTATAGACATAATCAACGATTAAATCAGCTATTTTTTCATAATTTTCGATGTAAAAATTGAAAATGTTTTTAGTGAAATATTCGACAGCATCAGTATTTTGCAACATATAATACAAAGTCTTTTTTTCTGCTGTTTCGAGTTTTTTGAGTTCTCTTTGCGCAATTGCAGTTTCGCTTAGATTGAAGTTATTAGAATATGTGATTTCATCTAACGAATCATCGTTATTCTCTATTTTCTTTAATTGTTCACGAATAATAGCAGGTTCATAACCGGTAATTTTAGACAATTTTATTATGCTATTTTCACGATCTAAATTGTTTTTGATTGATTCGATGAATGGCAAGGAGTATTGCAAAACCTTGAGTTTATCCTCTTGTTTCGTTAATTTTTCTACGTTTTGATAGTAATTTAGTTGGAATTCAAAAGGCTCGACCAAATTATTCATGCTTTTTACTAGTTCTTCAGGGCCGGATTCTTGAAGAATGTCATCAGGATCACGCAAATCATTAGGGTTACATACGAGTCTAAATGGAATATTCGCTTTATTTAATTGAAGAATTATCTTCATCATCCCTTTTTGACCAGGGTTATCGCCATCAAGGCATAAGCGTATTTCCGAATTTAAACTTCTCAAAAGTTCAATATGTTCAGGGCTTAATGATGTCCCCATCAATGCGACGGCGCTTTGAATGCCAGCCTTATCTAAAGCTAAAACATCCATAAATCCTTCTAATACGTATATATAACCATCTTTTCTAGCCGTATTTTTAGCATTATCGTAATTATAAAGAATAAGGCTTTTTTTGAAGATTTTAGTATCCGGCGAATTCACATATTTTGGAGATTCAGTGTCGTTAGAATCGATTTTTCTAGCACTAAAGCCAACAACTTGGCCATTTTTATCTTTTAACGGAAAAATCAATCGTCCAGCGTTTGCATCTGAATTAGATATTGAACTTACAATTCCTATATCTTTTATTTTATCTAATGTATGTCCTTTTCGTTGAAGGTATTCAATGGTTTTTGCGCCCTCTTTAAAGGAATAACCGATACCATATTTTTTAATTTGATCCTTATCGATATTTCTTTTTGCTAAATAATCCTGGGCATCCTTGCCTTCTGGGGTATTCAAGCAATATTGATAAAGAGTTTGCAAATCGTTTATTGCATCGAATAAAGGCTGTTTAATCTTATCTACCTTTATTTCTTCTTTTTCTTTTTCAAGTCTTTCATCGGAAAAACCAACGATTTCAGCCACTCTTCTAACGGCATCTTGATAGGAAATTCCAAGATATTTTTGAACAAAACTAATAGCGTTTCCACCAGTTCCGCAAACGAAGCACTTAAAGATTTGTCTTTCGCTTGAAATACTCAAGGATGGATTTTTGTCGTCATGAAAAGGACATATGGCCACATAGCCACGTCCTTTTTTCGTAACGGGAATAAATGCTGAAATGACCGTCACGATATCAGCTTCTTTTAATAGGCTTTCGATTAGGTCTCTTGAGTACATTTCAATCCTCTTATTAAGCTTTTATCTTATTTTCGATATAGGAAACAACTTCGCTTATTGGGAGTCTTATTTGTTCCATTGTATCGCGATCTCTTATTGTTACGCTTTGATCAACTTCAGTATCAAAATCAACCGTTATGCAGTATGGGGTCCCGATTTCATCTTGACGACGATAACGTTTTCCAATTGAACCAGTTAAATCTGTTGTGCAGCTAAAATGCTTGCTTAAATCAGCGAATAGTTCATCAGATTTCTCAACAAGTTTCTTTTGAAGAGGCAAAATAGCGACTTTATATGGGGCCAAAGATGGTTTCATATGCATGACCGTTCTAACATCTCCATTAGGGAGCGTTTCTTCATCATAAGAATCAACCATCACCATGAGCATTAAACGATCAAGGCCCATTGAAGGTTCGATAACGTATGGTAAATATGACTTTGTTTTGGTTGCACCGGTCTCATCAGTATAAGTCTCGGTGTAGGTTAAATCTTCTTTAGAATATTCTTGATGACGTCCAAGGTCGTAGTCTGTTCTATCTGCTACACCAAGGATTTCACTCCAGCCAAGGGTCGGGAAATCATATTCAACATCGGTCGTAGCTCTTGAATAGAATGCCAATTCTGCTGGCTCATGATCACGGAAACGAAGATTTTCTTCTTTGATTCCTAATGCCTCAACGAATTTTAAGCAATATTCTTTCCAATAGGAAAACCATTCAAGGTCAGTTCCTGGTTGGCAGAAGAATTCCATTTCCATTTGTTCGAATTCTCTTGTTCTAAATGTGAAATTACCGGGAGTAATCTCGTTTCTAAAGCTTTTTCCGGCGTTACAAATGCCAAAAGGAAGTTTCTTTCTGCAAGCTCTTGCGACGTTCTTGAAATTCATGAAGACACCTTGAGCTGTTTCTGGTCTTAGATAAACGACTGAAGAGGCATCTTCCGTGACTCCAATATGGGTTTTGAACATCATATTGAATTTTCTAATACCGGTAAAATCCTTTTTTCCACATGTTGGGCAGACAATATCATGTTCTTGAATGAATTTATCCATCTCTTCGAAAGACATTCCATCAACATCGGCGGTAGGAACTTGTTTTTTGATTAAATCATCGGCTCTATAACGAGATTTGCAGGCTTTGCAATCAACCATTGGGTCATTGAATGTAGATACGTGTCCTGTTGCCTCCCAAACTCGTGGATTCATCAAAATCGCGGCATCAAGACCAACATTTGTTGGACTTTCTTGAACGAATTTTCTCCACCAAAGATCTTTTATGTTACGTTTTAATTCGGAACCTAATGGACCGTAATCCCAAGTGTTTGATAATCCACCATAAATTTGGGATCCAGGGAATACATACCCCGTTAAAATTAAGTGATTTGTTACTTTTTCAAAACTAAATTTGTTTGCCATAGCTTTAGGCTCCTTTTATTTCCTTAGAATTTTACTTCGTTTTTTATAAAAACGATACAAAAATAAAACGTGTTTTATTGAATATCTGTTATCAATGTCTTACGCCGCTCTTCTAAGATATTCGAGACTTTTAATTTTAACTCCCGTGCTTTCTTCATAAAGTTCGGATAAAAAAGCGATTATTTGCAAGCATTCTCTATCGTTGAAAATACCGGCTCTTTCCATATCAGAAGCCTTGCAACGGAAACAAAATCTCAATATATTTAGAAACCTTGGCTCTCTTTTTTCGGATTCATATTCAATATCATCTCTACAAACAAAACCACCATTTGCAAGCGAAACGCCGATAATATCGGTCTTTTTATTACAGAATACGCATGAATCGACATTTAATCCATAACCTTCGCCCTTTAGAAATTGAGCGAAATATATCATGCAAAACGGTAATAAAGACGTTTTATTGCTGCTATTTGATAGAATGCAATCCAAGAATGAATAAAGATTTTCTTCTGAATCTGATAATTTGGAATTCAGTTCGTTTAAGAATTGAAAACAAACCATCCTCGAAAAATCATTCAGCGAATCAGGAAACGACAATAATTTAGATTCTTTCAAGACAAATTTTCCTGATTCAGATTCGTCATGCAATGTTAATTTGGCCTTAACTAAGAGCGTGGCCAGTATGTGATTCTTTGATGTCGGCTTTTTTATTCCACGGGCATGAAACGCATAAAGTCCGGTTGAGGAGATAAAATTTACGATACAATCGCTCTCTTTGTAATCGGCTAAGCGAATTACATACCCTTCTAAATCAATATCCTTCTCCTTCATCATCGCTCTTTCCATAACCTAATTTGGCTAGTTTTCTTGGGTCGTTTCTCCATCCAGGCATGCATTCTACTTCGGTATATAAAGTGACATGCTTATTCCACATAGATTCAAGATTTCTTCTTGCTGTCATCGAAACTTTTTTAATCATCTCGCCGCCTTTTCCTATAATGATAGGCTTTTGAGTTTCCTTTTCGCAAATAATGGTTGCTTTTATTATTACTTTGTCTTCTGTTTCTTTGAAGGAATTTATCAATATGGCGCATTCATGAGGAATTTCTTGTTTGAGGAAGTGAAGCAATTTTTCTCTAATGACTTCTTTTGCCATGAATGATGCGTCTTTATCGGTATAAACATCATCCGGATAAAAAGGAAGAGATTCTGAAAGATGTTCCTTAATCGCTGTTTTTAGATCTTTTAATCCAAAGTTCGTTAAAGCGGATATTTCTATTTGCTGATAGGAAGGGAATTTCTCTTTGTAATGCTCTTTTAACGCTTCCATTTCATCGGCTTTTGCCAAATCTATTTTGTTAAAAACGGCAAAAACTGTAGCATCAGTTTTAATTGACGAAAGCAAAGCATCATCAGCTGAATAATCTTTAATCGAAGAATCAACTAAATATATGACTACATCAACGTCGGAAAGGCTTCTTCTTGCCGAGCGATACATTTGCTTATAAAGAGACTCTTCTCCTTCGAAAAGACCTGGAGTATCAATAAAAACGATTTGGGCTTCTTTTTCGTTATAAACTCCAATGATATCATCCCTAGTAGTTTGAGATTTTGGAGCTACGATGGATACTTTTTTAGATAATAACGCATTTAACAAAGTTGATTTACCAACATTTGGTTTTCCTAAAATTGTGCAAAACCCGCATTTCATTTGTTCATATCCTCCTTTTCAAAGGCATAAGGCAATAGTTCTTTTGCATTCGTGATTTTTATATCATTCGCCAAATTAGCTAAGTAGATTGGCGCTTCGGAAGGGAAAAGTTCTGATATTGCTTGTCTACACATTCCACAAGGGGAACATGGGCGTGGAGAATCGGCGACTATCGCTAAAGCGGCGAAATCATCTTTCTTTTTTCCGTGCATCATCGCATTATAAATGGCATTTCTTTCTGCACACATGGAAACTGGATACGAAGAATTTTCTATGTTCGCACCTAAGAAATATTCTCCTTCCTTTGTTACAATCGCGGCTCCAACCTTAAAATTAGAGTATGGAGAATACGATAATTCCATCGCTTTAATGGCTAATTTAATCAATTCTTCTTTATTTATCACTCTTTGAAGCCTCCTCTAAAATCTTATCCTGCAACGGGAACATGATTGCTTCGTCCTCTGGTTTCATGTGATCATATCCTAAAAGATGTAACAGGCCATGAACAAACAAGAAAGAAAGTTCTCTTTCTATGGTATTCCCTATTTGCTCGGCTTGCCTTTTTGCTTGAGGGAGACAAATCAATATTTCGCCAAGCATTCTTGGCACTTCGGGGTTTAATATCACATTCGCTGGATCTTTGTCGTCGTTAAATGCAAAACTTATGACATCAGTAACCCTATCAACTTTCCGATAATCCCTGTTTATTTGATGAATTGTCTCATCATCAACCAAGGAAACATCTATTTCATAGTTGACTTGAACATCAAGCATTTTGAACGTTGTTGAAGCTAACTGATTGTAACGTTCATCTAACCAATCATATTCATCCCCGAAAGGATTTGTGAAATCTACTATCATACAGATATAAATTTACCACATTTGACGATTTAAATCGCTTTTAATTTAATCATTATAGAAATATTCGTAAAAATACATCACCTCTTTTTCTCTTTCATTCTTACTAGCAAGATATCCAAACAATGACCTTATGGATTCTCCGATGGCGTAAAGACCGCCTAAATGTAGCAAATAATAGTTTAAAGTTATGTTTTCTGCGTTTATAAATGGTATTAAAGCGGCCATTATTATAATCATTAGATAAACTATTTTCTCATAGCCTATCAGTTTGCCAATTCTATAACTTTCTTTGCTTATTTCTTTCAAAGAATTAGTTATTGTTTCTTCATTGCTATATGCGCTAAAAAGGCTATTTTCTGCATTTTCCAAGGATTTTTTCCTGAAAGTCACCTTCTTTTCGAAGATGAATTGTGAGATGAATGCATATACAATCATCAAAGCAGTAGATAAAAAGAACATCGAATTATTTAAACCAAAAAGAATCAAAATAGACAAAGCAAAAACGACCGAACTAATCACACTTAATAAATCTGGATAAAAAACTTTCTTCAAGGAATAATAATGAATACAGCTTTCCTTGAGACTACGCCTATTTTTCGAAATTTTGCTTATCCATTCTTCATCAAACTTTTTCATCGAAGAAATCACCAAAGTCTTTCCTACAATCTCTAATATCCCATATAAAGCTAGAAAACCTACAGACAATAGGTAATTTGCATTATTCTCCATAAAGAAGAAAGCCGCATAAATACATGCATAAGACAAAATCGTAGTTATTATAGGGCCGATAATTGATGTATTTTGTCTTATTTTTGGCTTTGAGTAAGGAGATTTCATTTTGTTGAAAATCTCGATATTTCCGACGATTAATGACCATTTCTCTTTTATTTCATCGATTTTGATCCAATTAGGCCCAAATTCTGGGTCATATACTAAAAGTTTGTCCTTACGTCTTTTAGGGACATAAACCATATGATCACTTTTTTCGTCTTTTAGCAATAACAAGCAAGGGAATGACAATGAATCGTAGATGCATTCTTTGCTGTTTGCTTTTGAAAAAGTTAGTTTTCCTCCTTCTTTTGCTGCTAAATCCTGTAACTCTTTCAAATTGTAAGGCGGGTGTTTTTCTAGGCGGATATATTTGTAGTTTTTATCGCCCGTCGCTTCGATCATTGCCATTCTAAGGCAGGCAATGCCACACCCTTTTTCACTTTCTTGGTAAATAAATTCTCTCATCACCTATTTAAAGACGTATTTCTAGAAAAAGGGACAAAAAAATCCTCGAATTTAATCGAGGATCGTTTTTACCATTTTTTACGACGGGCCATTTCGGACTTCATTTTACGTTTCAATGAAGTAGGATAGAAGCATTCTCTCTTACGTGTTTCGAGAAGAATACCGCTCTTATTAACGTTTCTTTTCCAACGACGAACTGCATCGTCAAGATTTTCACCTTCGCGAACGACAACTTTAACAGACATGGATTTCACCTTCTTTCAACAACATGAGATATTTTATACGAAATAGAGTTTTTTTCAATAAAAAACAGAATATTTTCAAAATTTATTTTTTGTTGTTAGATGACAAAGTAATCGCAAATGGACAAGCAATCGTGTCGAAGGTCCGA
>CAVIBR010000013.1:0-58697 GCA_963641445.1 Bacteroides uniformis
AGCTCGGTCGCACCAAAACATCAATATTTTTGTACTTTACTCTGTCAAGTGACCTAAAATTTTGCAATTTTTGTATAAAGCGTTTCTGCAGCCTCTCTTGGAAGGATCTGACTTAATTCCTCAATCGAGGCGTTTTTAAGGGCATCGATGGTCGGATAGTTTCTTCTAAGAATCTCTTTTCTTTTCTCTCCGATTCCTTTTATTCCATCAAAAAGTGAAGCATGCATGTTCTTTAATCTTTGTTCTTTATGGAAGGTAATAGCAAAACGATGGACTTCATCTTGCATTCTCATCAGAAGAAAAAACAAAGGAGATTTGTTATCTATTGGATAAATAACCCCGTCATTATCGATTATTCCTTCCGTTTGATGTTTATCATTTTTATACAATCCGTAAACAGGGATTTCTACGTCTATTGAAGAGAGCGCTTCAAGAGTCGCATGAACTTGCGTAAGGCCGCCATCGGTTAAAATTAGATCAGGATATTCCGCTTTTTCTTCTTTTAGGCGACGATAACGTCTTCTAACGATTTCAACCATTGAATGGTAATCATCCCCTGCATCTTCTTTTTCGAGATGGAATTTGCGGTACATGGCCTTGATTGGCTCGCCATTAATATAACAAACCATCGCGCCAACAGGGGAAGACCCTTGGAGATGTGAATTATCAAAAAGCTCGATACGATATGGTGTTTTTATGCCTAAAAGAGCACCTAGTTCATTTAGAAGAGCTTCATTGTCATCGTTTAATCTTGCGGACATGAAATGCCTATCAAGACCTTCTTTGGCGTTGATATTAGCAATATCGATTTGCTCATAAAGACTGCCTTCCTTTGGAGAAATCACCTTTATTTCCGGATATAATTCGCAAATTTCCTCAATTCCTTCGATATTGCAGATAACTTCGTTTGGAAGATCGTTTTTCTGATAATATTCCTCGATTAACTCGATTGCTTGAGCTGCTCCTCCATCAAATGAAGGAACGACAATGGCTTTTTTCCCTAAAAGGAGGCCCCTTCGATAGGTAAGAACGCTTAATGCAAGATAGGAATCTCTTTCTGAATAAGCGAAAACATCGCGATTTATCTTGCCATTTCTTACTTCTACAGCTTGTTTGGCGGTTATGCGTTTTATCGAATCGATGATTTCTTTGTAATTCTGGGCGTCTTCAAAACGTAATTGTTCGGATGCTTCAAGCATTTTATTCGTGTATTCTTTAACTAATTCAGTTGTGTTTCCATCCAAAAAGCTCTTTATTTTTTCATATAATTCTTGATATTTCTCTGGTTTAACATTATTGACGCAGGGAGCTAAGCATTGGCCTAAATGATAATAAAGACATGCTTTTTTTGGCGTATTTTGGCATTTTTTGGTTGGATAAATACGATTTAGAAGGTCAATTATCTTAAAGGCATCCCTAGAATTAGGAAATGGACCATAGTAAAAATATTTTTTATCGGTTGCTCTTCTAGCGATTTTTAAGGATCCATCGTCTTTTTTTACGGCTATGTATGGATAATGAGAGTCATCCATCATCATGATGTTGTAACGAGGATGGCGGGTTTGAATGAGGTTCATTTCAAGAATGAATGCCTCTTTATCAGTATGAACAATGATGAAATCGAAATGATCAACATGTGAGACCATGGCTGCAACTTTTCCAACCTGTGGGCGAAGGAAATACTGCGAAACCCTCTTTTTTAGGTTTTTCGCTTTACCAATATAGATTATTTTGTCGTTTTCGTCTTTCATTTGATAAACGCCAGGTTTATCAGGCAAAAGAGCGATCAAACGTTTTAGTTTTTCCGATAGTTCCATCTTTATTTAAGGAAAACGATTGTGGCTCCTCCTCCACCTTCGTTTCCGTCAGCCCCTTCATAATGATCGACAAAATTCTTGTGATTATCACAATATGAGCGAACTACTTTTCTTAAAACGCCACCTCCCCATCCGTGGATAATTCTTACTCGTTTGTAATGTTTTAATAAGCAATCATCGAGATATTTTGCTAGATTTCTTTCTGCTTCTTCAGCTCTTTGACCAATAAGATTCAATTCAAGAGGAACGCTTTTCTTGAAAGGTATGTTATCTAAAGATATCGTCGAAAGAACTTCTTTTTTCTCTTTATGGGGCTCTTCTACTCTAATTCCTTGGTCTTTTTTAAGGTGGAAGGTCATCCCTTCAGATGTGCGAACTTCCATTTTGTTCCCATTAATTGAAGTTATTCTTCCGCTAACGAAAAGGGATGGAACATTAACATAATCACCAACTTTCAAGTCTTCATCGAAGGTTTCAGCCGAGAAATCATCTTCTAGATTGCTTAGTTCTTTCTTAGCGTTAATTACTTCGTGTAGCTTGACGGTTCCTCCGTTTTTATTGAGAGAATGCATGATTTCGTTGATTTTTTCTTCGTAATCAGAAAGCATTTTTTTCTTTTTTACCTCAACATCGGACAAAAAATGTTCTTCGCGAAGGCTTAAGGCTTTTTCTTTGGACTTCAAGGATTCTTGCTGTTTATTTATCTGAATTTGCTTTTTTGCGAGTTCTTCTTTTAAATCTTCGGTTTCCTTCGTTATTGAGGCTAAGCGTTTTATTGTGTTTGTAACAGAAAGATCTTCTTGGGAATCGATATTTTCTTTTGCTTCAGAAAGGACTTCTTCTGGCAAACCGAACCTTTTAGCAACGATTAAGCCATAGGATTCACCTGGTAAACCCATCTTTAATCGATAAGTTGGTAAAAGTTTCTCCTCATCGAACATCATTGAGGCATTAGTTACTTCTTCATGCGATAAAGCGTATGTTTTTAATCCCTCAAAGTGTGATGAAATCATCGTTAAAGCATGTTTTCTAAGAAGGAATTTCATGATTGCTAAAGCAATTGCCTCACCTTCTTTTGGGGAAGTCCCTGTTCCAACTTCATCAAGCAAAACCAAATCTTTTCCAGTGACAAAATTCAGTATTTCTCCGATATTTTTCATATGTCCAGAGAAAGTTGAAAGGTTATCGCTAAGGGATTGCGAATCACCGATATCCACGTATATATGTTTGAAAAACGACAGGGATGAGCCTTGTTTAGCAGGTATTGCTAAACCACATTGGTTCATCATGACCAAGATTCCTAATGTCTTTAATGCAACGGTTTTTCCGCCTGCATTAGGCCCTGAAATGATGATCAAAGAGGATTTTTCGCTTAAGCGGAAATCGTTAGCAACAACCTTGTTTTTATCGATTAATGGATGTCTTGCCTCAATCAAGTCAATTAGTGGTGTTTTTGAATAAGAGGCAATATGGCAATCGTTTTCTTCGGCCATTTTAGCTTTTGCCGAATGGAAATCTAGATAAGCAATCATCTCATTCATCTCGATTACGGCATCTCCTGATCCCGCTACTTCGGAAGATAATTCTAGTAATAATCGATGGATTTCTTCTTTTTCCTGGTTTTGAAGTTCCATCATCTTATTGTTCATCTCAACAAGTAATTCAGGCTCAATAAAGGTCGTTTCGCCAGTATTTGAGATATCTTGGACGATTCCTCTGACCTTGTTTTTAAAAGAGTTCTTAACGGGCAAGACGTAATGACCATTCTTTAAAGTTAGGTTATCGCTTGTCAAAAAAGAACGATTAGTATCTAAAACATAGCCTAACTTCTTCTTCATCGTTTCTTCTAAACGACGAATGGACTGTCTGATTGATTTGAGTTTCGGGGAAGCATTATCAAAGATCGTTAAATCTGGTGCGATAATGCGATGAATGTCTTCTTCAAGAAAGTCTAAATGAGGGAAATTAGCAACATATTCCAATAAAAGAGGGGAATCATATACCTTTTTAAAGTAATTCGTTATTGCTTTAGCGTTTTTTACGTCGTTGGCAATTCGTTCTAATTCTTCAATGTTCAAACAACCGCCTTTTTTAGCCAAAGATACATATTCTTTTAGATCGCTTGAAACATCTATAGGAAGGTTTCCGTATTTAGCGATTGTATTCCTTACTTCTTCGAGGGTTTTTAGCTCATGAAGGAGCAAAGATTCATCGGAATACATTATTAAAGCCTCCGCTTTAGCTCGTCCAATGTCGGTTTTTGCATATTTTTTGAGGGTTTCTCTTATTTTTTCAAATTCGAATTTCTGATACACGTCTTGCATATAATGCAATTATACCATTTTTGGCAAAGACAGGGATTACTAACGAATGTGAAAATGCTAAAATAATCCCATGAACTCAAATTCGTCATCAACAATAGCGTTTAGCGTCACTCCAGCATTGAGAGAAAAGATAAAAACAAGGTTTTCTGACGAACAAAAAGCAAATCCTAATCCATACATAGATTTTTTCGCTAAAGGGGGCGAATATTCCGTAACGATATATAAGCCAAATAAAAAATCCGTTATAAATGTCGTTTTTCAAGGAAAAAATGCCGAACATATAGCAAAAGAATATGGTTATCAGCCCGAAGAGACAAAAATAGAGGAAACCGTTAAGAATAAATATCCTCAAATAGGAAGCGATGAAGTTGGAACTGGGGATTTCTTTGGCCCAGTGTGCGTTTGCGCGGCCTATATTGAGAAAAAAGACCTGCCCCGCGTAGCAGAATTAGGGGTTGCAGACTCAAAAAAGATGACGGATGAGCATATTTTAAAGATTGGTCCAATTCTTATAAAAGAATTCAAATATTCCTTGCTTTCTTTGTCTAATGAAAAATTCAATGAGGTCCATGAAAGCAACAACATGAACGCGATAAAAGCTAAGATGCATAATCGTTGTTTACTTAATTTATATGAAAAATTCCCTAATTCAACCATATATCAGGATCAATTCGCAGAGGAAAAAATATATTATTCTTATCTAAAAGAGGAGACCCATGTATTAAAAAACATAATTTTTCACACAAAAGGAGAGTCTTTTTTCCCTTCTGTTGCATTAGCTAGTGTCATAGCCCGTTATTCATTTCTTTTGAAAATGAAGGCATTAAGTGAGAAATACGGAATGGAATTTCCTTATGGGGCAGGAAAAAATGTCGATGATTTCATCGTTTCTTTCGTAGAAAAATATGGTGAAGGCGAACTCAAAAAGGTAGCTAAACTCAATTGGGGAAACTATAAAAAGTATAAAGAATCGCAAAATTAAGCGATTTCATGTAATTTTTCTAAAACTTCATTGAATTCATCAGGCAAAGGCGCCTCAAAAGTAACGAATTCATGCGTTTTTGGATGCTTAAAAGTAAGTTTATAAGCATGCAATAATTGCCCTTTATCATATAAGGAACGATTATTTAATCCATACATGGGGTCACCAATTACCGGATGACCGATATAATCCATGTGAACACGAATTTGGTGAGTTCTTCCAGTCAAAAGACGACAAGAAACCAAAGTAACCTTTTCTGAGTACCTTTTTAGGACGGTAAAATATGTAATTGACTCGCGTCCTTTAGCAACATTAACGCAAAATTTGACTGGACTCTTCGGATCACGTCCAATTGGCGCGTCAATTTTCGCTTGATTTTCGTCAATTATGCCATTCACAAGAGCGATATATTCTCTATGCATTGTGTGGTCACTTAATTGACTTTTTAAATAAAGTTCCGCTTCATCATTTTTTGCAATCGCTAGCAAACCTGAAGTGTCTTTATCGATTCTATGAACTAAGCCTGGTCTTATCTCATCATCCTTGCTCGATAGTTCTTTTCCGTAATAGACAAGAGCGTTAACAAGCGTTCCCGACTCATGACCATTACCTGGATGAACAACCAATCCGGCTGGCTTATTAATTATCAATATGTCATCGTCTTCATAAATGATATTTAATGGAATATTTTCTCCTTCGAGTGTTAGTTGTTTATTAGTATATTTTTCATAGGTTATAACATCGGCAAGTCTTAAGTTATAATGGGATTTTTCTTGATGATTATTAACAAGTACCTTTTTTTCTTTAATTAAGTTTTGAACCTTACTTCTAGAGGGTGCTACTTCTCTTTCAAAAAGGTATTCATCTAGGCGTCTGCCAACATCTTTTTTATCAACAATTAATTGTTCCATAAAACCGCTATTTCTTCCTTATTGCCTCTTTGATGGAACGGACAATAAGAACCACAAGGAAGATTCCAACAGCCACCACTAGCGCTGCATCTGCAACATTGAAGATGGCAAAAGAATCATTGTTAAACCCGAAAATATAAAATTGGAACATGTCGACGACACCAGAGAATCCAGTGATGTTTGGCCAATAAAAAGTACGGTCAATCGCATTGCCCAATGCGCCGCCAAGAGCAAGCATTAATGCGCAGTCAATCAAATGGTCTTTTTTATTAAGATTCTTATACCAGTAATAAGCAATCCCAATTGAAGCGGCCCAAGAGATAATTATGAATACGTATCTAGCCCACGTTACTTCGCTTCCCATTCCAAAGGATGATCCTTTGTTATACGAAAGCGTTAAATAGAAAAAATGGGGTATCACTTCTATTGAATTTCCGCTTATATGTGGATTTTCTTTTACATTTGGATTGGCTTTAAAGAAGTTTACAATGCCCCATTTAGTTGCTAAATCAATAGCAATAACAAGAACGGCGATCCAAGCAAAGCTCAAAAGGAACCCTTTGAAGGTCCATTTGAACTTTGTTTCTTTTTTAATTGAATCGTTAGATGGCTGTTTTTTGCTTGTGTCTTCCATCGTTATTCACCAAGAGCTTTTGCACAACGATTGCATAAAACGGCGCCATTTTCGCGCTTAACGGCATCCTTTTTATGGTTTCTGCATCTTTCGCAAAGTTCATCTTCGTCTTTTGCGACTTCTACTTTGTCTTCACCCTCTTTAACAAGAGCCTCAGAAACTCCGAATAATCTTGAAAGTTCATCACTTTCTAAGGAATTAAGAGCTTTAACGAGTTCAGAATTTGAGGAATAAAGGGTTATTGAAGCCTCAATTGAGGAGCCAATCATGCCCAAAGAACGTTTTTCTTCAAGGCCTTTTAAGGCAATATCGCGTAAAGACATGAATGAAGCGTATTCTTTTAAGACATTTTCATCATATTCATGGGTTTCTTTTGGCATGTCTTCTAATTGAGGCGACATCTTCTTTACACCAGGGATATAGGAATAAACTTCATCCATCGTGAATGATAAAATAGGATTGAAAAGTAAGCAAAGTTCATAAGTAATCTTATAAAGGGTGTATTGAACGGCTTTTCTACGTTTTGAATTTGTTTCATCGCAATAAAGAATATCTTTAGCATAATCAAGGTAGAAATTTGATAATTCGACGATGAAATTGGTTAAAGACATGCTAACGCTTGCAAAGGAGAAAGCGTCGTAATCTTTCAAAACTTTGTTCTTCGTCGCTTCAAATTTAGCCAAAGTCCATTTATCGGCTGGATATAACTCTGGCGTTTCAGTTGGGATGTATGGTTTTCCTTCACCATCTTGAAGGTTTCCAAGCATAAATTTGAAGGTATTTCTGATTTTTCTATATTGTTCAGAAACTGATTGGATTATTTTCTCAGAAACACGTACATCAGCGACATAATTAACGCTTGCCGCCCATAAGCGGAGAATGTCCGCGCCAAATTGGTTTGCAACCTTGCTTGGATCGATGCCATTTCCAGCAGATTTTGACATCTTATTCCAGTTTTCGTCCATTACCCAACCATGAGTTAAGGTTTCTTTGTATGGTGCAACGCCATTATAAGCAACGCTTAAAATCAAGGATGAGTTAAACCATCCACGGTATTGGTCGTTTCCTTCTAAATAAAGGTCGGTAGGGAATTTAAGCCCCCTTTCTTGAACGACGCCAGCCCATGAGCTTCCAGAATCAAACCAAACATCCATGATATCGGTTTCTTTATAGAAATTATCATTTGGCGATAATGGGTTATGATAACCTTCTGGCAAGAGTTCTTTTGCTGAATATTTAAACCATGCATTCGAACCTTCTTTTGCGATTAAGGAACGAATATGATTGAAAACTTCCTCCTCGATTATAGGAGTTCCATCTTCGTTATAGATAATCGGGATTGGAACACCCCAAGCTCTTTGACGAGAAATGCACCAGTCTCCGCGGTCTTTGATCATGTTAACCATCTTTTCTTCTCCCCATGATGGGTTCCATTTTACTTGATGAACTGCATCAATGAGGTCTTGACGGATGTTTTCGATCGAGAAGAACCATTGTGGAGTGGCTCTGAAAATAATTGGTTTATGTGTTCTCCAATCATGAGGATAGGAGTGAACAATATCAACTTCTTTAAGTAAATGGCCGTTTTCTTTGAGTAAATCAACGACTTTATCGTTTGCTTCGGCATAGAATAAGCCGTTACAAGGATCATCATCTTTAAGATGCATATAACCTTTGTCATCAACTTGCTTAAGAGGTCCGATTCCGTATTTTGCACAGGCATTAAAGTCATCAACGCCAAAATCAGGAGCGGTATGAACGCAACCAGTGCCGTCTCCATCAGTAACGAAAGATGCAACGATGATAAGTGATGTTCTATCTTCGTATAATGGATGTCTTACGGTAGCATATTCAAGTTCTTGGCCCTTGAATGTTTTGATTAATTCGCATTTTTCGAAGCCTAATTCCTCTTTTATTTTTGCTTGGAGGCTATTAAGGAAAACGAAATTTCCTTTTTCAGTGGCGAAAAGTCCGTATTCAAAACGTGGGTTTAAAGTGATTGCTTGATCGCCGGGGATTGTCCATGGGGTTGTTGTCCAAGCGATGATCTTTGAATCATTTGGAACAACGCCTTTGCCATCGATGAAATCAAAATAAACATACATCGTTCTTGCTGGAACGTCTGCATATTCAACCTCAGCCTCGGCTAAGGCGGATTCACTTGACGGAGACCAATAAACAGGTTTCAAACCTTTATAAATCAAACCTTTTAGAGCCATTTTGGCAAAAACATCGATTTGACGTGCTTCATATTCAGGAAGCAATGTCATATAAGGATGATCATAATCGCCTAAGCAGCCTAAACGTCTAATTTGCCCTTTTTGATGATCGACTTGCTTAAGAGCGTATTCTTTGCAGCAATTGCGGAAATCGATAACCGGAGTTGTTTTGCGGTTAACTCCACTCTTAGTGACTTTCGTTTCGATTGGAAGACCATGAGTGTCCCAGCCAAAAACGAATGGAGTTTTGTATCCGGACATGTTCTTATAACGGATGACAAAATCTTTTAGCAGTCTATTAAGCATGTGTCCGCAGTGGATATCGCCATTTGCATATGGAGGGCCATCATGCAAAAGATATTCATCGCATCCCTCACGATTCTCATTCATTTTTGCATAAAGATCCATTTCTTGCCATTTTTCTAGCATTTTTGGTTCTTTGCTGATTAGATTTGCTCTCATCTCAAAACCAGTTTGAGGCATTAGCAAGGTCTTTTTCATTTCGTTTCCCATTTTTTCCTCCTCTTTGCGAAAATAAAAACGCCCCCTAAGGGCGCTATTAACGCGGTACCACCTTAGTTCGGAAATTAAAACAATTCCGCTCTCAAGAAACCTTTAACGCAAGTTTAACGTCCTTCTTACATCTCTTCAGAAAGATGGCTCCCGTAGTGATGGATCTTAGCATTGCCTCGTTCTCATCCAAGAGGCTCTCTGTGCTTGCCTTAACCGCTCTACGATCTTGACCGCTACTAATATAGATTATTCATTTCACTTTTTCAAGCATTATAAAAAAGCCTTCATTAAGAAGGCGTTTAAATGTTTTAGCGACTTAATCGTTTCCAAAATTAGGTTTTAAAACTTCAGAAAGATTGATGTTTGCACCAAATGAATCATCTTTTTCGTTCGTTTGCGGAGTGCTTCCGAAGTTTGGAATTGGATCGATGCTAACTCCACTATCTTCTGGAGCAGAGATGAAGTCTTTTTCTCCTCCGAAATCCGCTGCAATAACGGAAACGATGATCGTGTCCGAAAGATTTTGATTTATGGTTGTACCGATTTTTAGGTTGATGCCACCACCAGTTTCTTGACGGACTTTGCTGATGCATTTCTGTGTTTCATACATAGAGACGTCTGGTCCACAAGTTATGGCGCAGATTCCTCTTTTTGCACCATGGATCTTAGTTTCAAGAAGAGGAGAATTTATAGCATTCATCGTGGCATCATCAGCCTTATTTTCGCCAGTTCCCACACCATAGCCAATTAAAGCGGTTCCTGAATTTTGAAGAGTTGCTTTAACATCATTTAAGTCAAGGTTCATTCCGCCTGGCAAAAGAATGATATCAACGACGGTTTTAACTGATTGAGCCAAAACGTGATCGGCATTTTGCATAGCTTGATCGTATGGGACATTGCCATAGGTTGTCAAAAGTCTATCATTTGAAACAACGATAATTGAATCTACGACATCTTTGAGGTTGGTTAAGCCTTGGATGGCGTTTTCCGTTGCTTCAGAGCCTTCGTAGTTAAATGGTCTTGTAACGATGGCAATTGTCAAAGCACCAGATTCTTTTGCGATTTTCGCAACGACTGGCGATGCGCCAGTTCCAGTGCCTTTTCCCATTCCTGCTGCAATGAAAACAACATGTGCTCCAGCAACAGCTTTACGAATTTCTTCTTCCGATTCTTCAGCCGCCTTTCTTCCAACGGCTGGATCTCCTCCAGCACCAAGCCCTCCGGTCGTTTGCTTGCCAAGAATTATACGGTGAGGGGCTTTTGAGGAAGCCAAAGCCTGCTTATCGGTATTTAAAACATAGAATTCAACATTTTGGATGTTGTCATCGATCATTCTGTTAACGGCATTGTTTCCCGCTCCGCCAACACCGATTATGACGATTTTAGCAACAGGCTCAAAACTATCTAAATCATCCAAATCTGTATTTATATCATTAAATTCATCCATATTAGTTCTCCCTTTTATTCTCTGCTTAAGTTGCTGATTCCACGGTAATTATCGTTAGAACCCATTGTTTTCTTTTGTTTTGATTCAACGAGAATCATTCCAAGAGCGTTACAAGCCCCAGCATCTCTAGCGCCTATGACATTTGGTAGGAAGAGTTTTGTGTCTCTATTTCCGAATGTCTTAGCGAATAAGGTCAAAAATCCCCTTAATCTAGAGCTTCCGCCAGTGATTAATATCGGCAGGCTGCCATAATTTTGACCTTCAGAGAAGCCAAGCTGATCAAAACTTAGTTTTAAGGCTCTTAAGAATTCTTCGAAATATTCTTCAATCACCTGATTTAGATGCGATTGTTTAATCTTGATATTAAGATTGTCGTTATTAACTCCAACGAAGATAGGCATCTCGAATTTATGTGGTGTATCATCGTAGCCAAATTTTTCTTTTAAATCGTTAGCTATTTGGAAAGGAATATTGAATTTTTGCGCAATTCTGTTGCTTATTTCACGCCCACCACTCTTGATAAAGCGAGAGTCGTAAGTCTCTTTGTTGCCGATTAGTGACATCGTTGTTAAATCGCTGCCCATATCTAGCAAAATATAGCTTTCAGGAGTCTTTGGAGTTGAAGAAATAAGCTGAGTAGCGCAGTAAACTGCAACGCTATTTTGCAAAATTCTAAATCCCGCTTCTTGAACGACTTGTGTATAGGTGTTGAGGATATCAGCAGGCAAAGTATAAAGCTTAGCCTGTATCGTAAGAAGCTTTGCCACTCGACCTATTGGAGGTTCATGAAAGGCATTACTATCTGCGGCATAAAGAGATGGAACAATGTCAATAAGAACGCTGCCTTCTCCTATTTGTGCACCGCGGATGATGTTTAAAACGTTGTTTACATCTACGTGAGCGATCTTGTGCTCGTCGCCTACTACTAAAGATGCTTTCTTATCTTCGTAAACCTTGAGTCCGAGGGATGGCAAAACTAAAGAAACAGCATTTGGTTCCATCTTAATGTCGAATTTTGGATCATCGATATTGTGAAATTCGTTTAGAACCTTGATTAATTTCTCACGATTGACGATTCTTCCATCACAAACCAAACCATTTATCGGCACTTTTTTATAATAAAGTAAGTGAGGAACGCCTTTTGAGACGTATCCAACGGCGAACTTTACATAGCTTGATGTTATTTCTAATACACGAGATACACGAGAATTTTTTGCTGTTTCCATAACTGTATTCTATTCTAGAATAACTTTATGTGTTTAACAATAGCCATTAGAATATACTTAGAAGTAAATTAGTAGTTTTTTAGTCGATTATTTAATAAATATTTTTCATGAAAATATTAGATATTATCGATATTTTAGAATGCTATTTCAAATTTCTTATATTTTCGATTTCCTAAAAAATTATTTTTATTTATTTTCTTGATATTCTTCGATTTCTTCTTCACTTACTGAAGATTCTACTACTCTAGATGAAGTTTCTTCAGAGGAAGATGATTCAACCTTTTCGGCTTTTACGACTTCTGCAACTCTATATGATAATCCAATAGGGAGGGCACAGACCATAACAAAAGCAATTGCAAACAAAGAGATTTTAAGCGCTAATTGTTTGCGATAATGAGCACGAGTCAATCCTGTTTTTTCTAATTTATCTTTCATTGTTCTTGCCTCCTTTCTTTTCTATGCATCTTAGCTTTGCGGGCTTTGAACGATGATTTTCTTCTAGTTCTTCTTTTGATGCGACCACTGGTTTTCTTGTGATTGCTATATATGGGGCCTCTTCTATCTCTCCAGGTAAGAGATCTGGTCCTTCTCTACTTCCTTCAACTACGCTTAAAGATTTGAATTTCTCTTTTACGAGTCTGTCTTCAAGGCTTTGGAAGGTGATGATGGCAATTCTTCCTTGTGGCTTTAAAATCGAATCAAATGTTTCTAATAATTGGCGAAGATTTGCCATTTCATCGTTAGTTTCAATTCTTAAAGCTTGGAAAATTTGCTTGGCTGGATGGCCTTTTTTAGCTAGTTCTTTCGCTGGTTTAACTCTTTTTATGAGTTCAACTAGTTCTCCTGTTGTGGAAATTTCTTTATTTTCGCGTTCTTTGACGATTTCTTTAGCGATTTGGTAAGAATAATTATCCTCGCCATACTCTCTAAACACCTTCAACAGTTTCTCAAAAGGATAAGTGTTGACGATGATTTTTGCTGTGAGCGGATCGCTTTGATCCATCCTCATGTCAAGTGGCGCGTCTTCTCTATAGGAGAAACCTCTAGAGGCTTCATCGAATTGAGGAGATGAAACGCCTAAATCAGCCATGATACCATCAACTTCTTTAACGCCTATTTCTTCTAATTTTGAGACGAAATAAGCGAAATTTGATTTGATAATCGTGAAATTGTTGCTGATTTTGGCTAGTCTTGCGGAGCTTTCGTCTATTGCTTCTTGATCCATGTCGAAGGAATAAAGATGTCCTGAAGGAATTCTTTTAAGAATAGCTTCAGAATGTCCTCCTCTTCCGAGGGTTAGGTCAACATAAACGCCATTTTCTTTAATGTTAAGCAAATCAATTGTCTCATTTAATAAGACGCTGTAATGGAAACCCATAATTATTTAGCCTCCATTCCAATCGATGAGAGATCTTCTGCAATTTGCTCATAAGTCTCATCATTTTTCGCTTGATAGTCTTCATAAGCGTTTTTGTCCCATATTTCAAAATGATCCAAAACACCGATGATTACTACTTCATTAGAGAGTTTGTAACGTTTCATGATTGCTGAAGCTAAGGAAATTCTTCCATGGCTATCAACATCTAAAACTTCGACGCTAGAGAGAGCTAAACGCATATAAGTACGCGCTTTTTCATTGAGATAATTCATCTTTTCAAGATTAGAAAGATAAGCGTTAAATTCATTTTCTTCGTAAATCGAGATTGAACCTTCGAATCCACGAAGCAAATAAAAATGCTCTGGCGTCTCCTTCACCAATTTGCTTGGTAATTGGAGACGGTTCTTTGCATCTAAGCATCTTTCGTAAGTTCCAAAGAATTTTCCCACTTTTTCCCACTCCGCAAGAATAATATACAATCATTCTCAAAATCTTTAAAGAAAAAGTTAACAAAAAAGCCCCGAATTATGTAACATTCGGAGCGTTAGCATGTCTTTATCTATTTATCAGGGAATTCAGGCAAACCCTCAAGAGAGAAATTGCTTCTTTCTTCTTTTACCTCATTTTCGCTTTTGAAATTGATCTGATCAACGCTTTTTGGCATCTTCGGGTCTCCTTTTCTTACAAGTCGAAGAGGCAAGGATGAATGGATTAAGCCTAAAGCCACTTCATCTAAATCGACACTTGGCCCAGGGAAATAATATCCTGACTCGAAATCATTCTCATCTTCGAATATTTCGACACTTTCATCGAATTTTGCATGATATGGAAATTGAACATTGTCTCTTGAATCAAAGACTACTAATTGGGCATCAACCTTAAAAAGTAAGAGAATAAATCCATCTTGTCTTGATGCTTTAATGCTATAAGAGCAAGATTTGACTTCTTTTATTGGGTAAAGGAGAGTGTAATTTTCAAAAATTGTTTCATTATTGAAAGATTGCTCTCTCCCTTTTATGATTGCGCTTTTATTGATTTTATTCATTAAGAGCGAACCTCGGCATTGAAACGCATCGCAAGCATATCCGTAACCTTCTTCATGACAATGTTGACTTCTTCATCTTTCAAAGTCTTATTTTCATCGAGGAAAGTTATCGTAATAGCCATTGATTTCTTGCCTTTTTCAATCTTATCGCCCTCATAAAGGTCGAATATCTCGACGTTTTTGATCGTCTTATCAAGGCGAGAGATCTCACGTTTGATATCGCAATAAGCGACATCGCCTTTTAATAAGAAGGCAAGATCTCTGCTAATTGAAGGGAATCTTGGAGGAATTGAGGCTTTTTCAGCACTTGTTTTTAATTCAAGTAACGCTTCAAGATCCATTTCAAGAACGGCAACGTTATTTTTGCCAAATCCAAGTTTCTTCAATGCTTCTGGATGAAGTTCACCAAAGGAAGCAACTATTTGTTTTCCAAGATACACTGAAGCGGAGCGTCCTGGATGGAGTTCTTCTTTATCCGATTTATGGGCTTCTAATCTTAGACGGTTCGAATTGATTCCTAATAAATTCGTTATTCCTTCAAAATAGCCTTTGATATCGAAGAAATCGACCGGTCTTTTTTCTAGGGAGCCTCTTAGGCGTTCTTCACCAACCAAAACAATGGCAAGATGTTTTCCTTTAATTGTTGGAGTATCGATATCTGATATTTCATACAAAGCAAGATTTTTCTCTTGGTGAGCAAAATTATATGAAGCGACATCTAATAACGAAGGCAAGATGTTCTTTCTAAGATACATTCTATCTTCGGTTAAAGGATTCATAAGCTTATATGTCTCACCTTTAGAGATGAGTTCGAAAGAGTCTTTCTTTTCGATGTTAACTAAAGAATATGTGACACATTCGGTAAGACCGTTATTTCTTAAGAAACGTCTAATGGCATTCTTATTTGCTTGTTTTGGGGTATAACCGCCTTTTGCAGTCGTGACATTAGGAAGTTTTGCATTGATATTTTCAAAGCCAAGCAAACGAATTACTTCTTCAGAAATATCCGCTTCACCTGATGCGTCGATACGGTAGAAGGGCACTTTGACCGTAAATGAGTTTCCGTTTTCTTTTGTTACTTCGAAATGGTCTCTTTTTAATGTTTCGAGAACTGTTTCTAAGGAGAAAGACGTGCCTAAACGGCCATTTATATATTCTAGTGACGTGTTTATTTCTTTTCCCTTATGTTCGATTACATCATACGTTTCGATTGATAAGATTTCTTTAGCGTCTGCTAAATCTTTCATTAAAGATGAGCAAATTCTAAGAACTCTTTCGGTTTGTTCGGTATTTAGCCCTTTGACAAAACGCGAGGATGAATCGGAAGATAAACCAAGTCTATTAGATGTTTTTCTAATTGATGCACCATTGAAATTTGCAACCTCGATTATGACGTTTTTCGTTTCTTGGGTTACTTTGTCTTCTTCAGAAGTCATGATTCCAGCTAAGCACATTGGCTTATTTTCGCTAGATACAACGAGATCACCAGGTTGAATCTTATAGCTTTGGCCATTCATCGCAAGGAATTCCCCCTCGAAGTCATCTTTGACAATGAGGGAATCTCCTAAGAGTTTATCAGCATCATACATATTTATCGGACAGCCAGTTAATAGCATGACGAAATTTCCGATATCAACGATATTATTGATGCTTCTAACGCCTTCAGAGGAAAGAATGTCTTTAAGCCATTTTGGCGATTCTTTTGTGGTTACGGAACGAATCTCTCTAGCACCGAAAATCTTGCATTTATCGGTATTTGATCCAACTTTGAAAGAGGAAACTCCAGTTTTGGTTTCAGGATAATCCTTTATTTCTTCTTTTTGAGAAAGCAAGCAAGCGACTTCTCTAGCGATATTTTCCATCGCATACATATCAGGTCTATTCGCAAGAAGTTCAACCTCGATTATCGAATCATCAAGTCCTAAATATTTAAGGACATTTTCTTCTCCGACAGGTGCGTCGGCAGGAAGTTCTTCGATTCCGTTATTTTGCGCTTCGCTAAGGGTGTTTTTATCAACTCCGAGTTCTCTTAAAGCGCAGCACATTCCATCTGATTCGACTCCGCGGATTACTGATGGGGAGATGGTTACTTCAGGTAAAACCGCGCCAACTCTAGCAACGATTACTTTAAGTCCTTTTCTAGCATTAGGCGCACCGCAAACGATTTGATGAACGCCATATTTAGCACCTTCATCGACATTTAAGATATGAAGGTGATCGCTATCTGGATGAGGTTCGCAAGTAAGAATTTCGCCGATAACAAGATTTGTTGCCGAGGCTAAAGTAGAAATTCCATCGACCTCTATTCCAGCAAAAGTAAGCTTTTTTGCTACTTCTTCTGGGGTTGTAGCGCTTAAATCGACAAAGTTTTTAAGCCAATTCCATGATATTTTCATTCTTTTGCCCTCCTTATTTCTCTGAAAAAACCTTTAAGAAACGAACATCATTAGTATAGATTCTGCGAATGTCGTCAATGCCATATCTAAGCATGGCGATTCTTTCTATTCCTACGCCAAAGGCGAATCCTGAATAGACTTTTGGATCGTATCCGCACATTTCTAGAACATGTGGGTGAACTTCTCCGGCTCCTAAAATCTCGATCCAGCCTGTATCTTTACAAAGTGAGCAGCCCTTTCCTCCACATTTTGAACAAGAAACGTCTACTTCAACAGAAGGTTCGGTAAATGGGAAGAAGGATGAGCGAAGACGAATTTCTCTTTTTTCACCAAACATCTTTTTAACGAATAATTCCAAGGTGCCTTTTAGATCAGCAAGAGAAATGTTCTTATCGATGACAAGTCCTTCGATTTGACCGAATTCATGAGAATGGGTCGCATCATCGTCATCGCGGCGATAGCATTTTCCAGGACATATCATCTTAATCGGCTTCTTTTCTTCGTTTTCAAGCATTGTATGAGCTTGAGCAGCCGAAGTTTGAGTCCTTAGCAAAAGATTTTCTGAAATATAGAATGTATCTTGCATATCTCTTGCTGGATGATCCTTAGGAACATTTAAGAGTTCGAAATTGAAATGATCAGTTTCAACATCTCTCCCTTCAACGATATCGAATCCCATTGAAGCGAAAATATCTGACATTTCATCGACTATTTTCCAATATGGATTGATATTTCCTTGAATGTGGTCTCTTCCAGGAAGGGTGATGTCTATTTTTTCGGAATTGAGTTTTTCTTCTAACGCTTTCTTTTGAGCTGATTGCATCTTTTCTTGGAAAGAGGCCTCAACCTTTCCTCTAGCATCATTGACAAGTTTTCCGAATTTTGCTTTTTCTTCCGCGGCAATTTGGCGCATGAGGTTCATTAATTGAGCAAGAGGACTCTTTTTCGAAAGATAAAGATTCTTCCAAGCAAGGAGTTCATCAGCGGTATTAGCCTCAGAAAGCTTATTCAAGGCTTCCTCTTCCGCTTCTTTGACGATTTTTTCTTCTTTTTCCATATAAAATCCTTTCTAAATATAGAAAAAGGGATGCAGGGAGTGAAATATTCCACGGTGCCATCCCAATTCGTTTTATTGATTTTAAACGCAACTTTTCGGCTATAACCCACGACGGGGAGAATCTCTTCTCCGCTCTCCAAGGCGAACTTCGGCAAGTTTCTTAGAAGACAGTCTCTCTAGCAGTCTCTCCCAGAACTAAGAAGGTCAAGCTTACTCTTCCTTTTCATTGAGCCTAAATATTTTAATACAATTTATCTATAAAAGGCATATCTTTTAACGATTTTTGAATTCGTAAAGGAGAATACCGGCGGCAATGCCTACGTTAAGAGAATCGATTCCGTCCATTTCTATTCTTACTCTTTCATCGGAAATAGCCAAAATCTCTTTAGAAACGCCTTGTCCTTCATTTCCTAAAACTAGGACATAAGGCTCTTTTGGTTTGAATTCTTTCAAAGGATAGGATGATTTCAAATCGGTTGAAATGACGTTAAATCCTTTATTTTTAAGTTTTTTAATATCATCTTCGGAATTGCCTTTTCCTTCGATGATATTGAGTTTGAAGATTGCTCCTTGTGAGGAAGAAAGAGTTTTTGAGGAATATGCGCTAGCAGTTCCTTTAGAAAGAAAGACGTCTAGGTAGCCAAAAGCTAGGCAAGTTCTAAGAATCGTTCCAACGTTTCCTGGATCTTGAAGGTGATCAAGATAAATGACTTTATTGCTTAAAATATCATTTTTATCTTTCTTTTTGCATAAAGCCACGATTCCTTCAGGGTTTTTAGAAGAGCATAGTTTTTTGATTATCGATTCATTCGTGAGGTAAAATTCGACATCACCATGAGGATATTCCTTTAAAGAAAAGATACGAACCGCTTGTTTGTTTTCTAGGGCCATTTCGACCATATGGAATCCTTCAACGATGAAATAATCTCCCTTTCCATCGACAAAAGAGAGCATTTCTTTTACTTTTTTATTGTCTTTTGAAGTAATAATCTCACTCATATTGTCCCTTTCTTAGCTTCGTATGGAGCGTTTTGTAATTAGGCATCCTTTTATAAACCGTCTTATAGAAAGCCTGGCCATGGTTATGCACTTTATCATGGGCTAACTCATGCACGACTACCGATTCAATGGTTTCCTTGTTATAGTGAACAAGAAGCAAATTGAAGGTCAAAGTCATGTTTTTTTGCGAATTTACACCCCATCTAGTCTTCATTTTTCTTATTTTCATGGAGTATTTGTTTTTTACATTCATTAATGAAGCATTATAAGGGACATTCTCGTTTAAAAAGGCAAGAAGTTTTTCCTTTAATAAAGCGTTTTTTGCTTTGTCAGAAAGTTCAGAGAATCCAGGAATTATCATTTTTTCTCCGAAAATATATATTTCGTCGCCGTTTATTGGCGAAGGCGGAGTATTTTTATCAGACCTCTTCTTTAATTTTGGTGAAGTCTCTAGAATGAATCTTTTTATTTCCGTTTTGGAAACAAATGCCGGCGTATTGCAAACAAAAAGTTTCTTTTCGGGGTCGTATCTAAGTCCAATAGTTCTTCTACGTCTGTAGTTGATTGTCACCGGATATGTCTCGTTTTCGATTTGAATTTGCCAGTTTTCGCTTTTCATCCAAACAATTATATTGACAATCACCCTTCTTTGACTAGTCAAAGGAAGCAAAATAGAGTAAACTTCTTTATCGTATGGAAAAGATTCTTATTAGCGCATGCTTAGTCGGGGAAAATACCCGTTATGATGGAAAGAGTAACTATCTTCCAATCATTGAAAAATTAAAAGAAAAATATGATTTGATCCCTTTTTGCCCAGAAATGGCTGGGGGTCTTAGTGTCCCTCGCGATCCTTGCGAGATAAAAGGACTTGATATTGTCACAAAAGAAGGCGTTTCAAAAGCCAAAGAATATAACCTTGGTGCCAAGAAAGCCTTAGAAGCATGCAAATTATTCGGTATTCGCATCGCTATATTAATGGAAAGTTCTCCATCTTGTGGAGTTAGAAACATCCATGATGGTCATTTCAATAAGACGAAAATCCCCGGAAAAGGTGTTACAACAAGACTTTTAGAAAGCAATGGAATTCATTGCTATTCATCGGTAGACGACCTCTCCTTCTTAATTAGAGATGATTCAAAGGAAGGAAAAGAATATCTTTCCTATGATGAGAGAGTTTCTTTCTTAAAGGACCGTTCCCGCATGAAGAAGAAAGGATTCAGAAAGCCGATGCATTCTAGACCTCTAGCCGAAAATGTTCCTTCTTCTAATGAAAACGTCTCTGAAGAAAATGTTGCAAGCGAAGCAAAACCAATCGAAAAGAAGGAAAGAACATATTCATCAAAGTCTTCCTTCCATCATTCCGATAAAAAGAGAGGCGGATTCTCCCATAAAAATGGCGAAAGACGTTCTTATGGCGATAAGAGCAAATTTAAGAAAAATGATGGTGAACGTTCCTTTAAGAGAAGCGATGATAAAAAATCATTCAGTGAGAAGAAATTCCACGGAGAAAGAAAGTCATTTGGCGAAAGAAAATCCTTTGGGGAAAGAAAATCCTACGGTGATAAGAAATCATTTGGAGGAAAGAGAGGTTTCAATAAGAGACCAGGGAACGGAAAACCATCATTCAATAAGGGTGGCAAGCGTTTCGGAAGCAAAGGAAATTATCACAAAACAGATAAGAAGTCAGCATAATAGCTGGCTTTTTTCTTAAGCTTTATTTGTGAATTGGAAATACAACTCAAGTAACAAAGCATTATGATAGTCTCTAATATCAAGGCTTGTTTGTTCAATAAAGGAATTAAGGCGATAATTAAAAGTGTTACGATGAACGTAAAGCATTTCAGCAGTAAGCAATCCATTTAGACCGCAGCGAAGAAAGGTTCCTGCCGTCATTAACAATTCAGGTTCTACTTGCTTAAATTCCTTAGCAAGTAATGGGATAGATGAATAATTTCCGAAAGAAACTTCTTTCAAGAGGATATCAGAGAGAAAGAAACACTGATTTGGATAATAAGTCAGAGCTTCTATTAGCATCTTTTCTTCGAATTCATCGCGTTTATGAGCGATGATGATTGAAAAATTAATGCCTAAGGTCTCATGAATGTTGAATAAAACCTGTTGAAGGGTGCTAGCTAGTCTATCTCCAGCCTGAAAATATCCTTCAGTATCATTAACATATGTAAAAGATATTTTTTCCTCGCTAACAGAGGAAATCGCATCTTCAAAAGATTCGCGATTTAATGGTGTTGAAGAAAGAAATAAATAGTATCTAATCATTTAACGATCAATAAATATGTCTCAAATGGACGGAGTTTGAAAACATGATTTTCGATGATGACATCACCATAGTTATGAAGCTTCACATCCAAAATATCAAAATAGAAAGTGAAATAAACCTCATATGGGCGGAAATTAGAAATAACCATAAGTTTTAACGGCCCATCATGAAGATAAGCGAAGACATCAGGATGATTCATATCGATTATCTTTAGTGGTGAGTTGACGACCGTGTCATTAATTTGGGTTTGCTTTCTATAAGCGATAGCGTATTGGTAGAAATTAAGAATGGAATATGGATCTTCCATTTGGGAAGCAATATCAACTCCTTCTTTATAATTATTATTAAGAGGATATAGTGGTTCTTTTTCAGAGAATCCAGCAAAATCGCCTTTGTTCCATTGCATAATGCTTCTAGAAGAGAGACGAGATGAACGGTTGAGATAACACAATATCTTCATATCTTCGTGTCCAGTTCTTCTCCAGTCATTAACTTCGCTTTCCGTTGAATTGTCTAAATAGAAATCCTCTATTTTATCGAAATGAAGATTGGACATGCCTATTTCATCACCATATTGGATAAATGGCGTTCCGTATAAGAAAAGCATTGTATTTAAGAGCATTTTAGCGGATTCATCACGGAATTTAGTCGAACCATATTGGCTAATAACACGAGGATTATCGTGGTTTTCCCAATATATAGGAAGGTCTCCATTATATTGAAGAGCATTGTACCAACGCATGAAATTATTCTTTAAGGAAATAACATCAGTTCTGATTTCTTTATCCTCTTTATCAAATGATTCGTAAGATCCGTTATCATTTGTCGTATCTTGGTTGAATATCAAATTAAGCGGTCCAGTATATTCTTTTATGAAAGGGACTGCTTCTTCAGGCTGAAGGCATCCACCAGACTCGCCAAGTAAAAGTATTTCTGGATTTATTTCTCTTACCTTATTGGAAAATTCAGACAAATAACCCATGAGTTCTGGACGATTTGAAAATTTCTTTGAATCAAGAACTATTCCTTCTCCTACGGTGTTTTCAAATGTGAGGTCCTTTGCAAGGTGGGAACATGCGTCTAACCTAAAACCATCGATGCCTAAAGACACATAATATCTAGCGACATTTTCGATTTCTTCCCTAACTAGAGGATTATCCCATCTAAGATCAGGCTGCTCTTTGCTAAATATATGAAGATAGAAATACTTAGATTGGTCAATTCTTTCCCAAGCACTTCCCCCGAAGAAAGAACCCCAATTATTCGGTGGGAGGATTCTTCCGTCTTTTTCTTTTCCTTCTAATATATAGTAATAGCCTCTTTCTTTGCTATTAGGGTCTTCTGTTGCTTTTTTAAACCAAGCATGTTCATTAGACGTGTGGTTGAAAGGCAAATCAAGAACAAGTTTTATATCGCGTGAATGGCATTGATAGATAAGATTTTTAAGATCATCCATCGTTCCGAATCTAGGATCAATTTGATAATAATCCGTTACATCATATCCCCCGTCTTTGAATGGGCTCGAAAATATAGGACAAATATAAAGAATGTTGATGCCTAAATCCCTTAGATAATCAAGTCTTGAAATGATGCCGTTTATATCTCCTATACCATCGTTGTTTGAATCTTGAAAAGAAATAGGATATATCATGTATCCAACTCCTTTGTTCCACCAATGATTAGAATATTTTTCCATATGTAAGCCCCCGACTAACTTGCATAATTATTATTGCACTTAATGAGTTTCTAGTAAACAAATAAAAGGCAAAAAAATACATTTATTTTAACATTTTGTCATTTAACTATCGTTTTTATTTCATTCGATGAATTGTAAAGATTTGATGAAATTAGTAAATAATTATTGAAATTTTCATTCTTTTACATATCATAAGCAAAAAGGAACGATAAAATGATACTTAACTTACTAATACTGATGGGAACTTGTGTAGGGCAAACGCAAAATATTGCCGTTGCGTCCTCCCTTGATACCCTCAATTCATCTGCAAATGAGGTTATAACTCAAGCCGCTAATGCATATGATTATAGTGAATTTGACTTAATTTTAAACAATGAAACATCTTTAGTGAAACAAAAACTTGTGCAGTATGGCAAAGAAAGTGAATCTTTGACAGCGCTTCAAACGGCGATTTTAAAAAATACAATTGAATCAGACAGTGATTATACAGTCTTTAATGACTTGGACAATCTTTATTTAAATACCAATGCTAAAAGCGATTTAAATTACGCGTTAACTTCCTTTAAACAACTATATAACGATCCAAAAGTTTCTCAAGCGACCGATGGTTCAACATACAAAACAGCAATTAATTTAGTTGAAAATTCTTCAATTTCTACATGTCTTGATCTACCTAATTCCATTTTAGGAGGCGGAGGAACTGGCGGAAGCGGAAGTTCTAATGGTAGTAATTCTGATTCCGACAAAATCAAATTCCCAGTACATGAATATAACGTTAGTTTAATAGATTATTACGTTAACGGAAGATTGAATGATTGTACTTTCTTTGGAATAGCTTGCAACAAAGATTTATGCATTGGATTCTATGACACAATCGTTAATTGTCTGATGAATTTGGCTTATTACAGTACGATGGATATAAAAGGGTCTGTCGGAATCATATATAAAGCCTTGGAGTTAATCAGCGTTGCAACTCCAGCCAAAAATCTAATTGTTGCAGCATGGGAAACAATAACCGGTGTTTTTGCTTCTATTTGGACCACAATTTGCAACGCGTTCCATGCCGTTCCAGTAATTGGCACCATATTAAGTCTTATTCTTATAATTGTTGGAGTTTCAACTATCGTGTTATTAGGCGCAATGTTGGTTTTTGGCTATTTAAAAAAGGGGTTCGCTATTGGATGGATGATTCATGGATTGTTTAATTGGGAGCCTTACTGTGGGGAAATTAACTGAACTTGCTGGAAGAATAGATAATAGCAGCTACTTTTATAATCATTTCGTCAATGAGGAGAACGTAGAATCTATTTCTGATAAAAGAACGTTACGCCAGTTAAAAAAATATTCGCTATCTTTGATGACCTTTATCGCTGCAGGCATTCCTTTTTCGTTTATTGGTATGTTTAAAATTGACATACTAGATAGATTTTACCTTGTCTTCGGATTGCTTCTTTTTGCATATCAAATCTATTATTTCATATGTTTTTTATTGATTTATAGTCATTATAGGATCTTTAAGAAAAAATGGATGTTACTTCTATTTTCTCTTCCATTCATTCTTTATCCAGTATTTATTTTATTGAACTCTTTGGCGAATCTTTATCTTTTCCCTTTTATCGGGGATGGGTTTAAACCACCAATAAATCAATTAGAGACGTTTATTTTAACCCTTCCTTTAATGATAACTTATATGGTTTTCTGCGTTTATTGTTACAGAGTTTGCATCCTTAAGTATCCTCTAGATTCCGCTTTAAATATCAATTCATTACATCGTTAAAATGTGTTAGAAAAAAGTCATTTTTCGTAATATTTACTTCTTTTCTAAAATTCTTCTTTAAATTTTCTCTTTATATAGTATATTGCTAATGCCGAGATTATGGGTGTTTTATGAGAGATTTTGTTAAACTGACGCACAAATTATTAGATGGTCATCATCTTATTTTTTATTTCACGATGTTCTTGCAATTGCTTGTTGGATTCTTATCCGTCCTTCAAACGTTTTTGATTAAGGTTCTTGTTGATACGATTGAAGGCGTTGCAATGCTTGATGAGGCTGCCGCACTTGAAAAAGCCGTTATCCTTATGCTTACTGGAGGAAGAGGAAATCAATATTTATACGACAATGGCGCGTATATTCTTCCAACCGCAATGATTTCTGTCGCTGCTATATACGCCTTATCAATGTTTTTAAGAATATGGACAAGATCGTATTTTTCTAGCGATTTCACTGCTTCTGCTCAAAAAATGGCCTTTGCTCATATCGGAAGACTTCCATATGAAGAATATAAGAAAAGCAAAGAAGGAGATCTTCTTCAAACGGCGACTCGTGATTTAAATGTCTACCGCGAATTCATGGCAATGGGAATTAATAACATTACTTGGGCCTTATGGATGGTGGTTTTCTGTTTCTCTGTCCTTATGTCGATTTCTTGGAAAATGACATTGGTTTCGGTTTCTCTTTTCCCTATCCTATTTATATATTCAATAGCGTTAACAGGACATGTAAGAAAGCTTTATCGTGCATCAGATGATTCGGAAGCAGTTCTAACCGACAAAATATCCGAAAATCTTGCCTCGGTAAGAATTGTTAAGGCTTTCAATAACGAAACATATGAAATATCTGAGTTTAGCAAATCTTTAAAGGACTACAAAGAGAAATTCCTCGCTTGGAAAAAGTTCAATTCATTCTATTTTTCTTCCAGTGATATTTTTATCTTTGCTTCAAAGGTTCTAGCACTGGTTTGGGGAATTTATCTAGTATTCATCGGTGAAATCAATGCTGGAACATTGGTTGTTGCACTTCTGTATGTCAATATGATGGTTTGGCCAGTTAGGGAAGCGGCTCAAACCTTAGCTAACATCGGTCAGGTTTTTGCTTCCGCCGATAGAATCAAAGGCCTTTTGAATAAACCTCTTGAAGATTTAGAATCAGGCGAGAAGCCAGAAATAAAAGGAAATATCGTTTTTGATGACGTTTCCTTCTCCTACCCTGATGGAAACCATGACATGATAAGTAATGTCTCTTTCTCCGTTAAGGCTGGAGAAACCGTTGCAATCATGGGAAAAACCGGTTCAGGAAAATCCACTTTAGTCCTTCTTCTGACAAGACTATATGATTATGATTCCGGTTCAATCAAGATTGATGGAGTTGAATTAAAGGATATTCAAAAAGGGCATTTAAGGAAGAATGTCGTTCCGGTTTTGCAAGATCCTTTCCTTTTCTCTCGTTCAATCGAGGAAAACATCAAAATCGCCCGTCCTGAAGCGACCAATCAGGAAGTTAGGTTTGCATCAAGAAATGCCGGGGTTGAGAAAACGATCGATTCTTTTAAAAATGGATATAACACGACAGTCGGAGAAAAAGGCGTTACTCTTTCTGGCGGGCAAAAGCAAAGAGTTGCAATCGCTAGAACTTTAATCACTAACGCACCAGTTCTTATATTTGATGATTCCTTAAGCGCGGTTGATACCAAAACAGATTTGGAAATCAGAACAAGATTGAAAGAGAATGTTGGAACTTCTACCACCTTTATTATCACTCACCGTATTGCTTCAGCAAAAACAGCCGATAGAATCATCGTTTTAGATGAAGGAAAAATTGCTGAAAATGGAACTCATGAAGAATTGATGAAAAACAATGGTTTATATCATCGATTAGCTACTATTCAAGAAAAAATGGAGGTTTCTTATGGAAAATAGAGAAGAATCATTACCTGAGAAGCTGAATTTTGGCATTTGGCTAAGGATTTTCAAATACGTCTTGAAACGTGCTGATTTGATTGTTGTCGTTGTTGTTTCCTTGCTTTTTACTACTTTTTATGATTCCGCTTTTGTTCCGGCGATGAACGCTTCGGCGATAACTTTGGCTGGATCCACTTCTACTTTAGCGAGTGTTTCATCCATTTGGGATTTGCCATTCCACGTTACCTTTATTAAAGGATTATGGGAAATAGATATAGATTTCTTGACTTTCTTGATTGTTCAAGGAATATTCGTCATCATCCGTTCAGTCGCAATTTTCGTTAACTTCTATTTCACAAATTATCTTAGCATGGTCATCATGGTTTCTTTAAGAAAAAGCCTTTTTGATCACGTTCAAGAGCTTTCTTTCTCTTATTTCGATAAGACAAATTCTGGATGGCTTATTGCTAGAATGAATAATGACACGTCTGCTTTAGGAGATGTTTTATCTTGGTCATTAACATCCATTTTATGGTCGTTTTCTGAACTTGTTTTCACGATTATTACAATGTTCTCACAAAACGTCAAATATGCGGCAATCGTTATTATTTCCTTGCCGTTTGTCGCGATTATCGTGCCTATTTTCGAGCATTTGATATTAAAACGTTACCGTGTTGCAAGAAACGCTTATTCTTCTTATGTTGGATGGCTTGCTGAAATCATTAACGGATCAAAAACGGTTAAAACATTAGGAATCGAAGATAGAGTTTCCAATGAATCCGAAGAAATAATCAACAATTTGAAGGAGAAACGTTTTAGAGCAGGAAGAACGAATGCCTTCTTTAGACCGCTTTTGGAATTGATTTCCGCTGGAATGATGACGGTTGTTGTCATTGTTGGCTATCAAGATATAAACAATGCGGAAGCAACTGAACTTGCCGTTGTTGTCGCGACCGTTGTTTTGTTCATTGGCTTTGTTCAATCAATTTATTCTCCGCTTGAAGGCATTGCGGAAACATTCTCCTCTTTCATGGAAAATCAGGCATCCGCTGAAAAGGTTGAGCAGTTGCTTAATGCTAAAGTGGATATCGAGGATTCTAAAGAAGTTATCGAGAAATACGGCACAGTCTTAAAACCAAAGCCAGAAACATACGACAAAATCAAAGGAGATATCGAATTCAAGGATGTTACCTTTGATTACGGCAATGGAATCGAGGTTATTCATCCGCTAAATCTTAAGATTGCCGCAGGAACTTCTGTTGCAATCGTTGGAGAAACCGGTTCAGGAAAAACAACGCTTGCGAATCTTGTTTGCCGTTTTTATGAGCCAACAAACGGGAAAATACTTATTGACGGAGTAGATTACAAAGAACGTTCTCTTGGCTATCTTCGCTCGAATATTGGTTATGTCCAGCAAACTCCTTTCGTTTTCTCTGCAACCTATTATCAAAATATCGCTTATGGAAAGTTGAATGCTTCTCTAGATGAAGTTAAAGCAGCAGCAAAACTTGTTGGAATCGATTCTTTCATCGAGAAAGAAAAAAATGGCTACGACACTTTCCTAGAAGATGGAGGATCTTCCCTCTCTCAAGGACAAAAACAGCTTGTTTCCTTTGCAAGGGCCTTAGTTAGAAATCCATCCGTTTTAATTCTTGATGAAGCAACTTCTTCTATTGATACCGAAACAGAGGAAGAAATTCAAAATAAAATCCTCCCGTTATTAAAAGGTAGAACCTCTATCACAATTGCCCATAGATTATCAACGATCGTTAACTCCGATAGAATCTTAGTAATGGACCACGGAAAAATAATGGAAGATGGATCCCATAAGGAATTAATGGAGAAAAAAGGCTTCTATTACAGCCTTTACATGAATCAGTTTAAGGATATGTCGATGGGTGAGCAAATCGATACATTCAAGAAGCAAATCGAAGATAAGAACGTTAATATCTAAGCTCACGAAATAAAAATGTTACTTCTTTACCTAAAATCTAGGTTTTGAAGTAACATATTTTTATTTTATTTGATATTTTCTAGAAAATTTAATACCTATTTTTCTATATTATATTTTCTTAAATGCCAAATATCACGATTATATTCTTCGATAGTTCTATCAGAAGAGAAGACGCCAGAGGTTGCAATGTTATCGATTACAGCCTTTGCCCATCTTGGCTTATCAAGATAGAATTCTTCAGCACGTTTGCAAGCATTGCAATAGGCTTCAAAATCAGCAAGGATATAGTATTGATCGCCTCTATTCATGACTTCATCGAAGATCATTTGGAATCTGCCATTGGCTTTTATTGCCCAAGGTCCAAAGAAGAGCGAATCCATGACTTCTTTAACAATATTGTTGTTATTGTAGATATCCCATGGGTTATATCCGCCATGTTCGTTTTTCTCTTCTACCTCTTCAGCAGTTAAGCCGAAGATGATTTCGTTTTCTTCGCCAGCTTGCTTAGCAATTTCGATATTAGCACCATCTAAGGTTCCAATCGTTAAGGCACCATTCATCATGAGTTTCATGTTGGAGGTGCCAGATGCTTCTTTACCGGCTGTAGAGATTTGTTCGGATAAATCAGCTGCTGGGATGATATGTTCAGCAAGAGTTACGCCATAGTTTTCAACGAAGACAATCTTCATGAATTTAGAAGCTTGCTCATCATTATTGATAACGTCTTTTACGGCAAGGATCAATTCGATGATACATTTGGCGTATTCGTAGCTTGGAGCTGCTTTTGCGCCAAAGACATAAACATGTGGAGTCATCTTGAATTCAGAAGGATTCTTCTTCATTTCTAGATATAAGGACATGATATGGAAGAGATTCAATAATTGTCTCTTGTAGGCATGAAGACGTTTGATTTGAACGTCGATTATGGCATTTGGAGAGATCTCTATTCCATATGTTCTTAAGACAAAGTCGGCAAATTTTGCTTTGTTGTCATACTTTATCTTCATGACTTGCTCTTGAACTTCTTTGTCATTATCAAATGCTTTGAAGGCTTCAAGCTTCTCTGGATGCATTATCCATTCATCGCCGATTTTTGAAGTGATTAAATCAGCGAGTTTTTCGTTTGAATAAAGCAACCAACGGCGATGGGTGACACCATTTGTTTTGTTAGAGAATTTCTCAGGGAAGAGTTCATAGAAGTTCTTAAAGGTATAATTCTCTAAGATTGATGTATGGATCTTAGCAACACCATTGACGGAGAAACCGGCATAAATAGCCATGTTTGTCATATGGATTTGGCCATCTTTGATGATTTGCATCTGGAAGGCTTTTCCTGGTTCAACATGTTTTTCAACCATATAGGCATTAAAACGACGGTTGATTTCCTCAATGATCATATAGACTCTTGGTAAGAGTTTTTGAACGTATTGAACAGGCCACTTCTCTAATGCTTCAGGCATAACGGTGTGGTTGGTATAAGCGATGCAGTTTCTTACTTGATTCCATGCATCATCCCATCCATAGCCATAGACATCCATCATGATGCGCATAAGTTCAGGAATGCAAAGGATTGGGTGGGTGTCATTAAGTTGGAAAACATAATGGTCTTTAAGATAATCTAAAGTGCCGTATTTCCTAAATTCTCCGCGTATGACTGATTGTAAACCGGAAGAAACGAGGAAGTATTGTTGACGTAAACGAAGCATTCTTCCGTGTTCTGTTGAATCATCTGGGTATAAGCCGAAAGAGAGTTCTTTCAATGTTTGCAAATAATCGTTGAATGAAACATCCTTTGGAAGGTTTTGCTCACTTGGTTCAGCTGACCAAAGGCGAAGAGTATTAGAAACACCATTGTGATATCCAACGACAGAAACGTCGTATGGCATAGCGCGAACATGAGTTGCATTAACTGTTCTAAGGGCGTATTCGCCATTTGCTTTAAGATATGTTTCGGCATTTCCGCCGAATTCTACTTCAACAGCATGCTTTGGCTTCTTAACTTCGAAGACAAAGCCATTTGATAGCCATTCGTCTGGCAATTCTGTTTGTTTGCCGTTAACGAATTTTTGCTTGAAGAAACCATATTCGTAACGAATGGTGTTTCCGTGCATTGGATAGCCTAAAGATGCGGCAGAATCAAGGAAACATGCGGCCAATCTTCCTAAGCCACCATTACCAAGCCCTGCATCTGGCTCTTGATCTTCTAGCTCATTGATGTCAATGCCGTAATCTGCAAGTCCTTCTTTTGCAACCTTATAAACACCAAGGTTTTGCATATTGTTCAACAACAATCTGCCGATTAAGAATTCCATGGAGAAATAGATACACTGTTTGCCATTGTTCTTAACCATGTCTTCACGGCAGTTTCTCCAGCCAATACCGGCATAATCACGAACCATTTCTCCGAGGATTTCGTAACGTTCTGTAATATGAGAGTCTTCGACAGAGCGACCATAAAGTTCGGTCAAGCGTTTCTCAAACTCTTTCTTAAATTCTTCTTTTGTGTCAAAAATCATAATTATTTTTTAGCCTTTCTAGTTGCTTTTTTCGTTGTGGTTTTCTTCGTTACCGCCTTTTTAACGGTAGATTTTTTCGTTGTTTTTGGTTTTTCAATAACTCTTTTGAAAATCATCGCGCCATATGATGCAAGTTTGATTGAGATATGGTAAGGACGATTTTCTGGCGCGCCTTCGTAGGATGTAAGCGCCAAACCATTATACTGGTTATTTCCTCCATAAACATCTTTATCTGAATTAAAGATTTCTTCCCAACTTCCTTCTTCTCCTACTCCAACATCATATGATTCATAGAAATTTGGAGTCATATTGAAGACAAATAACAAACAAGAATCGCCATATCGTCTTTCGAAAGCGAAGACACTTTGATCGTGATTATCAACCATCATCCATTCAAAATGAGCTGGATTATATTCTTCAACGTGCATCGCATCTTCTGCTTGATAGATAAGATTCAAATCTCTTATTAAACGTTTGACAGAATCGTGTTTTGGATAAGAGAGAAGATTCCATGGCAAGGATTTAGTTTCATTCCATTCGTCGAATGATGCTAATTCGTTACCCATGAAATTGAGTTTCTTGCCAGGATGGGCAAACTGATACGTATATAGATTTCTAAGCAAGGCGAATTTGGTGTCGTAATCGCCAAACATCTTGTTAATTAGCGTACCTTTCATGTGAACTACTTCATCATGAGAGAGCGGTAACATGAAGTTCTCAGAGAAGAAATAAGCCATTGAGAAAGTTATATCGTTATGCTCATATTTCTTATAGATTGGATCTAGTTTGTAATATTTGAGAGTATCGTTCATCCAGCCTAAATCCCATTTATAGTCAAACCCAAGGCCGCCATATTCAAGAGGTTTTGTAACACCCGTGAAATCGGTTGAATCTTCTGCGATCATCATTACAGATGGGTGAGAAAGGTGGATTTTTCCGTTTAAGCGCTTGATAAATTCGGTAGCACCTGAGTTTTCTCCGAGCGATTTGTTCCCTTCCCAATAAACGATGTTAGAAACAGCGTCGACTCGGATTCCATCGAAATGGAAATAGTCCAAATAATAATTCATTGCAGACATTAAGAAAGAACGAACGGGATCTTTTCCTAAATCGAAATAGCATGATCCCCAAGGCGAGAAAGTGTGCTTGCCATCGGCATATTCATATAAACACGAGCCATCGAATTCTCTTAAGGCGAATGAATCGGTCGCAAAATGGACGGGAGCAAAGTCAAGAATGACGCCAAATCCAGCTTGGTGGAGCCTATCAACGAATGACATGAGTTGGAATGGATTGCCATATCTTGAATCAACGGAGAAGAATCCGGTTGCTTGATACCCCCAAGAACCATCGAATGGATATTGGCAAATAGGCATTATTTCAACGTGTGTGAAGCCATTTTCCTTTAAGTAAGGAATGAGATAATCAGCCGTTTCTTCATATGAAGGGTATCTTCCATCGATTTGGCCTTTCCATGAGCCAAGATGCATTTCATAAATAGAAACCGCTTCATCGAAGCATCTGCTTCTATTTTTTAGATAATCTTCATCATGCCAAGCGAAGTTTTCAATATCAAACAACCTTGAGCAAGTGTTAGGCCTAAGTTCCGAAAAAAACGCGTATGGATCAGCTTTATCCACGTATTGCCCTTTAGCGTTTTTGAAATGAAATTTATAAGCTGAATAATTCACTAAATTTGGAACGAAAGTTTCGAAAACGCCAGAGTAATCGACTCTATCCATCTTATTAGCGCCAACGTCCCAGCCATTCCAATCACCAATGACAGAAACATCTTCTGCTAAAGGAGCGTAAAGTCTAAAGACTACTCCAGGGACTTTCTTCCCATTAATTTCTTTCTCGATGAAATGAGCCCCGAAGTAGTTATATGCTTCGATGCTTTGGCCCATCAAGAAATCGTATAAAATACCATATGCCATAATATTTTCCTCTACGGAAAAGATTATACTATTTCTACTATATTTGAGGCAATTTAAACTAGCAAAATATTACCTTGAGAATTCTTTTTCTTTTAGATTTATCTAAGTTGGAATAAAATCATATCCGTGAAAAAGAGGTAAAAATTACTATGATTAAATGTATGGCTGTTAATGCCGGTTCTTCTTCCATCAAATACAAGCTTTATGAGATGCCAGAAGAAAAGGTTATTTGTGAGGGGTTAGTTGAAAGAATTGGACACGAAGATGCCCATTTCCGTTTGAAGTATCTTGGCGAAAAACACGATGAATATCTTCCTATTATGGATCATAACGTCGGTGTTGAATTGATTTTGAACGCCCTTAAAAAATATGAAATCGTCAAAGATTTCGATGAAATCAAGGCTATCGGACACCGCGTTGTCCAAGGTGGCAAATATTTCTCTAAATCTGCATATTTTGACGAAGATACCGAAGCAAAGATCACCAAGCTTGTTCCACTTGACCCACTTCATGCTCCAGCTCACCTTATTGGTTTCCATGCCTTTAAGAAAGTTCTTCCTAATGCGACAACAATCGCCGTTTTTGATACTGCTTTCCATCAAACAATGGCTCCAGAAGATTATTTATATCCAATTCCTTATGAATATACAGAAAAATACGATTGCCGTAGATATGGTGCACACGGCACTTCCCATAATTATTTAGCAAATAAGGCCATTAAAGACTATTTCAATGGCGATGCTAGCAAACGCATCATCACCTTGCATTTAGGAAGCGGTGCTTCTATTTGCGCTATCAAAGATGGCAAATGCGTTGCAACTTCCATGGGTCTTACCCCGCTTGGCGGAGTTATGATGGGAACTAGATGCGGAGATATCGATCCATCCGTTTATTATTATTTAGCCGAATGCACTGGCAAATCAAATCAAGAAATCTACGATATTCTCAACAAAAAATCCGGTTTCTTAGGCGTCAGCGGACTTTCTAACGATACTCGTGATATTCTTGCTGCTGCCGAAAAAGGTGATGAAAAATGCATCAACGCCTTAAAACTTTGGGCAAGAAGAGTTGCTGATTTTGTCGGTTCATATTATGTCCGTCTTGGTGGAGCAGATATGCTTATTTTCTCCGCTGGAATCACTGAAAATAACCCAATTTGCCGTAAATTCATCATTGATAACGTTTCCGAAGCTCTTGGAATCAAGTGCGATTGGGCAAAGAATGATGAATTAATCGGAAAAGAGGGAGAATTCTCCACCCCTGATAGCAAGGTCAGAGTCGTTGTTATCCCAACAGACGAAGAAGTCATGATCGCAAGAGATTGCTACTCCGCTTACGAAGGAACTTTATAATATGGCCAAATTAGCCAAAGAAATTGAAAATTACGGATTAGAATTCAAAGCCAACTACTCCTATTTCTATCGAATGATAAGAAAATATGACAGGATTGTTATATTCCGTCATATAAAACCTGATTTTGATGCCATGGGCACTCAAATGGGCTTATACACGTTCATCAAAGATAATTTCCCAAATAAAGACGTTCATTTTGTCGGCGATAATCATGTCACCTTCACTGGTAAACTATTCCCTGAAACGGAAAGATTGAACGATTCTTATTTTGATGAGCCATTTTTAGCTATTATTTGCGATGTTGGCGATCACGAAAGAATTGCCGATCCTCGTTATACAAAGGCTAAATGCATCCTTAAGGTGGATCATCATCCATGCAAGGTTGAAATATCAAAACATCCTATATTAGATACTGAATCTGCTGCAGCCGCTGAAATAATGACGGATATCCTTCTTAAATTCAAAGGATGCGAAATTTCTAAAGAAGCTGCTTCATATCTATATATTGGTATAGTCGGAGATTCAGGAAGATTCCAATATTCATCCACTAGCGCTCATACATTCGCCTGTGCTTCTGCTTTGATCGAAAAAGGCATCTGCATCAATGATATTTATCTAAAGATGTATGAGAAAAAGATCGGTGATCTCAAAGTTACGGCTTATGTTCTTAACCATTTCAGCGTTTCTCCTCATGGAGTTGCATATTATTTATTGCCAGATAGCATCCAAAAAGAGCTTAAAATCACTTCTGAACTTGGCAAGAATAACGTTAACCTCTTCTCTAATATCGAGGGAATCAATGCTTGGTGCTCAATAACCGAGGATCCAAATCCAAAAGATTATTGTTGGAGAATCTCAATCCGCAGCAAGGCTAAAGATATTTCCAAAGTCGCCCAAAAATGGGAAGGCGGAGGACATGCTCAAGCTAGCGGTTGCAAAATCAAATCTCTCGATGATCTCGACGCATTTATAAAATCTTTAGACGATTTATTCATCTAAAACAACATTAGAACTCTTCTAAGATGATCAGAGTCTCTTGAAGAGTTTTTTTATTTAGAATCAATTAAGTATATCTATGCTATAATGAGAAAGATTTATGGCAAACACATTCGAATTAAGTAATACATATATTGAACAAATAAAAAAATATAGTGATGAGACCACTCCATTAAGCAAAATATTGGAGAGCTCCCAAAACATTCTTTTCCAATCTTATTTATCAAGAAGAAAGAACCCTAAAACTGGATACTTTGATGAGGAAATTGCTCCTTTTGTTTATCTAAGATATTACATTGGTGAAGGTCGTTTTATATTATTAGATCTTAATTCATATAAAGAAGGATGGCATTCCCTAGAAGAAGATTTTTCAAAAGAAAACCCGGTATCTTCGCCTGTTTTATCTTTATTAGATGATTCTGTTTCATTAGTTAATAACGATGAACTTGCTAAAAGCCTTGAATCTTATCCAACGTTCACCGATTGGTTTAAAAGACTTTTAGATAAGATTTCACCGGATGATAGAAAAGAAATCTCCTTAAGCGGGGTTAAGATCAAAAAGTTTGTTGAAGTTCTCGAGGAAGAGAAAAAGAAGATTGAAAAAGAAGAGATTGCTGAAGTTATCGTTTCTCCAATAATTAAAGAAGAAATTAAGGTTGAAGAGAAGAAAACAAGTTCTCCTTCTGTTGCTAAAACAAAACCATCTTTCGTTAATAAAGGCAAGAAAGAAACCAAGAAAGTAAAAGTGAAAACCGCCTCATTTAAGTCTATCGATGAACTTGAAGAGAAGAAACTTATCGCTTCACAAAATAAAGCGAATGAGCTTTCAAATAGAATCAGAAAGAAAGTTGGAATTCATTTTGGCTGGGATGAGCTCTTTGTTTATGCAAAAAATGGCGATGAAATGCTTACTTCCATAAATAAGAAAATCAGAAAGAAAGGCTTAAAGAGCCAAGATAATGATTGGATAATCGTTGCAACATACACGGTTGAAGATGAAGATTTCGAACTAATTAAGAGTCATCATCCAAATCATACTTTTAGGAGCGATGACATCCTTCATAAGCCGAGCGCTGAATATGTTTCCTTAGCGATCGTTGTTTCACCAGTGAAGGAAGAAAGAAAAGTCATGACTCCAGATGTTAAAGAAGTTAAAAATAAGGCGGTTTCCTTCGTTAATATCTCACCAGATGTTGGTTATTCTGCCTCCCCTGATTTAGATTATGACGATGATTTTGAAGAAGAAATCCCTGAAATACGTCATCCAAATGACGGAATTATAAGGCCCGTCAAATATAAAGGAGCAGTCTTTGCTTCTCATGAAGATCCTAAGCCTTATTCTCCTTCTGTAAAAGCCGAAGATGATGATACCCCACCGGAAGGAACTTACTCTAATCCCAATGGAAAATATGGAATTCAAGAATTTAAAGATGATGAAGAAGAAATCATTATTCCTAAGCATTGGAAATGTCCGTTCTGCCCATCAAAAAATCCTTGGCATACGGAAGAGCCTTCAAGAATAATCAAAAATAGAGATGGAAGTTACACCTTCCTTTGCAAAAAACACAAGAATCAAAATATTGATTAAGGAGAAAAAGCATGAATAAACCAAATTATACAAAAGAGCAAAAGAAAGCAGTTTTGATCTACTCCGGTGAATTAGCCTTATTTTCTATCGTTTTCATCGTTATCGGTCTTTTGCTTATACTTGGAGTCATTCAAGTAAGCGGATGGAAAAAATATGCTTTTACGTATGTAACGATGATTGGCGGAATCTGGCCAATAGTGGATTTTATATGGATGTTAGTTTCAGAAAAACATCGTGCTCGTAATTCATTTATTGATAAATGTTTAATCATACCTGTTCCATGTTGTTTAATCCCTTTAGACATATGGATTCTCATTAATGGAATCGATAATGTTGAAGATGCCGTTTTCCGTTTTGGAATCTCAATTCCTCTTATCTATTTCGCTCTTGTTTACGCTTTTCAAGCTATCTACCACTACTTCAAACCAATCCCACTTCTTCTTGAAGAAGATGAAGATAAAAAAGATGTCATTGAAAATACAGTATCCGAAGAAAAAGAGGCTACCCCTGTATCAAAAAACGAAGACAATTCTTCAATAGATAATAATGAAAAATAAGTCAAAATAAAACAAGGCCGAAGTCTTGTTTTTTATAAATCAATATCAAGTTCGATTGGACAATGATCTGATCCAGTTATCTCGGTATGGATTTTGCTATCCACTACTTTTTCCATTAATCGTTTTGAAACAATGAAATAATCTATGCGCCAGCCTGCATTCTTTTCTCTTGCATGAAAACGGTAACTCCACCAGGAATACGTAACGGTATCTGGGTATAATTCCCTGAAAGTATCAACAAATCCGTTGCTCAATAAATTAGAGAACATCGATCTTTCTTCATCGGTAAATCCTGCATTATGGTGATTTGTTGATGGATTCTTCAAATCTATTTCATTATGAGCGACGTTCAAATCCCCTGTATAAATAACTGGTTTCTTTTTATCTAAGTCCGTTAAATAATCTAATAAATCTTTCTCATATTCTTGGCGGAAAGGAAGCCTTTTTAACTCTTCTCCTGAATTTGGAACGTATGCCCCGACAAAGTAGAAATTTTCAAATTCCAAAGTGATGACTCTGCCTTCATCATCATATTTGTTATCTTTTAGGCCATAATGAACGCTTATAGGGTGAATTCTTGTATAAACCGCTACGCCTGAATAGCCTTTTCTTAGTTGACTCTCACGATGATAAAGTTCATATCCTTCTTTTTCAAAAGGGAATCCCCCCTTTCCTTCATCCGTGTATTTGCTTTCTTCGATGAAAAAAATATCTGCATCAAGCAAATCAAAAGTCTTTTCGAAGTCTTTTTTTAGGATGGCTCTGATGCCATTAACATTAAACGCTACAAATTTCATATCAATATATTACAATTTTTAAACAGCTTTCTCCATAGGAGAAATAATATTGTATAATAAATGTATGGCATTCATACCTTTGCATGTTTACAGTGGCTTCTCATATCTTCAAAGTGCGCTTGAAGTTTCTTCCTTGCTTAAATTGGCAAAGAAATACGGTTATTCAGCACTTGCTTTAACGGATAATGGCACGCTTTCTGGCTTTGCTCCTTTCTATCATTCAGCAAAAGAGGCCGGAATCACGCCTATTTTTGGCATGGATGTTTCCTTAAACGATGAAACATTCACTCTTTTCATCAAAAATGAGCAAGGATATTTGAATATCCTCCCTCTTTGTCCGCTTATTTCTGAAAATAAGCTAACAATAGATGATTTAAAAAGAAATCCTGAAGGACTCATCCTTGTATATTCGCCAAATCCTTCTTTTTTCGGCAACCTTAGTGAAGAGGAATTGAAAACGTTTGCTTTTGATCTATCAACTAAGATAAAGGGATACTCAGAAACGTATATAGGTCTCCCATATTTTAAAGAAAACAGTGAATATGTTGATAAACTAAGGGAATTTGCTACTAAGTATTCTTACAAAACTGTTGCTTTTCCTTCTTTAAAATACGAAAAGGAGGATGATGCTATAGCATTAGAGATCCTTCTTGCAATTCAACGTAACGCAAATTTGGCATTTAAAGAGAAAAAAGGCGATGAACATTTCTTAAAGGAGGAAGAAATTTCTTCTTTTTATAGCGAAGAAGAAATAAATGCTTCAGAAGATATTTTTAACGAATGCAAGGATTTTGAATTAATAAAGAAACGTGGAGGTCTTCTTCATTTTCCAAATGATTCAGGCTTGACAAGCAAAGATTATTTACGAAAACTTGCTTTTGAGGGCTTAGAAAAAAAGGTTCCTAACTACACAAATGAATACATGTCCCGCCTAAATTATGAATTAGGCATCATTTCATCCATGGGATATGATGATTATTTTCTTCTTGTTTGGGATTATATCAATTATGCGAAAAATAATGGCATCTCCGTTGGGCCTGGAAGAGGCTCTGGCGCTGGTTCTTTAGTATCCTATTGCCTTAATATCGTCGAATTAGATCCGATTAAATACAATCTTATTTTTGAGCGTTTCCTTAACCCGGAAAGACAATCTATGCCTGATATAGATACGGATTTCTCCGATATTCATCGTGAGGAAGTCGTAACTTACCTTCAAAAGAAATGGGGCTCTAATAGAATTGGACATGTTTTAACAACCCAAACAATTGGTCCTAAGCAAGCCATAAGAGATGTTGGCAGAGTCTATGGATATGATGAGAAAAAAGAGGTTTCTTTGTTAACGAAAAGCTTGTTATACGATAAGGAATCGTTACGTTTTAACTATGTTAAGTCTCCTGAATTTAAGAAAATCGTTGATTCTGACAAATATTTTTTATCGCTTGTGGCTCTTGCTAAAAAAATCGAAGGTCTTCCACGTCAAGCTGGACTTCATGCGGCTGGCATTGTCATCAACGATAAACCATTGAATATTGTTTTACCTACGACATCTTCTCCTGAAAACGGATATGTCGCATGTTTAGAAAAAGACTACCTTGAAGAGCAAGGTTTCTTAAAAATGGACCTTTTAGGGCTTAGAAATTTAACGATAATTGATACATGTCTCGCCTTAATCGAAAAATATGAAGGCGAAAAACTGACTTATAAAGACTTGCCATATGATGATAAAAAAGCAATTGAAATCATTAGGGACGGCAAGGAAATGGGCCTTTTCCAACTTGAAAGTAATGGTATGAAAAAAGCCATTAAGCAGCTTAAACCAGAAACTTTTGATGATGTCGCGGCATTATTAGCTCTTTTTAGACCTGGTCCAATGGATTTCATACCGGTGTATGCTAGAAGAAAAGCAGGCTTAGAGAAAGTTACTTATGATGCTCCTGAATTAGAAGGAATCCTCAAAGAAACCTATGGAATTATTGTCTATCAAGAGCAAATTATGCAAATAGTTAGAGAAATGGCTGGTTTTTCTTATGGTCAAGCTGATTTATTTAGAAGAGCGATTTCAAAGAAAAACGTCGATAAACTTGAAGCGTTGAAATCATCTTTTATCGATGGATGCCTTAAAAATGGCAAGAGCGTTGAAGTTGCAGAAAAAGTCTACGCTTTGATCCTTCGCTTCGCTAATTATGGTTTCAATAAATCGCACTCCTACTCTTATGCCGTTATTGCATGCCAAATGGCTTATCTTAAGGCATATTATCCAAAAGAATTTTATTCCGCCGTCCTTGATTATCTTTCCCCAGAAGATTCGAAATTCTCAAATACCATATCTGAATTAAAAGCCATAGGTATCACTCTTTCTGTGGCTGATATAAATAAATCAACGATGGAATTCGTAATTGATGGGAAAACTTTGCGTCTTCCTTTATCCTTGATAAAAGGTCTTCAAAGCAAATTCCTTTGCTCGATAGTTGATGAAAGAAATGAAAATGGGGAGTATGTCGATATATTTGACTTTGCTGCTAAATGCAAAAAATATGGATTGAATCTTCAAATGCTTATAAAATTGATTGATGCAGGGTGTTTCGATTCGTTATATCCGTCAAGAGAATCGCTTAGGGCAAGCGCTTATTCCGCAATGGAATATTCCGAACTTCTATTTGGCACGGATGGGCAGCAATTCTTAGTGGATCTAGGAATTTCTAAGCCGATGATTCAAGACGCGATAGATGATTTAAAGATTAATCTCGAAAGAGAATATGAAGCAACAGGAATAATGATTTCATCTTCTCCTCTAGCTATCTATGAAGAGGAACTTAAGCGTTATAAATCTCAGCCATTATTCCGTCTTGATGAAACGGATTCTCAGATTATTACAGCTGGAGTTATCAAATCGATGCGTACGATTAGAACAAAAAGCAATAACAAAATGGCCTTTCTTGTTCTATACGACGACACTTCTGAAAAGGAATTTGTGGTGTTTCCTTCGGTATTTGAAACGATTTACCATTTCTTAAAGAAAGATTCGGCCTTGTTGATTCAGGCCCATCGCGATAGTAAAAAAGATGGCTCATACATCATTGATAAAGCATATTGCTTAGGAGGAGAAAAATGAAAAAAATATTAGTTATTGATGGAAATTCGCTTTTGTTCAGGGCTTTTTATGCCACCTCCTATGGCGAAGGGCCTATTATGTCTACCAAAAGTGGCATTCCTACAAATGCAATTTTCGCTTTTGCGAACATGCTAAGCAAAATCATTTCTGCCTTTAAGGGAGATGAGTCAATATTTATCGGTTTTGATGCAGATTCTCAAACCTTTAGAAAAGAAGAATTCAAAGATTACAAAGCAAACCGCAAACCATGCCCGGAGGAATTGAAAGCACAGTTCCCTATTTCCCGTGAATTATGTCGTGCTTTAGGGATTGTTTGTTATGAAGAACATGGCATTGAAGCTGATGATATATGTGGAACTGTTGCTAAAAAAGCTTCCAAAGCAGGATATGAAGTCACAGTTTACACCTCCGATAAAGACTATCTCCAATTAATTGATGAGCATATATCAGTTTCTTTGCTTAAAGTTGGGCTTTCTAACATGGATTTAGTTACCTTAGATAACATGAAAGAGAAATTCGGCTTTGACCCTCTTCAAATCATTGATTACAAGGGACTTAGAGGGGATTCATCAGATAACCTTCCAGGGATTCCTGGCGTTGGCGATAAAACAGCGGTTAAACTCATAAATGAATATGGTTCATTAGAGAAAATATTCGAGGTTGCTCCAACTCAAAAAGGAAAAGTATGGCAAAACATCGTTCAATTTGAAGCACAAGGAAGGCAATGTTACGAACTTGCGACCATTTTAACCGACGTAAATCTTCCTTTCTCCTTAGAAGATCTTCAATACAAAGGATATTCTTTCGATGAAGTCTCCGCTTTTGCTAACAAATACGAATTAAAGCAACTTCTTGCAAGGCTTCCGCAAAATCTAAAAATATCATCGAAAGAGAAAAAAGACATAGTTTTTACGAAGATAAATTCAATAAAAGACATCAAATTCTCGGATAAAATAGGTTTAGCCTTAGACATCGATTATTCTTCATATCACGAAAGCCCAATTGTTGGCATTGCTATAGCAGATGACTCTTCCGCTTATTATGAAACCGTTGAAGATATGAAAAATGATGGAGATTTATTAAATCTTCTTCAAAATGCCTCCATCAAAAAGAACGTATATGATGGAAAGGCTACGATATACGCCTTAAATTCGCTCGGAATTCATATTGAAGGCATCGAAAATGACCTCCTATTAGCTTCTTATCTCTTAGATTCTTCGCTTAATGGAAGCCCGGAATTGGTTTTCTCCTCTTTTGGCGTTGATATCTCTTCAAATGAAGAAATCTCACTTTTTAGTTCATCTTCTTCAACAAGTATCATGAAAATGGCTTATTTTTCCTATGATTTAGAAGATAAATTCATCAAAAATCTAAAAAGTGTCGACTCTTATAAACTTTATCGCGAAATTGAGATGCCTTTGATGAAAATCTTAGCGAAAATGGAAATTGAAGGATTCCCATTGCATAAAGAAAAATTAGAAGAATTCAAAAAAATCTTTGAGGAAAAGAAAAAAGCATATCAAGATGAAGTATTTTCTTACGCTAGAAAAGAATTTAACATCAACTCCTCTAAACAAGTTGCAGATATTCTTTACAATGATTTGAAATTACCGGATTTAAAGAAAGGTTCAACTTCTGTCGAGGTACTAAGCGAGCTTCAAAAATATCATCCAATAATCCCGGCAATCCTCAATTACCGTAAATATGCAAAACAATTAAGCACCTATATTGATGGATTTATGCCTTATATCAAGGAAGATGGCAAGATTCATTCCTATTTCAATCAGGCTCAAACCACAACAGGAAGACTTTCTTCCTCCTCCCCTAACCTTCAAAATATTTCTGCAAGAGACGATGAATCAAGAAAAATCCGTCAGGCTTTCTATTACGATGATGAGAACATTTATCTTCTTTCCTTAGATTATCATCAAATCGAATTAAGAATCCTTGCCGCTTTATCAAATTGTAAAGCGTATATCGATGTTTTTAATAACGATCATGATGTTCATACGGAAACTGCTAAAAAAGTCTTCCACGTAAATGAGGCAACTCCTCAATTAAGAAGACAATCCAAGGCGATCAATTTTGCTATTATTTATGGAACGACCGTTTTTGGTCTTTCTCAACAAATAAATTCTTCTTTTGAAGAGGCGAAAAACGTTATCAATAATTTCTATGCCTCATATCCTGAAGTTAAACAATATCTAGATCAAATCATCCATGATGCAGAGACTAAAGGCTATGTTTCCACGATGTTTGGGCGAAGAAGATATCTAAGAGAGATAAATGATCCAAACTTTGTTAAGCGTGAGGCAGCAAGAAGAGCCGCTCTAAACGCGCCAGTTCAAGGCTCTGCCGCTGATTTAATCAAGATCGCAATGATAAAAATCGACGATTATCTATCTGAAAGCAGCCTTAAAACGAAGATGGTTTTACAAATCCACGATGAATTGATTTTTGCCGTTCCAAAAGAAGAATTAGATATAGTCAAAGACAAGATTTCAAATATTATGACCTCTGCTATAAGTTTGCCGGTTAAATTAACTGTCGAAGCGGGAATAGGCCATACATGGTACGAGGCCAAAGATTAATATGCCAGAACTTCCTGAAGTAGAAACAATAGTCCGTTATCTTAATGGTGCATTAAAGAACAAGCAGATAAAAAATATCCGTTTGTTCCGTGAAAAAAACATTCTTACAGGTGCTCAAGAATTCCTTAATTCCTTAATAGGAGAATCATTTTTGAGTGTCTCAAGACGTGCGAAATATCTTATTTTTCATCTAACGAACGAAAAAGTAATAGTTTCCCATCTAAGAATGGAAGGCAAGTATTACCTAGTAAATAGCGATGAAAGCATTAAAAAACACGACCTTTTAATTTACGATTTCACCGATGGAACCTCGCTAGTTTATAACGATGTGAGGAAATTTGGTACAATCGAGCTATATCACGAGAATGATTATTTAGCCTCTCCTTCTTTAGCGTCTTTAGGTGAAGAACCTTTCTCTTTTAAAGAAGATGATTTTTATCAAAAATTAAAAGAGCATAAGAAAACCCCAATAAAGGAAGCGTTGCTAAATCAAAAACTAATCGTTGGAGTAGGCAATATCTATGCTTCGGAGATTTTATTCGCAACGCATATAAATCCTAGGAAATTGGCTGGTGAAATAACTGAAAACGAAGCTAGAGATATCCTAAAAGAAACGCAAAGGATTCTTCAAGAAGCCATAAAAGAAGGTGGATCTACAATCCGTTCTTACCACCCGCAAGAAGGTGTTTCAGGAAACATGCAAAATAGTCTAAAGGTATACGGAAAAGAAAATGAAGAATGCCCTAATTGCAAAGCACCAATAAGAAGAATTTTCATTGGAGGAAGATCGACTTATTATTGCCCTAAATGCCAAAAAGAGCCGGGACATGGTATAGTTATTGGAATTACAGGCCCCATTGCAGCAGGCAAATCCACTGTTACATCTTATCTAAAAAATAAGGGCTATATCATCCTTGACGCAGATAGATTTGCTCACGATTCTTATGAAGACAAAGATGTCAAAAAGAAACTTCAGGCTAATTTCCCTGAATGTTTCAAAGATGGAACGATTAATAGGAAAATTCTTTTAGGCATTGTTTCGAATGATCCTAAGAAAATGGAAGTTCTTAATTCCATCATTCATCCTTATGTTTATAAAAAGACTAAGGAAGGAATTTTGAATGCAAGAGGCAAAAATGTTCTTATAGATATGCCATTGCTTCTATCGTCTCCATTTGAAAATGAATGCGATTATATAATTGGTGTTAATGCCCCTCTTGAGTTAAGAAAGGAAAGATTGACAAAACGTGGAGTGGACGTAGAAAAATCTTTAGAACTAAATTCTAATTTTCCTTTTGCGAAATTAAAGAAAGTTTCTACTATTTATATAGAAACTACCGGCACTTTAGAAGAGTTACAGAAAAAACTTAAATCTTACAAATTCCTTTAATTATCTTTGGTTAAAGACATTTTCAAGGCCTTTTTGAAGTTTATATTCAGCTTTAGAATTTCTAAGATTCCCTTTGATGATGTTTACTAATTTTTTGGCGATTATTTTTGTCCCGTATTTTTGGGAATAAAGTTCTTCAATCTCATCTAGAGAATAATCGGAGCTAAACATCGTTACTTTATGGTTTTTAGTTCTTTCGGAAAGCAAAGGCAAAATAACCTGATCTCTTACATAATCCGACTTGTATTCATTGCCAAAATCATCGATGACAAGAAAATCAAGATCATATAAAGTTTTCATTGTTTTATCGAAAACATCTTTGTTTTTGATTGCAAGGCTCTTGAGTTCATCAAAACGTTTTGTCGCACTCATGTAGCAAACTTTGCGGCCTTTTCTAGCTAAATCATTGCAAAATGCCGCTAAAGCATAGCTTTTCCCCGTTCCTAAATCGCCATAGATATAGAACCAATTCTTAAATTTGTCTTTTAATGAAGAGACAATTTCCTTCTTCAACTCTTTTTCTCTATCGGTCCTAAAACTTTTAAGGGAGGAAGAAAGCCATTCATCAGAAAAGTCACGAATATAGTAATTTTCGACTAGGTGTCTAGCCTCTTTTTGCTTTTCGGTTTCTTCGTAATGGAAGGATAATTTTCCAGAATCGGATATCTCAAGCACCATTTGAAATGCTTCAGGATCATTTTCTATCTCTTTTTTGTTATCTTGATACATTGCTAAAATCGGAAGATATAAGGGGATTTCTTCTTCTTTTAGTCCTAAATTCTTAAGGAGGGTTACTAATTCTTTATCGGAAAGAATTTCATTTAATAAAGAATCGATTCTTTTTTGATCGATGCTATATTCATTTTTAATATTGCTAATCTTTTCCATTTTCTCTCCTTTCTATTATAGATTTTCTAATAATTTATCATATTCTTCGTCGCTTATCTCATCTTCTTCTGATTCAGTGGCGACTTTTTCTTTTGTTGGTTCAATAGCGTTATCACTAGAGTTAGTTTCAGCCTTGCTTTGTTTTATTTTTATCTTCTTCTTATTCTTATTCATCTCGCTAGAGGTGTTTTGGAGATAGTTAAAAGCATCTAAAGCTGTAAGGCATCCTTCTCTTGCTAAAGATCCTGCTAATTTTTCAACGTATGCATTGTTGAGCACGTTATTGTTGATTTTCAAAACATGGAAAATGAGGACATTTATCACATTATCTGGTAAACCCATATCAACCGAGAGGGTGTTTATGAGTTTCAGATCGCTTGATGCGGGTTTTCCTCCTTTTTGAAGTTTCGAAAGGAAATCAACGCTCGAAAGTCTATCCATGGCTCTGATTGTTTGGGCGATTGGATCATCGCCATGAATTTCTGATTTAACTGGAATCTCCTTCTTGTGCATATATTCTCTTGAATCATTATCAATACATAAGGTTTCAAGCGTATGAAAATCAATGGATTCACCGTATTTCTTGTTTGGATTATAAACGCTTATTGAAGAAGATAAGAAAGAAGCAATCGTTTCTTCATCATAGTTATATAAGGCGGCTAATCTAGCGATCTTGACATATTCGCTTTTACTTAACGAAAGTTCATTAAATGAAGGAATTTCATCTCTCATTTTCGAAATGAATTTCTTTTTATCGAAATAAAGCGAGATTGACGCACTTCTTTTTCCTGCTAAAGAATTCGAAAGGGAATTGAAAGACTCTCCATTTAAATCGAAAGTAAAATGATCTTGGAATTTTTCCGATACTTCTAAAACTCCAGTAGGAAGAACATCTAATTCGTATTTCTTTTTTAAAGACAAAATATATTCATCATTTGTGAATTTCTTTAATGTGCCAGCAAAAAGGATGTTTGAGAAAAACTCCATCGGCGAACGAGGGGAATACAAAGCGAAAGAAAATGCGTTATTTTGCGTTTTTTTGAATAAGAATGTCCTAATTAACCCGAATGCTTCAAGACCTTCTAAGGCGTTTACGAATTCTCCTTCGGTTACTTGGAAAAGAGAACAAAATGATGAGAACTCTTTTTCTCCTTCCCCTATTTGGTTTCTTAATGCAAGATAAATGGATATCGGTTTGATGGTAAGGATGGGAGCATACAAATCAATCAAATATCTATCGTCATCAAGCGAATAAACGCTTTCTTTAAGAACTTTATATGTATCATTCGGTTTAATTTCAAACATAGCCTATTTATTGTAACATCTTCTTCATTTCTTCGCACACATTCATTCGATGAATACTTGTTTTTTGCCATCTTTCCGCAATGGAAGGTCAAAGAAAAATAACGTTAAAATCTATCTTTTTTTATGTTATCCACAATAAAAGGAAATTTATCAACATCTTTATTTTTATTATAAAAATACACTTTTCTTCGATTTTTTCTCTTAACTTGTTAAGAATTGTTTTATAATGTAGAAGTCAAAGGTTGGCAAAAATGATTAAAAAAATAGGAATTCTCACCTCTGGTGGAGACTCGCCAGGCATGAACGCGGCAATAAGAGCTGCAGTTAGAACCGGTCTTTCATACGGAATAGAAATGTATGGAATAACCAACGGATATAGAGGGCTGATTAACAGAGAGATTCATAAGATGGATCGTTCTTCGGTTTCTGATATCGTGAATCGTGGCGGTACAATCTTAAAAACTGCTAGATTGCCTGAATTTAAGGAAGAAAAGGTTCTCCTTCAAGCAGTTCAAATCCTCAAAGAAGAAGGAATTGAAGCCCTTGTTGTCATTGGTGGTGACGGTTCCTACCGTGGAGCGCTAGATTTAACAAAACACGGCATTAACTGTATTGGTCTTCCAGGAACGATTGATAACGATATCGCTTCAACTGATTACACGATAGGCTTTGATACGGCCCTGAATACAATCATTGAATCGGTTGATAAGATTCGTGATACTACAGAATCTCATTCAAGATGTTCCTTGATTGAGGTCATGGGCAACAGATGTGGTGACCTTGCCTTATATGCTGGTATAGCTGAAGGCGCAGAAATCATTATTACGCCTGATTTTGGCATGAGTGATGAGGAGGTCTTCTCCACTCTTAAAGAAATGAGAGAAAAAGATGCAAATAAGCGTGCAATTGTCATCATTTCCGAAAAGATTTATCCTGATATCCACGCTTTTGCTAAGGAAGTCGAGAAAAATACCGGCTTCACGACAAGGGCCACGGTCCTTGGCTATATTCAAAGAGGTGGTGCTCCTTCTGCTAAAGATAGAGTTCTTGCTGGAAGAATGGGCTCATTTGCAATCGATCTTCTTGTCCAAGGAAAAGGTGGCAGATGCGTCGGCGTTAGGGGGATGAATTTAGTCGACTATGACATTTACGAAGCTTTGGCGATGAAGAAAGTCACCAACACTTCAATGATGGAATTAGTCAGAAAGACAAACAAATAAGGAGAGTTTTATGTTCAATATGAAGAAAACAAAGATCATCTGCACTATCGGACCTGCTTCAGATAGCGAAGAGATGATGTATAACCTCTATAAGGCTGGCATGAACGTTGTTAGAACCAACTTTTCCCATGGTTCACACGAAGAACAACTCAAAAAATTAAAAATTGCCCGTTCTTTTGAGAAAAAATATGGAATTTATGTTCCTGTCGCTCTTGATACAAAAGGGCCAGAAATCAGAACTGGCATGATGGATGGAGGAAAAGTCATTGTCAAAAAAGGCCAAATCCTTCGTATCACAGCCGAAAAAGTATTAGGCACAGCTGAAAGATTTACTTGCTCCTATGCTGGATTATATGACGATGTTCAAATCGGACACACAATCCTTGTCGATGATGGAAACCTTCTTTTGAAGGTCATCGAAAAAGATGTAGCAAAACGTGAACTCGTTGTCGAAGCACAAAACAATCACTGGATCTCCGATCAAAAAGGCATGAATATTCCTGATGATGAGCTCTCTATTCCTTTCATCTCTGAACAAGACGAATCCGATTTGAAATTTGGTGTCGAAAATGATGTTGATGCCATTTTTGCTTCTTTTGTCCGTCGCCCTGAAGACATCCAAGATATGCGTAAAGTCTTAGCAAAATACGGAAATCCAAACATCCCTATCTTCGCTAAAATCGAAAATCCAGAAGGCGTTAGAAAAATCGAGGCAATCGTCAAAGAGGCTGATGGCGTCATGGTTGCTAGAGGCGATTTAGGTGATGAAATCCCACCAGAGCAAGTCCCGCTTGCTCAAAGAAGAATCATCAAAGAATGCCGTAAAGCTGGTAAACCAGTTATTACCGCTACACAAATGCTTGATTCTATGACCACGCATCCAAGACCAACGCGTGCTGAAGTTTCTGACGTTGCGACTGCAATTGATGAATCCTGTGATTGCGTCATGCTTTCTGGTGAATCTGCTTCCGGACAATACCCAATCGAAGCCGTTACAATGCAAGCAAATATCGCTCGTGCAATGGAAAGCGAGCTACCTTATGAGAATCTTGCAAAGGAAGCATATGATTGCTCAGACCACACAGTTAACGATGCTATTGCAAACTCTATCGCAAACACCGCTTTATTGATTAATGCCCAATTGATCTTCAATTTCACTCAAACTGGCTCATCTACGAAACGTATTTCAAAAGCACGTCCTTGCTGTCCTATCATTTCTATTACAAATTCACGCAAGGTTGCCTTAGAAAGCGGTTGGCTTTGGGGAGTATATGCTCATTTAATTCCAACAACGATGCCAGATTTCATCGAAGAAATGGAAGCAATTGCTTTAAAGATTGCCCGTGATCTTGGTGTTAAAGAGGGAAGCCAAATCATCATTGCTGGCGGAACTCCTACTGGAGCAGGCAAGACCAACTTCATGCGTATTGTCACCACTCCTTCGATTTCAAATTTAGACTAAGCAAAACTAACGTCATGAATCCTAAAAAGATTTGTGGCGTTTTTTTATATTTTACTTGCAAAGAAAAATTATCATCTTACAATTTAAGTGCGTTGACGGAGACACGCTTAAATATCTATAGATATATGAAGTACCACTCCTGAGCTCCTAGCGATGAGTTAGGCGAATCCCAACTATGTTACAGCGGGAAAGTGCATTTGTTTTTTTGCAAATGAAACAAGGTGGTACCACGCGGAAGCGTCCTTCTGATAGGGCGTTTTTATTTTTTACGCCCGGAAAGGAAAAACACATATGAAAGTGTTTTATGAAGAAAAAGAAGTCGAATTAAACGAAAACGCCACAGGATTCGACTTAGTGAAGGTTGTTGACCAAGAAGGCAAAAAGGAAGATATTGCCATGAACGTCAACGGATCTTTATCCGACATGAGAAGCGTTTTAAAAGATGGTGACAAGGTTTCTTTCATTAAGATTGGAACTCCTGAAGCCTTCGAAATTCTCAACCATTCGACATCCCATTTAATGGCTCAAGCCTTAAAACGTTTGTATCCTTCATGCAAATTCGGCTTTGGCCCAGCAATCGAAGAAGGATACTATTACGATGTTGATTTCGGCGATAAGACGATTACCGAAGCTGATTTTGCTGCTATCGAAGCGGAAATGAAGAAATGCGCAAAAGAGAATTCTCCATTCATTCGTAAAGATTTAGACGCAGCTGAAGCTCGCGAAGTTTTTAAAGATAATCCTTATAAATTAGAATTAATCGCTGAACATGAAAATGAGAAATTATCTTGCTACACCCAGGGTGAATTTACCGATTTCTGCCGTGGACCTCATCTTCCAAGCACAGGTTTAATCAAGCATTTCAAACTTCTTTCTGTCGCTGGAGCTTATTGGAGAGGCGATTCTAAAAACAAACAATTAACAAGAATCTATGGAACTTCATGGTGGAGCGAAGAAGATTTGAAAGAGCATCTTGATGTTCTTGAAAGAAGAAAAGCCAATGACCATCGTAAATTAGGAAGAGATTTAGGTCTCTTCTTCATCTCTGATTATGGTCCAGGCTTCCCATTCTTCTTACCAAAAGGGATGATCGTTAAGAATTCCTTATTAGAATATTGGCGTCAAATCCATCGTAAATATGGCTATGATGAAATTGAGACTCCAACCATGCTTTCTCGTGAATTATGGGAAACTTCAGGTCACTGGGATCACTATAAAGAGAATATGTATACGACAAAGATCGATGAAAAGGACTTTGCCATCAAACCAATGAACTGCCCAGGTTCAATCCTTTCTTATCAATCTAGCATCCATTCCTATCGTGATCTTCCATTACGTTATGGTGAATTAGGCCACGTCCATCGTCATGAGGCATCCGGTGCCTTAAACGGTTTATTCCGCGTCCGCGCCTTTACACAAGACGATGCTCACATCTTTGTTAGACCTGATCAAATTGAGGATGAAGTCAAGAATATCATGAAACTCTTCGATGAGGTTTATGATGTCTTCGGATTAACATATCGTATTGTCTTATCTACTAGACCAGATTCCTATATTGGAACACCTGAATTCTGGGATAAATCCGAAAAAGCCCTTGCTCAAGCCTGTATTGATTCAGGTCACGAATATACGATCAACCCTGGCGATGGTGCTTTCTATGGTCCAAAACTTGATTTCAAATTAAAGGATTCTATGGGACGTACATGGCAATGTGGAACGATCCAACTCGACGTTAACCTCCCTCACCGCTTTGGCTGCACTTATGTAGATAAGGATGGCAGCAAGAAAGAGCCAGTCATGCTTCATCGTGTTGTCTTCGGATCGGTTGAAAGATTCCTTGGCATCATCATTGAAAACTATGGCGGAGCTTTCCCAACATGGCTTGCTCCAGTTCAAGTTAACGTTCTCCCAGTTTCTGTTGAACATCATGGCGAATATGCTCATAAGATTGGAAATGAATTATTCGATCTTGGCATCCGTGTTCAAGTCGATGATTCTGAGGATAAGTTAGGCTACCGCTTACGTAATTCTCAAATCAACAAGATTCCATTTACCATCGTTGTTGGTGATAACGAAGTCAAAGACGGAACGGTCACATATCGTGTCTTTGGAAACGAAAAACAAATAACTGTCCCATTTGAAGAATTTAAGAACATCATTCAAAAATCCATCAAAGACAAAGCCCGTTATTAATATTTCTAGGTAAGGAAAACCCCAGAATTAATCTGGGGTTTTTGTGTTTTTATTTATCTTTATATTTCTTTTCTAAATCCAAGAATTGTTTCTTGAATTCAAGGGAAGCACAATAGGAAACAAGATTGCCATCATTCCCAACTACACGATGATCAGGGATGAAAATTGGGATTGGATTGTGACTTAAGGCATTTATGACTGCTTTAGCGCCGTTAGGCTCTCCAATCGCTTTTGCCACTTCTTCGTATGTTTTCGTCTCTCCGTAAGGAATGGTACGAACATAATCATAAAGTTTTATTTCAAAAGGTGATCCTTCATAATAAAGCTTAATGTCGAATTTCTTTCTCTGTCCGAAGAAATACTGGTTAAGTTCACAAATAGAATCGTAAAGAAGAACATCTTCTTCATTTACCGAACCTAAAGGATCGACTGCATTAAAAAGTAATCCGATAAGAGCTTTCCCATTAGAAATCATCGTAACGTCATCAATTAAAGTATCGTAAATAGCATATCTCGAAGTCACGTTTTTCACCTCATTGATAATATTATGCATATTTTTCTGAAAAAAAGCAAATCCACCAAAAGGAAATATTTTGTTCAGTCATCGAAAAATATCATTAAAAGATTAAAAAGCGTGTTATTTCATCTTTTTGACGACAAAATTAAACTTTTTACTTGCATTATTTTCTAGAATGTAGATAATATTCAACGTTAATAAAGTAGAAAGCAGTTCCCACGAACTCGCCGGACTTCCTAAGGAAATCGGCCAACATCGCTACAAAATGATAATCATTAAGTAAGGTGCGTGGAAATTGCCACGCTATTTTGTTACTCGTAGGAGGATTGAATTATACCTTACAACAACAATAACAATCGTCGTCCAGAAAAAAGACACGATCCAATCAACGAGAACGTGCGTTATCCGCAAGTCCGCGTCATCGGCCCTGATGGAGAGCAAATGGGCGTGATGTCTTCAAGAGAAGCAAATTCCCTTGCAGCATCATATCAATTAGATCTCTATTGTGTGGCTCCTACTGCAGTTCCACCTGTGTGTCGTATCTGCAACTATGGAAAAGTTCGTTTCGAAAAGCAAAAGCAAGAAAAGCTTAAGAAAAAGAATCAGAAGATCCAAGAGTTGAAACAAATTCAACTTACACCTCAGATTGGTCAACACGATTTGGAAACAAAAGCCCGCAAAGCACATGAATTCTTTGAGAAGGGTGATCGCGTTGAAGTTTGCGTTGTCTTCCGTGGAAGGCAAATGACCCATACCGAGATCGGGGAAGAAGTCATGAACAAATTCAATGAAGTCTGCCAAGATGTCGCAAATGTCGATAAAGCCCCATATTGGGAAGGTAAATGGTATAAAGAAATCCTCGCGCCAATTAAGAAAAAATAAGGAGAAAAAGTCATGCCAAAAATGAAAACAAGCCGTACCATGGCCAAGCGTGTCAAATTCACTGGTACAGGAAAAGTTAAGGTTCATCACTCAGGAATGGGCCACTTAGCTCCACGCAAAACAAGAAAGCAAAGAAAACACCTCGCAACCGCTTACTACCTCCACAAGAAGGATGAAAGAACGGTCAACGAATGGGTTTCCAAATAAGGAAGGAGAATATTAGAATATGGCAAGAGTTAAAGGTAGTGTCGCAACTCGCGCACGTCGCAAGAAAATCTTAAAGAAGGCTGAAGGTTACTTCGGTTCAAAGCATCTTCTTTTTAAGACAGCCAAAGAACAAGTTCTCCGTGGCTATAATTATGCTTATGCTTCCCGCCGTGATCGTAAATCCGATTTCCGCAAACTTTGGATCAAACGTATCAATGCAGGATGCCGCTTAAATGGAATTTCTTATTCCAAGTTCATCAATGGCTTAACAAAAGCTGGCGTTATCTCCAAAACCAATGGTGGTTTAAACAGAAAAATGCTTAGCGAAATGGCCATCAATGATGCACCAGCATTCGCAAATCTTTGCGATATCGCTAAAAAAGCTTTAGAAAAATAAGCTTATAAGATAAGCAAGCAAATCAAAACCCGTCTCAATCAAGACGGGTTTTTCTTATATCTTAGATTCTTTCTTTTTGAAGATCATCGTGTTCGTAGGTGGTCACTTCTCCATCTTTGACGATTATGACAGAGACATTCTTAACACATTCATCGACTAGCTCTTCAAAGTTAAATTTCTTTTCGAAATATTCGCATTCTGTAATTTTTGGTTTTGTCTTTGGCTTCTTAGGTTTGAAAATCGTGCAGCAATCTTCAAATGGCCTTACAGATATTTCATATGTTCCTATCTTTTGGGCCAAGGAGATGCAATCTATTTTATCAGTTACAGCTAAAGGACGAATTATCGGGAAATTGGTTACATTGTTAATAGCAATCATGCTATCTAAGGTTTGGGATGCAACTTGGCCAATTGACTCACCTGAAGCAATTCCTAAGCAATGATGGGATTTTGCTAATTTATCAGCAATTCTAAACATCATTCTTCTCATGATCGTGATGCAATAAGGCTCATCAACATGCTTATAAATCTCTAATTGGAGTTTAGTAAATGGAACGACATTTAGTCTTATATCAGCTTGATATAGATTGAGTTTTGCTAGAATATCTTTCAATTTATCAAGAACCGCATCGCTTGTATATGGAGGGGCCGCAAAATGGATGCATTCGATTCTAATTCCTCTTCTTAAAAGAAGATAGGCTGCAACAGGCGAGTCGATTCCGCCAGAAAGCATCATCATGACCTTGCCATTCATTCCTAATGGATAACCCCCTGCCCCATGGTAGGAATGGCAATATAGATAGGATGAATCATTTCTTATTTCAACATGGAGAGAGATGTCTGGCGAATGAACATCTACGGTTAAATCGGTGTTACGAAGAATATGTCCGCCTAAAGAACGAGCAATATCTTGGGAATGCATAGGAAAGGTTTTATCGATTCTTTTTGCAATAACTTTGAATGTTTTTCCCTCTTCTTCTTTTATCAAGGATAATGTGCTGTCTTTGATTGTATCAAAATCTTTTTCACATTTATATACGAGAGAAATTCTTTGAATACCCGCTACTTCTTGAAGGATGGATATTATTTTTTTCGGGTCTTCACCATTTAACTTTATATAAGTGTGGTCGTGATCGGTGTTGTAAGTCAAAGCCTCATAGTTCTTTAAGGCGTGTCTGATATTTTTATTTAATTCTTTGACGAAAGCTCTTTTGTTTTCGCCTTTGGTGCTAAGTTCACCGTAGTGAATCATTATATGGTCGTAGGTCATCTATCAATTGTCCTTTCGATTATTTCATTAAATGTTTTTAGGAAAGATTTCGCTTCTTCTAGGGTATTTTCATTAGAGAAAGAAAGGCGAATAGAGTTCATTGCTCTTCCTTTATCGCATCCCATTGCTTCTAGAACATAGGAAATTGGCTCGCCCTTGCTATTACAAGCAGAAACGCTAGAAACATATATTTCTTCGTGAGATAAGGCTTCAGTAATGACGGATGCTTTTTTCTTTTTCAAAGAAATATTGAGAATGAATGGGGAAGCATCAAGTGGGGAATTTATCATTATCTCATCGTTTTTTGCTAATTCTTCCCTTAAATAAGAAGATATTTCCTTAGCTTTCTTGGCATTCTCATTAAGATTTATGGTTACTTTATGTAATGCCAAGGCAAGAGAGGCATCTCCTGGCGTGTTATCCGTTCCTGCACGGAAGAAATATTCTTGATCTCCTCCATCGATTTGGCGAAGAAGCGTGATGTTTTTCTTTAATATCAAGGCACCTGTTCCTTTAAGACCATGGATTTTATGGCCAGAGAAAGAAAACAAATCTATTTTCTCATATGGAAGCTTTCTTTTTCCTATAGCTTGGGTTACATCAACATGGAAGATTGCTTTAGGGAATTTATGAATTATTGAAGAGAGGGTTTCGATATCATTATTCGATCCAGTCTCATTATTTGTCGCCATGATAGAAACTAGAATTGTGTCTTTGTTCATTTCTTTCTCTAACATTTCCGGATCAATGACTCCATTTTTATTTACAGGTAAGTAAATTACCTCAAAGCCTTCGTTTTCAAGAGATTTAAAGGTTTCGAGAACGCTAGGATGTTCAACATTTGTCGTGATTATCCTCTTTCCACGGCGGAAATATTTTTTGCTAACCCCCTTAATCGCAAGGTTGTTGCTTTCAGATGCGCCAGAGGTAAAAATAACGCGATGGGTATTTTCTATGCCTAAATCTTTAAGAATGGAATTTCTAGCATTCTCTAGTCTTCTATTGGATTCTCTTCCAAAAGCATGCCTAGAAGATGGATTGCCAAAGCATTCCTCGTTTTCCTTTAGAAAGCACGCCAAAACATCTTTGTCTGGCTTAGTTGTAGCAGCATTATCAAAATAAATCATTATTGGGTTATATTGTTTCCTTTTATGTCTTTTGTTGTGTTATATGCTTCCTTGTATAAGCAGTTTTGAAACATATTCTCGGCTTGAACGATAAGTTGATCGTTTGCAACGTCTTCGCTTCTATATCTATTGGCGCGAACGATGGAGTTTTCAGCATCGGCAAGATTGCCTTTTGTCAGAAGTAATTCGTTATAAAGAGCTAGCGACTCATTTTTTAGCTTGGCTACTTCTTCATTGACTTTAACGACATTTATTGGACGTTTGTTAAGTTCATCATAAATCGTATCGATTATCGAATAAACTAGTTCAAAACGAGGGGAATATTTCTTTACGAGAGCATCAACGTTTAAGGCATAAAGTTGAGATTCGTATTCTTTAGCTTTTGGAAATTGCTCTTTTATTAAAGCAGCAGCAGATTCTGCATCACTCTTGAGAGATTGGAGATATGCCTCAAAATATTCAATTTGTTCCTTAGCTTTTTTGACTAAACGGTCAAGGTCATTCATCTTGGTAACTAAAACGGTATATAGTTGACGCGAATTTGAGTGAACGTAATTATCTAAAAGGGTTTTTGCAGATGAAACCTCGCTAACGGATTTATTCATTTCAGCAAGTTTAGCATTATCATCGCTTCCAAGAAGATAGAAGTTCTTTATTTGAGGAATGCTATTGGTGAGGTTGACATATTTTTGATGGATGATGTTTTCCTCTCTATTGATTTGTTCGTTTTTGCTATCAAATTCTTTTTTAGCGGCAACTTCTTGATCAAATTTTTCATTATACATCTCGATTATCTTATGGAGATCGTCGATGAATTTGCTAACCCCATTATTGTTTAAATTCTTAACGTTTGCAAGCATGTTTTTGACATTTTTGTCCATTACTTCGATACCTGCATTAGAAAGAATATGATTTAATGGATACTCTTCCTTAAGCATTGTCGTATAACGTTCTTTTAAAGAAAGAATCTTGTCTGGCAAAACGGAGGTTAATTCTGTGCAGATGTTAGGCAAAACATCTAATAAAACATCGATTTGCTTAACAAGGACATCGACTTTGTTGACATAGATATCTTTTGCTTCCTGATAATGGGCGTTTTCAATAAGCCCTTCAGCTTCATCGAGATTGGCATCAATAATTTTAAACAAAGAAGTCATTGATTCAGTAACGATAGATAAATCCGTTTGTTTGGAATAGAACTTGGCTTTAACGGCGCGATATTCTTCTTTTTTATTCAAAGAAAGCTCGCTGACTTCCACTTCTATTTTGAAGATATTCTTTAAATCATCTCTTAATTGCTCGACTTCTTTCTTATAGAGATTCATTTGTTTTTTAACGGTTGGCATATCTTCTTTAACTTTGTTCCAACGTTTTTCTTGGATGTTTTGGGCAAGGCAATTGACGTTACTTTGAGCATTAGAATCCGCACCATCTCTAACATCGTTGAATTTCATTTGCCATTTCTTATATATCTCGATATAGGTGATGTTTATATCAGAAATAGCTTTTAAACGATCGATATAGTTTTTGATTTCGCCAAAAAGAACAGCATGTTCCGTTTCAAAAACAGCGATGATTTCTTTCGATTGTTTCTTTAAAACGCTTCTGCTGATTATTGTTTTATATAAAAGGAATGAAATCCCAATTATTGCCAAAAGGGAGGCTCCTGCTATGACAGCTATCATTATAATTCGTTCCATTTTGTCCTCCTTCTGATTTTGCTAATCAAGTACTTAATATATTATCACGCATACGCATACAAGCGCGAATAAAAAGTATTCCCGTTTTTAGGATTTAACACTACATTTTTCAAGGAATAAGAATATTTTTGGCAA
>CAVIBR010000014.1:0-53480 GCA_963641445.1 Bacteroides uniformis
AATCAAATTTGCAAAGCATCGCACAGTGAAAAACATCAGTCAAATTGTTACAATAATGATTAAAGTTATTATCTGAAGGACTGAACATTCCAAAAAGTATTTTTGCGATTTCCTTTTTTTCCTCTTCTGCTGTTAGACCATTATCAAGATCGGCAGACTCTTTTCCCGTTTCAAAAAACATTCTATGGTTTCTCCTTGCTTAGTTTTTGCTAAAAAATCATCATTGTTGCGACTCATAGTTCCAAATAGCATGATCAAGGAGTCGTGGAGTAAGAATAGGGTATTTTTCTTCCAATATTCTGCACGCCTCCATCAAATCGTTTCTAGCATCATCGATTGTATAATTTTGTATTCCGGTCGCTTTTTCACAAAACTCTCTTAAGTTGCGGTTAATGCTCATGCGATCATCATCCCCTGAAAGCATGAGAAGATAAGTGAAAGAAATACCACTTCCTTGTCCTGCTACTGAGCGAAAATCAGTCTCTAATTCATCTAGACGATCCTGCGAACTCATCAATTCATTCATGTCATGAATCGTTTCGATGCCGTGATTTCTTAAAATCTCCGCTGTTTTATAAACTGCTTCCGCTTTAAATATTCCGCCCCTTGGAGATGTGCGGCATTTGTTATGGTAAATATTTGCAGCTCCGTAATCAGAAGTTATATAAGGGCTTATGTTATTTAAGAAGTCGCTAATTGTATGGTCGTCGCTACGATGAGCGTACGCTAATGGAGAGGTAATCCTCTCAAGAGCAAAACGATCGCAATATCTTATGACGGCATTCCTTGCGCTAGAATATGTGACTCCTTTGCTGAAAATTGCATCAATTAGGCAGAAAGGCAAAGAGTTGTAATAGTATTCAGGGCTCAAGGAAGCGTTAGCTAGTGGAAGCTTTTCCTCGCAATAATCAACTATCATTTCGATATTAGTTCTTGTGTCTGAAGAAGACTTTGGCATTTTTAGTTCTCCTTTTATTAATTGTTTATTGATTTATGTTCTTTGATATCCCTAACGGATTTTGATTGGGGATAGCCATGATTGACGGATACGTGTTCATCCCTCATGCGACCTTGATTGTGATGGCGGGGCGTACGCAATAGTAGGAGTAGTCAACGTCGTCACGGTAGAGATTGTAGCCATCGCTGCTGAAGCCGACATACAAAGCGTGTTTGGAGTAGCTGGAATAAGGGGATCTAGTCCAATAACCTCGATCTCTACAAGCGTAATTCGCTTTCGCCCAGTCCGTCACCTTGCATTGCCTTGCCGCATCGTCTGCGAAATAATCGGCGCTCTCGTAATCCTGATAGCTAAGCAAGTAAACCTTGTCTTCCGTATTGTCGCATGCGTATTGGTTTGTGGAATAGTTTGTCGTTGCCACGGAGTTGTCGACGGTCACCGTCTGGATGAGGGAGTCATCCAAGGCGAAGGCGGAGTCATAGAAGGTTCCGTTGAGCCATTCGCGTATCTCGGATTTCTCATAATTGTTGGCATAAGCCCCATCTTTTGTTCCACTATAGTATTCATTATATTCGTGGGCATCGAGCAACGAATGCGCAACCAAGGAATAAGTCCCATCATCGCTTGTGAGTATATCCCATGTGATCGGCTCGCACTTGAACCAATACTCGGTTCCTTTGACGATCTTCGTTCCGTCACCGAACGTATAGCTTGAACTATAAGGGTTTGCGCTCTTCTTTGCGTAGTATGAGCCATCGTAGAGATACCATCCATTGGATTCTGCGGTTGCCAGTTCGTTTAATGATGAGATAAGTCTATCATCGGATACGTGGGTCTGAGGATAGAGACCATATGTGACAGTTTTTGATTCCGAATCAAATACAGGTGTCATGCCGAGATTCTCTTCTTTCGTCCAGAATTTAGCCGTTAACGAATAATCATTTGCAGGCATCGTGAAGGTGTAAGCCTCATCATAGCTAACAAGCTTAGCTTCTTCATACCAGCCTTTGAAAATGCATCCATTAATAGGCGTAGCTTTCACCGTTATCTCTTCGTCTGTGTACCCTTCTCCTGAAACGATCTCCACAGTTCCTTCCGACGCATCCTCGCTCGTGACGGCCAGTTTCTGCAAATCCGCAGTCCATCTTGCCTCTATAGTCAGATTCCCTATCGTTCCCTTTTCAATGACATCTATTTTCTCATCGTTCGAATACCAACCAGCAAAAGTATAGCCGGCTTTGCCACTGGCATCAGATAACCTGATTTCATCTTCAAGGGTGAAGAATGATGGGTTATCTTCTGAATTCACTCCACCATTGAGGTTGTATTCAATCTTGAAATGGTTCCATTTTGCCTCAAGTTTATAATCATGATTCACCATTTTAAACGTATAAACGGCATTTGCTGAGACTAGCTCGTTGTTTTCATCGTACCATCCAAGGAAACGCGCGTCCGTTTTAGAAAGGGCTACGACAGTTACTTCATCGGTATACTTAAATCTATTTGACGCATACTTCGAATAATCGTTATATTTATCATCCTCATTCTTGAACATGACAAGGCCACAGTCAGCATCATTCGATGAAAGGTCAACGAAAAAAGTGGCTAATTTGAATCTCGCCTCAAGGATGACATCGATATTCCACATCGTGTATTTGTATTCCTGGCTTACGGAAATTAAGGTATCCTCATAATACCATCCGACAAAGTTATACCCTTGGTATGGGTGGGCAAAGACGTCAACGCTGCTGTTGTACTCATATATGCCAGTCCCGCCAATCTCGCCAGCCTCAGGCATATTCGTATAAACATACATCCTAACATTTTGTTCAAAGATGGCCACGAATGTCATCTCGCTTTCCATTTCGGGAGTCTTAAAAAGGGTTCCTTTTTCATCTACAATCTGTTCGCCTTTGTAAGACCATCCTCTGAAATTGTATCCTTCTTTTTCGACATTGTAGAAGAACATGCCAGTATCAAAGCGGTTAACGGTTATAGGGCTATAGAAAAGCTTTTCGGTCGTTCCTCCATTCAGATCAAAGGTGATGACGTATTTCATATTCTCGCTTGATGACGCGTTTTCATTGCTATTTCCGCTTGTCGAATCGCCTCCGCATCCAGAAAGGATGAAGCAAGCCATCATGACGATCTCAAATATTTTTCTCTTTTTCATTTTGCTGCCTCAAAATTTGATATTTATTGTCTTTATTTATGAAATTGTCTTATTTCGATTGCCTCTTTTTCTTCACCACTATCAGGCAGACCAATAAGGCCATGTTTCTCTTTATTCCAAATGCAATATTCAAGATGCATATAGGTTTTATCGCCTAGCATTCCATCTAATATGTTCCTATATTCATTAACGAGTTCGTGGTATTCTTCCTTGCTCATTTTTGTCCATAATAGATTTGCTACGTTGAGTCTTGCCGACACGTTAGTTCCTAATAGCTCGGAAAGAGAGTTTCTATTAGAAAGAGCTTTCAAAACAATTCTATCGATTGTCATATGGCAAAAACGGAATAAGTACGCGTATGTTTCATAATCTGCATACGTGGTTAGATACTTAAACGTCAAATTGATCAGCTTTTGCGCTTGGCCATATGTGAGATTGGCTAGTCCAGCAGTTCTTCTTAATTCATTTATTCCATCAAGAAATTGTTTGCATAGTTCTTCATGGAAGGCGTCGAAATTAGCCTGGGTATTATCGCAATTAGGGTCAAGTATGAAATAGTCATGAATTTTAGTACCTATTGACGTAAGCAAAATGTCAATGTCTTCTGCGTGTGGCCCGTGATTAAGAACTACTCTTAATGAGGTTGGTCCACTTTGAGGATAGATAACATTACCATGGTAAATCTTTTTAACGGCAGAAATGACATCATCCAAATCGGATATGCGTCTGTCTCTCATATCTTTGCGATTGATATCTTCCAAAAAGTTGTTCCGCAACAGACTGCTTATAGTTTTCATAAATGTTGAACTCCTTCTATTTTTCATTTGTTTCAATTATAGAGAGAGAGAGAGAGAGAGAGAGTCAAGTATAGTTCGTGACCGAACTATTATTTATTTATGATGAAAATAACGATAATCAGGTACGTTTTATCGATTGATCGTTAATTATGGAAAGATAACATTCCTTCCAGTTATTTATATTAAGAAAGGAATGTTTATTGGTTCTCTTTAAGATTGTTTAGCGATAAAGTTTCGTTCGTATGTTATCTAATAGAAACACTTGGTCTTGTATATCGTTATTTGTAAGTAGTTTCTTTGTTGTTTCTCAAATACCGTTCCCATTATCTCTTCTTATATGGAAATATTAATGGAAATTCCATTCAGAAAAGAGAATTTATAATCATCAATCGCAGGTTAAAACAAAAAAACATCGATGTTTAGCCATATTTTCATCATGAGCCCCGGGGTATCCACATCATGAGCCCGTCATGAGCCCGCTTTCATAATAAATTAGGGCTCATGATGAAAAAAACAGAAGTTTTTATGTGTTTTGACACATATCAATGATGTTGTAGCCTTAAAGTAGATACACCAACAAGTTCAGAGGACTTTTGCATCATCGCAAGGAATTTCTTTATTCATGAGAGAATAACCTCTGGGTAATAACATGTGAGATCAGTTAAAAGAGCGGAAACATGATACAGTATCAAAGAAAGCGGTCATCGAAGGATTCATAACGGAATGTATGTATTTCACCGGTACTTTCGAAGAGGCCTCCATCACGTATTCGGCCAGTTTCTTCGCCTTCACGAATACCAGCAGCTCCGTCTCTTTCCTTGGCTCCTTCTCTTTCAATGCTTGTTTCATCTTTCAAACCAGACTCATTCTATCGATGGCCATCCCCTAACGGATTTTTGATTGCGGGGATGGCCTTGATTATGCGATTCGCATTCATCCCTCATGCGACCTTGATTGTGATGGCGGGGCGTACGCAAATACCGGAAAGGTTGACGTAGATGTGGTGGCTGTAGAGATTGCCGTAGAAGTTGACGCTCCAAGCGTTGTTGGAGTCGTAGGAAGCAGGGGATCTAGTCCAATAATCGCCATTTCCTGAATAATAAGATGCGTAATTCGCTTTCGCCCAGTCCGTCACCTTGCATTGCCTTGCCGCATCGTCTGCGAAATAATCGGCGCTCTCGTAATCCTGATAGCTAAGCAAGTAAACCTTGTCTTCCGTGTTGTCACATGCGTATTGGTTTGTGGATGAGCTTGTCGTTGCCGCGGAGTTGTCGACTGTCACGGTTTGAATAAGAGAATCATCCAAGGCAAAAGCCGAGTTATAGAAATCATTATTGAGCCATGAGCGGATTTCTGAGTTAGCATAATTATTGGCGTAATATCCGCCTTCAGTTCCTTCCCGAACGTCATCATTGAATCGATGAGTGTCAAGGAGTACGGATGAGACAAGGGAATACGTCCCATCGGATGATGAGAGTATGTTCCACTCTATAGGGTCGCACTTGAACCAATATTGAGTCCCACTAACGATTCCCGTTCCATCATTGAACTCGCGACTTGAATTATACGGATACGGTTCTGCTATCTTTTTGGCGTAATAGGACCCATTGTAGAGATACCATCCGTTGGACCCTGTTGTAGTAAGTTTATTTAATGAGGAGATAAGTGTCTTGTCGCTCACGTAAGTCTGAGGGTATAAGCCATAGGTAACCACGTTAGCCCCCGCTATGCCAATAGACTCGTTTATCTTCTCAAAAGTCCAGAATTTCGCGTTCAATAAGCGATTGCGTGCAGGCATATCGAATGTATAAACATCGTCCTTGCTCACGAGTTTCGTTCCTTCGTACCAGCCTTTTAATGCGTATCCCTCCACAGGAGTTGCCCTAACAGTTATCCTTTCGTCCGTGTAGCCCTTTCCCGAGACAATCTCGACGGACCCCTTGTTTTCATCTTCGCTAGTCACCGATAGCACATTTTGATTTGCGGACCATCTAGCCTCCAGTTCCAAATCGCTTGCACTACTTTTTTCTATGCACTCAACTTTCGTCTCACCATCGTACCAGCCTAGAAACGTGTAGCCATTCTTGGTCGGATCATATAAGGTAATTGGAGTGTCTTCTATTGTATATTTAGATGGGTTTTTGCTATTTTGGGTACCGCCATTAAGATTATATTTGATAACATATGTAACGATATTCCATTCGGCAACAAGCGTAATATCACCGGTGGAACCCTTTCTAATTGAATTGACTTTTGTCGATCCTTGATACCAGCCGAGGAAATTGCATCCAACCCTTTCAGGAGAAGATAAAACGAATGAGTCCTCTATTGTGTAAGTGCTTGGGTTTGAGTTGTTGTTCGAACCGCCTGCTAAATCATAAGTAATTTTATAATTTATGGTTTTCCAATTGGCGACAAAGTGCAATTTACCAGTGGTTCCAGAAGAGATGAAGGCATTAGTGTCTGGGACATCGCCGTTGGATCCCGTCCATCCCAAAAACTCGTATCCATTTTTGTATGGAGCGTTCAGACTTACGTTTTGCGAGTTATCGTTCAGTTTCGTTGGATTACCTTCTGCACGACCACCATCAAGCTCATATTCAATCTCACAAAGAGGGGATGTGCTGACAGTAAGAGGGTCGCTAGTAACTCCGAAAGGTTTATCGCTGGTCGAAGCCACCCTCTGATAAATGGAATAGGACACCTCATTTTGTAAGCCATGGAAAGCGTTGCTCTTTTGCCACGCTTTGCCGTCGAGGCTGTATTCATAGCCATCAATGGCTTCCACCTCGATTGACTCATGGTCATAAAAAGCCAAAGTCGGGCTTGACGGTCGAATTAATGGGTTGCCATTACAGGCCGTACAGATAATCTCCCTTGTTGTATCTTCGTCGTTGTTTTTTTGCCATGTTCCACACGTTCCTTTGCATTTGGAACAAGTTACATCGACCCATCCATGACCATTACAATTTTGGCATGGATTTAAACTGCTATAAGAACTTAACTTTCCACAAGTCGGACAGTAGTTTCCACCGGTAGAAAAGGTTGAAGATTCCCATTTTCCGCAATTAGCACATTTGAAAACGAACGTGCCGCCATCACCATTGCAAATTGGACATGTTATTCTCGTTTTTCCTTTGCCGTTGCATTTTGAACATGGACTCCATTCCTCAGTTTGTGTACCCTTTCCATTGCAAGCTGGGCAATGCTCGCACCACATGGCAAACATTGTTATGTCCTCATCGAATGACAACGCATCACCGGGTTGATAAACGATGTCGTTTTTAAGACAGTTCCATCCCATGAACGTATATCCGTTTTTGATCGGAGTTGAATCAGTTATTTTGACGTCAACCCCTTTTTCTTTCGGTTGTGGGGCCGGTCTGTCTTCGCCACCATTCGCATCATAGCTTATGGTGAACCATGAGCGAACTCTATCATAGCAAGCAGTGTATGTGGCATCGCCCGTAACCTCCGTAGGCAAATTGTCCCATCCCGAGAATACATAGCTATATTTCTCATCATGTTCTTTGGCTGGCGTATCACCTCTATAAGATGGTATGGAACCATAAGGAAGAATATCCGTTTCCAATATGCTGCCATCATAGTTTTTCCAGGTGATCTCATAAGTGTTCACGTTTGAAACGTACTGAGCCGTGTAGGTGGCGTTTGATGTAACTATATCAGGCAAAGGATCCCAGCCAGAGAATACGTAGTTATATTGGGTATCAGAACTTTTTTTCGGGGTTTCGCCGGTATAAAGCGGAGTTTCGCCGTACTTCACAACGTCAACGGCAAGAATCGTCTCATCATAGTTTTTCCAGGTGATTTCGTAACTATTGGTGATTCCTTCGTATTGAGCGATATAAGTAGCGTCACATGTCACTTTTTCAATTTCCGGGTACCACCCAGAGAAAGCATAGTTGTATTCAGCGTTCCCTTCCTTTTTTGGTTCCTCACCGTAAGAAGGCGTTTCTCCATAGTGCAAAGAATCAACCCGTAGAACGGTGCCGTCATAATCTTTCCAAGTGATTGCATATTCAATTTGTTTTTCCTCGTATTGAGCTATATATGTCGCCTCTTCAGTTACCTCTCTAATTTCCGGGCTCCATCCGGCGAAAATATAGTCATTTTGCTCATCAGATGGTTTCATCGGCGTGTCGCCGTTATAAATTGGTGTTTCCCCATATTCCCATTCGTCCTGTGAAAGGAGATTTCCATCGTAATTTTCCCATGTAATAAGATACTTTTTAGTTTCCTTTAGATAAGTAGCAATATATGTTTGATCAGAGTAAGCCGGTGAGATTTCCGGTGACCAGCCACTAAAAGTGTATGCGAATTGAGTTCCGCCGGCTTTAGTTGGCGTTTCTCCGTTATATTCAGGCATCTTTCCCTTCTCTACAATATCGGTTTCAAGAAGTGAACCATCCCAATTCTCCCATGTAATAGTATATTTTTGGGTTAAAGCCGACGAAAATGATGAATCGTTCAATTCGATGTCATTTCCCTTATTTCCACTGCTCTTATCATTATTTCCTGAACATGATATTAAAGTGAAAATTAGAGTTAATCCTAAACCAAATAAACGTTTCTTCATATCTATTTCTCCTTGGTTAATGCGAACTGCATTTTTGTTAAATTCTTTTAAATGTGGCCATTAATGGTTTTTCATTATCTTTAAATCCGTTGAATAAGCAACGCGCTATATCACTATATTCACTAGAACGTCTCATATTCGAAACGTCATATAGGTTTTAGTTCTAACGTAGTGTAAGACTGATCTTGCGCGCGTTGTAAGTGCTAATAATCCAAATGGTTAAAATTCAGGTTTTAAGTTTCTTTACTAATTCTAATAAACGTTCTTATTAGAAAGTTTTTCTATATATATAAGAATGTTTCTTTTTCTATTTTGTATTCCTTTCTATGATTTTTTGAAGTTTTTGTAATGTTTTATGCGCTTCAACGTCTAGGCAAAGTTTCAACTCAAGATTATTAAACCTAAAGATAAAAGCGTCCATTTCAGGGCTTTCATCATTTGGTGGCTTCTTGTCCAATTCTTTCTTTACGGCGTCATCAAAATCTTTTTGTGATTCTAGAAGAGATTGAATTAATTCCTTTTCCAAGCGTAAAGATTCCTTAAAAACATAATAATCATTTTTAGTATTTGAATTGTTATCAATAAACGCCTTGCATTTGACTAGCACTTCTTGATTGGCCTTCTCATAAAATATCATTGTTGTTACTCCATAACTTTTTTCGATTTTAAAGATAACGTTTAACGGCCTTTATGTTTTCTTTAGAGCAGTTTCTAAGCGGAGAGATTTCTAATGTATGTCCGTTAGGTTTCTCTTGATCTAATATATAGCGAATGTTTCTTAACTTTTGACGGATTGAGTTGACACCATGCACAGCAATAATGTCGGCAAATTTTGGATCTCTTATGAATGTATCTACATCCATTTTTAGCTTTTTGTTGACATAAACGTCAACGGCTTTCTTTGCCAAGACATCCTCTTCCTTCGGCGTCCATTTTTTCTTTTGTGGGAATTTGATTTGTTTTGGAAGTTTGACACCTATTCCGGAGTTTTCCTGAGTGACATCAATTACGTTCATTTCTTTCGACTTGTTTAATCGTTCTTTGAGAATTTCCAAGATTTTCCAACTTATGACATTGACACTAACTCCAACAAGAATAGGTATGAGAATGTCGAAAATGATTGATCCCTCTCTGACTCTTTTGATGTAGATTTTAGGATCGTTTGGAAAATTTTCAGCTTCGATTGATGCGATAGCCATAGCAGAATCAAAAGAATCATCAAGGATGCTCACAAGTTGCGTGAAGTCTTTAAATGACAGTTCTTCTTCATAAGTAATGTGTAATTGAATGGTATTCCCTTCCATATTCATCTTTCCTTCTTCTTTTTCTTTTATTTTAGAGAGAGAGAGAGAGAGAGAGAGAGTCAAGTATAGTTCGTGACCGAACTATTAGTTATTTATGATGAAGATATTGACTATCACGTATATTTTTACGGATTGAAACTAATTACAAATGAACGGCATTCCATTCTATTTCATCTGTATTAAGTTTGTATAAAGATACTAATGGAATGGCATGCATAAGCAAAAATGTGTCGTTAATCATAAGTTAAAACAAGAAAAACATCGATGTTTAGCCATATTTTCATCATGAGCCCGGGGGCATCAACGTCATGAGCCCGTTTCCGCAATAAATTAGGGCTCATGATGAAAAAAAGATGGTTTCTTTGAATTCTAATGATTGAGTTTTTCTTCACAATCCCTCATCAAAAAGATCGTGCCACTTTTGTGCCGCTTTTTAGCGACACGATTAGCGACACAATCGCATTTAAGTTATTCGATGATGAATACGGATATTCAAACAATTCAGCAATTATCGAACAGATTTGAAATTAGTTTGGCAAAAGCAATCATCAAAGATCGTGCCGGACCGTTGCTAAAAACACTAACAATGAATCAAGAGTATTTATTTGTTCACTTTCCAATATCCAGAACGGCTTGTGCCAACTCTTTCAATCCTCTTCAATTTCTTTAAATCACTAATGATTTCAGTAACTCTAGTCCTTCCGATGTTCGACATCTTGCATAATTGAGAGAGAGTCAAACTTGGATTCTCATTCAAAATCGATAAGATGAGATTATGGCTTTCGCTTAAATTCTGCTGAAGCTGTTTGAAGCTTGGCTCAAAGGCGAATGGTATGGTTACAAGAATATGATTCTCGAAAAAGGAAAATGCTTCCTTGCCATATTTGCTAACAATCAAAGGAACTCCATGCCCAGTTTGCTCGATATAGTCTAACTGTCCCATTATCTTCATTAAGCTAGCGTTGATTGGATGGCTGACCCCTTGGAAAAACTCTTCCTTGGAATAATCAAGTGGAAGGCCTCCAGTTGATACAACCTCTATTCTATTTGAATAAATATATATTGCAGGTGGAACGTTTCTTATCCATCTATTATGCAAACAGGCGTTAGTCCATGCTTCATCAAGGCATCTTTCATCAAATAGCTTTGTTTCTTTTCTTTCTAAGCCTTTATTTAAATCAACTCTCGTTTCATTGAAAGACAAAACGAAATCATAGGCTTGTTTCAACGCTATTAGCATGCATTTATAGCCAAATTCATTTCTTGATACCATATCGGTTTTATCTTCGCCGCTAAAACGAACGACTTTGATCGAACATGAGTTGTTATCAGATAGAATTTCAGCGATATAGTTATATTTGCCATTTGCTGTTAGCAATCCCATATTTTTAGCAAATGTCGCATTATCGATCGTATAGCCTTTTGAAATATAGAGGGACTTCAATCCATTGAAGGTTAAATCTTGATCAATGGATTCTATTTTCTCGCTTGTTAGATTCGAGTTTGTAAAAAACAAATCTCCCAATTGATCGGGCAAAATCTTCTTGTTTTCACTACCAACACGAATTAAGTAATTGCCGAAGCAGGAATATGGCTTTCTATCTCCTACCACTTCCACTTCAATAATAAGAAGACCATCAATATTTTTAGATGTGATTTTCGGCGTTATTTGAGGGATTAGGGCATCGTTGATTCTTGTTCCTATTTTCTTAACGCTTTCTTTTCCAAAATCCTTCAAGCCTACGATTTCCCCATCATCAGCAACGCCAAAAACAACCTTTCCTTTGCCGTTTTTATTTAGCATCGCGCTTAATGCTTCTATACCTCTATCTAATTGTCCTAAAGATTGTTTGAATTCTATTAATTCATCTTCGTAGTTCAAAGAATATTTCATTGTTTTTACCTTTATGGGAATATTATAAATTCAACTATCGCCTTAATCAATTTGATCGTGCCACTTTTGTGCCGCTTTTTGGCGACATGATTAGCGGCACGATCACATTTCAATTGTTTGATGAAGAATGCGGATATTCGAATAATTCAGTAAATATCGAATTAATTTAAAATCAGTTTGGCAAAAACAATCATCAAAGATCGTGCCGGACTATTGATAAACATTCATTAATTCTCTTCAATGAATCTTCTAGCAAGATTTCTTGTTTCTCTTTCTGTTATAGGAAGAGATTCATTTAACCAATTAGATAAGTCTTTCTTCCATTCATCACTTAATGGTTTGTCTTTATATGAAGAATTGAAGTTCTTAGTATCAATGATGCAATAACGTTTTTCATTTCTCTCGTGTTTGTTGTTATTCATGAATCTACTTATCTTTGATGAATTGTTATCGGAGTATCTTTTTGCTACTCCTTGAACATAGATATCATTCAGTTCCATTGAGTAATGGATTTCGAAATAGAAATAATATTGATCATCTTTATCTATATTGGAACCAAACCACCACTTATGGTTGTCATCATAGAATCTGATGTAACCTTCTCCATTATTATTGGAGTCGTACATCTTATATACGTTATCTTTATTGAAGTATTTTGCTAGTTGAAGGAAGAAATCATTGATATCGTTCCATAAGGAATTAACTTCATCATATATTTCTTTGAGATTGTTAAGGAAATATTGGTCTAGTTCGTCATATTCTTTTTTCATGAGTGAGTCTTTTATTTCTTTCTTTAGTTCATTGACGTATATATCAAATGAATCTTCTAGTAGAGCATATATGTCATCATATATTATCGTTTTGAAATACTCTTTGTTGTCTGTTTCAGTTTGATTGTAGGATGGTTTCAGAAAGAAACAGAAGATATCATGATTCTTGTATGTATTTGAAACCCATTCGTAATATGAGGAACATTGATTGTCATGAGTATTTGAATTGATCTTGTTTTCTATTATTACAAAGAATCTTTTGCCATTATCTTCCTTTCCTTCGAGATAGATATCAATTCTTCTATTGTTATCTATTACTAGTTCAGTGCCATATCTATCTATTGAATCAATGGAGATATTATCACCCAGAAGGGTTTCTAACCTTTCTTTGTTATTGAGAACATATAGGATTAGTTTGGAGATTGTTAGTTCGTCATAGTTCTTGTCGATGATCTTTAGGAGATAATTGGAAGAGTCTTTTTTGAAACTATATTTATCGATGAGGAGTTTGAGAACGAGAGGATTCATAGTTGGATTTTATAATTGAAATTGTTTCAAGTGTTATAGGCGTTATTTGCCTATATGGCAGGAATATGCATATCGTTTAGTTATAAGGACGTTAGTTATCAATTGATATGAAGGCTTAATGAGTTTTGGACATCTTACCTCGCCAGTATCTTGCATCAGCTTCACGAATTTTTCGAATTCGATTTGGTTCGGTAACTTGAGTTCAATGCATCCATTTTGTTTCGCGTAATTTGAAATGGAGCAAAAATATTATTTATTGTCAAACCCGTCACTAGCAAATCGTAAAAATCATTTAAAATTATCTAATCCAGGATAATTAGCATATGATGAATCCAATGAAATCAGTTCATCAAAATTATCGATTTCTGTTATATCTGATTTATGACATGATCTGACTTCTACATGGTAATTTTTCTTGCAAATTTTCAAAGGTACATTTTCCCAGAAGTTTTCTTTACCGGCACGTGAATTATAGACTTTAGCGATATCTGTTTTTAATTTCTCACAATCTTCACGGTTCCAATACGAGATACCATATGCTTGGTAGCAATCTTCGCCGCCAAGTTGATAATTCGTTACACATCCGTTAACTTTTTTAAAACACCAATCATCTGTCTCTTTTACCTTAGCACCTAGATAATTTGTTCTATATTCGTATTTTCTTATGATATCTGGATTTGCAATCATCAAATCAGCTTCGCAAATATAACATTGATCCAAGAAATCCAAAGATTTATATAACGACGTAATATTATTGGCTGTATTGAACTCTTCATTATCGATAAATTTGATTGTTGGATATTTTACCAATAATTCATTAAACTTGTCTTTCATATAACCTCTGATGATATAAATAGATGTTATTCCCTTTGAAAGCAATGAATCAATTAATGTATCAATTATTCTAACTCCATTAACTTTAACCAATGGCTTTGGTGTAGACAAGGTTACAGGGGCTAAACGAGACCCAAAACCCGCAGCCAAAATAACCGCTTTTCTAACTTTATAAGGCTCCAATGCTTTAAACCCTTTTTCAGTTAAAGAAAGATTATTATCTTTATCAAGTGAAGCATAATTCGCTTCTAAAACTTCTTGCAATAATTTATTTACAGTTCCCAAAGACAATGTCAATGTATCAGATAAATATCTTTGAGTATATCTATTTTTTCCGTTTCTTTCTAAAAAAGTTAATAATTCAAATTGATATAATGATAATTCCATAATCGAACTTTCCTCCTTCTTTGAATGTTTTTTAACGAAAGTGTTTATACCATTAAATAAAGTTCTAGCGATAACATTTATAAATAATATCAATACAGAAATTGCAGCCTGCATTTCATAATTAGATGATTTTTCATATGTGTCGATCAAGATTGCAAGTGGTTGATTCTTATAAGTACACAGGAATGCAACAGCTGAAATTGTAATCATACTATTCAAGAAGAAATATGAGAACATTTCAATCAATGTAGAAATAGAGTTAGGTATTAACACTTTAAAAAATATTTGAGCCTTATTAATTCCTAACGTTTCTCCGACAATTTCATAATCCTTATTGATTTTAGAAAGGCAGTTTTTTGCAAGCAAGAAAGGCGATCCAAGAAAATGGAATATGTTGACCATGACAAGAATAGCAATAGTTCCATAAAAGAAGCCTTTTGTATTCTTAAACAATAGCATATATCCAATACCAAGAACTAATCCTGGAATAGCGATAGTAGATACTGCAAGCAAATTTACAACTTTTCCCATGTTGCCTTCTTTTCTAACAGACAGGTATCCTAAAAGATAAGCAATAATTGTTCCAAATATTCCAGTGATAAATGCAATGAGTAAAGAATTCCATAAATATTGATTAATGCTTAGTCCATATGACGCACTGAACATATTTTTGAAATTGATAAATGAAATTGTCATATCATTTGGGTACGATTTCACGAAAGCCAGTGAGATAAATGATATTTGAGGAATAAAGAGAACAATTGAAATCAAAGTCAATATGATGCATGTGATAACATTAAAGCTCTTACCAGCATCAATAAGTTTTTTCTGTTTTTCATTACTAGAGTTATCTTTAAAAATCAAATCAAATACAAAAGAAATGATAGCAGGAATAAGCAAGAAAAGGCCAACAATACTACCTCTTCCATATTGAAAACTCGTAAGAACTTCATTGTATAAATACATCGGCAATGTATGAGTTTTTCCTGCTAGTTCCATCGGGATTCCATAATCAGAAAAAATCCATGTAAAGCTTGCAAAGAAAGAACTGATCAAAGCAACTTTTAAATACGGTAAGGTGATTTTAAAGAAAGTTGATGCACGAGAAATGCCCATGATATTAGCAGCATCGTATGGAGCTTTATCTTCGTATTTTAAAGCGTCATAAATAATTAAAAATGTAATCGGGAAAGATGAAATAACCGAGCCTAAAACCAATCCTAGAAATCCATATCCTTCTATCTCTAATCCAGTGATAATATCTAAAAATCCATTCTTACCAAATAATACCCTTACTCCAAGCCCGATTGATAACGTAGGAACAAGCATTCCAAGAGTTAAAATGGTAACGAAAATATTTTTATGTTTAATCGATGAAGTATTCAATAAATAAGCTGAAATAGTTGAAAGAATAATCGTAATCAAAGATGCAATCAATGAATACAAAAAGGAATTCTTAAGAGCCGCCCAAAATGTTTCATCATGAAACACGTAAGAAATATCATTGCCTTTGATATTGAATAACAGTGTAATCAAAGGCAAAAAAGCAAAAGCAATAATGAAAGCAAGAGCAATCAATCTCAGATATTCATGTTTAAAACTATTTAAAATCTTCTTCATTTTATTTCTCGTAATCATTCGAAATTGATTTTTCAATTGATTCCACTTTCATATTTAAATGATTGACAATAAACTTTTTTACAAAATCATTAGATGGATGATTATATAAATTATATGGAGTATCAAACTGCATAATTTTAGAATCGTTTAACACCATAATTCTATCCGACAATGCGAATGCTTCTTCTTGATCATGAGTTACATAGATCATTGTAATATTCATCTTCTTTTGGATTTCTTTCAATTGATTCCTTAAGATAACCTTGATTTCCGCATCTAAGGCTGACATTGGTTCATCGAACAAAATGATATCCGGATTCAAAACGAGAGTACGCGCTATAGCAACGCGTTGTTGTTGTCCACCAGATAGATTTCTTGGTTTCTTATAGATGTGTTCATCAAGACCGACAATATCAATAATATCTTTGACCTTTTTATCAATTTCTTCCTTTGACATTTTTTTAGTCTTTAAAGCATACGCAATATTCTCGTATACATTCATATTTGGAAACAAAGAGTAATTTTGAAAGACGATTCCAATATTTCTCTTTTTCGGTGCTAAATCAGTGATGTCTTGATCATATTTATATATTTTCCCAGTTGTTGGATGGTCAATCCCAACAATCAAACGTAAAATAGTTGTTTTACCGCACCCAGATGGGCCTAATAATGATAAAAACTCTCCTTTATATACATCAAAAGAAAGGTCTTCTAAGACCAGTCTTTTGCCATATTTTTTTGTTATATTTTCTAGTCTTAAAATAGTATCTGCCATATCAATATTTCCAAGCATCTAATAGTTTTTGCTTATATTGGTAATCAAAAGTTCCAACCATATTTATTTCATTGAAATTAGTTGGATAATTTTCAATTTCAGAAGCACCTTGATTAACATATATTTTATCTGGATTGAATTTGCAAACTTCCGTTTTATTCAAATCATTATAAATGTAATCAAAGACTTGCTTCACATTTGCATTCGACTCTTTTCCTTTAATAATACCCATTGCAAACAAATTATAAGAAGCTTCATTATCTAAGAATACAACTTCCAAATCGCTATTTTCATTTGCATATTCAACACCTTGCCATAACATACAAACTCCAACAGCAGCCTCACCTTTGTTTACAGATTTAATTGGGGCAGAACCAGATGCTGTATATTCCTTTATATTATTATTAAGTTTGGCAAAATAATCAGTAGCTACTTCCTCACCTTTACTTGATACTAAGCCGTTATAAAATGCATACCCGGTTCCAGAAGATTTTGGATTAGGCATAACAATCAAATTCTTATATTTTTCATTCAACAAATCATTGTAGGTCGAAGGAATACTTAAACCTTTTTCGTTTAATAATTTCTTATTTACAACAATAGCGCCACATGTCTTGCCGTTGACCGCAAATTTATGATGATCGCTAGTATAAGAAGTAACTGAAGAATCATAAATGGAGAAATCATAATCAGTTCCTAGATCATAAAAAAGATTTGTATTTTCAGTAGTCAATTTCTGTGCATTGCAAGATTCTAAATCGTAAAAGATATCGCAATCAGTTCCAGCGCCTTCTGCTTGAAGTTTTGTAACTAATGATCCAGTGCTACAAGCTTGAAACACAACTTCAATTTCAGGAAATTTCTTAGAAATTTCACTCTTCATATATTCAATTCTTTCTTCTTCAGCTGCAGTATAAATAATAACATTGTTTTTACCGCCACCACATGAAGTCAGAGATGGCAAAATGCCTAATGTGGCTATTAAACTTAAAATAACTTTTTTCTTCATAAAATAATTAAAATGAAAAGATGATACACTTTATCTCCTTTGCAAGAAAAAGAATATCATTAATCTTTCATCGTTTCAATATGAAACGTTCATTTTGAACATTATAAATTAAATTTGTGAACAATCAAACTCTGTTATAGTCTTTGTAATTAGGATCAATTTCTTCTAATTCCTTTACTGAATCAATTTCAACAATTTGATTACTTAAAACAGGATGAACTTTCAATCTTAACTTGTCCAAATTATTATTTACAACATCATCCCAAAACAATGTTTCATAACAACCCTTATTCAAATACATAGCATCGATGGCATCCTTGATTATCTTAGCGTCGTCCTTTTTAAAGAAAGAAACACCACACATATTGTACTGATTATTTCCATATTTACCCACTCTAGTAATATAGCCTTCATTATCTTGATCAAACACCCAATCATCAGAATTTCCTTCTACAAACTTGCCAAAATAACAGGATTTATTTAATTCAGCTTTAAAAATACTCTTATCCGAAACATACAAATCTGCTTCACATATAAAGCAATCGTCTGTTCCCATAATATCTCTTACGGCATGAATCGATGAGATATTATTGATTATTTCATATTCAGCATTTTTGACTATTTCAATTTTAGGATTTAACTTTCTTAAAAATTCAAATTGTTCGCCTTTATATCCAGTAACAATATAAATTTTACCAACTACAGGATTCAAGCCATCAATTATGGTTTCAATCATCGATTTTCCGAAGACCTTAACTAAAGGCTTCGGAACAAAATTTGTTAAAGGCCTCATTCTTGTGCCTAGACCAGCAGCCATAAGTATTGCTATCATAACTATTACCTCACTAAAATAAAATTTAAACAAAGTCACAAGAATGAATTTAAAAATAATTCATAAAATCTTGCGATAAAATCAATTTTCAATCGTATCGAATATCATTTTTGCGAAAACTATATCATGCAGTGCAATTCCAACATTGTAAACAATAATACGTTCTTCATCATTGCTTCTTCCTATATTTGTTCCGTTGACAACTTCACACGTTTCTGCAAATGATTTCCATTGATTGAAATATTTGAAATTTTGAAGATGGTCTACGTCATCGCCAAATATATTATCAAACGCTAAATCACAAGCCATAAAACCTCTTGTATGAACAGGAACTAATAGACATCCATTTTTATATTTATCAGGCGATGCAAAATCACCGTCACAATAAGTGACAGCAGATACAATTACATCGCATCCATTGATAAATTCATTATAATTATCATATGCTTCAAATTTTATATTTTTCCTATCAGTATATTGTTTTATCAGATCATAAGCTCTATTTTTATAATTGAAAATTCTTATAGTGATATTTCTATCTATGGTATCTATAAACATTTTCAAAGATAATTTTCCGACTTCGCCAAGACCAATAAAGCCAATGCTTTCATAGTTATTTTTAGCAAACAAATGTACACTATGTATTGCAACCGCTGCTGTTCTTAAAGAAGTGATATACTCAGCATCCATAAACGCTAACAAATCACCATCGTTTAAATCATATAACATTAGGTTTGCTTTTAAGCATGGTGAATTATTAGGATATCTATTAACTAATTTTACCCCCCCCGCTTTTAAGCTAGGAACAAGACAGGGCATACAATTATAGAATGTATCACCACTATTATTTAAATGCATTGATATTTTTGGTGGTAATATACTGTCCCTTTTATATTTAAGAGTCTCATTAACTAAATTCAATAAGTCTCGAGAATTAAACTGCATTTTTCTTATTTGTTCATCTTTAATATATTTCATTTTTTATCATCCTTTAAGATCATAGAGATTTTGCTGTTTATAAAAGTCAATAAGGTCATCAATTGCCTCACTTTATTACTAGGCATGTTTCTATATTTTTTTATTTTTATCCATAAAGCTTTCATTAAAAGAAATCTCAATCAAATGACGTGGATTTCTTTCATCAACGGGCGGAAGTTTCATATAATCACCAAAATCAGCTTTCAACATTGCGTCATATTTAGTTGTAATATAAAACTCATATTCTTCAAATTTATGAAGTTCACAATCTTCAAACCATGTTTTTTCATACAATTTTGGAGAACCAAAACTAGAAAAGCACCATTTTGATTCTCTATTTTTATAATATTCATCGATTTTTTTCTTCAAACTTTTTTTTGAATATAGATAAGATAATATTTTTATAATATGTGAATGTCCACCTATGCTCTTATAACTTGAAACGGACAATCTTCCAGTTTTAAAGGAATAGAAGGTAGTATATAGCCTAAATTTATTTGCTTCTTTTGCATAGGATTCTTTATTTTTTACATCAATCGTAGAAAAAACATCGATAAAAGGGCCATCAAATGGCACGACACCATATTCCTTCATGCAGGCTCTTTTATCATAAATCTTCAATATTCTAGCGATGCCAAGTGGATTGTCATCTAATGGTTTAACAACTAAATATTTATCACTATTAAATTCATCAACAATCGCTAATAATTTTTGAAATTCCTCACCCGTTAAAATAATATCAATATCATCATCCCAAGGAATATAACCATTATGTCTTATAGCACCCAATAAAGTTCCAAAAGCTAATGAATATTTGATGCCATGACTTTTTAAAAAATCATGAAAATCCTTCATCAATTCCAAAACCATACTTTTATAGTTTTTCATATCACCATGAGAGACTGACGACTTGACTTTATCCATACTAATCTTACTCATTTTTGTATTCTCCTTTTTGATTCGTATTCATAAATGAATGTTTTATAAATATATCAATATTAAATTCTTATCTTCCCTTAATCGCATAATAGCAATTATTAGATATCCATATTTACTTATGATGGATACCGTTAGTTTCGGTTGTATCCATCGATTTTTGATCCGAAGGAAATCTTCCGGTATTGATACCTATAAATGTAACATCGAGTTGCGCTCTTTATTGTTGTCTATCCAATTCTCTAATGTTTGTGCCCCCGACTAAATTTAGACTTTATCGCATTTACGCCTATATAAATCATTTCTTCTTTCATCAACACTAGCATCACTAAATAAATTACTGCACCAATTGCGATAAGTGCCAATGTGTGTAAAATCGATGAAGTAAATACCGTTGATAAAAAATACACTAACGCAAACATGATGATTCCGGCGATTAATGGTTTTATTGCAGTTTTAAACACTTCTTTAAGGGATATTTCTTTTCGTATTAAAAGATACATTGTGAAAGTAACTAAAAATTCAGCAATTAAAGAAGCGATTATTGCTCCATATGACCAAAAGAACGGAATTAATATGCAGTTTAATAATAAGTTCGATATTGTGCCAGCTAAAATACCTATCGTAAATTTTTTATCCCTTCCAGTTGGAATTAAATATTGAAGGCCAAAGACATTTGACAAGCCAATAAATATAATTAGCGGAGTGAATATTTGCATAAGCAGAATACATTTATCATACCCATCGCCCAAAAACCAAGGAATGATATTGGAAGAGATTGCCGCTAAGCCAAACATCATTGGAATTCCCAAAACCCATACGTAATGAATGGCAAAATAGAAATTATTTTTCAATTCTTCGGTTTTTCCTTCAACATATAATTTTGAGTTTCGAGGAATCATAACAGTTCCGAGCGCCGTCATAACACACATGCACATCTTCACGATTTTCTCAGCTTGTTCGTAATATCCGTTTTCCAAGTCTGAATATTTTTTAACAACTTCAACAACTGTTTCAACGCCATTCACAATTTGAGTTTCTTGGACAACATATGTGTCTTGAATCAAAAGGCCTATCAGTGTTTTGTCTAGTATCGTATAGACACTGCTAGCGATTGTAGGAATGAATAATTTTACTGTAGGCCAAAAATGCCTTAATGGTTTCAATTCGCTTCTTTTAACTTTGTTTAAATACTTTGGCAAATATAACCACAGGGAGATATTACCAAGTAAGTTGGCGCAAGACGTTAGTATTACGTAAAGCCATACATCAGATTGTTTTTTAACTAAGATAAATATCAAAATAACGGATAACGCTTTTATTATGACATTTCTACCTACTATTTTTCCGAATTCTTCGTTTCCTTGAAACAAAAAAGTTATATCAAAACCGATGGCAAGAATATTTAATGCCCACCAAAACATTAAAGAACTATATTCTTTGTATACGCCTGTGAAATACAAAACTAAATTCAATAAGACTGCGAAGCAAACCGAAAACGACCTTACAATTATTATTTCCCAAAATATCTTGCTTTGTTCATGTTTATTATCTTGGTTGAAAGCAATCAAACGTTGAGCATAATAGCCAAAGCCAAGCGCCGCAATAAGAGTAAAATAACTTTGTAAGGAATTTGTAAAGCTGTATTGTCCAACTCCTTCTGCAGATAAAATTCTTGATATATATGGTGCGGTAATAAGCGGTACGATAAGAACGAATATTTGATAAATCAAATTAAAAATATAATTCTTCTTCAAATCTTTCTTTTTATGTCCATTTGATTTATTGGAATTTATTTCACTTAGCATTTCTTTATTCTCTGAATTTTCAATATTTTTTTCCACTTTATCACCTCTCTATATAACATATAACCAATTGTTGCTGTTATATGACAAATTTTCATATCTAGGTACAGGTTGATTAATACAATTGTTAAATCATGCAAGCTGATTTATATAATCGCAAACCTTTCTATCGCTAGTATGGAATATATGAGTTCCGCATTTCTAAACATTAATACTATCAATATTTTCAGTGTAGATATTGCCTGCAATGTAATCTTTTCTATCTATGTACAAGCACTTTATGTCCTTTTTATTTGGTTCATAGGCGCAAATAGAGCCATAAAGTCCTGCACCTACTATTAAGTAGTCATACATAATGTTGCCTCCTTATATCTTATCATTCATTGAAAATCAAATATGGTATTAATTCATCAGCAGCAACATTTGTAAGTTCTACATCTACATTTTCAGACATCACTCTTTCAAATTGTACCATGTTTTTATCTTTGTCTTATCGTCATAATCATTTTCAAAATTACCTTTAAGGGTATTTAAAGCATTTAAGAAGTTCTATTTGCTTTTTATATAATTTAATTTGTTATCTTTTGGTTGTTCTAATTTATACTCACCATCTAATGCTTGCCATTGCCTTTGTGCAATTGATTATCAATGTATTTTTTGAATCTTCTATAGTTTAAAAAATATTCGAACTTTCCTCTAAAAATTTGAACAAATTTATAAAATCCTAATTTTGAAAATATTATGTTCCAAGATTGAATCGTGTTATGCAAATAAACTTTTATTGCTACTTTAAAGCCGCTATAATACCGAAAATTGATCAAAGTATTTCTATATAAATAATGATAATTTTTTAATCTCTTTTTATCGGTTTCGTTTTTTATAGAAAAGGCTTTATTATTTGCTCTTTTGTGAATGACTTTGCTATTTCCCACAAAAAAAGCATTTCCGTAATACTTTGTAAGCCTGCTAGTATATTCCGTATCATCACCCCAAATAAAATAATCTCGACATGGCAGTCCACATTCTTTTATAGCATCGCAGTTAATTAATAAGGACACAAAAGTAGCAATGTCAATCTTTACAATTCCTTGCTGTAAATAATTATACCAATTCAAATTGCCGTTATCGGATGTTTTCCTTGAAATAGCAGGTACATTATCGGGTTCTCCATTAAGAGCGAATACCGAACTTGCGAGGAATGAAACTTTTTCGTTATGTGAAACCAAAATTTTATTGGCTTCGAGTAATCCTTCTAGAGCATTATTTGTTGGAATAGTATCATCATCCATTATCCAAATAAAATCAAAATCTTGATGCCTGACTTCTTTAAAGCCTTCGTAGAAACCTCCAGCTCCACCTAAATTTGCTTTTTGCTTGATATATTGAACAATGCCGGTCTTCAAATATTTATTTTCAATTAATTCACAAGTCCCATCTGTACTTGCGTTGTCTATAATAATAATTTTATCAATTTTCCTTGTTTGGTTAATTATTGCATCCAAACATTCTTCTAATAATTTTTTTCGGTTGTAAGTAACTACAACCGCACAAATTTTCAATTCATTCATTTTATTAAACTAGGGGATAATCATAAATTTGTACTTAGCGATTCTCCAACTTCCTTTCACTAATTTTAAGTATACTACAGTATAGTATAAAGTATGTTATATAAATCTAATTTAGCGATTCCATTTTTGAGTTACTTTAACTGATTTAGCCATTTTTATTACATAAATGCATAAGGCAAGGTTTGATTAGCGTTGCCAATTAAAATGTAATATGTAAAATAGGATGCGCAATATGCTATTGCAAACAATAAATTAATGTCTTTTTTAACAGATTTAGTTTTTCTTAAATTTTTAGTTGCAATAGCAAACATGAATGGATAGAACACATGGAAATAGCAGGATATTCGGCTTGAATATTGAGTAGATTCACTAAAATTAGTAAATGTAAAATCTAAGGCCAATATAATTAAAAGGAAATAGAAATCAAAATATTTATTCTTTATATTTTTCTTAAAAACAAGTAAATAAATCAATATCGGTAATCGCAAAATAATCATTTTAGGATTGATCGAAAATCCTGAGCCAATATAACCAACAAATTCAAAATTAATAAAGTTCAAAAATGAAATAATAGGTTTATATAAAACTAAAAACATAGTTATACATACTAAAATAAACAATGTTTTTTGCCTCTTATATATTGTCTTTGGCGATTTCAAAAATACATATCTATAATTTATAAATCTATATGAAAATAGCAATATAGCATAAGGCAGAATAACAGAAGTATGAAATAATAGTGCCATCAAAAACCAAAAAAATGATTTCATTTTTTTATTTTTAATGAAGAAATAGGCAGATAATACTAACAAACTTATGGCATCATATTGCCTTAGTAAATTTAAAGATGTATTGTATTCCAAAAGCAAATAAGTCAGAATAAAAGCACTAACAGACATATTAAATCTTTCTTTATATAGGATATAAAGAAGGGGGAGATACATTATTAAATGAACAGTAAATAGAGGTCCAAAAGGAGAATTAAATATTTTTGTAGACAAATATATAGCAGTAGAAAAACCTATTTCATAATCTCTAACATATAAAAGCTGCCATACGGACCACCAATATTGTTGCATATATTCGTCAAAAGAATTTGAACGTAATGCAGACAAATACAATTCTTGTAGATATCCATTAGTATCCGTTCCAACGGAAAAAGATCTAAAACCAGCTAAAAATACTACAATTGATAGGTTAAAAGTCAAACAAAGAAAAAATAAAAATTTATCTTTTATTTTTTGCACGCAACAAGCAAGAAAACTAGTTATTATAAAAGCGGTTAAATATATCATAAATTTATCACCTATATTTTTTATTTAATCTTTTTTTTCTAATTTTTCCAAGAATTTTAAACGTTTTTATCATATTATGCTTAAATAAAAACAAATATATCTTACATTTAATAAATTTTGTCATTTTATAAGTTAAACGCTTAACATTATAGAAAGATAAATTATCATAAAAAATATCTTTATATTCTAAAAATTTATTTTCAGCCAATAATATCATTAATTTTGCGGAAAGCGAATTTATTATACCGGCATTAGTCATTTTAGCTGCTTCAACACGCATAATTTCATTATCCAATAAATTTAATAACTGATTTTGCGCATCATACCATAGTTTTAAACTTCGAAAACCTAATGGTACATCCCTTAAAAACCTCTTATCGTAATTCGTTGGATATCGTATATAAATATAAGAAGCCATGCCAGCATAATGCCAATCGCATTTTTTTAACAATAGGTCAACATTAAATATAAAATCTTCGCCCTGATTAGTTCTTTCATCGAATTTTATATTATTTGCAAGTACAAAATTTTTTTTAATTAATTTTCCCCAACATTCATTTAAATTTCCTGTCATTAGTAACTTAACATATAAGTTTTGAGTATTAATTTCATTACTATCTATCGTCTTTATATAGATCTCCTTTCCTTCCAACTTCAAAATAGTGTCAAAGAACACCCAATCATAATCTAATTTATATAAGTTAGTATTTAAAAAAGCAATAAATCTTGGTGGAACAAGATCATCTGAGTCTAAAAAAAATAAATACTTTCCTTTCGCATTAATTATGCCAGTATTTCTTGCAGAAGAAACTCCTTGATTAATCTTTTTAATAATTCTAACATTTTTGTAATTATTTATTTTGACTTCTTCAGTAGAACCGTCATCAATAATAATAACTTCATAATTAAAAATGCAAGCCGAAAAAAGTTGTAGGTTTTCATTTATTTTATGCTTAACGTCATTGTAATATGGAATTATAATCGACAGGCTCAATTCATTTACATTCATATATCATCACTCCAATTCTTAGAAAATATTGTATTTATTTTATGCCATTTAAATATGAATACGGATTAACAAATATTCATAGTCAAATATAAATGCTTTTGGGGGTTGTTTTTGCTCTATTCCTATTCATCCCTATTAAACGTTAAAAAGCCATATGATTTAAACCATACTGCCAATATCGCGATAGTATGTTAGTATAAAATTTAGGCTGAAGATAGAATATTCACGGAAAGTCCTCTTGTTTGTATCGCAGCTAACATTGTAGAACTTTCCATTTTTGTTTGTTACCCATAAAAAACTAACGGTATCTTAGGCAGAACTTAAGAAGCCTTTGACGTATCGCATTTCTAATATCTATTCATTCTGACTTCATCGCTTAAATCATGATTAACATCAGTTCTATTTAATCGTTTTATTCTTGTAAAATTCCTGCCATAAGTAATCATTTAGATCAATGCCTTTATTCTTCGCTTCTAAAATGCCTTTTGAATATTCCATCCTCTTGCTTTTTAACGCATCATAGGATCCGATGACCCTAGCAGGCACCCCCCCCACAATTGTTCCTGGCGGAACATCCTTTGTGACAAGTGATCCAGCTGCAACGATTGCGTTTGGACCTATTTTCACATTAGGCATAATACGTGAATTTGCGCCTATCATAACATTGTCAAATATTTCGATGCACCCCATAAAATATTCAACCTGATTTTCTTTATCTTCATAATTGAATACAAAATGACAAACATCATGAATGGTGAAATCAACGTTGGCGGATATGGCAATATTATTATGTAGCTTTAAAAATTGTCCTTCTAAAGGATATTTTCTTGGGTGCCACAATATATGTTCCCCCATCATCGCAAACTTCTTTTTCTTTCTTAGCCAATTAGCTTTATCCATATCGCCGAAAATAAGCAAAAATCTAATTCGCTCAAAGTTCTGCCTAATCGATAACATTTTTGTTCTCCTTCCTTTTTGAAAGTTCATTTTTCAAATATCGTAATTTGAAGTCAAATATTTGAATGTCCCTACCAGCAACGAGCATCGAATTCCGTAAGTCGATTCCTCTCATCCATTAATAATCTTTTTTATTTTGCTAAGCTTCAAATATTTATCGCTTGAAACAAATTCTGATTTATATGTTTCCCTTGGAAAATACACGCAGACGCATTTATCTTTGTATTCATTATAAATAGTTTCATCCTTAACAAACAATATTAGTTTCTTATAAGGCAAATTGATGAATCTATCTATTAACGATTTATCGATGTCATCATCAAAATACGTAAATTTGACAATGATATTATCTTGTATAATTCTCGATTTTCTTCTATTCCATTTGTTTATCGCATCTTCAGCATTTCTATAATGTCTAAATAGGATCTTTATATCTCCACATGCACAATCATAAAACCCCCATTCATCATTAACTTGCTTTTGGACTTCCTCAAGAGGCTTTAGATCTTGGCTATAGTAATAATCAGGATTTTCAAGAAACTTAATAAAATCCTCATTTTCAAACCCCAATCCAATTGCCGGCGTTAAATATTTAAATGCGAACTTATCATACAGTCTCCCCCCCCCAGCAATTGTTTGAATAAACCGTGAATTCTTTTTCAACTCCGATTCTCCTTAAAGGAGCAACTATTTTTCTTAGTTTTCTCATTGTACGTGGGTCTATCTTCAATAAAGTTCTAAGTTTTGCTTTTATACCCATATTGTCGCTCCTCAATCACATCATTCTTTAATTTTAATAAACGCCCATGACTAACGTTTGCTGTTATAGTTAATTATAAGTTTACCTCGAAGTTGTCTTCTCATATCCTTGAGATTCAACGTCAGCATTGACAATCTCTTCACCCGTTTTATTCTTGAGCAAATCCTTAGACGCATCAGATAACCCATTATTAACAACAGCGCACATATCGCATGTAGATAATTTATCTAATTCTTCTTTTGTAACTTTGCCATCTCTATAGTCACGAACTATTTTGTTTTCAAACATTGAATACTTCTTTTTCTTAAAGAATCTTAAGAACTTATGCTTGATAACCCATAAAGATGGCTTCCAAATATATTTCTTCATAGCAGGACTAACCGATCCAATCATCCAGCAATTTCTATCACAACAGCGAACTTTTTGTCTTACTTCATCAGCCTGCTTGGAATTCCATACTTCATCCCATGTATGATCATTTAAATTACCCATAACTTCTTTATCTTTTGTACCATTACATGGCATGACATCACCATATGGATCAATAAAGAAAGTATCGAAGGACATATCGCATGGAAGCAATCTCTTTTGTCCGAAGATATAGTTAATAAGTCCGTGATTGAAATACGCTCTGAACCATTTCTTAGGGGAATTTGATTTTAATAATTCATTGATCAAATCTTCAAAGTTTTGTGCGACCATCATACGATCATGAATGATATTCTTCGCTTCAACAAAATAGAAAGAATTATGAAGAGATGCAGTTGCAAATTCCATGCCCAATTCTTCGCTCTTTTTATATAACGGAACCAAATCTGGAGCATTCTTATCTTGAACTGTCATGCCGAATCCGACATCAGGATGTTTCATTTCAACTAATTTCTTTAATGTTGTATAACCTCTATTAAAGCCATCAGGTAAACCTCTGATTTCATTATTGGTTTGCTCTAATCCTTCGATTGAAATACGAATGCCAATATTTGGGAATTCTTCACATAATTTGATGATTCTATCAGTGAAGAAGCCATTTGTTGAAATAACAATACGATCTGACTTTTTATATAGTTCTCTCACTATATCAGGTAAATCAGTTCTGATGAATGGTTCACCACCAGTGATGTTTGTGAAATACATCTTTGGTAATTTCTTAATCGTTTCAATTGATATTTCTTCTTCTGGTAAGGAAGGAGCTTTATAACGATTGCACATTGTGCAACGTGCATTGCACCTATAGGTAACAATAACCGTACCATTTAATTTCTTTTCAGCCATAATCTATTTGTTTTCTCCTTCATTATCAGCACCAATCAATTTTAAGAGATTTAAGACATATTGTTTACCATCAAAATATTCTTTTGCTTTATCTAATGATTCCTTGCACATCGAAGAGTATTCATCATTCGATAAATTGATAATTGATTGTATTTTTTCTTTTAATTCATCCTTTGTTTTAAAGACAAAGCCATTCTTTGTATCATCCACAAGTTCAGGAAGGCCGCCAAGATTCGAAACAATCAATGGTTTGCCTAGCGCCATCGCTTCCATCGCGCTATATGGACCATTCTCATACCATTCGGAAGGAAGAACAACACATCTAGCATTACGAATATAATTTGTTAATTTTTCTCCTTGCTGGAATCCTTTGAATTCAACGTTCGATAAATTGTTAGTTTTAACGTATTCCTTTAATTCATCTTCGATTGGACCAGTTCCAAGGATAACAAGCTTATAATTGATACCCTTCATGCTATCAATCAAAGTTTTAACGCCTTTTTCTTTTGACAAGCGGCCAAAATAAAGAATATATCTATCATCATGATCATTTAATTCATAATGAGTATCTAATGGCAATGGGTTTCTCATCCATACAATTATTTTAGATTTAATGCATTGCGATTCTTCAAGTTTCTTCCTGTAGAAATCAGATGGGCAAACAAATAAGTCGACTTTGTCATACCATTTATGTTTCTTGATTTGTTCAGCTTCGTAATAAGAAAGATAACTCATCAATTTAGAGCCATGGATACATTTATTTTTATAACAATTCTTAAAATCGCCGTGAATACATTTTTCGCAAACATTACCATTGCCATCAAGCATCGTATAAGAAGGACAAATTGTGATTAAATCATGCATCGTCCATACAATTTTTATATTTGGATTTGTTTCTTTGATTGCATCAATGATAGAGCAAGTAATTTGTTTATGAACCAAATTCAAAATGACAATATCAGGTTTTTCTTCTTCGCATAAAGCTTTCATCTTTTTGTATGCTTCTTTTGAATAGGCAATGTGAAGAACCATATTCATCTTGCTTTTCAATCCGCCCTTAACGGATGCGTTTGAAACAAAATATTTTTCCTGATCACACTTAACGTTCTTATCATCTTGCATAGCAAAGAAGATAACTTCATGCCCTAGCGATTTAAAAGCATTAGCAAGAGTAAAATAGTATCTCTCGCTTCCACCTTTCATATAATGGAATTTATTAACAAGCAATATTTTCATGTTCTTTATTTCCCCTTATACAATTCTAACGTTTGCCTTACAACATCATCCCAAGTATACGGAATTATCATATTCTCATGTGTTGTTATGTTTAGTTTGATGATCTTCTTCAATTGATGTCTCAATCTATCTACGTTACCACGTCTAAATACATAGCAATTTTCATTAATGACTTCTGTGTTTTCTGATATATCAGACACAAGACACGTATTGCCATATGATAACGCTTCGAGAAGAGACATTGGCATTCCCTCAATATCAGAAGGTAAGACATAGAGATATGCATTCGAATATAATTCTTGTAGCTTTTGCCCTTCAACAAATCCAGTCATGATGATGGAATCATCGCCTTTGACTTTCTCGACAATCGATTCGTAGTAGTCACCTGAATGGGAATCTCCTCCAGCAATAACTAATTTCTTGTCCGTATCAATTTGCTGTTTTACAAGCTTCCATGCGTCAATAAGATAATCCAATCCTTTTTCAGGAACGATTCTTGCTAAGAAGAGAATATATCCATTCTTATCTAAACCATATTCTTTCTTGATGATGTCAGGCTCATGTAACTCAGGCAAGGTAATGCCATTTGGAATGAAATTAGTCGTGCGATGATATTCTTCTCTGAAATACGATTTCACATTCTTGGACAAGACAATGATCTCATCCGCATATTTAACAGCTTTTTTTTCACTTTTTTTGATTATCCAGGAAGCAAATCCTCCCCATTTCCCTCTTTGCCAATCCAATCCATGAATAGTTACGACAATCTTGTATTTCCTATTTTTCTTTTTTGGAAGAAGATTCAAGAACAAGCAAGGTCCTTCCGCATGGAAATGAAGAACATCATATTTGCCTTTCTTTGCTTCTTTTTTTGCTTTCAAAGTAGCAAAGAACGAATACAAGACAGCATCTAATGATTTCTTGTTGATCGTGAATATATTTTCGATCTTGCAACCATTATATTCACTGAGTTTCTCGTATTCCTTCCTTTTACGGTTATACAAAGTCACTTCATGACCTTGTTCAACCATCCTAGTGGCAAGGTTTTCAACAACTACTTCAACCCCGCCTTCTCTTGAAGGAACATATTTATGCCCAATCATGCAAATCTTCATTTTCGTATCCTTTGCTTTCTTATCACTCATTTCAAAACAAAAACAAAGTCTTATTGTTATAAGACCCCTTGATATTAATATGTGAGATAACAAACCTAGACTGCTTCATTTTCGTTTCCTTCATGTCTGAAAACGATATAGCTGACGCCCCCCCCCGCAAAAGCAAAGGTTTCATCACTAGGTATAATTTGTTCATTCTTTGATGAAATGTCACAAAAAGAAAAAGAATGTTCGGAAGGAACATTTTGATATATAGCACTTCCAGCAACCATCCTAATACCTTTCTAGTGGATACATTCACCACTTAATAAACAAATCACCCTTTCAGGTGCGACAATTATAATTGAGCAATCAAGCAAAAACAAATTTAGTTAGTGAACGAACCAATTATCTATATATTAGGATTTATTCTTATTGAATATCTAACGACTTTTCAAAGTCAATTAATCTCATATCAATATTTCTTTACAATTTGTTATTTTCATTCGATGGATGCTTGCAAATCGCAAGCATCTATTCAATGTGAATAACGAAAATGAAGAGTGCTGATAACAAGATATATCAAGAACGCCATATCTTAAAAAATAGCTGAATGAACTTGATACATATGTGTATAAACAGAGACCTGATTTACACAAATAGCTAGGATAGAGTTCATTTAAAAAGGGCTAAATAAGACGAGATTGATATACTCCTTCATCTTATTTAGTCCAAATGGATGATGTTATGAGAATTTTATGAAAGAAGAGAAGGTTTTTATGTTTTTCCTATTATTCATTCTTTCATTTAATCAGCTACTCCTCGCTCCTTTAACAACCTTTCCTTATGATTTCCACATATGCATCAACGTTAAATTTATCGATATATTCTCATATCTCTTGTTGCTTCTCGAACGTTAAGTTGTTTCCCCAATATTCATCATTTAGAAGGATGTATTTTATGATAGCATCAGCGATTGGGCCTGCCTATGGAACGGCTAGCTCGTCATAGAAAAGAGTGAAATGTTTTGCGTTTTGTCAAAAGCAAGGATGATATCCTTCTTTATAATAGCAGTATGATGGTTTATCTAAAATGTATCTATTGTCCTTATCAAAATATCTTGGATAATTATCGGAACGGAAATTCTTAAATTTTATCTTATAATGTTCTTCTATTTCAAAACGGGCTCCTAAAATACTTCCGACTTTAAGCGCCACACGTTTTTCGTCAAGTTCAAAGCTTCTTGACATGGTATCAGCAGAGGCCAATCTTCGCATCGTCTTTTCCCAACGAGCAGATTTTCTGTGCAAATTATAAGATTTGATGATGGCACGTGCGAATTTGATTTACCGAGACTCTCCATGTAAAAAGTTATCACGATCACAAGGCAACCCCAATTTAAGAATTCTAGTTATTTCTCCGAGTCCTGTTTCCTTTGTTGCCTTATATAGCGTAATAAAAGGCGTGACAAAGATAATTTCGCACGCCTCCAACTAATATCGCCAATCGTCGAATTGTAATGCGATTTAACATGGCAAATCGCATAAAACGATTGCCACAAGCAAATTCAATCCATTAAATTCTCGTATTTTGGACTATTCTAACATTCGCGCCTGCATAACGTGCTTTGATGAGTTTTTCAGCATCGCTTGAACTACTCGCCTGAATTATTTCCTGGCTGCGGACATGATTAACTTCATAAACAACTTTATATGAGTACATTTCTACATCCTCCTTTCTTTTTATAAGGGTACACCCCCCCCAATTTTGTCAAGCAAAATTCGATGCTTTTGTAATTATACCATTATTTGTTTCCATCTAATTGCCTTTAGCCACATCATTTCCACATGGAGGTTTTGTTCTATGAGGAATCTAAGCGATGCCGATGTCGATGGAATTATTAAGAAAGCGATCAAATGGTGAGGCGTAACAATTAGGCTGGAGCGTAAGTTTTTAATGTAAATTCCCACTTATTCAATTTACGGGAAATTAACTTTCTTGTTCGGTAAGTGTCAATACACGCGTATACAACGAAAGAGTCCTCTTCTAACTTTTGAGAAGAGGTTCATTTCAAATCAATATGGATTTAATCGCCTGCCAATGGTGAATTGACACTTATGCTTTTTTGTGATGTATCTATTCCTTATTCAACTTGCTCGTAATAATAAGAATAATCAATTCCTTTCATGAAGATTTCACGATTGTTTATATCATCAGTCAAAGCATCTCTGATAAGTCTGTAAATATGCGATGAATCAACAGGACTTTCTTGCATTGCATCAAGGTATTCGTTTTTATCGATCTTGCTCCAATCGGTGCATCTCTTAAGATTCTTTTTGAGAATCGAATCAAGCCATATACGAGTACTTCTACCATTTCCCTCCATAAAAGGATGAGCAATATTCATTTCAACGTATTTGTTTACTATGTTCTCAAGCGTGTCTTCAGGCATCTTCTCAATCAATCGCAATTTATCTTCTAAAAACATGGCGGAGGCGAAAGTAAATCCTCCCTTCGATATATTAAGAGTTCGAATCTGTCCTGCAAAATCGTATAAGCCACCAAATAAGTATGCATGGATTTGTTGCAAACCTTTGACTGTTCCAACCTCGATTGCATCAATAAGGGAAGAATCAAACAAAGCATAGGCCTCCTGCTTGCTTTTGCCATCAATAGTATCTTCAGAACGTGTGAACCAGGTTATAAACTCTGCGCCGACCTTGCTTGGGAAGTTCGCGGCAAGTTTGATGACTCCGTCGGAATCTAATGCGTCAGACATATATTTCTTTCCATCTGCTGCGGTTAATTTCAGTTGGGTAGTGGCACTAACCAACTCATTATTTTCTTTCTTCAGTTTAGCTTTTAGATATTTCCAATAGTTACGGCATTTATTGTAATTGTCTTCGTTTCTGATTGCGCCAATGATATCAAGAACGCTGAAATACCATTTGTTGTTTTCTTCATTCCAAACGGCACGCACCTCTTTATCATTAAAAAATCTGATTGATATTTTCATATTCCGTTTCTCCAATTACTGCTTTTCGTATTTTCATTCAATTATCTCAAACACGTTACTAACCTTTTTCTTGGATACCATAGACGTTACTCTCGTTTGTGAATATGATATAACTTTCGAAGCATTTTCACTAAATAGAAAACTCCAATCATATGGTTTTCTTCTTAGCCATCTTGATCGGAGTTGTTCTTTTTTATTCTTTATTTCATCATCAATTTATCGGGTATAGCGTGTATGAGGATTCCCCACCGAAATCAACCTTCTCAAATGATATCTGATCATTCTCATCAAGGTATCCGGTGAATTGGTCGAGGTTTTCATCAATGCCAGTTACGACGATATTGCCATCTTCCACATACATATCCGAAACGGAATAATCGCCAGTGTCGATAATTTCGTAATTGTCTAGAGACAACATTGTAAAATCAAACTTATGAATGACATTTTTATCATCCATAGCATAGAGATTTTTGCCGCGGAATATCGCTTTAGATATATTCGAAACTGGTATTTTAGTTTCGAAAGTTCCCAACGCTAATGAAGAGTAGTAAAGCTCGATTGTGTGAACGTCGCCTCTGCTTTTTACTATGGCGTACGGACCATATAGGCAATTGTCCCCCATCAACAGTTTGGTATCTTTGTATTGATAGTAATGCTGTCCTAAATTTTCATTTGCATATACTAGAAAAATTGCTTGTAGAGGGTCTTTGCATGTTACTTCATAATTACCATCATCATTAAATTGGCCGAGTTGGTAACTTCCTTCCTCATAATTGCTATCAGTCCTTCCAATAATATTGCTGATAAGCGTTTGGTGAATCATTTCAGTTATTTCTTCTTCGGTCGCGCTTTGACATTTATTTTCAAGCAACTTATCGTAAAGGTATTCCCATTTTTCAATGTAATCTTTATCTATTCTCGAAAGATATTTGGGAGATTCATAGTTATTTTCTAAAGAATATCTAGCTTCTCGAATGTTGTTCATCCATCCAATGGCAAAAGGAGCCCAAGTCCAGGATTTTGAAACGCTAATAAAAGATCTATCAGAATCGCCCTTATTTTCTCTCGAATTGTAAATATCCTTGCAACTTATAATGGTTTCGCTTCCTTCTTCGTAACTGCATGGAATTCCCAAAGCCCCATCGCCGCTATTTAGATTTAGTAAATAAAGGCAGCTTATGTCGTAGTCCCCCTCGCTGTTGGCATAGTATTTAACAAATGGAAGAACGTTAAATGTTTCCTTGGCTAATACGAATTCACAATTCTCGTTTAATGAATAGAAACCATCGTCGCATTTAGCGAAAAACTTATTAAGCCAAGCGACATAAGCGTATTTATAATCCTTTCCATCGAAAAATGAAGCGAATTTGTGATTTTTTAAATCAGATGAAACAAAGCCCGAATCAGTCAAAAGATTGCCATATTGATCGCATTTTTTGACATACATTCCATTGTATTTCTTAATATTTAAAGTTTCATTCTCTTCGCGAATAATCAATGTTATATTTTGATCATCGCTTGTTAGCAAAATACCACTCTCATTGAAAACATCGTTTTTGTGAAAAAACCTACCACTCATTCCTATTGCGGCCATAGAGCCAACATAATAGATTTTCCCCGTTTTTTTCGAAAGCAGATAAGTAGTGGGGTGTTGAGCATCTCCATATTCGTCATCGCAAAATAAGCAAGGGTTCGTTTCAAATAAATATTGCCTATTCTCTTGCGTATTTTCTTGTGCCAATTTAAAAATGATGAAATCACCAACATTTTGAAACCCTGAAATAGTGACGTTAGTTTCCTCGTCTCCATCTTCGAATGTTAAAGCGCCAATCGATTCGTCTTTCATTTTACCTATCAAGGTAAATGGAGTGTCTGACAGCAGCCCAGTAAAATCGCTGCAAACATATTCAGAAAGGTAAGCTTTATTATCATCGCCAGTAATTTTTACGTTTTTCCTAGTTCTTCTAGCGTTCTTATCGTTCGTTTTTATGTTTCCATATCCAATCGACGCATAATCTTCAATGTTTGGGAGTTTGAATTTGCTTAAATCAACGTTTTTTGTTTCCTCAAAGCTTGATGGTTCTTCTAGACTGTCTATGCTTGTCCCTTCATCATTCGTTTGATCGCTACTGTTAACTTGTCCGCAAGAGGCAAGGGCAAATAACGACGCTAGAGCTAAAACGACTCTCTTCTTTTTCATATGTACGGTTCTTCTCCTTCTATAACATGATTATTTATCTAAAATTTTAGCCCCCCCCCTGAAAAATCAAGCCTCAGATAGGTTGAGAAGAACGCATGCGTAAGTTTTTAATGCAAATTCCCATTTATTCAACTTATTGGAAATTATCTTTGTTCTTCATGGTGGATGATATGATTTCATTGACGGCCTGCGCAAAAAAGATGGGGAATTATCATGAAGGCCGTAAAAAGAAAAAAGCCTCATTCATCGAGATAATGGGGAAATATTCATATGCCAGTACCCGGCGTGAGAGTTAACTCGCATGGATTTCTCCGAACGACTTAGAGTTTTCGTGCAATCGAAAGAACTACCTCGTTGATAGTTAGCGATTCATCAATATCTAACAAATCGTTATATTTAGGCTGATAATAAATCTCTTCTAATTATATTAATAATTTCTTCGTCATCTAATCTCGTTCAATGGCTTTGTTGTAAGCAGCTTCCATACTATTATTAGTCATTGATTGTTTTATCTTTTCGAATCAATTCATTTACAACACAGTTGAGTATAAGACTGTATAGCTCCAAGAAGTTTTCTGACACTTTTCTGGTTGTTTTCTGTCACTTTTGCCAGTAAAAGTATAAAAATGAGAGATAAAAATTCGCTTTCCAAATCTATTATCTTTATTGAATTTGTCATTTATTTCAAAAAACAAGATACATAAGTTTTGGCAGAACTATACATTTCGTCAAAATGAGGCTTGCTAATTTAGAAAATTCCATGCAAATCCCCCTCAATCATCAATATAATATTCCTTTGCTTCCTTCATTAGTTTATTGAATCGCTCTTCGTATTTAGGTGAAACCGAAATACCCTTGAAACTCTTACCATTCATGAAATAATATCGGCTTAACGCTTCAGTGATGCCCTGCATATCTAGGATGGGTTCATTAGTAAGCGCATCATTTAACGTACGATTGAAGTTTGTGAATTGAAGTCCATATTTATCTTCAACATATAATGGATTTATCTTGTTTCCTAAAATAACCACTCCATTGAATCGAGTAAGAGCGTCATTTCCATATAGCCAAACTATATATTCATCATCTCTTCCTAAAAAGTTGCCTTGGCAGATAAGCGCTTCATCTAGAGCAAATACCACTTCTTCGCCTAAAATTTCTTTTACGGCCTTAAGCCAAGCCATAGAGCCAAGGAAATCACTACGTCTAGGCAAATTCGGTTTCTTTGGATCGTATTTAGGCAATACTATAGTCTTTCTATTGATTAAATCCTCTTCAACTTGTTCTTCAAGCAAACAAAGGATGTATTCAGGTGGTTTTCGTGTGCCAGTTTCCCAATTTTGAATACTTCTAAATGGAATATGGTAACGTAACGCAAATTCAACTTGCGTATCACCTAATTTATGTCTCATTTCACGAATATTCATCATAACAATATCTCTTTGTTATAATACACTCATTGGGTGTTTTTAACAATAAGGACGTGGCATTGCTCATTATGATGCAGTAAATCGATTCGACTAGATGCATACAATGTTCTAGGTTACAATAATCTCGTAATTTTACAAAATCATTCAAACACATTCATATGCATACATTAATTGACAACACCTATAGTTTTGCATATAATGATGTCACGAGGAGATAGATAAATATGGCAAACAATTTAATACAATGTAGATTAGACGAAAGTTCGAAAATCCAAGCCGCAATCATCTGTAACAAACTTGGCATTGATCTTCAAACTTATATTCGCATTTGCGTAGCTAAGCTAATTTCTAAAAACGGAATACCTTTTGATATGGTCGTAAACGAACAATCATCAAAGGGCTGGGCTGCTCTTTCGGAAATGCAAAGAATTTCTGAAGAAAATGGAAATTCTGAGATGACCTTAGATGAGATTAATGAAGAAATCAGGCTAGCAAGAGAAGAAAGAGACGCTAAGAGCAAATGAAATTCTATGTAGTCATTGATACCAATGTTTTAATAAGCGCTGGCCTTAAGCGATATTCCAACCCGAATACTATCATGGAATTCGTGAAAAACGGAACAATTATTCCTTTGATAAACAATAAGATTTTGGCTGAATACAAAGACGTTTTGTCTCGTCCCAAATTCAAATTTTCCGCTAAGTATGTCGATGAGGCAATTTCAGCGATCACCAAAGATGCTCTTATAATCGATGAAGATTATATTGATATCGATCTTCCTGATGAAAAAGATAGAGTCTTCTATGAAGTCACAATGAAGTCAAATGAGGAACGAGATTCGATGCTCGTTACTGGAAACATGAAACATTTCCCAATCAAGCCATTCATCGTAACTCCAAAAGAGCTTTGTGACATCATCATTAAAGCGATTAGCGAAGCATGAATTCTACAAGAAGGCATTACACCTTCTTTTCTTTTTTTGCTTATTTTCAAAGGCATAAGTCAAACACATTAAAGCCATTAATTTCAGCGCAAAATGTCACTCTATAAAAACGCAAAAAGCCACTATTTATGCGGTAAATTTCATTTTATGTCACTCTATGTCACTCTATATTTAGCGATTAGTTATTCCACCATTCATTGAAATATCAATCACGTCAAAAAGATCATCAAGATTTCTGCTTTGTTACTTAGCAAATTTTAAATCTTTCTTGAATTGATTGGTGAATTATTTATCGTATTTATTTTTCTAGAGCCGCCTTAAGATCTGCCATATTTGAATATCGAGGAGTTGAATGATCACTTATCATCCTTCTTCCTTCTTCTATTGCCAAAGCCGTTAAATCATTAGGGGCATCTAGCTTCAAATCAAAGGAATTCCACGCTCACGAATTGTAGCATTCAAAAACAAATTTATAGCAGTTTCCATATCAAAACCAAGCTCATTGAAGATCTTATCCGCTTGTTCTTCGACATTTTTATCAATCCTTACATTCAAATTTATTGTTTCCATAGTTCACCTCTATCTAAGACTAATCATTTAATAATGTGATTATCAGCATATTACCATTATGTTTTTGGCTATTTAACATTTGAAACGCAAAGTTTTTTAGGAATGAAAAAGAAGAATTTTTAAATTCAGGAAAATGTAGCAATCCTCGATAACGCTTATATTTCTCTTATAAAACTCCAGTTATCTATGTTCTTATCTTTCCAAGCTAATTTTATGTGGGAGAATCCACAAAAGTCGTTTTTCTCATAGAATTTGCAATTGTTTTCAGTGTTAGTAATCAAGGATATTTCCTTTCCACCTTGTGAATGCACATATGGAATTAGACAATCTGAAATCATTTTGGTTCCTAGTCCTTCTCCTTTCTTATTGGGAGATACGGCAAGTAGTTCTATATACCAGGAGTTGGGATATTCCTTCTCACATGCCTCATGGGCTATATTTGAAACATCAAAGAAATCAATCAATCTTCTAAAACCAACTGGAAATAAAAGGCTGATTCCTCCTGCAAGAATATAGTTCCAAATGCTTATCCTTTTTATTTTTGGATCCTGTAATAAGGCGATTGATACAATCTTCTTATTCTCAATGCCTACAAAGCATTTATGTTTTCTAGCATTAGCCGTGATATGAACATTATTTAGTTTGCTTATATAAGAAATAAATCCATCTTTGTTTTTGAACTTATCACGAAAAGTTAACGTGTACATCGGATATTCACCGAATGTTTTAGCGACCATATTCGCTACTTCTTTTATCTCTTTTTTACGTATTAGCCTATATTCAATCATTTGCATTCCTCCTGTATGATTCAATTCTTAACAATGAACACATGTTTACTAATGAACATGTGTTCAGTATAATTTTCATATCAGAAATAACAATGAACTGATTTGGATAGAATGTTCATTAATGAACTTTCTTCGTATTTTGTTTAGGAAAGGAAGAGAAAAATGGAAGATAGGCGTAACCTTAAAACCGAAGAATTGATAAAGGATATTTTCCTTAATCTATTAAAAGAGAAAAGTTTAAACAAGATTACTGTCGCCGAGATATCTAGGTTAGCTAATATAGGGAGAGGGACTTTCTATCTTCATTATTCTGATGTCTATGACCTATATGAATGTATTGAAAGAGATGCCATATCTAAGATGAAGGAAATATTCAAGGAAGCGTTTCCTACGACAAATTCGGAAAATAGTATGAAACTAGCCACTTCATTAACTGAATATATCGAAGAAAACAAAGATCTTTTTAGAATATTGGTCCGTTCCGATTCATCTAACACGATGTATAAAATCAAGAAAAGTTTTTATTCTGAAGTTTTTGATGAAAATACGCTCATAAATCCAACAATGAATGATGAATATAACCAGATTGAATCTATATTTGTCGTGTCAGGTATTGTTGGAGTGTTAGAAAGATGGATCATAGAAGGCTTCAAAATACCTTCTTCTTCAGTTGCAAAGATGCTAAATAACGTGATTTTGAAGATTAATAAAAAGTGAGCAAAAAAAACTTCTGGTTCGATTCACGAAAATAGGCCATTCAAATTCATTTTCAATTGAACGAGCGAACATCTTAGAAAATAAGATTGGTTGTTAGAAATTATCCTTTATAGCCGAGTTATGGTTAGAAACACAAACTTATTGCAAATCCCTCATGAAATGCCATATTTCAATCAAAATATTGGAAAACCACTATTTTTGACTGCTAATTTTATTGGAAAACCACTCTTTTTAACATAAAAAAGTATTGGAAAACCACTCTTTGGGAATTAAAATGATACTTAGAAAAGACAAAGTTGATCATATGTTTAAGAGAAAAATAGAGAAAACGTTGAATGATTATTGTGCAAATCCCGATGAAGAAATAATCATCATTGATGGAGCAAGGCAAATAGGCAAAAGTTTCATAATAAGAGAAACTGCATCAAAATGTTTTCCAAATTATATTGAAATCGATCTTAAAAGTGATTTTGAGGGAGAACAGCTATTCCTAAACGTTAAAAACACAAAATCCTTCTATTTAACTCTTGGTTCTTTATATGGTGATAAGCTTGGCGATATTTCTAATACGATTATCTTTCTAGATGAAATTCAGTATTATCCTCACCTGATCACATTGCTAAAAGATCTTAAAAAAGAAAACAAGTACCGTTATATTGCCTCCGGTTCTTTGCTTGGCGTCACCTTGAAACACATCTTCATCCCAATGGGTTCAATCAATGAAATAAAGATGCATCCGATGGATTTTGAAGAATTCCTATGGGCTAATAACGTTAATTCTTTCGTTATTGATTATCTTAGAGATTGTTTTGAAAATGGGAAGCAAGTCGAAGATTCCGTGCATAAAAAGATGTTATCTTTGTTCAAAGATTATCTCATCTCCGGTGGTCTTCCTGATGCCGTAACAGAATATGTCATAAATCGTAATGTTATGAGAACAAGGAGCATTCAAAGCCAAATTTATACGTATTATAAAGATGATTGTGCAAAATACGATACGGATCACAAGCTAAAGATCGGCCGTATATATGACATGCTTATGTCGAATATGCAAAACAAGGTCAAACGTATCCAGTTCAAGAAAATTGAAGGAAAAGAAAACTCAAATATAGAGAAATATGAGGATGAATTTGATTATTTAGTCGCATCTGGCGTTGCTCTTTCAGTTAAAGCGATAAGTAACCCCAAATTTCCTTTGGGTGAATCTTCTTTTAAGAATTTAACGAAACTTTATTATAACGATGTAGGCATTCTTACCAATTTGCTATATAAGAATAATATAAAAGCTATTTTAGAGAATGATGCTGGAGTTAATCTTGGTTCTGTTTACGAAAGCGCATGCGCGATGGAATTAATTGCCCATGGTCATGAGCTCTTCTACTTCGATAGCAAGAAAGTCGGGGAAGTGGATTTCTTATTAAATGATTATGACAATCTCAATGTTTTGCCAATTGAAATCAAATCCGGGAATGATCAAAACAATTTTAGAGCAATACCTAAATTAGTTGATCCTGAAGGAAATTACAAAATTCCATTAGGATATGTCTTTGGAAATAAAAACATATATGAAAAGAAAGGAAATCTTATCATTTTACCTATCTATTTGATTATGTTTATTTAACGTCGATAAATAATCAACCGATAAAAAATGTTCCGGTTTCCCCAAAATGTTTAGTTTTGTTAGACGTTATTTTATGGATGCAAAATCGCTTATTTGTCTCAAAAACGTAGTAAAATTGCCTATTTTTATGAAATATGTTATTGAAACGATATTTATTCTAATCAAGCGTATGATCTTTTCCTGTTAGGAAGTCAATCAATGAAAGATGAAGGATTCCATTAGAATCGTAAGAGGATCCACTCATGTATTTGCTAATGATTATCCTTTGGAAACAATCTTTTATCTTTCTAAAGGATTCTGTTTCTTGTTTTAGCTTCTCTTCGTTATCAATCAAAAGAGCTGATTGAATATAGAAACGTTTGCCATTCTTTTCTACGACAAAATCTACTTCTCTTGTTACTTTGGTTGGTTTTCCATTGATGTTTTCGACATTTGTGATGGCTCCAACGTTAACAATGAAACCACGAGAAACAAGTTCGTTGTAAATCACGTTTTCCATGAAATGGGGTTCTTGATCTAATCCTTTATATCCTGCGGCAGCGTTTCTTATGCCCATATCGTTGAAATAATATTTACAAGAGCCGTTAATTACTTTATTTCCTTTTAGATCGAATCTTTGTGCAAAAGATATCATGAAGGCGTCTTCAAGATGGGAAACGTATCTTCTTATCGTATCGGACGATATTTTGATATGTTCTTTGCTAGAGAAAATATTCGATATCTTCGTTGGATTTAGAATGGTTCCAACACTTGTTGCAAGATAAGAAGTAACCTCTTTTAGAGGCATGTCATCTTTAAGAGATTTTCTTTCGGCAATATCTCTTAGATATGTCGTAAGGAACACTTCGTTAAGGTATTGTCTTTTATCCGCTTCATCTTTTTGAAGAAAACAGGCTGGAAGACCTCCGTATTTGAAATAGGTCTCCCATAAGGCAAAATCATTTATTTCTAATGGAGTTACTTCTCTTATTTCCGAATAAGATAATGGATTAACGTGAATTTGCCATCCTCTTCCCCTAAATTCTGTGGCAATATCACTAGATAACATATGGGAATTGCTACCGGTAACGAATATCTCAACATTTCTCCAATCAAGGAATTCATTTAAGGCATCATAGAAATTCAGTGTATTGCCTTTGACATAGGGGTTTTCTTTTTCACTAACGAATTGTATTTCATCGATTAAAAAGAAACTTGTTTTCCCGTCTTCTATTTTTCTTTCTTTGAAATATCTGATGAATTCGTCAAGATCACGGTATCTAGCATTGCTTTGCTTATCTAGCTTTAGTTCGATTATATGGTCTTCATTCACATTATTTTCAAGGAGCCATCCTTTAAATATATTGAACATAAGAAAGGATTTACCAGCTCTTCTAGGGCCGGTAATGATCTTGACCATATTATTGCCTATGGATCCAATCATTTTCCCTAGATATTTCTTTCTTTCAAAATTCATTTTATTTATCCTATCTACAGATTTGGTTAGTTTTAACCTTTTTAATATATATGATTATAACATATTTGCCGTTAAAAATATCTTCTATCTACAAATTTGGTTAGTTTTAACCGTTTTTGTGGATACGTTTGAAATAATGGATTTTGAATTATGAAGATTTTCAAAAAAACAATTTGAATGTGATTTTAGGATGATATATTTCCATCATGTTCACTATGAAAAAGCATATCATGTTCACTAAAAAATTCATCATGTTCACTTGGTTGTTTTAATTGGATGTTTATTTTTTGGCTGATGTTATGTATTTGGAATTCTTGGATTTGTTGTTAGCAGTAACCTCTAAAACTCCTGATTCTACCATAGGTTTTAAAATTCTAAGCGTGAAATAGCTTCTGCTTTTCATGCCAATATGTTCTTGAATTTCATCTCTTGTGCGTGCCACGTCTTTGTAAAATGACAATATTTCATCATCGTATTTGCTAATAGTCACCACAGCACGTTCTTTCTCCGCAAGCAAATCATACAAAGTGATTAAGAAATAATCATGTTGATCATCCAATTTAGGTTCTTTGAAATTTGATTTTTTGTAGACGTTATATATTTTTCTAAGTCCACTGCTGCTTCTTTCCATCAGACCTACGACTTCAAAACAAGCACAAATAACCTTGTTCCTTCTGACAGATGGTATTGTATCAAGGCTGTATTCTGATGGTTTTTTCGAAAGGAGCCATTCACCAGGCGAAGTGATTACGAGCCTATCCTTAAAGATATCAACGTCAATTTGAGTGCCTTCGATTGAATAGTCTCTATGCGCAAGGGCGTTAACGACCGCTTCTCTTAAGGCATCTTCAGGATACGAAAATGTATCAAGTCTTGATCCATCTTTTTGCTTGATAAAACCGCTTCTGCTGTTTCTTTTTACGAATTCCATTACGTTTGTGAAGACATCGCATAAACACCCTTTGAATTCTTTTTTATCAATGACTTCATCATCGCCTTTATCATAACCGGCCCATAATCTACACACGGCAAGTGTTTCATCGGTATCGAATTCATCCGAAAACATCTTTAGCCCTTCGGTTAGTCTTCCATCTTGGCCAATTACTTCCTTGCTTATAAGTATCTTTTCAGTTGGTTTTTTGCCATCTTTTCTATACAAAATTGCTAAACGAGCAAATTTAGAGAAGTCTTTAGCTTCGTATTGTTCGTTTAAAAGTTGCCTATCTATGCCGAGTTTTCGTTTCCCCATTGTAAGAATTTGGCTAATTGTAGCAGGGACTGTCGATCCATCTTCCCTTAGATAGACCTTCTCGCTAAAGTCACCCGATTTATAGATGACCATTTCATTAACATAGTCGGTCCAAATGCAAAGAACATATCTTTCTCCCTTACAAGGAAAAGCAGTAAATGTCACCTGGATATGCGGGAAGATATATCTATTTATTGTTTTAAGGACAAGAATCTTTGTCTTATCTACTTCATCTTTGCTCAATCCGAGGATATCTCCGTCATTAGATACTCCGACAAAAATATATCCGCCATAAGTATTGGCAAAGCCCACTAAGGTTTTTGCCCATTTCTCGATTTTATCGGAATTAGAATCTAATTGAAGTTTGCATTCGTATTCTTTATTCTCGAAAAAATCAGTACCAAGCAATTCTTCTAATTTGTTCATTTTATGTCCTCCTGATCATCATGTTCACTTGTAAAAACAATATCATGTTCACTAACTGTTCACTTTTCGAGTGAACATGATAATGACCTCAAAATTATGTGTAGCAAATTTGAAGATGCTGCGACGTAAAAGGGTTTTCTCGTGTTATGCATTGCTGATTATTGAATTAGGTAACCAGCGATTCTCCCAATCTCGTATTACCATTCATGACTAGAAATTTCTAATCAGTTTTGGCTTGCCAGAAAACAAATCTAATTGAAATACATCGGAATTCCAATCAGGTCCTCTACATACCTAAGTACTTCTTTCTTAAATAATCAGCTTGTTCTTTTGTAATTAGATTTTCAACTTCACAGACGTTGATACTGCTATTCGTTTCATCTAAATAACGATCGTAGAAGGGACTAGATTTATTCTTTTCGTCTCTCAAAAGTGCGATGTCTTCTTCTAAAAATGAAGGTAGATTCTCTTCATATGCTGGATTGTATGGTACCGGGTCTAGTTCTACGATGTCATCAGCAAATTTGCTAGATGGTAATTTCACTTCAAAAGGAAGACCTTTTTGCAAGATGATTTCTTTATAAAATAGACTAATGGCATCTGAAGAAGTTATCCCTAGGCTTGTTAAAATACTTTCAGCTTCTTCTTTAACTTCCGGTTCAATTCTTACATGTAAATTCGTTTGTTTTTCGCTCATATATCGATTCCTTTCATCATTTATTTGTCATTGTTACACCGGAAAAAATTAGAAGCGTCAAGGCATTTGGTTCCATTATCGATTCCTTCATCTAGAAAATCTAATTTAAATATGTCATGCGTCTTTTTTAGTTTTATCATCGTTTTCTATAAGATAATTTTTATTTTCATCATTTATCTTCCAATATCCACCTTTTTTGCCACCGATACGTTCAATAACATTGTTTTCGCTTAATTTCCTTATGTAAGTTTGAATTGATGTTTTTCCTAATCCTGTGGCATCGATCAAATCTTCGGTAGTTATTTTCGGATTCTTTTTCATTTCCTGGATAATAGTCAATTTAGCCTTATCTGATTTCTTTTTCCTATTGTTGTGACTATTAGGCGTTTTTCTTAATTTGACCACATGTTCAGTTCCAAATTTCCTTTCGAATGAAAATGGAATTGTCACTTTGATGAAATCATCATTAATATTGAATACATTCTCACCATATTTGTCATAAATCTTAGTGACACCTCTCCCTGATCTTTCGCTTATGCGTAATTGCAAAAAAATCTCGGCCAGCTCATTACATCTTGGCTTGCTTTTGCCAGATAAGAATCCAATTTTAGTTTGTCTATTAGGTAGTCCACCGTAGGATAAAATTTCAATTCTATCTTCAAAAATCGAAATCATTGGTGCATTCAAGTCAACCCAGTCATTATGAATAAACGCATTCGAAAGAGCCTCTCTCAAACAATCGGAATCAAATAGGTGTATGTCATTTCTTTCAAGCAACCTGTTTTCTTCATCCATTTTCGTTATATTGAAAGATTCTATATAAGCCATTATCTGGTCGATCGTAATCAGTATGCATTTCTTTCCGAAGTCATTTAATGCATATTGCGTATCTGACTTTCTCTTTCCGTTAAATATACTTATTCTACAAGTAATGTCATTTTCGTTTGATAATATGAAAGCCAACTCGTTATACTTTTTTGAACCTGGAACGTATAAAGATAAATTTTCTTCAAAATTATTCGGATTTATGAAAGCGTCTTTAGCAACATAATAGCTTTTCAATTCAGTGAATGTTAGGTTTTGATTCCGAGATGCAGTATTTATGATCGTTGGCAATCCGTTACGCAATATGACCGCTAAATCGATTTCACGTTCTGGATATTTACGAAATGTTTCTTTGCTTGAACCTATTCTAATGTATCTCTCTTTGTTAAATTCGGTAATAATTCTTTTCGCGGAAAAAGTGAGCAAAAAAAGTGAGCAAAAAAAGCAAGCATAAAGCGTCATTTGTAAAGTTATTTGACGCAAAAAGAAAGCTCAATAGAGTAGGCGTTTTGCAATTCAATTTTTATCCTATTTATTTTTAGTATTTGCTTATAAAAGACAGGATTTATTATGCCTCAAAAGGTAGGATTAATTACCTCTCCAAAGGTTCTAAAAGGTAGGATTAATTGTTAAATGTATCGATGAAACCTACATTTAAGAATTGAAAACTTAGTAGGCAAAAATAAGCCTCTCAAACCCTGAAAATGATGTAATGCTTAGCAAATGATATAAGGCTAATTTTTATTGCCTTTATGCAAAATCAATCGCATTATTTGAACAATAAATAACAACAAATACTATCAAGAAAAACATAAGAAATAAATTAATTACGAATAATATGTAATTACATAATTTGACCCAAACATTCTTTTTAAATTTAAAAGTAAGGATACTCAAAACGATATTAATCGATAATGTAATTACGATAATTATTACTATAGGGTTGCCGTTATTTAAGGTTAGATGAATGGGACTAACAACACTTGAACGTAGAATTGGTCTTGGTTCGTTAGTCGAATAATCATAGTAATGGAACTTGGCAAAAGGAATGAACGCCAAAGTCACAAATATCGATGAAATAAAAACTATAATAACGGAGATGACATTATTGATTTTATTAGCTAAATCACTGTTTTCTAAAACAATCTGGGTCATATCGTTGTTATCAATCAATTCAGATAAATCAACATCGAAAAAGGAAACTAGTTTTTCAGCGTTTTCTTTTGTTGAGTAAACCGACCAGTTTTATTATTTGCTTATCAATGTTTTAGAAACGAAAATGGCGTTGGCCAATTCTTCTTGAGTTAAATCTTTTTCTTTACGTAACTTCTTTAGCTTTTCTGGAAACACGTTATTGAACCTCTTTGCTATATTTATATTATCATCAAACTGCATGAATCTAACGTGAAAAGGGCATTCACATTGTGAAAACGTAAATGCATAGGTGATTTGCATAGGAATGATGGATGCATTTAGCCAAGTAGGCCTTTAATCATTCATGGTTAAAGAACGCCAAGTGTCGTTTCGAAAAAACGTTTCTTCGCCTTGCTAAAGTCAATTCCATTTTTTGGAAAGGTCTCATTCTCCGAAAGAATTAATCGTTAACTACCCAATAACCAGCTTTATCAGAACCAACTCGCTCAATAACACCAATTTCTTGAAGATGCTTAAGACATCTATAAACAGTGGTCGTTCCTTTGCCAATGGCATTAGATAACTCGGCTCTTGTAATACCTGGATTACTCTTTAAAGCGGTAATGATCTCCTTCTCTGTCTTATTTAACGTTGCATTTTCTGCACCATTTTCAGAGTTTACTGCACCATTTTGGCTGTTTACTGCACCATTTTCGACATTTCCATTTTTAATATGGTTTTTCATTACTTCTTTATCAAATGGAATAATTACGTTGATGTAATGATCGTTTATTTCGAAAGCTTCTTCTCCATATTTTTTAACGATCTCTGGGATACCATGGCCGGTTTGTTCAACATATTCCAAATCACTAAGTATTCTCATCAAGGAAGCGTTTCGAGGATTGCTTGCTCCTTTGAAAAACATTTCTTTAGTTTGTCCTAAAGGCAATCCTCCATATGAAAATATTTCAATCCTATCGCAGAATACATAAACTGCTGGCGGACATATTGTCCAATCGTTATGGGCAATAGCGTTAATGAAAGCCTCTCTTAAAGAAGACATATCCATTAATCTCTTGTCTTTTCTTCTAGCTCCTTCTATTTTAGAGAGAGTGTAGTTTTCCGCTTCAAGGCGATCTGTCATTCTATCTATCGCCCTAAGAAGGCATTGATATCCATATTCGCTCTTCTCATCAAGTTCAGATTTATCTTTGCCACGGAAACGAGCGATCTTGATGGAAACGGAGTTTTTGTCCGAAAGCAATTCAGCTAATAAGTTATATTGACCTTCTTTAGTTTTAAGATTTAGGCTTTGCTCCATCGTGGATTCATTCAAATGATAATCTTTGGAGACATAATAAAGGCTTAGTTCTCTGAAAGAGAATTCCGATTGTCTAGATGGGATGTCACAAATGTCAGTTCTAGCGACAAAGGATGTTCTCATCTCGAATTCGATTTCTTTTTCGGACATTCCTCTAGAACTTGTTCCAACTCTTTTGAAACATCCAACAGAGCTTCTGCCATATTTCTTGACATAGAAAAGGCTATCTCCTTTTTTGACTTTTATCGAGATGATGGTTTTTCCATCATCATCGAATGAATCAATTAAGAAGAGCCTTTCAGGAGAAGGCAATATCTCATTTGTTAACATATCAGAGAGTCTAAGCATGGTTTCATCAACGTTAGTAGCACCAACGACTGATCCATCATCTTTTATTCCGATATATATTGTTCCATCGCAAGTATTGAGAAAAGCAACTATATCATTGATGATTGTTCCACTCTTAGGATTCTCTTTTAATTCAGTGTGTTGGTCCTCTTTGAAAATCATGCTTAATCACCTCTTCTTCATTTGTTAAATTATATAATATTAGTGTTAATTCCTCTAGATAATGTCATCTATTATCAAACTACAATGGATGGCATATTCCTTTTTATTTTTACTAAATATTGCGAAATACCATTTGTTAAAAAGAAGGCTGTCAGGAGGCTTTATCCTAGGCAGTCTTCTTCTTTGATTCAAGATGAATATGTTTAGAAAGGAGACGTCTTGAATCAAACTTTACGTATATGGGTTGGTTGTTTTCGTTTTGTTTTTACTATTTTGATGGATCATTCTTCACCAATCGAGGCGACGTGTCTTCTTTCAATGACATTGAGACATTCATCTATCTCGAAGAGGTGATTCTTTGTGACGATTATTAGGGATGCACTCATATGTGATGGATATGGGTTTATCTCGTGTCTAAGGCAATGTCCTTTTTCTAGGGAATCAATTATCTTAGGAAGAGTGTATTTGACGATGTAATCAAGATCTACGTCATCTTTCTTATCTAGGAGGTTTGGGATATTTTCTAGGCAAGCATATGTTCTTTCTGCTGCAATGATTCCTAGATAGCAATTAGGTGATCCATCAATTGGGTTAACGGTAACGATTTGTCCAGTCTCTTCTAGGTTGCTCTTCTCATAGTCAATTGAGATTCTACCCTCATTCTTTGCTATGATCATGTATGCTGCATTTGTGGGGCATGCTATTTCTTCTTCTTTGAATGTGTCAGTATTGATATATACCAATGAAGAAGATTTGCTATATGGTTTATCGGAGGATTCAAGGATGAATTCCTTGCCTTTTTTCTTGGATTCTTTCATCTTCCTCTTTGCATACCTGGTGAATGTGGTTACTCTAGATACCTTATGATCTTGAGCGTAGCCATCTCCTAGAAGGTGATACGCTCCATGTTTGCTTATGAGGAGGATTTCGAATTCTGCTCCTTCTAGTTCATTTACTCCATCATATCCATTAGCAAGGAGAGGATTATCCATGATTATCTTGTTTATCTTTGGGAGATATTCGTTTTCTAGATATTCTTCGCTTATTTCCTTATTTTCAAGGAGATCTTTGTTAGCAAGGATTAGTTGGATGTTTGAGGAGTCTCCTATAGCAGCTAGGATGGCTTTTCCTTCTTTTGTTTCTATTACTCTGAATGGGTATCTAGATGGAGTGAGGTTATCTTCGTTATCTTTCTCATGAGGGATTTCCATCATGAGGTGGAAGGTGTTATTTTCAGTGTATGCTCCTTCTTCTATTAATATTATTTGTCTGTCTTTGTTTCCGTATATCATTTTGTTTCCTCCTAATGTGTGATTTTTCTTTGTGTTGTGGTTTTTTATGGTTCTAACTATATCTAGGAACCTAATATCATTCATGTAAGGATGAATTATTATCTTTGTTATTATTTGGGATTGTTATGTTACGGAACGAACTATATTAGATGTCTTTGGGTATACCTCCTATCGTAGAAGACAATTGTATATGAAAAGTATTCTTAGGGATGAGGACAAGAATTGTCCTATGTATTGTTCCTATTATTGTGTGTTTTCTTATCTTTTTTGATTGATTTAGGGGTGTGAGAGAGGACACTTAGAATCAATCAGGAAAAAAGTATGTGGGTTTTAGTGGGGGTATTTGGATGTTTAGATGTCTATATATTATATAAGGATTATATGCTCGCCTTCGTTTCTTCATTGTTTGAATCTTTTTTGAAGAATCGAGAATATATGATCATTCCTAAACCAAATATGAATATTGCTAAAGCATAGAAATGACTTGTAGAGAATGGTCCAATTATATTTGTTCTATGTCTAAGAAATTCCATAGTAAAGCGAATGACGCCATAAGAGAGATACGTGAGATAAAATGCTTCACCTGTTTTCAATTTCTTCTTCATAGAGAAGAAATGAATTATAAGGAAAGCAGACAAATCTAATATAGCTTCGAGAGGCTGAACGGGAAATAGACCGTTGGTTGTTCCGTTTGTTATTCCCCATCCTACTTCAATTCCATAACAGCATCCAGCACACATGCAGCCAATTCTATAAAAAGATAATTCAATTAAAATTCCAGAGGCGAGAAAATCCATTAAATGTAAATAACGAATTTTCAGCAGCCAAGACAGGATTAATAAAAAGACAGGACAAAAGAAAAAGACGCCAAAAAGAGAGTATCCGCCCTTCCAAGAAATGCCATCCTTAATAGATGATGGATTTTCTATAAGAAACATAATCTTGGCAGCGAATGTTTCAAGGATAATCATTACAAACCCAAACAAAAAAGAGATATACCATTTTTGCAGATATTTCTTAGATAGCAATACATAATACGCGATACTAAAAACGATCCCAATTGTCCAAAAGAATATCAAGGATGGTATGTTCCATATAATCGGTAACATGCTTATTTCCTTAGCCAACGCTCTAATGTCGAGTTAAAAGCAACCGTAACCGAGGTTGTTGATGAATTTGACCTAGTTACATTTAGGGTTATTGTTCCATCAGTATTTGTGTAAGGATAGTATGATCCAGCAAAGTAAACGTATTGGGTATTTGTTGAAGTGTCGGTGAATGTGTGGCTAGTTTCATCATAGGTGCATGGTTTTATTTCACATGGCGAATTATCTGCTAAAGTAAAGGTTTCGCCTATGTTGAAATAATACATTTCGGTATCGCTTACTTTGAAGATTCCTGTTTTGAAACTGTAGTCACCTACTTTTGCATCTGTAGCAGAGCCATTTGTGTAGTAGCCTTTTCCATATGAGACTAGTGGACGAGAATATCCTTTGATGACTGCATCTCTATTCGGCCCACCAAGCATATAGTCATAGCCATATGTGAGTATTTTTACATCAGAATACCTTTCCATTAGTTTGGCGAATGGGTTTTCATTTTCTGAATAATCTATATATTCAAGATTACGTGTTGTTCCATCGGATGAATATGCGACACGATTGAAATCCATTTGTCCTGCTAGGAGATAATCTCTTACACTGGAATTACCTCCTTGGAAAACAAGGGTACCGTATATTTTGAAACGGCTACCGCTGTAGTATTTCCAGAGGGATTCTGATTTGAAGAATGCTGCAGTATATGTTAATTGATTCTCTGCAATAAGATCATTTTTTACTATCGTATTATTTTCAGAATCGTAGTAATAAGCGTTTTCTCCTAAAACGGATATTTGAGC
>CAVIBR010000015.1:0-51799 GCA_963641445.1 Bacteroides uniformis
AAGCTCGGTCGCACCAAAACATCAATATTTTTGTACTTTACTCTGTCAAGTGACCAATTTATTTTTTGTAAGAAGAAATACACTCTTCATAGGCTTTTTTCAGTTCTTCGCCTATTATATCGAGAGATCTGCCTTTAGCTACCTCATAGCCGTTATCAAGAATTTCTTTGCTTTCACCATTTTCTAATAAATGAGAGATTTCTTTCCTGAAATCATCATTATTATTGCAAAAATGAGCGTTGATTCCATCTTCTAACCATGGTTTGTATACGCCGATGTTTCTAAGAACCAATGGGCATCTTGAAGCCAAAGCTTCGAGTACAACTATGCCTTCTGTTTCTTCATAAGACGGAAAGAAAAGACATGTTGCCGTTTGCAAAGCCCCATGGATGAGTTCTCCTTTAACGTATCCAGGCATAATGACGTTGCTAGGCTTATTTTTCATCACCTTCAACATCTTAGTCGAGGTAAGAATTCTAGCTAAATGACCAAACCAGAAAAATTTTATATCAGGGAAAGATCTAGCCACTTCGATAAAATCATGTAGGCCTTTTCTTTCGAATGGAAAGCCAATTCCCATAATGAACTTTTCACCTTCTTTTAGCCCAAATTGTTCTCTAAAAGCCTTTTGAGCATCGATATTTTCTTTGTATTCGTCAAGATCGATGCCATTAGAAATGGCAACTACTTTTCTATTGAAGCCATACCCTTCAATAAGATTTTTAGAATATGGTGTTGGGGTGATGATCATATCAGCACGCGAATACATATACTTTATTTGTCTATCAAAAGTAGGCTCAATCATTTTCCAGCATCTAAAAGAATTACGAAAATCTTCATATGTCGAATGGCCATGAACTATAACAGGAATGCCCATTTTATGGCACTTATTAAGGACTTTATGAGATTTAGCCCACAAAGTGTTTATATGAGCTATAACATACCCTTTATCATTAGGATCGCAAGTAAATTCTACGCCAGCCTTTTTTAAAGCCCTCATTTGATGGCTTCTAGCTCTTCCTATGCCTGAAGTTTTTATTCCTTCGGCATCTTCAAAATACAAAAGAGATTTCATTATTTGCTCTCTTTGATAATTTCGATGGAATGTGAACAGCCGATTCTATTTGCACCAGCTTCAACCATTGCGTTGAAATCGGCTAAAGTATGAATTCCACCCGCTGCTTTAACGCCCATTTCATTTCCGACTGTTTCTCGCATGATTTTGACATCTTCAGCCAAAGCTCCGCCTTTTCCAAATCCTGTTGATGTTTTTACAAAATCAGCACCAGCTTCTTTAGCTAATGTGGAAGCTTTTGCGATTTCTTCTTTAGTGAGGTAGCAGCATTCAAGAATTACTTTGAGGAGTTTGCCGTTGCAAGCTTCTTTGATTTCATGAATCTCATTTTTCACATAACCGTATTCTTTATCTTTTAAGGCTGCGACATTGATTACCATATCGACTTCATCGGCACCGCATTTTACGGCATCAGCTGCTTCAAAAACCTTAGCTTTTGTCGTCATTTGGCCTAATGGAAAGCCAATAACTGTGCATACTTTTACATCACTTCCTTTTAAGGTTTCTTTTGCCACCCCTATATAATAAGGATTAACGCAAACACTCATGAAGTTATATTCTTTTGCTTCTGAGCAAAGTTTTAAAACTGCCTCTTTTGTTGCGTTAGCGGCCAATAATGTATGATCGAAATATTTATTCATTTCCATATTAAATTTCCTTCTTTCTTATATTCTACATTTTTTAAAGAAAAAGCGCACTAGGCGCTTAATTCATGAAAAGTCGATTATTTGGATTCGTTATCAACTTTGATAACTTCTTTTCCATCATAATATCCGCATTCTGGGCAAACTTTATGAGGTTTGATCATCGCTTTGCAATGTGGGCAAACGACTAATGTTGGATATTTTAAATAGAAATGAGTTCTTCTTAATCTTTTTCTCGTTTTCGAGGTTCTTCTTTGTGGTACTGCCATAATCTAATCATCTCCTTTTCAAAAGCCGCAATATTATAGGTAAAGGCCATAACTATTCAAACTTATTTTTAGACAATGTCTAAATTATTAGGATTTCATTCGATGAATACTGAACAATTGCTAATCTGCAGCAACATCTTTTGAATAAATTACTTTTAGGATTTGACCATGAATATTTTTGTCAGTTTTGATTTTAACTAAAAGGAAATTCGAAGTGTGCCCTAAAGCAACACCTTCTTTTTCATCGTATTCTTCAAAAAGAACATCAAGGGATTTGCCATAAAATTTAGCCCTATATCGTTCCCTTAATTCTTTAGAAGCTTCGATTAAGGCTAAATTTCTATTCTTTTTAATAACCGGCGAAAGATCATTCAAAGTATAGGCGTATGTTCCTTTTCTTGGAGAATATGGGAAGCAATGAATTTCGGAAAGCTCACATTTTTTTGCAAATTGCACGCTTTCGAGAAATTCTTCCTCACTTTCATTAGGAAAACCAGCAATCATATCAGTCGTTATGGCAATATCAGGCCTTATTTCTCTAATCTTTGTTATCGTTTGATAATATTCTTCAGCTGTATAAGGGCGTTTCATTCTTTTTAAAACGCTTTCAGAACCGCTTTGCAAAGAAAGATGCAAATGAGATGCGAAGGAGGGAAAATCGCGAATTACGCTTAAAAATGCATCATCGACTTCGGATGGATTCAAGCTTGAGACGCGTAATCTAAATAACGTTGGATTTTCTTCTAATATATCGCGTAGCAAATTGCCTAAGCGATAGCCCCCATCCCCAAGATCAAGTCCATAAAAGCCTATTTCGACACCTGTAATGACGATTTCTTTGTAGCCTCTTTCTACAAGAGTTTTCGCTTCCCTAAGAACATTTTCTCTTTCGCGGCTTCTAGAATTTCCACGAACAAAAGGGATAAGGCAATATGAGCAGAAATAATTGCATCCATCCTGTATTTTTAGATAAGCCCTAGTATTATCAGGCAAAGCAAAAGAACCAAACTCTTCGTATTTTTCGTGACGATTGTCTTTATCGACCAAAATAATGGGCTTCTTGCTTTCTTTATATTCGTTTATTAAGGAAAGCATTTCTCTTCTATGAGATGTTCCAACGACCACGTCAGCGCCAATCGAAGCGGCTTCATCGTAGTTTTTTTGAGAATAACAGCCCATTACAACAAGAATTCCTTTTGGAGAAAGTCTACGGAATTTTCTTATATGTTGTCTTGATTTTTGGTCGGCCGTGGATGTGACCGAGCAAGTATTTATTATTATTAAATCGGCATTATCAGGAATATTTACTTCGGAATATCCTTCCTTAATTAGTTCTTCTCTGAGTAAATCGTTTTCATAAGAGTTGACCTTGCAGCCAAGGGAAAATAAATAAAATGTCATCTAGAATGCCCCTTTCATGACTTTTTCCTTTGCCTTTTTGAGTCGTCTCTATGGATTTTTTCGACTAAAACTCTGGAAATAAGCTCGTTTTTTTCTAATTCATCAATCAACTTTTCACGATCATCGGCAAAATATGCATCAACGACTGCTTCAATTTTTGGTGTTAAATGGGTTAATGTTTGGTGAGTTAAATATTTATCGAATAGACAGATTTTCGCATCTAATCTTCCTTCATCATTGACAATATAAACGCTTCTTGCATCATAATCATATAAGGCCGCACAATCATCCTTTTTGCTGATTAAAACTAAATTCGTGAAATAAGAAACGAAGATGTTATAGCCATAATAGTCAAAAGGATCAATTAATATTGATTCATATAATTTAAAAATCTTCTTATATGGCATTTCGCCTAAACGCAAGAAATTATCTGAATATATTGATGAAATGGCGAAAGGGAAGACAGGAACGTAGATTTTCTTATCCTTGAAATTTAGATAAGGTAAGGAAAGCAAACAATTCTCCATATACTTCTCTAATTCATCTTTGTTGTAATTGTCTTTTTTTACGAATTGCTTGAAACTTTTCTCGATGATTTCTTTGTTTTCTAATGAGCGAAGAATGATATTAGCCCTAACAATCTCAAAAGAATCAACTGGGTTAGCAAGGTATTGGAAACTCTCTAAGCCATTAAGCCTATAGGAATTTTCATTGTAATAGATTTGTTCTTGAGAACGCGAAAATGGCGTGGAAGCTTGATTTTTTGCAAGTATTTCGAATAAACTCATTTTTCTTCCTCAAGCATTGAAAAAACGCTAGCTAAATAGATCGAAGCAGTTTCAGCACGTAAAATCCTTCTTCCTAAAGAAAGATAGGTGAAACCTTTTTCACTAGCTTCTTGCGCTTCTTTTGGCGAAAATCCGCCTTCTGGACCGACAAGGCAAAGGACGTTCATGCCCTTTTCTATTGAAGAGAACTCTTTCGGTAAGTTGAATGATCCATCAGAAACGTTTTCATACGCTAAATATTTTTTGTCCGCGCTAAATGATAAAGCTTCTTTGTAATCGCTAATAGGCAAAACCTCAGGAGCAATTAATCGTTTAGATTGACTGGCTGCTCCAGAGACGATTTTATTGAATCTTTCTAATCTTTTCTCTCTTTCTTTCTTATCAAGTCGGATTATCGTTCTTTCTGAAATGAATGGTAAAAATTTAGAAACTCCTAATTCCGTTCCTTTCATTAAGACCAATTCATCATGACCGCCTTTAAGCAAGGCAAAAGCAAGTATCAAATTAGAATTTAACTCTGTTGGTCTATTAATTTTATCGATTATGCTGATTTCAAAAGGATTTATTTGGCTTATTTTAGCTAAATAAAGTTCTCCTTCGTCGACTATTTCGATATTTTGCCCTGTTTTAGCACGCATCACGTTTAGCAAATGATGAGTGTCTTCTTTAGAAAGAAAAACCCTTCCATCTTTTACTTGAGCGAAAAAGCGTTCCATTTTATTTTAAAAGTTCTCCGTTGACATCAGTCAAGGAATCATCTTTGAAATAGTGTATCGAAGCAATGGCGTAAAATAGGAAAACAACGGCGAATGGAATCAAAAAAGCTAAGGCATTTTTGAAAGGCTCAACCAAGAAAAACAAAGCGCTTCCTGCTCCACCAACTAAGACTAAGCTACATAATAGTTCAATTATTCCTTTTTTCGTATAACCTAGATAGAAATTGTGACATCCTAAATAACCAAGGAAAAAGCATAAAAGACCAGTAGTTTTCCTAGATTTTGATTTATATAATTCTTCGTTTGAATGAGTACTTTTAATGAATCCAGTTACATCTTTTGTTACATAATTATCTTCAATTGGATTCTCAGTCCCACAATAAGGACATATATCTTTATCAAATTTTTGTATCGTTCTATGACAGTTTTTGCAGATTGGCATAAAAAATATACCCCCTTAAATACTACCTTCAAATTGACTTTTTTTAAAGAAAAAATCACCATTTCTGGTGATTAATTTCCTTAGCGCTTCTTCCACCAAGATTTTTTCTTATTTTTCTCTTCGTTTTGGAATTGTTGCAAGAGGTCTTTTTGAGTTTTGCTTAAGTCTGTTGGAGTATGTATTTTAACATGGAGGTAATGATCTCCAGGTTTTCCGGTTCTTAAGTCTTTTACGCCTTTTCCTTTGACTTTGAGGATTGTTTCTGGTTGAGTTCCACTAGGAATTTCGACATTTATCGTTCCGTAGACCGTTTCAACATCGACATTTGTTCCTAAAGCTGCATCAGTGAAGCCTAAATCGAGGTTGGTGTGGATATCATTTCCATCACGTGTGAACCTATCGTCAGCCGCAATCTTTATATTTACGTATAAATCTCCGTTTGGCCCGCCAGCAACACCTCTTTCGCCTTTATTTTTAACACGAATTTGCTGGCCTTCGTTAATACCAGCAGGAATATTTACTTCGATGTTCTTGCGAACTCTATGGTAACCCTCGCCATTGCAAGCTGAACATTTATTACGAATGGTTTTTCCCGTTCCGTGGCAATTCGGGCAAACTTGTGAACTTTGCGATACGCCAAAGATCGTTTGAACGGTCTTTGAGATATAACCAGTTCCGTGGCATGCTGAACATTGACAAATATCGGACTCACTCTTAGCTCCGGTGCCATGGCAAGATTCGCATTGCTCGTCATATGTGAGAGGAATGCTAATTTTTGTACCTTTAATTGCGTCCATGAAGTTAATCTTGACGTTAAAAAGTGTATCATTGCCCTTTTGTGGGCCACTTTGAGCTTGTCTTCTTCTTGTTCCCCCACCAAAGAAAGAATTAAACAAATCATTTAGATCGCCGAAGCCTTCGGACGAGAATCCGGCACCTTCAAATGGGTTTCCGCTACCGCCAGTTGAACCGCCTTGTCCAAAGGCCGCAAAGCCATATTGGTCATAAGCAGCACGTTTTTGGTCGTCGCAAAGAACGTCATAGGCTTCTTGAACTTCCTCAAATCTTTTTGGAGCATCAGCATCATGGTTGATGTCTGGGTGGTATTTTTTCGCTAATTTACGATAAGCCGATTTTATTTCTTCCTTGCTTGCGTTTTTGCTTACGCCCAAGACTTCATAATAATCTCTTTTTTCTTCAGCCATTTCCTTTTCTCCTTTCTAAATGAGAATATAGAGGCGCCTTTTGGACGCCTCTACACTAAATTTGTATAGAATTAAGCCTTTTTATCAGTGAAATCTGCATCAACGACATCTTGATCGTTTGAATCAGATCCGCTTGTTCCGCCAGTTGAAGTGTTGTTTTGAGAGGCTTGTTGTTGATAAGCGCTTGCGGCATTGGCTGCATCTTCAAGTTTTCCAACGATTTCCCTTAGTTTATCGATGTTATCATTTTGAATTGCGGCTTGAGCATCATCACGAATCTTGATTAATTCATTCTTTTGCTCTTCAGAAAGTTGAGAACCTTTCTCGACTAATGTTTGATTGATTTGATCAACGTAGGTTTGGGCTTTGTTCTTAACTTCGATATCGCCTTTTCTCTTTTCATCGGCAGCTTTGTTTTCTTCAGCTTCTTTGACCATACGATCAATATCTTCCTTAGATAAGCCGTTTGAGCCGGAGATTGTGATATCTTGAGCTTTTTGAGTATCAAGGTCTTTTGCTGAGACTTTAACGATGCCGTTGACATCGATCGAGAATGTTACTTCAATTCTTGGTTGACCACGACGTGCAGGTTTAATGCCATCAAGAGCGAAATGTCCGAGTAATTTGTTATCGTGGGCCATTTGTCTTTCGCCTTGATAGACCATGATGTCTACTGATGGTTGGTTATCTTGGGCTGTTGAGAAGACTTGGCTCTTTGTGGTAGGAATTGTGGTGTTTCTTGGAATGAGCGGAGTCATAATTCCACCAAGAGTTTCAATGCCTAATGTTAATGGAGTAACATCGAGTAAGACAACGTCTTTGACATCACCAGCGATGATACCACCTTGGATAGCGGCACCAATAGAGACCGCTTCATCAGGGTTGATGGACATATTGATCTTTTTGCCAGTGACTTTTGCGACCATTTCTTGAACTGCTGGCATACGAGTTGAACCACCGATCATAAGGACATCAGTGATATCGTTATATGTTAATCCTGCATCAGAGAGGGCTTTTTCCATTGGTTTCTTGCAACGTTCAAGTAAACCTTTTGTTAAGTCTTGGAATTTAGCTCTTGTTAGTTTTCCTTCATAAGAGATAGGTCCGGTTGAGCCCATTCCAATGAATGGAAGAGAAATTGTTGTTTCTAAGCTGCTTGAGAGCTCGATTTTTGCTTTTTCGGCTGCATCAAGGAAACGTTGTTGAGCCATCTTATCGGTTAAATCGACGCCTGTTTCAATTTGAATTTGAGCATGAATCCAATCTGCGATGGCTTTATCCCAGTCATCACCGCCAAGTTCAACATCACCATTTGTTGAAAGAACTTGGAAGGTTCCATCACCGATTTCAAGGATGGATACATCAAGCGTTCCGCCACCAAGGTCGAAGACTAAGACGGTGCCACTCTTATCAGAATCGATACCGAAGGCTAAGCAAGAGGCAGTTGGCTCATTGATGATACGAACGACATCAAGTCCGGCGATTGTACCAGCATCTTTTGTAGCTTGTCTTTGAGCATCATTGAAGTATGCAGGAACCGTAATAACGGCCTTTTTGACTTCTTGGCCAATGTTCTTTTCAGCATAGGATTTCATATAAGCAAGAACTTTAGCTGAAATTTCTTGTGGGGTGAATTGCTTATTTAAGCAGCCAATATTGAATTTATAGTCTTGGCCAATCTTACGTTTCGCTGAACGAACTGTATCAGGATTGGTGATCATTTGCCTTTTTGCGGCATTACCGACTATTTCTTCTCCACTTGCTTTGAAAGCGACTACGGATGGAGTCGTATTTGTTCCTTCTGGGTTTGGTATAACTTTGACTTTGCCATCAGCTTGTAAGTAGCTAATAACGGAATTGGTTGTCCCTAAGTCAATTCCAACGATTAATTCTTTTGCCATAATTTTTATCTCCTTAAGCTTCTTGAGCTTTGTTTGATTCGGCTGAATCGCTATTTTCTTTCGTTTCGACTTTCTTTTTATACACTTTCACGTTCGCTGGTCGAATAAGCTTTTCGTGAAGTTTATAACCTTTTGAGAAGACAAAGGCAACTTTGTTGTCGTTGCTTTCGTCGCCATCGACAACATCGACTGCATTCATCTTTGAAGCATCGAATTCATCACCTGCTTTAGGAAGAATTTCGCTTACTCCCTCTGCTTCTAAACAATTTTGTATTTGATTATAGATGTAGGTGAATCCTTGCTGATAGTTTTTTGCCTCTGGTGAATTTGCTTGAGCGTTTAAGGCTAAGTAGAATCCATCAAGTGCCGGGAGAAGATTCTCTAAGAACCCTTGAGAACGATATCTAAGGGCGTTTCGATGATCCTCTTCTAGACTTTTGCGGAGGTTTTGAACATCGGCGAGTTGGGTGTAATATTTATTTTTCCAATCAAAGGCTTCAGCTTCTGTTTTTTTGATTTTTTCTTCTAATTCTTCGATGGAAGGCTTCTTTTCGTGCTTCATTTTTTGCTCACCTTCTTCTTTTTCGGTGAGGTTGTCTTTTTCGTTTTCGTTTCTTTCTTGCATTCTTCATCATCCTTTCTATCGTAAGCTCCGAAATATTCTTCAAGTTGTTGGGCGAAATATTCAAGTGTTGTAACAACCTTGTCGTAATTCATCCTTGATGGACCGACTAAGGACAATTTGGCGCCTTTTTCGCCTGGGACATCAATCTCAGCCGAGACAAGCGCTAATTGGTCTGTTAATTTATCAGAATTACCAGATCCTATCGTGATTGTTATACCGTTTTTGGTCTCTCCTCTTTCGATTACCCTATTTATTCCGGAAGGATCATCTATGAATTTGAGCAATTCACGAATTTTTTTGGCATCATTCGCGAATTCAGGCTGATTAAGCAGCTTCTCTTTTCCGTAGAATTCCATTCTAGATGTCGCAAAGGAAGAGAAGATTCCGAATATTGCTTGATAAATAAGTTCTTGACCGACGACATAATCCGTTAAGGCTGGTTTCATCGCTTCCATTTTTGGAATAACTTCAGAAATCGATGTTCCAGATAGACGATCGTTAAGCAATTTCAATGTTTTAGCTACGTCATTTGGATCGATATTCTCTTCAAAGACGAAGTTCTTAGATTCGACATGACCTTTATCTGTGAGGAATATCGCTGTTGCAGTATTCGTGGCGATTGGGGTCAATTGAATTGAGACAAGATGTTCTTCTTCAAGAGCGTTTCCGACAATGACTGATGTCAAATTGGTCATTTGAGAGAGAATTTCACAACTTTCTTTTATGATTTCCTCAACCGACTTACTTCTTTCGGATAACACCATTTGAAGAGCGTTTTTAGCTCTGTCATCAACGCTTCCGGTTCTAAGGTTATCAACGTAATACTGATATCCTTTTTCTGATGGAACACGGCCCGCTGATGTGTGGGGTTTTTCAAGGTAGCCATCTACTTCAAGAGAATTCATTTCGTTACGGATGGTGGCCGTTGAAACTTCAAGGTTGTAAGCTTCTTGCAAAGTTTTCGATCCAACAGGCTGAGCCGTTTTGATGAAATATTCGACAATGAGTTTTAGAATTTCATCTCTTCTTGTCATAGACGCCTCCTTTTAGCACTCTTTCCTTCATGGTGCTACACTAATTATAGAAAGAGTTTTAGCACTGTCAACAATTTAGTGCTAAATTTTTTAAAAAAGTTCTAAAAGGATTCGATCAAGTAATAAAATTCCCTTATTTGTCGGATAAATTGAGTTTTCTGTTTCTATCAAAAGATTGTCTTTTTTCAATTTTTCTAGTTGTTTTCCGTACCTATTCTCAAAAGAAAAGCCAAATCTTTCTTTGAAGTTTGATTTGCTAAAGCCTTTGGCTAATCGAAGATTCGTCAAGAAAAAATCTTCTATGGATGATTCTACGGTTAGTTCCTCTTTTTCTGCTATATATTCACCAGAAAGATATGTTTTTAACGATTTAGTGTTGGTATATCTAATATTGTTAACGTATCCTGATGCGCCAAGCCCCGCCCCATAATATTCTTCATCATGCCAGTAAGTGAGATTGTGCCTGGAATATCTTCCGTTTTTAGCAAAATTGCTTACTTCATATCTTTCGTAACCTGCTTCTTCTAGCTTTTCTAGAATCAAGTTATACATCGAAGCAGATTCTTCATCGTCCATTTCCTTATATCCTTTATTATAGAAAAGAGTTCCGGAAGAAACCGTTAATGAATAAGAAGAAAGATGAGGAACGCCCAAAGAGATGAGGGCTTCAATATCTTTTTCTAAATCTTTTAGAGTTTCTCCCGGTAAAGCGTAGATTAAATCTACTGAAATGTTGTCAATACCATTCTTTTTTGCTAAAAGCACGGCATTTTTGGCATCTTCAAAAGAATGTTTTCTGCCCATAAGTTCCAAAAAATGCTGATTTGTTGATTCTAAACCTAAAGAAAGGCGGTTTATTCCTCTGTTTTTTAGAATTTTGATTTTATCTTCCGTGATTGTTTCAGGATTACCTTCGATTGTAAACTCCCCATCATCTTTCAACAAAGGTTGAACAAATGCTAATATTTCATCGAGAAGTTCGTTAGGAAGGCAGGTTGGCGTTCCTCCGCCGAAATAAATGGTGTCTAATTTATGGTTGATCTTGTAAGAAGAAATCTCTCTTTTTAATTCTTCTATATATGAAAAAGCCCATTTTTCATCGTATAGGACTTTTGCAAAATCACAATATGAGCAAATATGGGCACAAAATGGAATATGAACGTATAATGAGCTAGGTAAATTATTTCTCATTTCCGCTATTCTTGGTGAAATCTTCCATCTCTTTGATGGTTTTTTCGTCTTCAACAGGCTTGATCATTCTGTTTAATTCTTCTTGAAGAGCTTCTTCCTCGGTTGGTTTTCCTTCTTTTTTCGCCTTTCTCTCTTTGGCTTCTTCGTATTCTTGCTCATTAAGTTCTTGAGTTAAGCGGGAAACCTCTTCTTCGGCGATTTCTTTGTCTGTCTTTGGCTTTTCATCGTTTTTGAATGGCTTAGCATATTTCCTTACCAAAAATACTCCGCCAGCGATTAATCCGAAAAAGACGACAATGATAATCGGGAATAGCCAAGCTGGCACTCCATCAAGTAATAAGATTGAATAGTTCATGTTTATTTTCCTTTCTTAGTTGGGGTATAGACAAATTTGTTTTTGAATTGAAGTTTTTCGTAATATCCTTCGGAGGCAAGCTTATCCATAGATGTTCTTGCCGTTTCATAGACGCAAGAGGCGAATTTCTTATATTGCTGAATTGTGTAATATCTTCCGGTGGTATTGTGATTAGCTAGGAACGTGGCTTGCTTCTTATTAAGCTCGATATTTGTTTCTAGCAAGTATTTAATATATGCTTTTATTTCGGCTTTTGATAGTCCTTCATCATCAATTTTATTTGATTCGTTTTCTTGATGGAGGCTTTGAACTTGAGGAATTATCGGTTTTGATGGCTCTTTTTTAATGATTGGCGTTGGTTCTGCTGGAGCAGGCTCTTCGAAATCCGCTTTTGGCTCTATCAAAGGCTCTTCTTTGATGATTTCAGAGGGAGCTTCTTCTATTTTTTCTTCGATTGGCGCTTTTTCTTCAACTGGTTCGTTTGTTTCTTGAGGAGAGATATCTTCATCTAAGAATGAGAGCTGAGTTGGTTCGACAAATTCTTCGTTTTTAGGCTTTTCGATGATGGTTTTTGCTCGATCATCTTCTTCTTCACTTAGCTTAGAAAATTCTTGTTTGTATTCGGAAGAGCGTAACTCATTTAGTTTTGAACGCATTTCCTTCATATATTTTTCAAAGATGCTCATGGCCTCAAATACAACGTAGGTCATATCGCAAGATGCTTTGGATTCTTTGTAAGCGCTCGATGAATAGAACTTATCGTTAAGCAAATCTTCAAATGGCAGGATAAAGGTGTCCGCAAATCTATTTGAATTAGCCAATGTTTCTTTTCCAAGTAATGCCGATATCAAAGAATTTCTTTGTGAAAAAGGCTTGATATAATCTAAATAAAGAGTAGCAATTACCGCCTTAGCAAAAGCAGGCGATTTATATTTATTTTCCTTATCTTCTAAATAGTCCATTAGTTTTTCTACGGTTGGACCAATTAAATCGAATGGAGCGTAGGGATAGTCAGGATCAGCTCTATATTGAAGCATTTTCACGCGGGAATCGAAATCTTTTTGACGATAGAATTCCATCAATTCCTCGCCGACTACTTTTTGAAGAGCGTTTCCTAAGAAATCTTCGCTTGGAACGTCAGGAGTTTGATCCAAATAAGCATCAATAGAATTCAAATAATTGATTACTGGCGTGTGGTTAGCGACATTTTCCTGGTAAAGAGATTTTAGCAACATTGATATAGAAAGTTCGCTGATAGTCGACTTTTCTAATGTTGCAGCTTTCTTCAAAAGAGGAGAAAGCAGGATTTCTCTTGCTTCTTTTGGATAAGAAATTCGAATGTTTCTAGTGAATTTCAAAAATTCAACTACGGAATTTTCAAAAAAATGAATCTTTGCTAAAACGCCTTCAGTTAAAGTCAAATAAAATTTTTTACCTTTGATTTTTCCAAATGGAAGAGTTTCTTGATATTGAATTCGGTAGTTCAATATTTCAGTCCAAAAAATATCAACGTTAAAAATACGCAAAGCATTTGCGACATCTTTTTGCGTTGCGAAGACCTCATCTGTGAATTTTAGGGCTTTATCCGTTGCTTTCATATATAAAACATTATAAGAATTACTAAAATTCAAAGCAACTAGAAAACTACTAATATTTGTAAAGAAACATTGACGAAAAATCAGTTTTTATCGTCATCATCAAGCGAAAGAACGGCCATAAACGCTTCTTGTGGAACTTCTACTGATCCAATTTGCTTCATGCGCTTCTTTCCTTCTTTTTGCTTTTCGAGGAGTTTCTTTTTACGAGAGATATCGCCGCCATAGCACTTTGCCAAGACATCTTTTCTTACGGATTTTATGGTGCTTCTAGCTATTATTTTTCCGCCAATTGCCGCCTGAACAGGAACTTCAAATTGTTGTTTTGGAATGATTTCTTTTAGTCTAGATACAATTTTAATTCCTCTATCATAGGCGAATGGGCGATAGACTATGCAAGAAAGAGCATCGATTTTATCGCCATTTAAGAGAATGTCCATCTTCGAAAGCTCGCTTACGTGATAGCCTTCGATTTGATAATCTAACGAAGCATACCCCTTGGAGATAGATTTTAATTTATCGAAGAAATTGAAAATTATTTCGCTTAAAGGCAAGGAATATTTAACTACCTGACGTGTATCATCGAAGAAGACAAGATCTTGGTAGATTCCTCTTCTTTCTTGGCATAGTTGCATTATTGGACCGACATATTCTTTTGGAGTCATTATTTCGGCATTAACAAAAGGCTCTTCTATTGATTTTATTTTTGAAGCATCAGGCATTTCCGATGGGTTATCAATCATTTTAGATGTTCCATCCGATAGATTGATTCGATATTTAACCGATGGAGCAGTTAAAATAAGGTTCAAATTGTATTCTCTTTCAAGTCTTTCTTGGATGACATCCATATGCAAAAGGCCTAAGAAACCTACGCGGAAGCCAAAGCCAAGCGCCTCAGAAGACTCAGGTTCATAGATTAGGGATGAATCATTTAGTGAGAGTTTTGCTAAAGCTTCTTTTAAATCGTTATATTTTTGCGAATCGACAGGATAAAGGCCACAATAAACCATAGGATTTATTTTTCTATATCCCGGGAGAGGGGTTGAGGCAGGATTATTTGCTAAAGTAACCGTTTCACCAGGAAAAACATCTTTTATATCCTTGATTGTTGCGCATAAATAGCCAACTTCTCCTGCATCAAGTTCATTGACTGGCAAGTCTTTTGGCGTTCTGATTCCTAACTCAGTTACCGTGTATTTTTTCTTTGATTGCATCAAAAGTATCTCATCGCCGAGGCGAACTTTTCCTTCTTTAACTCTTAGCAATACGACAACTCCACGATATGAATCATAATAAGAATCGAAAATCAAGGCTTTCAAAGGAGAGTTTAAATTTCCTTCTGGAGCAGGGACTAATTCGACCACTCTTTCAAGCATTTCCGGCACTCCTTGCCCAGTTTTGGCCGAAACTAAGGAAATATCGCTTGTGGATAGTCCTAGTTTTTCTTCGATTTCTTTTTCGGCATTAGCAACATCTGAACTTGGTAAGTCGATCTTGTTAATGACTGGTAAAATCATCAAATCATTATCGATTGCTAGATAGGCGTTAGCCAATGTTTGGGCTTGAACTCCTTGCGTTGCATCGACTAAAAGCAAGGCACCTTCACAAGCTGCTAAGGAACGCGAAACTTCATATGTGAAATCAACATGTCCTGGGGTATCGATCAAATTGAAAATGTAATCTTCGCCGTTCTTTGCTTTATAAGTAACGGTTACTGCATTTAATTTAATCGTGATTCCTCTTTCTTGTTCAAGAGGCATGCTATCAAGCATTTGCTCGGATAAATTGCGTTTATCGACAGCTCCTGTTTCTTCGAGGATTCTATCGCAAAGCGTTGATTTTCCGTGATCAATATGGGCAATTACTGAGAAGTTTCTAATGTGTGATTTATCAAATGGCATAAGCAATTACAAATTATAGGTTATTTTCCTTTTTTTCGATAGAACGAAGATAAAGAATTAGCAATATCTTCTTTAGAAGTAACTATTTCGTACTCACTCCACGATTTCGAGAAAAGGGGTTTGTATTCAGGGCTTGTGTAACGTTCATCGATTAAAAGGGCACTTCCGACGTCGTTTTCGGAACGAATCAAACGCCCAACAGCCTGCATGATTTTGTTCATTCCTGGATTAACGTAGGCATATTTAAATCCTTCGCCGTTCTTTTCGTCATAATAATCTTTGATTAAATCTATATCTTTTGATATTTGCGCTAGGCCTACTCCAACTACTGCAACTCCTATAAGCCTATCATCAGGAAGATCGATTCCTTCAGAGAAAGATCCGCCTATTATCAACAATCCAACGGTTGTTTTCTTGGGATCTTTTTGGAAATGTTTCAAGAAATCTTCTCTTTCTTCATCACTCATGTCTCTAGTTTGTGCATAAACATCGGCATTTTCAAACGATAGTAAGTCTTGAATTCTATTGAGATACTCATATGAAGGAAAGTATATGAAATAATTTCCTATTTTTGCTCCGACAAACGCTTGGAGATATGCTGCAACTTGACCATAACTTTTTTCTCTGTTTTTGTACTTTATTGAAACGTTAGGGGCCACCATTAAATGGAAATTTTCTTTTGGGAATGGCGAAGGCAAAAGTAAGAATGGATACGAATGATCGCTAAGCAAAGACTCCATGTAATATTCAATTGGTGAAAGAGTTGCTGAAAAGCATATCGCTCCTTTTACTTTTGAAAAATCCTCTAAGACATATGATGATGGGTCTAAACATTGGAATTGAAGCTTGAAATCACCTTTATCAGAGAAGGAATATAGGCATGCATTCCTTGAATAGTCACCGATTAGTTTTAAAAAACGGAATGTTTTCCTAGATATATCGATAAGACTATTAGGAAATGGCATCTTTTCATCCTCTTTTTCCTTACTTTTATTTACTTCATTGAATTTGCTTAAGACTTTGAAAAGATTCTCATCTATTTTTTCATAAACGGTAAAATCTTCTTCGTTTTGCAAGGAAGCAAAAGTCTTGATTATCTTAGACAATGCTTTTTTCAATTTACTAAATGGGGAGCCAACTAAATCTTGACGTGCCTTCTTGAATTCTTCTAGCGAAAGCGTCTCGCTATACATATCTCGAACTCTCGTGTTGAGATTGTGCGCCTCATCGATCAATATGAGATATTTGCTAGAGTCGACTTCATCGGAGAAATATCTTTCTAATTTAACGAAAGGATCAAAAAAGTAGTTATAATCGCAAATAATAACATCGCTTAAAAGAGATAAATCAAGTTGGAGTTCAAATGGACAGACCTCGTATTCCGAAGCGATTTTCGTAATCGTTTCTTGATTATAACGATTGTTTTTCTTTGATTCAGCTTGAACAATTTCACGGAGTTTCCCGTAATAGTCTTTTGTGAAAGGACATTCATCCGGATTGCATGATTTTCCGGGCGAAAAACATATTTTTTCCTTGGCCACAAGCAATGAATCTCTAGCAATAAGACCTTTTTTATAACAAACTGTTAACGCATCATAGCAAGAAGTACGTCCAGATGTTTTTGCGGTTAAGTAAAAGATTTTAGAATTCGAAGTTTTTGAAAAACTTTTTATTGCAGGGTATAAGGACGAAATTGTTTTTCCTATTCCGGTTGGTGCCTCAAAAAAGAATATACCGCCATTTTTAGCCACATAATAAACGTATTTAGCCACTTCTCTTTGGCCGTTTCTAAACTTGTCATAAGGAAAAGGCAGTTTTTCGGCAGATATGTTTCTTTCGATAATGTGCGATTTTTCACGTTTGAAAAAATCAATATAATCATTGATTAAAGAGAGAACGTACGATTCTAGTTCATCGTATGTAAAGCATTTTTCTTTGATGATCCTACAATCAAAATCTTGTTGGGAAATGTAGGTCAAACGGATATTACAACGAGGCAATCCTTCACGTTTGATATACATATAGGCATAGCATTTGGCTTGACCAAAATGCCATTCCTTTTGAGATTCATAGAACTCTTCTAAAGGCGCAACTGTAGATTTGATCTCATCAATTATTGGGTTACTTCCTCCAACAATTATTCCATCAGCTCTGCCTTCAAGTGAAACAATGTAATCTTCTGTTTCGATTTCGTCTTTCAAGGAAACTTCCGAAAGATAGGTCTTTCCTTGACTTTTTTGAAACGATGAATGAATTTTAGAGCCAAGTTGCATTGTTTCTTGATTATAAATACGATTATCGATATCTCCTTGGCGCAAAAGGAAATCAACCAATTGGTGAACGGATAAAGTTAATTTTTCTTTCTTTGCAACTGACATTTAGCTTATTCTTTCCCCGTCTTGAGGGATTCTAGCTCCGTTAGCGAAAGCACCGGCATCCATGCGTTTTTTGCCTTCATATTGAACTTCTCCAATTAAAAGAGTTCCGTCTTTCGTCCCTAAAAACATTTTGCCTTTAACGCATTTGATGAAACCATTTTCTAATGCTGGACTTGTAACCGGCTTGGATGAAAATATTTTTAACTTCTTTTCTCTGAATATTACGTATGCGCCTGGCTTATCGGCTAAAGCGCGGATATATCTATTTGTTTCGATGGTATTCATATTCAAAGGTAAGTGCTCGTCTTCAGGCAAGATTTTGTTAGCGAAAGTCGCTTCCTCCTCTTTTTGTTCAATTCCTTCTAATCCATCATTAAGGTATGGAAGCAAATCTTCGATGATCATTGTTTTTGCTAAATTGCCTAATTTTGTCGTTAAAGATGTGCAAGTATCATCTTCTGCAATCGGAAGTTCACGTTTATCGTACATTTTTCCGGAATCCATTTTTTCGGCCATTTCCATCAATGTTATTCCGGTTTTTTGATCGCCATTCATAATTGATCGTTGTATTGGTGCTGCTCCTCTTAGTTTTGGGAGTAATGATCCATGAAGATTGATCGCTCCTTTAGGGGCTAAGGCAACAAAATCCATAGGAACTATTTGCCCATAAGCCATACAAACTATTACATCGAAGTTTAATTGCTTTGCAAATTCGAAATCTTTTTTGATTCTGTGTGGTTGGAAAACCGGTAAATTTGCCTTAAGAGCTAATTTTTTAACAGGAGGCATTTCTATTTGTCCTTGTCCTCTGCCAGTTATTTTATCCTCTTGGCAAACAACTCCGACAACGTTAAAACCATTTTCTATTAAGCCAAGTAAAGGTTTTACGGCTATTTCAGGAGTTCCTAGAAAGAGAACTCGCACATCTTTTGAACTTTTATAATTCATAAAAACCTCCTTAAAATAACTGCTTTTCATACTCATTATAAACTATTTTTATCGATTAATCCTTTTATTGAATGTTACAATAACATTTGCGAGGTAAAACATGAGTAACTTTAGCCAAAAAGATTGTCAGAAATTCATAGATCAATATAAAAATCTAATGACTACTTCTCTCTCACTTAAAGATATATTTGAATATTTCACAACAGTTAACGCTAGCAAGAAATGTTGCATTTATTTCGATGAGGATGATAAAAAGAGAACCTACACTTACGCTAAATATAAAGACAACGTATGGTTTTTAGCGAAACGACTTTCAACATTGCTTTCGTGCGTTCCAGCCGGTTCTACTGTTGCTTTAAAACTTAAGAATTCCCCAACCTGGCCTTTGATGTTCTGGGCGATAGTGATGACTGGCCACCCAGTATTGCTCATAGCTGCAAACTTACCTCATGATAACACGGAAAACCTTTTAAAAGATTCGAAATCAACTGCAATTATTGTTAACGAAGAAGATCCTTATTCAGTGCCATCCTTTCGTTTAAATAATGTAAGAAATTCCGAGGAAAATCGCTTGTTTACTCCTTCTTGGGCAAATGAAGTCTTATTTTGTTCTTCGGGAACTACCGGAAACATCAAGATAATGGTGATGAATGGAAAGAATCTTTGTTACCAAATCGCGGCGGCAGCAAACATCCCTCAAAGAGGAAATTGTTTAATGCACCCAGGTAAAATTAATATTTTAGCCATGATACCATTTCATCATATTTTTGGTTTTGTTGCTGTTTTCCTTTGGTTTTCCTTCTATGGAAAAACGCTCGTTTATCCAAATAGCATGGCCTCTAGCGATTTATTAAAAGCCGTTAAAAAAGGAAAATGCACTCACGTTTTCTCGGTTCCGATGTTTTGGGACGGAGTCTCACAGAACCTCCAACGCAGCGCCTCTCAGCAAAGCCAATCCAAACAAGATCTTGTTAAAAAGATGCTTGATTTCAATAACAATAAGATTTCTCATGAAGAGGCAGGATTTGCCGCAAACTCACTTTTCACTCGTTTAATGCAAAAGAAAACACTGGGAACCCAAATTGAATTCTGCATTTCCGGCGGCGGCTATCTTCTCCCACAAACTTCAGCAATGATCAATGGTTTGAAATATCCTTTAAATAATGGCTATGGAATGACTGAAATAGGTGTCACCAGCGTCGAACAATCCAAAAAAGTAAATCATCGTCTTCTTGGCTCTATTGGCCAGCCATTCGCAGGCATTGAATATAAAATCATTCCAACCGATAGTCTCCACCCAAATGAGGGTGAACTTTGTGTTAAGTCTGAAACAATTCATAAAGAAGAGATAATTAATGGTGAACGCATGCCAACAAAATTAGACGATGGTTATTTCCATACTGGCGATATCGCTTATGTTGATAATGCCGGCTTCTATTACATAAAAGGGCGTTTAAAAGATACAATCATAAGTTCAAACGGAGAAAACGTTTATCCTGATGAAATAGAAAGTTATTTCAGAGAAATCAAACACATTAACAATTTAGTTGTTTTTGGAATGAAGTCAGACAACATCGAGAAAGTAATTCTCGTCGTGGTCTTAGAAAACAACGTAAAAAATGAAGAAATCCCCGAAATCAAGAAGAACATCGATTCGATAAACGCTACACTTTCTAATGAAAAGAAAATTTCATGCGCTTACATTTATAAAAAGAATCTTCCAGTCGCAAATAATATGAAAGTCAAAAGATTCGCTCTCAAAAACGAATTGGAAAAGAATCCTCAAAATTTCATATCATTCGATGGGAAAAATGCAATCAAGAAATCCGCTTCTTTATCCTCTTTTGATCCAAAAGATGTTGAAAGAGTTTCTAAAAAAATCAGAAAAGTATTTTCTAAAATACTATACTTGCCGGAATATAAAATTGACGACGAATCATCGTGGGGGGTAGATCTTGGCGGAGACTCAATGAGCTATGTGACAATGGTTCAAGAACTCAACTCAATATTCAAGATTTCTATACCAACTTCTAAATATGGAACGCTTCTAACAGTCGCTGATTTCACCAAAGAGATTCTCGATATGGAAAAATTAGCGAAAGAAAGTGACAAAAATAACGAAAAATAGTTGTTTTAATTTTATATTAAAGGTAAAATCGAGGACGCATAAGTTAAAAAAGGATTAAAAAGATATATGGCAAACATCAAATCACAAATCAAACGCATTGAAATCGGCGAAAGAAATAACGCCCATCACTCTGCCCGCAAGAGCGAAACTCGCGGACAAATCAAAAAGGCTGAAGCTGCAATTGCTGCAAAAAATAAAGAACTTGCAACAGTCGAAGTTAACAAAGCCATCTCCCTTCTTGACAAACTTGCTCAAGATGGAATCATCTCCACAAATTCCGCAAATCGTAAAAAAGCCCATCTTCAAGGCGAAATCGCTTCTTTATAAGCTGAAGATAACAAATATAAGCCTCGATAACATCGAGGCTTTTTCTTATATCTTTTTGAAAGTTACTGCAACTTCTTCTTTGCTTATATCTAGTAAAAGATAGCTTGCATAATCATCTCTTGGAAAACATAATGATCCAGGACATAAAATATACATATCTTTGTATTTGATCGATTCCTTTATGTGCGTATGTCCGTGAATAAAAATACGAACGCCTTCTTTATATAAGTCTTCGATCTCATCTTTATAAAGAATTGGATGATGCTTAATCAATAACAAGCCATAGGGAGTATTAATTCTTCTTTCAAATGGCAACATCGAAGAATGAAAATCACAATTCCCCTTTACTGGAGCGAAAGGTGATATATCTTGCGGCAAAAAATGACCTACATCGCCAGCATGAAGATATAAATCCGCGCCATTTTCAATCATGGCAACTCTTCTTAGTTCTTCAAAATTTCCGTGTGTATCAGAAACAACGACAATTTTCATAATTCAAAATTAGCCAAGAATAATTCAAATGCCAATTTATCGGTCATTTTTCCTTGAAAAACACTTGATTCATAGAAATATAATTGATTTAAAGCTCTACGAAGGCAGGTCAAAGACATCTTTTTTACATTATATAAGGATGCTTTAACTCTTCCGGTTGAACAATTAAGCTTCTTAGATATGTCAAAGACATCAAATCCCCGTTTATAGAGATATCTAACTTGATCTAGAAAGATAAACTGATTGCAAAGCATATTCATCAACGGAATGGCATCTCCGGAACTTCCCTTAACCTGCATATCCTTGAAAACGTGCAAAGCCAATTGCTTATCTCCTTTTGTAAGAGCATTAGAAAGAACGAAAATATCATCCTCTAATGGTGCGGAAACTAGTTCTTTTACCATTTCTAAAGTAACTTTTTCACCATTTGCGTAAGCCAATAGTTTATTACCCTCTTGAATAAAAAGCGAATAATCGCCACCAATACGTTCAAGTAGTTCTGTTGTAGCTTCTTGGGTTATTGAGCCACCTCTTTTTTCGAAGAAACGTGGAATAAAAGTTTGCCAATCATTTTGATCAAAGGCGGTGACCCCAGAAAATTTGCATCCGCCTTCTTGCAAAGCTTTGTAATAAGATGATTTTTCATCAAGAGATTCAGAATAAACAAGTAAATATAGTTCAATATTTGGATCAGGATTTTTGAAAAAAGATAATATAGGTTCGTCGTCATCGCCAGATAAAAGTTTCTTTTTCGTCTTTGTTTTGGAAAGATAATAGAAATTTTCGGCTATGATGGCTTTCTTCTCATATCCTAATGGTAAAGAAAGACATTCATTTGACAAATCCAACAATTTCGAAGTAGACATATCAATCTTTACATAATTTAAATCATCATGCTCAGGGAGAACTTCCTTTATCATCCTTTGAAGAGGGCCTTTTAGCATTCTTGATTGAGAAGAAAACAAAACATTTATCATACTGTTCTATTATAAAATCTTTTCATTCATAAATCACCTAATGAAGAATTAAAATACGTTCTATAAGTTATAGTGCCTTCTATATCGGTTCTTCTATATTTCAAATTCAGCTTTTTTAGTCTGTTGATAACTTCTTCATCAGGGTGACCATATTTATTGTTTTGACCGACAGAAATTATGCACATCTCCGGTGAAACTTGTTTTAAAAATTCATAAGAGGAGGAAGTTTTAGAACCATGATGGCCAATTTTTAGCAAATCTGCAGTTAATGTCGGATTGTCTTTGATGATCTTTTTTTCGACCTCTATATCTGCATCACCAGTAAATAAGAACGCCTTTCCCATAAAATTCAAAGATAAAACGAGGCTTTTCTCATTTTCATCTGATCCATCATAAACGTTATAATTCACAAAATTTAAATTTCCTATTTTAAGCGGGAATTCCTTCCTATCTTCAACATATTTTTTGACGGAGAAATTTTTTATTAAACTATCCCTTCCACCAATATGGTCAAAATCTTGGTGTGATGCGATAAGACAATCTATTTTATAAATGTGTTTTTTGCGAAAAAACGGAATCAAAGTCTCTTTTGCTATGTCAAAGGATGCGATTCCTCCTGTATCCAATAAAACTGTTGTGTTTCTATCTCTGATTAATATTGAATCCCCTTGTCCAACGTTAATGAAACAAACTTCTTGAACAAAAGAATTTTCTAAAGGCAACGTAGGCAAAAGCAAAGAAATAATCTGGACCAAAGATAGATAATTCGCGAAATTAGTTAGTCCAACATCATGCATAAAGACAATCAAAAACAGACAAAAATAATAAATATAAATTGAGAATGTTGAAAAGGCTCCTAAAGGGATTTTTAACGATATTTTGTCAATTATTGCTAAATAATCTGTCAAAAATGAAGAAAAACCTTTTAACAAGCTAACAAATGGTACAGAAACAAAAGAAATAAGCGCAAAAAAAGAGAATGAATAGACGAATGGCAAAAGAGCAAAGCTGAATAGTGGAGCAAACAATATCAAATCTCCTTTAATGTTGAAAAGAGGAAAAAGAAAAATATTGATAAGAATAAAAGTCATGAATTTTCTTTTCCGTTTCTTCAAACTTGAAAAGTAAAAGCCGGCGAATAACAGGAAATACGAGAGTCCATAGCCAATAAGAAAACCGGTATTTAAGGCAAAATAAGGATTTAAAGAAAGCAAGATGATACCGCTTAAAGATAGGTTAAAGATGCGTTTTTCTTTCTTTCCTAAGCCATATAATTCGATTATCTCAATGACTTTAAGTAAAAATACCCTGTATGCGCCGGCCTTACCGAGGAAGAAAATAAATAGCATCATCCCAAAGCAAAAAGTAATGAGACAAGCTTTTTTCTCCTCAAATCTATACGAAAAGAGCTTTTGAATGGCTCTTATCGCTCCACCAAAAACTATTCCGCTTCCGCTCAAGATGTTCAAACATCCAATACTTGAGGCAAGCGAAACGTTAGCATTCGTGTAGTCTTTTCTAGAGAATGCAATCATATCAATCGTTCCTCTCGTTAAAGAGTCAAAGGAATTTAGAAAAGATAATTCCTTTTCTCTGATCCTAAGAGGATTTTTAACGATGAATGAGCTTTCAATAAGACTACAACTATAATCAACCCCTATTTTGTGAAGGTAATCTGTAAAAGAGAAACGAGATTCATATTCGGTAAACGAACATTTTGAGATATAGCCTTTTAATGCCAAGATATCCCCAATTTCTTTCACACAGTCCTTCTCATAAACGTAGACTCTTTTCAAGCCTACAAGAATTATGTAATAGTTGGATTTAGCCGATATTACTATGCCCATTCCTTCAAAATAACCGCATTTAATAGGAATTAAAGACAAAGTTAGAGCAATAGCAAAGGAAATAAGAAACGTAATTAAAAACACGATAAATAAAGCTTTTTCTTTCTTCCAAGCATAGACAGCGATAATTAGAAAAATCAAACATGTATATAAAATTGTCAAAGAACAAATTAGGAATCCGCTTATCAAGCCGATAAGGGAACCGCAAAATAGGTAAAAGGCGAAGCTTTCTTTGCTTACTCTTTTAAAGTTATATACTTTTTGCACTTTTCCCATGTTGCAGGACCAATGCCAGAAACATTTTTGATTTCTTCTAGGCGATTGAAGTCGCCGTTTTCTTGTCTGTAAGTAACAATATTGTTAGATACTGTCGAAGAAAAGCATGTCAAAGATTTCAATTGTTCGGCGGTTGCAGTATTGATGCATTTCTTTTCGATTGGATCAGCGCTGCAAGTGTTTGAATTGTCGAATAATGGAGCGATATAAAACTCCCACCCATCCTCAAGACTTAAATCGAGATTATAAGCTTTTGGATCAGCATTTCCATTCACTCCTCCAGCTGCATCTATCAAATCGGATAACGTAGAACCGTTTGTGATCAAATAAGTGCCTTCATGCGTAATTTCGCCTGATATGGTTACCTCTAGTCCGTCTTTTTCTTCATTTTGGTAAGATTGAGACGTTGTAGTTTGACCACCAAGGTTATTTGCAAAATTATCAACGACCGCTAGAGCTATTAAAGTGATGACGGTAATAGAAATAATAATGACAATAGTCTTGAACATTTTTTATCCTCCTCACCTATATAAAGACGTAGTTTTTCAAAAAGAGACAATTTTTTCTATTTTATTTTTCGAAACTAGCCAAACACACTGGATTTAAGCGTGAAAAAAGAGTCCCTAAATTAGGAACTCTCCAAGTTTCAAAGCAAAAATTAAGCGTGTTTGAATGAGACTATCTCAATTTCGTATGGTGTCGAAGTTTCAACTAAGAGTTTTTCTCCGTCGACATTTTTTCCGATAAGGACTTTGCCAACTGGTGAGTTAGCGGAAATTTTGATAGGTCTGACTAAGACATCGGATTCATCGCTAGAAACGACTTGTGCATCGATGATTTTTCCAGTGGAAAGATCTTTAAATGTGACATAGTCGGTTATACCGATTGTCTTGCTTCCTCTATTATCGGCAATTGTACCATTTTCAAGACGATTTCTAAGTTCGATGATTCTAGCTTCAATTTCACCTTGTCTCTTTTTAGCTGCGTCATAATCTGCGTTTTCTGATAAGTCGCCTTGAGATCTTGCCAATTCGAGAGCGGCGATGTTAGCAGGTTGTTGGACGTTTTCTAAATCAGCCAATTCAGCCTTCATTGCCTCATATTTTTCTCTAGTATATATAATTTTGTTCTCGTCTTTCATTATTTTCTCCTTAAATAACCTCTAAGATTATAGTCAATAAATCGTTTAATGCAAAACAAACTATTTTATTGATGCGATTTTTGGGTCGTTTTCGTATGTTTCAAGCATCTCGGAAGCTTCTTCATATTCCTCATCGCTGACATCTTCAAGGGTTTCTCCGTCTTTTGAAGCCATAACGATCAGGGAATCAGGATCTTCTTCTTTATATATGAAATAATAGGTCTTATTTCTTTCATCTATGTGATAATAGAAATAAATTTTCCATTCTTCATTGCTTCCGTCATCTTTTGTGATAATTATTGTATTGTCGTTAATTTCAAGCATAAATAGCTCCTTATAAGAGTTGTTTAATATCTGCCATCACTTTTTCAAAACCATCTTTTGTTTTTACTTGGCCAGATGCCATATCAGGTCTTCCACCGCCGGAACCGCCTAAAATTTGGGCAATCTTTTTAAGGATGTCTCCGGCTTTAGCCTTAGTTAAGGCCTTTCCACCCACGAAAACTGTTATTGGTCTTCCACCTTCATTTCCACCAACGAGGATGATGACATAATCCTTCTTATTTGCCTTTAAGGAATCGCCAAGAGTTAAAAGCTCCCCTCTTGCCACGCCTTCCTTTACCATGGAGAAGAAAGAAATGCCATCAATTTCTTCGAATGAGGCGTTCTTTGCTTCGAATGAGGCAAGCTTTTCTTTTGCTTCTGCTAATTCTTTCTTCAATGAGGAGGCTTCGATGAGTAAGGAATTTAGTCTATTAGCAAAGTCAGTATCATTTGAATTTAATAACGATTCAACGGAATTTAAGACTGTTCTTCTCTTAGAAAGGTAAGAGATAGCCCCTAAACTAGTTAAAGCTTGGATTCTTCTTGTTCCAGAGGATATTGCATCATCGCTTTGGATAACGAATAAACCAATTTCTGAAGTATTTTTAACATGGGTTCCACCACAGAATTCCTTGCTGTAATCGGAGAATTCAACAACACGGACTGTTTTTCCGTATTTTTCGGAGAATTCCATTTCAGCACCAAGTTTCTTTGCTTCTTCAATAGGAAGAATCTCGGTTATTTCTTTAATGCCTTCGGATATTTTTTCATTAACCTCTTCTTCGATGAGCTTGATTTCTTCATCAGAAAGGCGATGATCTGTTTCATAGTCGAAACGAAGGTACTCATCATTGACGAAGGAACCCATTTGTTTGACGTGTTTTCCTAAAACATTCGCTAATGCAGAATGTAAAAGGTGCGTTGCAGAGTGGTTTCTTTCGATCAATTGTCTTCTCTTGGAATCTAAAGTAACTGTTACTTCATCTCCAATGGATATTTTTCCATATTGTAAGCAAACATGATGCAGATGTTGGCCATTAGGAGCCTTAGAAACATCCTCGATCAATCCTGCGACATCTTTTCCATTAAGCTTTCCTTTATCGGAGACTTGACCACCCATCTCGGCATAGAATGGAGTTTTCTCAAGGATTATATCTCCCTCTTCTTCGAGAGAATCAACTTTATTTCCATCTACGAATATGCCAATCACTTTGCATGTGGTGGAATAATCATCATAAAGGAATTCCGATTGATCCTTAAATTCCATCAAATCTTTTGATTGCTTATGGAATGAATCGATTTGACCGCGAGCATTTCTTGCTCTTTCACGTTGCTCTTCCATGAGCTTTTCATATCCTTCAATATCACAAGATACACCTTTTTCAGCAGCAATCTCCTTACTTAAGTCCGCAGGGAAACCATAAGTATCATAAAGAAGGAAGATATCTTTTCCTGAAAGTTCGTTTACTCCTTGAAGCTTTTCTTTGAGAATTGCTTCTCCTTTATCGAGAGTTTTTATGAACTTTTCTTCCTCGTTTTTGATCATTTTGGTGATTTCTTCTTTTTTTGAAGCGAGTTCAGGATAGAAATCTTTATATTTATTGATGACGGTTGGAACTAATTTATACATGAATGGCTCATGGAAATTAATCTTTTGGCCATAACGCATAGCACGGCGAATAATGCGGCGGAGAACGTATCCTCTTCCTAAATTAGAGAATGTCGCACCATCTCCTAAGGCAAAGGTCAAACAGCGTGCATGATCAGCAATAACACGGAAAGCCATTTTATGCTCATCATCATATTTAACACCTGATAAATCTTCGCATTTTTCGATTATTGGCATGAATAAATCAGTTTCGAAATTTGTTGGAGTTTCTTGAAGAATGCAAGCGATTCTCTCTAATCCAGCGCCAGTATCAATATTTTTCGAGGGAAGTTCCTTGTATTTTTCTCTTGGAACACCATTAACGGCGTTATATTGAGAGAAAACAATTCCCCAAATTTCAATATAGCGGTCGTTTTCAATGTCATCTTCTAATAGTTTTACGCCAAGATGCTCTGGATCCCATTTTTCTCCACGATCATAGAAAACCTCGGTGTTTGGTCCACAAGGCCCTTCGCCGATTTGCCAATAGTTTCCTTCAAGAGGGATTAAATGGGATTTATCCACCCCTACTTTTTGCCAAAGTTCAAAGGAGGCTTTATCGGATGGGTTATAGGTCATATAAAGCTTATTTGGGTCCATGCCGAAGCCATTTTTCTCATCAGTTAAAATCTCAAAAGCCCAAGGAATGACTTCCGAACGGAAATAATTGCCTATTGAGAAGTTTCCAAGCATCTCAAAGAAAGTGTGATGTCTTGCCGTATGGCCAACATTTTCTATATCGTTAGTACGAATGGATTTTTGAACGTTGACTATTCTTCTTGATGGTGGAATCTCGGATCCATCAAAGTATTTTTTCAACCCGGTGACACCTGCATTAACCCATAATAATGATTTATCATCATGCGGGATTAGATTAACCCCAGGCAAATAATGATGTCCTTTGCTTTCGAAGAAACGAATCCAAGTTTCTCTGATTTCTTGACCAGTTAAAGCTTTCATAAACACTCCTTAAATAAAAATAAAACACCTTTTAGAAAGAACGCTATTAACGCGGTACCATCTTTCTTCACCAAAGGTGCGACTCAATTCAGTTCTTAACGTGAACAAACGGCGGCATTACCCGCAACAAGGCAAGTGGCGTATCTCTTAGGCTTTTCCATCATGAGGCCCTCTCTAGAAAGAGATTTAGCTTGCTTTAGAATTATAGAAGTCTTCAAAGAAAAGTTAAAGAGAAAAATCAATAGATCGGACTAATGGTCAAAGGTATATCTCTTTCAGAGGAGCTTGAGCCTATTCCACGGAAAGAAGGACCCCATCCTGTCGCATAATTGTAGAATTCCCAAAAAGTATAATAATGATCGTTAGTGAAATAGCAAACAGGCTCATTTCCATAATCTTCTATGCCATCAACGACGATAACAACTCTCCCTGCTCCGCGGTTTTTAAGTGAATACGAATTAAGTTTTATATCAAGTTCAAGATACTTACCGCCATTCGTGTTATTAAATTCCCCTAAAGATTCAGTATAGGAATTTTTACCAGAATAGGAACCATATGTATAAGTAGAGACAAGGCGGTAATCATCATCTCCCGTTGCACTTTTGCTAGTAACATAATTCGGAGGAACTTGCCTAAAAGCCTGATAATAAAGCGCCACAGTCTCGTAAGTTAGGCAATAATCAGACTTTTTTATCGTTAGAGTCGTTGGATGAGCTAGATATCCTTTTGTATCATATTTAACGTTATATACGGTAAATTCATCACCATTTACCTTAGTTGGAGCAATACGATAAGTTTTATTTTGATCAGGATCGACCGTGTTAACCACGTCTTCGTATTCTAAAACGTCTATTTCATCTCGTCTTGATGATTCACTAGAGATTTCTTCTGTTTTTGAAGATGAATCTTCAATCGTAGACTCTTCTATGGTAGTAGATGACTCGCTATTGTTTTCTATTTCTTCGTTAGAAGACGATGCATCTAAGGAAAAAGATGAGCCTTCCGATGAGGAAGAGACATTTAAAGTACAAGAAGCTAGAACAGCCGTGCCAACCAATGAGAAGATTATTTTAAAAGATGAGGATTTTTTCATAGATTTTAGTATATACTTGCAATTTAAAATTTAAATCAAAAATCCTATTTCCACCATTCAGGTACGTCACGATTGTTTTTAATCCATTCGGTGTCTTTCAATTTAAGGGAGTTATTCGACCCACGAACTGTTTTTTCGCCGTTTTTGCCATATTCCACTTCTATTGTTCCGTTTAGTTCACCACCAGTGTTTTTCTCGGTACTAGTTGCCCAATTGGTAACATAAACATCATCCGTATATCTCGACCAGACATCAATCGTGTTTTGATAAGGCATTGTATTAGATTTATTTTGCGTGTATTCAGTTGAGCCTGCCACGCAACAAGTACAAATTGTTTCAGGTTTTATCGCCGAAAGTAAAGAGTCTGGGTTAGCATTGAACGAACCATGATGTCCGCCTTTATAAAGATCAACCTTGCCAATGTCGTTTTCTTTTAAAAGGCTATCGATGCCATCATCTTCTAAATCGCCAGTGAATAACATCTTTTTCTCACCTTGGCTAAAAAGAAGGCAAACACTGTAATTATTTTCGTTACTAGTGGATGTTTCATAATATTTTTGATAAAGAACACTCATTGATAAGCCATTGCCAAGCGTATAAGTCTTCTTGGCCCCGTCGGTTTCATTCCAGCATTCTAAGGCCGTATAATGAGTTGCTCCTTTTTTAACCGATTCATCCCTTGCACTTACGTAATTTTTATAGGTTGCAGTTGTGGAATTAGTCTTTGGAAAATCGATTATCGTTCCTACTTGATATGTTGAAAAAATGCCGTTATTTCCATAAAAAGCCGGAAGATGGTCAGCATGGCCGTGAGTTGCAATAACATATTCTAGTTTGTCATCTTCGCAATATTCATCAATGACTTTTTCAATCCTTGATGCGGCATTATTTTTAGGCCCTGCATCGATTAAAATGTCGTTATCCCCTGCTTTGATATAGATAGAATCGCCATTAAATAAAGCATCAGAACTTTTTCCTAAAGAAATGAAGAAGAAAGAAATTTCATCGTATTCCTTTTCGATTGTTTCAGAATTTGAACCATCGACACTTGAATTTTCGATTAATTCGCTTGAGATGGCCTCTTCTGAAGATGAACCGGTTACAAAGCTAGAAGATGAGTTTTCTTTAGATGAAGATCCAGTCTTACTTTCTGATGATTCTGAAGGAAACGGAAAAAGGTCCTTTATTTGAGTGCATCCAGTGGCACTAAAGCTTAAAAGGAAGTTAGTTAGCATTAATCCTAGAAAATAATGTTTTTTCGTTTTGCCTTTCATACATTCACCTATTTATCTTGTCTTTTTCCTTTAAGGAACGTTCTATCGATTATTCCTCCGCCTAAAAGAACCCCTTCATCCGTATATAAAACAGCAAATTGCCCTGGAGTTACCGCTTCAACTAAGGAATCGTATTTTAAATGGATCTCATCATTTGCGAATTCAAGTTGACAAGGATTGTCCTTTTGTCTATAACGGAATTTGACTTGAACATGTAAAGGAGATAATGGCTTTTCACCAATCCAATTAACATTATTTATGTAGCATTCATCGGACATTAAATACAAAGAAGAATCGCCTTTGGTAACATAGAGAATATTCTTCTCCACATCTTTTTTGCAAATAAACCAAGTGGCTTCCCCTTCTCCTTTGATGCCGCCGATTCCTAATCCTTTTCTTTGACCTAAGGTGTAATAAAGGACACCGCTATGCTCTCCTAAAATACGACCGGTTTCAATATCGACTATGTTTCCTTTTGTGGCTGGGAAATAGTTTCTAAGGAACTCTTTGAAATGTCTTTCTCCAATAAAGCAAATGCCCGTTGAGCCATGTTTGTTGGAAACTTCATCGAGACCTAATTTTGAGGCGATTTCCCTTGCTTCAACTTTCGTTATATCATTCATCGGAAAAAGGCATGATGAAATTTGCTCTTCCGAAAGTTCACACAAAAAGTACGTTTGATCCTTATTTAAATCATATGGTTTTGCAAGATACGTATGGCCGTTCATTTCAACTTTTTTGGCATAATGACCCATCGCAATGTAATCATAGCCATGCTCTTTGGCGTATTTAAGGAATGGTCCGAACTTAATATTTTTATTGCATAAAACGTCAGGATTTGGGGTTCTTCCTTTTTTGTATTCATCTAAGAAATAAGAGAAAACCGTATCCCAATATTCTTTGACATAATCGATTCTCAAAAGAGGGATATTTAGTTTACTTGCTACCGCTTTTGCATCATCATAGTCTTTTTCTTGCGGACATTGATTATCATTGATCGTTGGATTTCCGAGGTAGTCACCATTAGCCATTGCGTCCCAATTGCGCATGAAAGCGCCGGTGACATCATAGCCTTGTTCCTTTAATTTATATGCAGCTATGGCGGAATCAACTCCGCCAGATAAACCTAATAATACTTTTTTCATAATCTATTTTTTGAAAAGAACCTCGCTATCAAGCCATATCGTAAAAGGTCCATCATTAACGAGTTCAACTTGCATATCAGCCTGAAATACGCCAGTTTTTAGACCTGGAACTTTCTCCTTTAAAAGATTGTTCCATAATGCAAATAAAACTCTTGCTTCATCTGGTTTCATTGAATTGACGAAAGATGGTCTATTCCCCTCTCTCATATCTCCATAGAGAGTGAATTGGCTTACGGAAAGGATTTCTCCGCCAACTTGGTCTAAGGAAAGATTCGTTTTTCCGTTTTCATCAGGGAAAATTCTAAGTTTCACGACTTTATCTCTCATTTTCCTTAATGTTTCTTCATTATCGCCATCAGTAAATCCAACGAAAAGCAAAAATCCTTTATTTATGCTCGAATAAAGCTGATTTTCTATTGTTACTGATGCTCTTTTTACTACTTGAACTAATACTCTCATTTATGGATATACTCTCTTACTATTGGCAATATTTTTACAGGATCTAAGGAAATTTCGAAAGCGTCATGAATGTTTTTCAAAACTCCTTGTACATTATCTTTATTAGTGTGGGCATAGGCTAAAATGTCGCCTTTTTTGGCATAATCGCCGTATTTCTTTTCTAGGATGATTCCAGCGGACATATCAATCGTATCGTCCATCGTTTCTCTTCCACCACCTAATTGCATGCTTGAAATGCCAATGGTCAAGGAATCAATGAAAGAAACATATCCTTCTTTTTCTGAATAAATAGGGATGATATAGGCGCTAACTGGGAATTTTTCCGGGTTATCAAGGTAAGAGATATCTCCGCCCTGTGCTTTGAATAGTTCTTTCATTTTCGCAAAACCCGAACCGTCTTCAATTGCTTTTTGGATCATCTTTGTTCCAGTTTCGAAATCTTTTGCTAATCCCGCTTGAATAAGCATAACAGAGCCGGCGAATGTAACAAGTTCAACAAAATCTTTAGGACCTTTTCCTTTGAGGGTGTTAATAGCCTCGATAACTTCTAGATTATTTCCTACAGCAAGTCCTAGCGGTTCATTCATGTCGGTGATTATTGCTCTCGTATCACGACGCAAAGAATCTCCTATTTCAACCATTGTTTCGGCCAATTTCTTAGCTTCTTCAAAGGTTTTCATGAAAGCGCCACTTCCGAACTTAACATCCAAAAGTATTGTATTTGAGCCACTTGCAAGTTTTTTTGACATTATTGATGAGGCAATCAAAGGAATTGATCTAACTGTTCCAGTGACATCTCTTAATGCATAGAGTTTTTTGTCTGCTGGATCAATTTCGGAAGTTTGGCCAATGATGGCGATTCCGATATCGTTTACCTGCTTTACGAATTGCTCATTCGTTAAATAAACGTTCGTTCCAGGAACTGATTCCATTTTATCCAATGTTCCGCCAGTATGGCCTAATCCCCTGCCGGACATTTTAGCGACTTTAGCTCCACAAGCGGCAACAAGAGGCCCTAAGGCAAGGGATGTTTTATCGCCAACGCCTCCAGTTGAATGCTTATCAACTTTCACCCCTTCTATCATCGAGAGGTCAATAACCTCGCCAGAATGTTCCATAGAATCAGTGAGATAGGCAATTTCCTCTTTATCCATTCCTTGAAAAAGAATAGCCATTGCTAAAGCGCTAGCTTGATAATCTGGTATTTCGCCTTTGGTATAACCATTGATGAAAAAAGATATTTCCTTTTCAGTAAGTTTCTTTCCTTCAACCTTTTTTTCGATAATGTCCACCATTCTCATAAAACTAAACCTCTAGAATAAATTCACCGTTTTTATTATAATATAAACATGGATTTTCGCACGAACTTAATCTCACATTTAAAAGAAAATGAGGCCGATGGCTTAATCAATGCCATCGAGAATGGAAAAGTAACTCATTGTTTGTTACTTAATACTAAGAAAATGAGCGATGAAGAATTCGTTAAACGTTTCCCTCACGTTCGTAAACACAAATTCGTCGAACATGCCTATTATTACGACAAAGACGAATACGAATTTGGAAAAGATCTTCTATATGACGATGGAGTTTTTTCAATTGAAGACGCATCAGCTATGATGGTCGTCCATTTTTTGAAACCCGAGGAAGATGATGTAATTCTAGATATTTGCGCGGCACCTGGTGGAAAATCAATCGGAGCTTCTTTAGCAATGAATGATAAAGGGGTTATCATTTCCAATGATATTTCTTATCCAAGAGCCAAAGCAATGTCCCAAAATGTTGAAAGAATGGGCAGAGGCAACATTATTGTCGCTTCGAATGATTTTGTTTTTTCGCACGTTCATTTTGCTAATACGTTCGATAAAATCATCGTTGATGCCCCTTGTTCTGGCTCTGCAATGATGAGAAAAAACAAATTAGCGAAGAGTGATTGGAAATATGAAAAAGTTAAAAGTAATGCCAGAAAGCAATTAGATTTGCTAGAACTTGCATATTCAATGCTTAAAGATGGTGGTACAATTGCTTATAGCACTTGCTCTTTCTCTTTCGAAGAGGATGAAAACACCATTCTTTCTTTCAAACAGTCTCACCCAGAAATCGAATTGATAGATTTACCAAATGATGACTCATTCATCAGAACTCCTGAATTGCCAGAGGCTGTAAGACTTCATCCAAATCATTTCGAAGGTGAAGGACAATTTGTTTGCTTATTCAAAAAGCCAGGAACTTTAGTAAAAACGAAGAAAGAAATCATAACTAATACACGCTATAAATCATTCATCGAACAATACAATTTGCAAGATAGATCTAATGAAGAGATGAGAAATAAGTTCTATTCTTTGAGCCAACATTTCGATGTCTCACATCTTAATATTCTTCGTTATGGCGTTAAGTTATTTGAAATGAGAAATATCTACATCCCGGATCATCATTTAACACATTATCTTTCTGCTTCTTATTCTTTGCCTATCACCTTTGAGGAGGCTAAAGCCTATATTCATGGCGATACATTTGAATTAAATAAGCCTGATAACTTCTATATTGTAAGCTACGATAATCAAAATCTTGGATATGTTAAGGTTACTCAAGGTGTAGCCAAAAACCATTATCCTAAAGGATTAAGAAGGAATATCTAATAATAAAACTTATTATCTTAAAGTCCCTTTGCGAAGAGGGATTTTTTGATAGCCTTTCTTAAAGAATTCTTCATCTTCTTCTTTAAAGGCTTTAACTTCAGATAAAGTCATTTCAACGATCTTCTCGGTGATTTTTTCCGTATCATTATTTTTTACAAAATCATCATCAAGCGGTTCGAAGAAAGTATATTCAATAGGAGTCCTCTTTTCGTTATATTTCTTGTCGAGTAGCCTAAAATTCCCCCAAGTTGCAATAGGAAGGATTTTGACTCCTGCCTTTTTAGCCGCTTTTAAAGCGCCGGGCTTGTATTCACCCAAATATTGTTCATTGAGTTTTTTGTTCCTCGTTCCTTCTGGGAAAATAAGATAAGAAAGACCGCCTTTTTCAAAACGTTTGGAAAGTTCTATCATGATCTTAAGGGTTTGTCTAAGGTCATCACGGTCTAAAAAGAAACCATCTAACGCTTTGATTACTTTATTAACAAAAGGGAACTTAAGCGTTTCTTTTTTTGCGACAAAAGAGATAGGCTTTTCGCAGAAATAAAGCATTACTATTGGATCCATGTTGGATTGGTGATTATCAACAGCCAAGAAGACTTTGCCTTCTTCTTCTAACTTTTTTACGTAATCAAGTCCTTTAACTTTAAAATCTGGACGCATGCAATCAACCACATAAACACACAGTTCGTGAATCTTCTTATATCTTTTTTCCAAAGGATATTTTTCAGGATGCCTAGCGTACCTATTTATATAGAAAAGGAAATCCCACAAAATTCGGATACCGGCGGTAAAAATTAATCTTAAATACTTAAACATACTTAAGTATTATAAACATATTTGAGCATCCTTTAAATCAAACTTTATCTTAAATCTAGGCCTTTTTGCGACCCATAGGTAAAATTTCTTCAAGTTCCATTTTTACTACGAGCCCAAATTCTGGATCTGTTTCAATATGCCCTTTAATGGTAATGAATGATCCAGATGGAGCTCTCATAAAATAGCATCCTTCTCCGGCATAGGTAAAAACCGGAATTTTATCGACTTCATAATGGCCTGTTGGGCCAGGAATAACGCGATCAACTTCGACATAACGTGATACAGGGGTAATCGTATCCCCCAATCTGCCCGTGACGAAAACAGCAGAAATCATAGTTTCTTCTCCTTATTTATGTATTTTAGTGGGATTGTTTTTATTTTGATTTCAATATCATTAGCGAGTGGCGGGGTATTAAAACATTTTCAACTAAGATATTTTGTCCTTTGAGAGGACCACCACTTGTGAATAAAATGGTTTTTCCTTCTTCAAAAGAATACGTGAGGCTATCATTGGTGGGATTGAAAAGGAAATCGTATTTTTCTTCACCTTGCAAGAGTGAATAATTGACCTTCACTCTTAATCCATCGCCGAAATAGTCAAAGTCAATTAATTTGGCTATATTATTCGGATTTGTTTCAGAGAAGAACTTAAGTTCTTTCCTTGTAGAGATTGCCCCTCTACAATATTGCGACATTTCAAAGCGTTCGTCAAGAAGATTATCTGACAATTTGTTATAAATATCTCCAGCGTTATATGTGTTCTCATTCATGAACTTAGATTGAGCTATTTCCTGACCCATATGAATGAATGGCGTACCAAAGGAAAAAATCACGCAAGAGAGGGCGAATTTGACAATTTCAAGTTTTTCATCGTCGCTATAAGAGAAATATTTGCTTAAAAAATCATAGTAAACAGCGTTATCGTGGCATTCTACGTAGTTAATTGATTGATTAGCTGTACCGAATTTAGCAGCATTAAAGCCCCAATTGTGACTGGAACCTAAAAATGAAAATATAAATGCGTCCTTTTTAGAAACGTCTCCAGCGCAATAAGATTTGACACTTTCCCTATAAAAATCATTAAAAAAACCTATATTTGGAACAAAGAAAGCGTTATTCATATTTGTTCCGACGGCTCTCGAAGGGATGAACATATCCCATCCTTCACCATAAATAATGAAATTAGGATCAATTTTCTTGGTTTTTTCTTCAACCATTCTTATCGTTTCAACATCAATTAAGCCCATAAGATCGAATCTTAACCCATCAATTTGGTAAAAATCCGCCCAAAAAGCGCATGCATCAACTATAAGTCTTCTTATCATTGGTTTTTCAGAAGCAAAATCGTCCCCGCATCCGGAAGAATTGCTAAGTCTTCCGGAAAAATCTTTTCTAAAGCAATAATTAGGTACCACTTTTTCAAATGAGGATTTTAAATATTCATAAACGTGATTAAAAACTACATCGAGTACAACTCTTATTCCTGCTTCATGAAGACACTCGATCATCTCCTGAAGTTCTTTTATCCTAGATAAAGGATCATCAGGGTTTAGTGAATAAGAACCTTCAGGAACGAAATATTGAGTTGGATCATAGCCCCAGTTATATTGTTCAAAAGGCCTTGTTTCATCAACCGAGCCGAAATCATTTAACGGTTGCAACTGAAGATGCGTAACACCTAGATAAGTGAGGTAATCAATTCCAACAGGATTTCCCCCTTTACTTCTAGCGCCTTTTTCCGTTAAGCCTTTGTATAAGCCTTTGAATTTAATTGTAGAATGAATATCAATAGTAAGATCTCTTACGTTTGCTTCGTAAATTACCTCTTCGTTTTTTTCTATTTTTGGTAGCTTTCCTTTTTTCAAATCTCTTTTTAGATCGTTTTTATCGATTACGACTGATTCTTTTGCGTTTGCCGAACTTGAAAGAGCATAAGGGTCGATTGTTGTTGTGCTAATTTCGTTATTTGTGACGGAATAAAGATATTTTCTAAGGTTATAATCGCCTTCCAAGGTCAAGGAATATACGCCTTTCTCATCTCTATTCATCTTGTGATATGTCTTTTCTTCACCGTTAACAAGTATCAACGATACGTTAGAAGCTAAAGGAGCCCATAATTTCCATGTTGTTTTTTCTTTTGAATAAATAGTTCCTAATTCACCATCATAGTAATAGTCTTTGTCGAAGGAAGGGAATGAAGTCGCCTCTGAAACATCTAAAGGAAATTTTCCAATAGATGAAACATAAATAAAGTATGAATGCCCTAATTCAAGGGATTTTGGAAGTCTAAATTCCAAAAAAGAATGATTAGGCGTCGAAACGTGTCTTGTTAGGTTGATTTTTTGGTATTTATCATTATCGATAACAAGGAAAAAATCTGTGTTTATAAATGAGAAATCCGAAAGGGAAACAAAACGAATTAGATCCTTTTCGACTAATCTTGCGCAAATATAAGTGTCTTTCATTGCAGTTAACCTTTCTAAAATTAGTCATTATCCCCATAGAAAGATTCGCTTCCATCACGATACATCTGATCATCATGAACTAGAACCTTGGCGCCTTTTGAAGAAGATTGGCTTTCGGCTTGAGCAACTATTCCTTCAGCCTGGAGTCTTGCAAAGACTTTCTGAGCCATGGGATAACCCATTCCATAGTTTCTTTGAATCTTGGAAATCGAGGTGTATTCTTGGCACATAATATCCGCTTTAATCATTTCGTATCTATCCGATTTTTCAGCTGCTCTTTGAGCGGCTCTTTCCATTTTGTCATTCTCTTCAGCTATTTTTGCATCTTGAGAATGATCGACTAAATCAGAGAAATATGGATCATAAGCGACTTTTTGTTGAGATTTAACATAATCAACGATTGCATCAATTTCTTCATCTTGAAGGAAACAGCCTTGGCAACGAATGAAATCTCCGCCCTTTGATATTAACGAGCATTGAACGAGCATATCGCCATTACCATTCAATTGTTCCGCTCCACCTCTTCCGATAACGGTTTGAGAGTCCTGAGAAGCATTGACTTTTAAGGCGACACGGACATCAAGGTTTGCCTTGATAGTGCCAGTAATAACATTAACGGAAGGTCTTTGCGTTGCAACGATAAGATGTATGCCAGCAGCCCGAGCCTTAGCCGCAATCTGCGCGACTGGATCAGAAACCGCCTTATTTGAATCGACAAGGTTGGCATATTCATCGATGAAAACGACGATGAAAGGCATTGGTTCTAAATTAGCTTTAGGAGCGTATTTGCTATTGAATGTACGAATATCTTTTGCACCAGTTTTAGCGAAGATATCATATCTTCTTTCCATTTCGTCATTCAATTTATCAAGGCAGACTTTTGCTTGACTTGGCTCAGTAATAATTGGGCAAAGCAAGTGCGGAATATCTTTGTATTTGGTCATTTCAACCTTTTTAGGGTCAATAAGGACAAGTTTGAGGTCTTCTGGTCTGTTCCTCATTATGAGCGTGGCTAAAACGCTATTTGCATAAACTGATTTGCCAGATCCTGTACCACCAGCGATAAGCATATGAGGGAATTTCGATAAATCAGCAAACATCTTCTCACCGCTGATGTTGACGCCAAAAGGAATCATCATGCTAGATTTAGGATCAGTTGGCATAGCCGTGATAAGTTCTTTGAACGAAACTGTCGTTGATTTGTCGTTAGGGATTTCTAGTCCTGATGTAGTTTTGCCCATGATAACTTCTTCATAACGGGCATTTAATCCGCCTAAAGAACGGCAAATATCGGATATGTAACTATTAAGAGTACTCGCACGAACGCCAGGTTGGAATTGAATATCATATCTAGTAACGGATGGTCCAGCGGTGAATGAAACGACTTGAGCACCTATTCCAAACGCTGAAATAGCTTGGTTAATCGTTTCCATGCGAATGGCGCATCTAGCAGCATTTTCCGCTTCAACTTGTGGGTCTTTTGGAATGGTTCTTAAAAGTTCAATCGGTGGAAATTCATATGGAGGGCGTTCTTTTGCTTTAGGCATTCCTTTGAAAGGGTCTTCTGGTTCAGGTTCTTTGACAACAGGCGCTGGATTAGCTTGTTTAACCTCTTTTTCTGTTTCAGGAACATCGATGAAATTATCTTGAACAAGAGGTTTTTTAGGCTCTTGTTGAGGAACTTGTTGGACTGTTTCCTTTGCTTGGATAGTTCTTTCTTCTTGCTTAGGCATTTCTTTTGTTGCGGGAATTGGGGCAATCTCTTCTTCTTGGAATGACATTTGTTCTTCTTTAATCTGCGGTTGTTCTGCCATGGTTTCCACTTTAGTTTCACTCCTATTAGCTGTCGCAAAAACGTTTTGCTCGCTTTGAAGAATATTAGAAGATGTCATTATTGTTTGGTTAGAAGAAACGGCAGGTTTTGACTCATCGAATTGAATAGGTTCGATTGGCTTTGGTCTGTAGCTGTTTTCTCTATAGTTTTCGTTTTCTCTATTATTCTCTTCGAAATTGAGTACAGGGGTCGTTTCTTTTTCGATAATAGGCGTTTCTTTAATTTCGTTATTGCGTGTCTCGGTTTGAATAGGCTTAATCGCTGTTGGATTGAAGTTAGGAACGGTTGGTTCTACAATGCGAGGTTTGCTAACGACATTAGTTTTATCGGCGTTGTTACTGATGGGTTCTTTCGCTCCGTTCAAATTAAAGACTGCTTCTTTCAAAGAAGTATCGAAAGTTTCATCGGAAAAATTAATAGGTTCAACTGGTGTCACCTCTTGTGGGACAGGTGAAACTTCTGATGGAGTCTCTGAATGATATAGAGACGACCTTGTTAATACAGGCTCTTTTTGAATTTCTTTTGGATTCTCTTGAATAGGCTGCTCGCTTATTTCGTTAATTTCATCATTCATTTCAAAAGAGCCGTTTTCTTCATCATAATTTTCGTAAGATTCTTCTTGCTCTTCTAATGAATGTTTCCTTTCTTCTTCCTCACATTCTTTTTGAGCTTTTAAGGCTCTTTTTCTTATCTTATTCAAAGCATATTTTTGTGATGCAGAATGGGCGAAACGCATGATGAAAGGGTAGAAAATGAGGAAAAATCCACCCAAAATAGTAATTACGAATAGGGTTATTGTTAGAGCATCACTTACAGAATTAAGCAAAGACGAAAGCCAAGTAAAAAGGATACCTCCACCATTATTTACATCTATAATACCCTTTCCTTTAGCAAACTGTCCTTTTAAGCCACTATCGTAAGTGCCGTAAAAATCGAATAGATCAAGCGAGTTCTTAGAATAATATTTAGCACTGCGGTAGCCAAAAATAAAGCTGATGCCAATTAAAACAAGAACGACGCCTAAGATTATTTTCCAAGATAGTTTTTTGTTAACTTTTTCTCCAGCGAAAAGTACGGCGAGTCCATGGATTAACATCAAAGGTAAAAGAACCCAATAGCCAGCTAAACCAAGCGCATAAGTGAAAATAAAGGCGATTCCCCATGTCATTTTGGTGAAAGCTGAAACGAAAATGATCAAGGAGACAGTGGCAGCAAAAATTCCCAAAGCGCGAGATATATGGTCAGAAGAATATATTTTGTTCTTCATAATAACCCCCTATAAGTTTCAATTATTTTTCAATAATAAGTGGCAAAACCATTGGCTCTTTGCCAGTAATTCTCCTAATAACACGGAATGTATGGTCGTAAACATCATCTTTGATTTCTTCAACGCTCATATTACCTTTGGCAAGATCATCTCTTAATATTTCCATGAATACTTTGCTTACGTCTCTTAGAAGAGCTTCGCCATCATTTGCCATGACTAAACCCCTGAATTGGATGTCTGGTTGGCCAATTATCTTATGGGTGACCTTATCAAGGGTTACGGCCATAATAACAACACCTTGAGCTAACGATTGCCTATCTTCTAAAACTTCAGAGCCGACATCTCCTACTCCGATTCCGTCAATCATGATGTCACCATGAGGAATTTCATTAGGAACCATTCTCGCTCCTTTTTCATCAAAATGGACGCATGTGCCATTTTCTAGAAGGAAAACGGATTGATGATTCAAAGAACTACCCATTTTCAAGCTTACTTCAGCATTTGTTAGCAAATCTTTGAAATAGCCTTTGAGTGGGATGTAATACTTTGGATGAAGCAAGGATATCATCATTTTTAAATCTTCTTCTGAAGCGTGCATTCTGAAGAATTGCTTTTTACCGATATTAACGACATGACAGCCGCTTCTATAAAGTTCATCTAAAGCATCAGTTGCTTCTATTTCGGTATTATCATTTGATGGGCAAGCCATGATGAAAGTATCGCTTTCATTGAGGATAACAGGACGGGCACCTTCATTTTGCCCGGAAGCAAGCAAAGCAATTTTATTGTAGAGTTTTGGTCCAAAGCCAAGCATCAAAACGACAATATCGTTGATTTTGATACGATTGATATCTTCATTTGAAGCATAGTTCTCACGTGGTAAGACAAATTGACCCGATTGTTGCATAGATTTAAGGATTTCCTCGGTGTCATCATCAAAAGGAACAATCTTTTTTCTTGAGGAAACAGCCATTTGCAAGACTTCATCAATGTTATAGAAATTCGAGCTAAACATCGCGACAAAGACTCTTCCTTCCGCATCTTTAATCGTCTTCTCCATCAAAGGAGTTAATTTGTATTTTGGCGCTGTATAGCCAAGCTTATCAGCAAAAATAGATTCTGGACAAAGAACAAGCGTCTTATCTTCGGCTATCTTTGCAATCATATTCAAATCAGTCAAATAAGATGGAGAAGCGTTATTTTCAACGACAAAATCAGATGTAATAACGATATTTCCTAGATTTGAAGAGATAGCAATGCCGCTTGATTGAGCGACATTATGAGAAGTTTGGAAGAAAGAAATTTTCCTTTTCCCGATATAGAATGTGCAAGAAGGTTCAACAACATGAAAATCAAATTTAACTTTGTCCACTTTTGCATGGCGAACAAAGTTCTTGAACATTTCGATGGTCACTTTAGAACCATAAATTGGGGCAGGAACATGTTGATAAACATATGCTAAAGCGCCCATTTCATCATCGTGGCCATGTGGCAAAAGATAGGCTTTAACTCGATCTTTGTTATCTTCGAGATAAGAATAATTAGGAATTATAAAATCAATCCCGGGCATTGTTTTATCTGGGTATCTGATTCCGCATCCGACAACATATATCTCATCATTTATTTCGACTACTGTACAATTTTTACCATCTTCGTCCAAACCGCCAAGAGCAAATAGCTTCACTTTATCATTACTTTTTTCAATCATTATTCGATACCTTTCTGAAAGCAAACAAAAAAACGTTTCTTTTACAAAGATTATTATAATCTTTAGACCACTTTTTAGGAATATGAAAATAAGGAAAATAAAAATCCTCACGAGGAGGATTATTGTTATTGAAGTTTCAACTCTTTGATGACAGACCCGTCTTCTAATTTTCTTATGCACATCAGATCATCTTCGATTGTCGCATAGGATGGTTCATTTCCGCCTTTAGGGAAGGAGGTAGATCCAGGGTTTAGATAATATCTATCATTTTTCTTCTCTAAAACTTGGATGTGAGTATGACCTGAGACGAGAATATCGTTAGGTTCATCTTTGAGAAGATCAAGTGAAAAATCATCACCATGATATAAATCAAAGAAATAATTTCCAAGTTTGAAACGACGCACATCCTCTAAAGGGAACTCTAGGAGTGTAGCATCGATTCTTGAATCACAATTGCCACGAACGGCATTAACTTTTTTGGCATAAAGGTTAAGGAGTTTGCTAACTTCCATAGGGTCATAGTCATCAGGCACCCCATTTCGAGGGCCGTTATACATGAAATCACCTAATAGAAATATTAAATCCGGATTGAATTCATCAATTCTTTTTTGAAGGGTTAACATCCTTTTCAATCTGCCATGGATATCAGAAGCAACTAAAATTTTCATCATTTAACCTCAGGCATCTCTCTGGTACTAATAACTTTTACGCCAGTTCCGCAAACATTTTCAATAACTACATCGCCTAGATGGACCGGAGCAGTTACTTTGATGTTATTAATTGACTCCATAACATCAAATATCTTTCCTTTTGGGATAGGGTTTTCTGTTTTTACTGGACACATAGGCAATTCGGCATTGGCAATACGGACGGTCGAAGTAACGACTCTTGTTGGATTCGATACTTCTTGTTTACCGTATTTTTCGCCACGTGGACAAAAGTTCCCTGTTACATTTAGATTGTCATCTACAGTTAGATGGCAGCCTCTTGGGCAGCATATACAAATCAACTCTTTCATTATTGCATATCCTCTTTTCTAACCAAAGAAACCTCTAAAATACCTTGGTTTTTATTTAGTAGGTTTTTAGGAAGTTTCTGTATTTCCATTTCACTAGGAATAATCACGCCTTTAAAGACTTTTTTGATCATTTCTCCATTAAATGTATAAACAATATAAACATTCTTTGAAGGTTGGCGAACTCTAAACTTAAGATCGATGTTATCTTTAGCGGATGATAAATCGATTACGCCCGGGATGACATACCCTATGCCATTTCCCGCTTTAACGATGATTTCTTCTTTAGAATGAGGAAGTTCTCCTTTGATGTAGGAAGCAGCTGCTTCACCTGCCACTTTTGCTTCCATCGCAACATTATCAACTAAGTCATGGACGTGAAGAACATTTCCGCAAGAGAAGATTCCTTCTTCTTTTGTTTCATAGTTTTCATTGACTAATGCTCCACGTGATGATCCAACTGGGATTGAAGCGTCTTTTAGAAGATCGTTATTTGGGATTAAGCCAATAGATAAGATCAATGTATCACATTCAAATTCCTTTTCTGTGCCAGGAATTGGCTGCTTTTTCTCGTCCACTTCGGCAATTACAACCTTCTCTAAATGCGACTTGCCAAGGACATTAGTTACGGTATGGCTTAAATAAAGAGGAATCTCATAATCGTATAAGCATTGAACCATGTTACGGTTAAGGCCGTTTGACCAAGGACAAATTTCAGCAACGCCTAAGACTTTCGCGCCTTCAAGTGTTAATCTTCTCGCCATGATTAAGCCAATATCACCACTGCCTAAGATGAATATTTTCTTTCCAACTAAATAGCCATATTCATTAAGGAAAAGTTGTGCTTGCCCAGCTGTTAAAACACCTGCCGGTCTATCACCAGGAATGCCGATTGCGCCTGCATTTCTTTCGTAGCATCCAGCAGCCATGACAATCGCTTTTGCCTTTATTTGCTCGACGCCATCTTCATTTGAGAAAGTAATAACTTTATCTTTTGAAATGGCCGTGACATAGGTTTTTAACTTATATTCGATATTTCTTTCTTGAACTTGTTTTATGAAACGATAGGCAAATTCTGGACCAGTAAGTTCTTCTTTAAATAAAGCTAAACCAAAACCATTATGGATACATTGGTTTAAAATGCCACCTAAAAACTCATTTCTTTCAAGAATAAGAATATCTCTTATTCCTTTATCATAAGCAGCAACAGCTGCGGCCATGCCAGCTGATCCGCCACCGATAATAACTAAATCTTTTTCTTTCATTACTTATCCTCCTTTTTTACTTCTTCTTCGAGGATATAAGAGCCTTCTTTGTCATAGATTATCTCTAGCGGAGAAACATTCCATTTCTTCGCAAGGAGTTGGATAACCTTAGGTTGGCAGAAGCCACCTTGGCATTTTCCAAAGCCAGCTCTTGTTCTTTTCTTGATTCCTTTAACGGTTTTAACAGGAATGCTACGTGAAAGAATATCTTCTATTTCACCTACTGAAACCTTTTCGCAATCGCAAATGACACGACCATATTCTGGGTGTTCCTTAATAAGAGCATTTCTTTCTTCAAGAGTTAACTTCTTAGGTTTGATATATGGTCTAATAGTCTTCTTATAATCTGCTTTTTCTTCTAATTTAAGTAAGGAACCCACCATTTCTTTTGCTACATATTCGCCAATGGCTGGAGATGATGCCAAGCCAGGGGATTCAATGCCTGCTACATTTATGAAATTAGGATAGGTTTTAGAGCTTTCGATGATGAAATCGTGGGTAGATGGAGTTGCTCTAAGTCCTGAGAAAACCCTGATTTGTTGATTAAATGGAATATTAGGAACAAGTGATGTTGCCTCTTTTTTGATATTTGACAAAGTGAGTGAATCAGTCGAAAAATCATCTTTATCATTAACAAATTCGCTTGAAGGGCCAACTAAATAGTTGCCTGAAGTGGTCATTGTTACCAAGATCCCTTTTCCTTTTTCGCTAGGAAGAGGGAAAAGAACATGGTTAACAAGGCCTTTTGCATAATGATCTAAGACATAGTATTCGCCTTTTCTTGGGTTTATCTTCCAAGATATAGGTTCAATCATCTTTGCTATCTCATCAGAATGAAGTCCTGCTGCATTAATGACAACTTTTGCTTCGTATTGTCCTTTGTTTGTTTTGATTGCAAAATGATCATCAACGTGATTTATTGCAAGAACTTCTTCATCCAAATTAAGTTTAACGCCATTATCAACTGCATTTTCCATAGCGTGTGCCGTTAAAGCGAATGGCGAAACTATAGCGCCCGTTGGGCATAAAAGAGCTCCTTTGACATCAGGGTTGATATTTGGCTCCATTTCTTTCACTTCCTCAGGAGTGAGGAGCTTTGCTGGAACCCCATTTTGCTTTGCTCTTTCTTCTAATTCCTTCAAAAAAGGCAATTGGGAATCATAAATCGCAACGGTCATCGTTCCACATTTTTCAAAAGGAACATCGAGATCTTTGCAAACCTCTTCCATCATTTTATTGCCTAAAACATTGAATTTTGCTTTCTTTGTTCCTGGCAAAGGATCGTAGCCAGAGTGAGCAATTGCTGAATTGGCCATCGAAGTAACGTTGCCAACGTCATTTTCTTTTTCTATGACTAAAATGTTGAGCTTATAACGTGAAAGGCTCCTGGCAACGAAAGAACCAATGACACCAGCTCCTATAATGATTATGTCTTCCATAACGTTATTTATTATAAATAAATACTCTTATTAAAGAAAGAAGAAATCAGTAAAAAATAATGGTAAAAAACTACCGAAAAGCATTAATGAAAAACTAGTGAAAAAATGGCTTCGAAATGAATGTTTTTTTCGTTTTTATATAAGCATCAGCAAACAACGTAGCAAAAAGGTGTTTTAAAAACCCATCTCATTGAATGGGATGGGTTTAAGTTTTCAAGAATTAGTGACGATCCTTGCGTGGGCCGTGGTTTGAATGAGAATGACCGCCTTTATTGCCACTAGGACGATCGCCTTTTGCAGGGCGTTCTGGGCGTTCGACATAATCTGCTGGTTTCTCAATGAATTCACGATGAGAAAGCTTGATTTTGCCTTCTTCAAGTCCGATGACGACAACTTTTAGAACATCACCGACTTTGATGATATTTGTGGCATCATCAACATATTTCCAATCTAAGCGAGAAACATGGCAAAGTCCGTCTGTTTCGCCAAATAAACGAACGAATGCACCATAGTTTTCAACTCTAGTGACTTCCCCTTCGTAAATTTCGCCAACCTTTGCTTCACGAACGATTCCATCAATTCTAGCTTTGGCTTTTTCGATCATTTCTTTATCGGTGTGATAAATTGTGACCTTACCAGAATCTTCGACATCGATCTTGACGTTACCGCATGTGGCAATTATATCGTTAATGACTTTTCCACCAGTTCCGATTACATCTCTGATCTTATCTGGATCAATGTTGAATGTAACCATTTTTGGAGCGTATTTGCTGACTTCATCACGTGGCTTTTCAATGCATTTTTGCATGACTTCACGGATTTCAGCACGTGCTTTCTTAGCTTGAGCAAGAGCTTCAGAGAGGACGTCTCTAGTAACGCCATGGATTTTGATATCCATTTGAAGGGCCGTGATTCCTTTGATGGTACCTGCACACTTAAAATCCATATCGCCGAAATGGTCTTCCATGCCTTGAATATCGGTAAGAATGGTGTAGTGATTTGTCTCTTTATCTGGAGCGCGGTTTGGGTCATCAGTGATTAAACCCATAGCAATTCCAGAAACTACATTCTTGATAGGAACGCCTGCTGCCATCAAAGAGAGGCATGAAGCACAAATGGAAGCTTGGGAAGATGAACCATTTGATTCGACAACATCGGCAACACATCTAATTGTATATGGGAAGTCGTCAATTGAAGGAATGACATAGCTTAAGGCTCTTTCACCTAAAGCACCGTGCCCTATTTCACGACGTCCTGGACGTCCCATTCTGCCGATTTCACCGACAGAATATGGTGGGAAGTTATATTGATGCATGAATGTTTTATTGGAATCGCCTGTTAGTGAATCGATAATTTGTGCATCAGATAAAGGCCCTAAAGTCGTTGTGGAGATAACTTGAGTTTGCCCACGGGTGAACATGGCTGAACCGTGTGCTCTTGGGAGAAGATCGATTTGAGCATCAAGAGGACGAATTTCATCGACTTTTCTGCCATCTGGTCTAACCTTATCTTCGATTATTAAACGACGAACTTCTTTTGCAACCATGCCTTCGAGAATATCTTCGACCATGAGCATTGTTGAAGAATGTTCTTTTTCGTTTTCATATTCTCTTGCATCGTAATCATCAAGGATTTCATTTTTTAAAGCATCGATTTTGTCTTGTCTTTCGAGCTTATCCATTGTGTGATCGATTGCATCGACCATACGATCGTTGATGCGGGAATAGATATCGTTTTTGATTGTCTCATCTGGAGCATATAAATCAATATGGCGTTTCTCTTTGCCAACTGCTTTGATGATTTCTTCTTGGAAGGAGCAAAGTTTTTTGATGGCTTCATGTCCGAACATGATAGCGTCAAGCATTTCTTCTTCAGGGACTTCATCAGCGCCTGCTTCAACCATCATGATAGCTTCTTTTGTGCCGGCGACTGTGATGTTAATATCGCTATTTGCTTTTTCTTCAACACTTGGATCAATGACGAATTGTCCATCGATTCTTCCAACAACGACTCCTGCGACAGGTCCTTCGAATGGGATGTTAGAAATGCAAAGGGCTAAGGAAGCGCCGAGCATTGCTGCCATTTCTTGTGGAGCGGCTGGATCGCAAGACATAACGGTGTTGACGATTTGAACTTCGTTACGGAATCCTTCAGCGAATAATGGACGGATTGGGCGATCGATAAGACGAGCGCTTAATGTTTGGTGGGCATCTGGTGAACCTTCTCTGCGTAAAAAGCTTTGAGGTATTTTACCAGAAGCATATTGTTTTTCGATATAGTCGACGGTTAAAGGGAAGAAATCTCCACCCTTTGGTTCATTGGCGCAGCAAGCTGTTGATAAAACAACAGTGTCGCCAAAACGGACTAAGACTGCACCATCGGCTTGTTTGGCAATCTCACCGGTTTCGATTTGAAGGTGACGACCTTCAAATTCCATTTGGAATACTTGTTTACTCATTTAATTTTCCTTTTTTTCAGAACGAAATCAATTTTAACACAACTAAAAATCTTTAGATACTATCTTTAGAAAATAAAAAGCCCTGCATAGACAGGACTTGATATTTCGCTAATTATTTACGAAGTTTGAGGGAATCGATTAAAGCAAGATATGCTTCATGATCGTTTCTTTCAAGATAGGCTAAGAGAGCGTGGCGTTTTCCAACGAGCTCAGTTAAGGAACGTTTTGCAACAGCATCACCTTTGTTTTTCTTTAAGTGAGCGGTTAATTCGGAAATTCTCTTTGTGAGGATGGCAACTTGGACTTGGGTGCTTCCGGTGTCTTTGTTATCCTTTCCATATTTTGAGATAATGACGTTCTTTTCTTCTTTTGTTAACATGTGTTTTCTCCTTTCGAACAGTCTTGGCGATGTCTAAGCAAAGTCAAAGAGAGTGGCTAAGCAAGGGCATGCTGCAAAATTGAGTATACAATCACTAAGCTACTTATTCAAACATTTTTTCTCTTTTCGAAACGCTTTCATATAAAAATTGTTGCCTATACGCGTGCGTGAGAATAAAATCTTACTTGCTGTTTTCAAGGAGGAAACATCTATGAATATGCGTAATATTGCGATTATCGCCCACGTTGACCATGGCAAAACGACATTAGTCAACTCCCTTTTAACCTCTTCTCATACTTTTAGAGATAATGAAGAAATTCAAGATAGAATGCTTGATTCAAATCCACTCGAACATGAAAGAGGCATAACAATCTTAGCTAAGACCACTGCTGTTAAATATAACGATACAAAAATCAATATAGTCGATACTCCAGGGCACGCTGACTTTGGGGGCGAGGTCGAAAGAATCATGCATATGGTAGATGGTTGCTTGCTTTTAGTCGATGCTTATGAAGGAACAATGCCTCAAACACGTTTCGTTTTAAAAAACGCCTTAGAGAATCACATCAAGCCAATCGTTGTCATCAACAAAGTCGACCGCCCAAATGCAAATCCTCAAAAAGCAGTTGATGAAGTTCTTGATTTATTAATCGAATTAGGCGCTCCAGAAGATTTGCTCGAATTCCCTGTTTGCTACGTTTCTGCTTTAAATAACACTTCTTCTCTTGATCCAAACCCATCCACGCAAAAACCTGGAATGGATTGCTTGTTTGATTTGATCATTAACAATATTCCTGCGCCAAAATGTGAGCCAGAAAAGCCATTCCAATGGCAATCAGCTTTGCTTGATTATAACGATTTTGTCGGAAGAATCGGCATTGGTACTGTAAGAAGAGGCCATGTTCATGTTGGAGATTCCGTGGTTGATATCAGAAAAGATGGCAGCACAACAAACTTCAAAGTCATGAAGCTTTATACATTCTACGGAATGAATAAAAATGAAGTAAACGAAGTTGAGGCTGGAGATATCTGCGGAATTGCCGGTCTTCCAGACATGGGCGTTTCCGATACAGTTTGCGATCCAAAAGGTGCTGAAGCACTTCCAATCCTTCGTGTTGATGAACCAACACTTCAAATGGAATTTGGCACAAACACCTCACCTTTAAGAGGGCAAGATGGCAAAAAAGTTACCGCCCGCGTCCTTGAAGAAAGACTTTATGAAGAAACTCAAAGAGATGTTTCTTTGAAATATGCTCGTATTCCAAATACCGAAAGATGGGTAGTTTCTGGACGTGGTGAACTTCATTTAGGCGTTCTTATCGAGACTATGCGTCGTGAAGGATATGAGCTTGAAGTCTCTAAACCACAAGTAATCACTAAAGTTATCGATGGTGTTAAATGCGAACCATTCGAAGATTTACAAATCGACGTTCCTAATGAATTTGTCGGCGATATAATGACAACATTAGGTGAAAGAGGGGCTTCTTTAATCGATATGAATGACAATGGACTTAACACACGTCTAAATTATGTCATCCCTTCCCGCGGCTTAATCGGTTTCATTTCTAACTTCATGACGATGACAAAAGGCTATGGCATTATCAACCATATGTTCAAAGATTATCGTCCAATGATTAAGACTGATATTGGTGAAAGAAACATCGGCGTTCTTGTTGCAACCGATAAAGGACAAAATCCAGCTACTTCTTACGCTTTACAAAAAGTCGAAGAACACGGCACAATGTTTGTTGTTCCTGGAGATATTTGCTATGAGGGAATGATTGTTGGTGAACATCGTTATCCAGTTGATCTTGCCGTTAATTGCACCCAAGCAAAACCCATGACAAACGTTCGTTCATCCACAAGAGAAATGATGATTGTCTTAAAAGCTCCTCGCAAAATGACTCTTGAAGCATGTCTTGATTACATCAATTCAGATGAATTAGTTGAAATTACTC
>CAVIBR010000016.1:0-49575 GCA_963641445.1 Bacteroides uniformis
AAGATGGAAAAATTATGGTTTTCAAAAGTAAAACACATAATTTCTTGCAAGTCTCCACTTTTCCAATTCTAAAAAATGCTAATGTTTAATAAAATAGACATTAGCCGAGATAACGTTTAAAATATAAGACATAAGGAATTTATGCTTATGAAAACTCAACCAGTCGTTATGCCAAACACTCAAAAATATCTAACTACCATGGGCGAGCAAATTAAAATGGCGAGATTAAGAAGAAACCTCCCAGTTAAATTAGTTTGCGATCGTGCAGGAATAAGCCGTGCGACATTATGGCAAATAGAAAAAGGAAGTCCAACTGTTTCTATAGGTGCTTATGCGTGCGTTTTGCATGCTTTGCATGGAATGGATAAAGACTTATTGCTTATAGCCAAAGATGATGTATTTGGCAAAAAACTTCAAGATTTAGGAATAAAAATGAATAAACGAATTAGAAGTTGAAAATTAAATTCTTTTTACTGAGGATTAAGCACTATAGAGAAATCTACCCCCCACAAGATTCCGCTTGTACTGCTTCCTGATGAAGAATCACTAGAGAAATCACCATCAAAGGCGGGTTTACCAATATTGTAGGAATATATGGATTCTATTGTTTCTTCATTGTAATCGAGCATTATATAGATTTTTTCAAAACCGGTTTGGTCAGCGCCTAATGTAAGAGTTTTAGTATATATAACGTCAGTACTATTAAGGGTTGCAAATTTAAAAACACTTTGATTATTAGCTTCAGTAACGGTGATCGTTTTGTTGGTTGTATCTTCTGTTGCTGTAGTAAAATATTCAAACTCAATGATAGCGGATAAAGGGAATTTGTGATCTTTATCATTCGTGTCCCAATCAACGTTATCATCCGCCCATGTCTTGCTGCTAAACAATTCTTTATTAGCGATAGATTTAAGAGTAAACGCGCTTGTTGTTTCTTTTAAGACTACTTCTATTAATAGTTGGTTTGCTCCACTAGAAAAATCACGATCATATCTAGGCATATCATAGACACGATTAGATTCTGTGCTAAAGGTATATGTTTTGTTGGTAGAATCAACACTCTTGATGTTGTAATAATTTACTTCCTTAACAAGGCTTGTATCTTGTGAAACGATATTTAGGTATGATGCTGTTGCTCTTTTGTTTGTTGTGAACCAAGCAAATGTAGCAACGCCAGAAGCCATGAGTGTGCTTAAAGAAAGAAAACAGACTATTGCTGATTTAAGCTTTATGGATTTCAATCTTTTTGAACGGAAATCTGCCATGCCTTTTCTTCCTTTCTTCACAAGCGGCAACTGGCTATCCATGATTGGATCCTCTAGCTTTGCGTCGCCAGATTACTCTGGGTTTGCTTTTTACTTGTAGTATTTTACTAATCTTGTTTTATATTATCAATTATTATTGATAACACGATTAGTTTAGCATTTTGAGGAATTCATTTCCTGATATGAAGTTAAATTAAAGAAAAGTAGCAATGTTTTATATACACGATTCCTTCTGTAATTATTTGAAAACTAATACACGCATGCCATATGTAGGGTATTTTAGGAACTACGCTTGCTTGTATTCTTCATCATTGATTTTCAAGCAATATTTGTCATTTCTAGTGAGATTATAATCATCTGAAGAAATTTTATTTTCTCCATTTTTCATCTCGAAATCATAGCCATAAATTGATGTAACGTTATTTGCACCTAATGTTACTGCTGGAAGATAAGTGCTAGTAAATGAGTCTTTCTTGTTTACTTTTAATTGAAGGTCAAAGACATTTGAAGATTCAGAATAATCAGTTGGAATAGCTATTCCTTCAGTTGCTAAAGGATTTGGAATGCCTTTAGTTTCTTCCGTAGATGTGCCATCATCGTTATAGACTGTTTCCCCACTAGTTTCAGTCCATGAACTTAATGATGAATCTGAATATGTTGCATAGTATTGTGTTTCCGCAGTGATTTCTCCATATTCTTCTTCATCGGTTTTGCTTTGAGAGAATCTAAACATACGTAATGTAGAATCATCGCTGTTGTAATCGTAATATGTCATTCTTTTTGTTGTGATAGTAGATTGTTCTCCTTCAATAATGTCAGAATTTGTTATTTTTGAACCATTGTTAGACAAAGTAAAATCAAGGTCATAATAAGAGATACCTGTATTGGTTGAAGAATCTGAATTTACGACTAAGTTTGCATTATTACCGTTCATGGAAATTGTTGCTTTTCCTGAATATGTTGAACCGAGTGTTATACATAATGTTTTTGTATCTAGTGCGGCATTATCAAAATCAGTAACGTATACACCTGTTGGATAAGTAAACGCTTCAGTTATTTGCTTAAGGAGTTCAAAGACTTTGGTACGAGTTACGGTTTCTCCTGAAGAACCATCATCGCCTGCGTTAGCGCCAATATCGAGGTAGAGAATATATGGCAAGTTTGTAGGTGCAGAATCGCTTCTTTTTATTTTTGATAGGAAATAATCTCCTGGGGTTACAGGAATTTCAAGATAATATACAGAATTTGGTTGTAAAACGCCTTGGGATGCCGTTGAACCGCTGCTGCTTTTGGACATCGAGTCTAAATCAATGGCAAGATTGCCGGCCTCGGTGGTTGAGTTGTTATAGGAAATTGTTTTGCCATCATCGCTTGTGTAAACTTGCTTAACCCTTGTGCTTTCGCTAAACGATGTAATTTCATTGTTAGAATTTCTTTGAACTTGGTAAAGATCAAGGCAACCGTGTTTGTTGGAATTGCTCGCATACGTCCCAATAAGAATGGTGATAAAACCTGTTTTTTTTACTGTGAAGTTAATTCCGCCTTCAGCAAATTGATAGTTGCTATAAGGCTTAGAACCATTGCCAAAATAAACGTTACTAGCAGTTAATATGTCGGAATTAAAATCATAATTTTGTAAATTATAAATTCTTAGAGCCTCTAGGAGCAATTTTCCATATTGCCTCGCATTTTTAGAACTTGATTCCAACATTTTTATAAAATTTGTTTTGACTTCTACATATTTTTTAAACTTTGAGGATTCAACAGTATCAGATATTCCAGATTTTTCGAATGTTGATGCATTAGTTTTGTTATCACTGTCTTCTATTCTTTTTGTCGTTTTTGAAGATGAATCATACATGTAAAACGCAAAATTGCTGCTTGAAAACATCGTGGCATCACTAGTTTCATCTTTTCCACTTAATTGGGTAGCAACAGAGTAACGAATTCCCATTGATGATGAGGACGCTTCGCTTTTTTGTTTTTGAATACGTGGATATGCATTTCCGCTGCTTCCCCGTCCCACCAAATAACCAGTGTTGTTTTTGACTGGTTCTATTGTTGAACCATCATAAAAACTGCCTAAAGCAGGAGTTGATGATTCATCGAGATCATTTCCATCAGAATCAACTATGCTGGCTTTTTCTAAATCAATATTTAATGGAAGGTAGGTGCCTTCCTGAAAGGCAATCCAAGAATTGGTTGCGCTAGCAGAAAGGTCTGGGTTAAATGTATCCCAGTCGAAATAAAAAACCGACTTATTGTTTGTGTTTACACGGGTCTCGTAAAGAGAAATGTTGTAAGTTGAACTTGAATATGTTTTTCCATAAGTAGAACTTGGATATGTTGGATATTGTTTTTGACCGCTGCTATTTTTTCGTGATAAATTTTCAATATTCCATTTCATGTATGTTATACGTTTACTAAGACTGCCAATATCAATTGAACCACCCCAATTTTCTTCTTGTCCACTTCCACCAGGTTTATATGTGTCTTTTGATGTGCTTGCAACTATTGTTGGTTCATATAAGGTTGTCTCGTATCGAGTATATTTAGTTCTATAGTCTTCTGTGCAATATCCTACTGACGTGTATTCGGAAATATTCGAAATCGTGACCCCCCCCCTCTAAAGTCCCTAGAGGTTTAGTGCCATCGGCTAAACTAATCGTAGAGTCATTGATGTAGATGTCATCTAGACTGCCATTTACGTATCCTGCGACGATTCCTGTTAATGCAGTTGAAGTTGAAGATGTGATACTTTCGCCGTCGATTTTTAGATTTTTTACTGTTGGAACGCCTTTATCTGTACTTTCCTTTGAAATATAGCCAAAAAGACCCAGGATATTAGGCGTAGGTCCATATTTTTTTGTCATTCCATCCCAATCATCTTTAGTGACTGAAGAAGGTTTCTTTTTCTCTAAGGTCGAATAATTGTTAGTAACGTTCAATCCTGTAATCTTATGTGATCCTCCATCAAGATGGCCATTGAATGGATTTGTTGATGTACCTATTGGAGGGAGATTCCAATCACTCATTTTTAGGTCTGCGGTTATCTTGAAATACGGCTCCTGTCCCTTGAAGAAACCGATGTAGTAAAGCCATGCGAGGTTATATAAGTGAATTGGCTTGGAGATGATGTATGGATTATCACTTTTCCCATCTCCTCCACCGAAATATGCCCCAGCCGTCTTGCCTGTAATTTGTTTTGTGATATCGTTTCTATTCGTAAACCAAGAATAGGAAAATGAGGCGGTCGCAATACCTGCTGCAACGCAAACTAAAGAAATTACACTTATTGCAATTCTTTTGTAAACCTTGAATCTCATCTTTCTAACGTTTGCCTCATCTTTGGAATGATTAAGCAATTGATTCTTTTCAATTTAAAGAAACCAATTACTCCCCTGGTAACTGGCAATCCATGATTCGTGGACCCTATAGTTTTGCGTCGCCAGATTACTCTGGGTTTGCTTTTTACCTTAGAATTCTCTCAAAAATAATCTTATTTTTCAATTTAATTGAAATCAAATTAAAAAATTATAGCTTCATCTATAGAATGAATTGCCTTGTTTAAATATTACTTAAACATATTCAAATCGTTTAATATACGTGCTTTTCGCTAGTGATTTTTGAATATTTGAAGACTATGTGCCACTATTTTCAATTGTTTTTGTGACATTGAGTTCAAGTGTGACATAATCATCTTCTGTATCACCCGATCCAGTTTTTAATTTAACTGTTAACGTTGAATCGTTTAACTCAACCAATGTTACTTCAAGTTCAAGAGTGGATTCTAAAGCGATCTTATATCCTGAAAGAGCATAATAATGTGTTCCATTATCAGAGTTATAAGTATCTACATATGTTGATGTTAGAGTGATGGTTACTTCTTCTTCACCGATATAAAACACATACACGCATGCCTTATTTTCCACTTCTGCATTCCAATCTAGGCCATCTGTAGGCCAAGAATCAGTTCCTGAAGTTTCTTCTCCATCTACAACGGTTGAATAGGTGATATTTCCATCTTTGTCAGTTACTTTCTTATATGTCGTAGTTGTAGCTTTATCATAGGAGAGTGAATAACTTATTTTTGTTATGGTATCTTCTATAGTTTGTTCTTTGAATAGACCTGTCGCTTTAGATATTTGAGTGCCATTACCTTTAACATCAAGTTGTTGATATTTATATTCAGTTTTAACACCATCGTTGGATTTAGAACTTGTTTCATAAGAGATAGTGGATTTATCTGTAGCATCAGTTCTTGCAATTGTTATATCTCCGCCAAAGCTTGTATCTAAGGAGAATGCTGCATTTTCTTTCTCATTAATCGTTGGAAGAATGATATTGCTTGAATCTCCACCAATGAAGGAGAAAGAAACACCTTTTGGATAGTAATAAACGTAAGTGCTAACAGTTTTTAACTCTCTTAGAGTAGATACTTCAGTTTTCTGAGCGTTAGCACCAATATCTAGATAATCAAGATATGCGCCGGTACCAGAAGGAACTGAACCTAGGGCATATTCTCCTTCGTTACATGGTATTTCAAAGTAGAAGGCATAATAAGCGTTGTTTTTAATATCGGTATTCTTCTTAATCCAGGAAGTTTTAAATACAGGTGTAGAGATATAACCACTAGGAAATGATGTTGTAGGCGTTCTATCCGTTAATGGGTTGCCATTTAAATCGTATCTAACGCCTGATTTAGAGCCGTGGAGGAAAGGAACGGAGTATGTTCCATCGCTATATTTATAAACGTATGATTGGGCTGCTTTCTTGCTATTTGGCTTATATATTTCTTCTATTTCACGAATATTTTTGATTTTAGTTCCAGATTCGTCTCTTTCTATTTCATGCAAGGAAAAGAATGAATCGTTACTTGCTCCACCAACGAGATTCATAGCATATGTACCCGCAAAGAAATTAACATAGCCTTTTCTTCTAAGATGGAAATCTAGTGAATCTTCAGGGAGTTGATATCCTTGATCGATATATTCTTCATTTCCTATACGGGCATAGTTTAGTTCAACAAGATGTTCTTTTGATATTGTTGCGTCCATGAAATGAAGGCCGCTTATATAATTATTATCTTTCGCTAAGATCGTTTCAAATTTCGTTTTTGTTTCAGAATAATGATCAAAATCATCTGCAGAAACTGTTACGATGCCGGAATCATTGATAGTTTTAACGGTTGATAGCGTGTTGTTAGAACTGTAGACTCCTGATTTCGATAGACCTTTTGAACTACTCTTATCAAATTTCGAAACACGGATATCCCCCATGTTATCGTTTGAGTTATAACAACCAGAAACTACATATCCAGTGTTCTTCTCGTCTGGAACGCCGTTTGTTCCGCTGATTGGATAGTATGTTGGATTAGTTTTGTATGTAGAAGCCACAGAAGATGTTGTTGATGAGGTATATTCGATTTCCTTTGATGAATCTCCAATACTGACATTAGAAAAAGTCGCTGTGCTTTCTACATTGTTTAGTGTGAATTCCCAAGCGCTGCTCCTATCAGTTAGTAAAGCAAGGTATGATGACGACCAAAAAATCCGATAAGTGTAATAAGACATATAATACGTAGTTCCATTTCTAGTAATCGAAAAACGAACGCATCCTGTGCTGCTTTCTGCTGCGGTAAACGCATATGTCTCATCGGTAACCAAACCACTTATTTCGGACTTCGTACTAGTGGTATTGCTGCCTAGATAGTAGTTCGTCCCATTGATTTTTGCATAATAGTGATCGTTTGCAATGCCCCACTCCACTGCGCTGCTTTCATATGTTGCTCCATCGTTTATCGTCACACTATCGTTTGATCCATTTTGACATAGCCAATACGTTTTGCCTTTATCGGCAATTTTTATGTCGCCAGTCGATTCAAGATGCCAACCTAATTCTGCTGAATATTGAATGATTCCAGTTCCATTTACATACGAGGTTCCATTGTTTGTCCAGTTTGATGCTGAATTAGCATCGTTTGTTACCATTAATGAGCCAAAGTTGTTTCTAAGGTAGTAGGTTGTATCTCCTATGTAAGTACAAATGTTACCACCTTCTTCTATGGCCCATACGGAAGCATCGTTTTCAGAAGTATTATTACTTATTGATCCATCCTTCAACGTTAAATAATTCATGTTCCCGCCATAGGATGAATAAATGTACTTACCGGTAGTGGTTGAGGGGCGATTTTCAGTTATTTGATTTTTAACTGATGCGTCTGTAATCTCGTCTTTGCCATATAAAGTCATGTATAAATAACCAGTAGTATCAGTTCTTTTAGCAAATGAATATGATGCTGCCGTATGGGTTGAATCATATGCTTGTTCCGCATTTCCTAAGTCAAATTGTATATCGCTACTTCCACTTGCAACTTTAACATTTACTGTGCTTGCGCTTGTTGTGGAATCTATCGTGTTGCTAACTATATTTCCGTCTTTATCGTAAGTGATTGTCTGTTTTGTGGGGACTGAAATCTTTCCGACACTTTGCCAAATGCTATAGAGATTGTTATACATGGCATTCATATCGATTGAACCGCCATTACCTGATTCAGAACCGCCATCCCCTTCAGAACCTTCACTTTGTGTTACTGCTGATGATTGAAGAGTTATCTCTTTATCGAATGCAGCAGTCTTATATTCATCTTCGCAATATCCAACAGACGCATAATCGGAAATATTAGTCGTATAACTACCATATGAAGAAAGACCACTATCTGGTAATTTAATCATTGAATTTGATATACCAATGCCACTTAATTCACCGTTAACATAACCGGCTAACATCCCAATTAAGTTCGATTTCTCTTTTGACTCTACTTTTAAACTGTTCAAATAGAAATCTTGGGCGGATGGATTCTTATTTCCTTCTCCGAATTTGCCAAAGAAACCCATCATATTGCAATTATCGAATGATGTTACTGGACCAGGATGTTTGTTGAAACTGTTAAAATCATTGCTAATGGTTAAATTAGAAATCACTGCAGGATGTTCTTGACCTTTTGAATATGTTTCATCATTGCCACTTAAATGGCCTATAAACGGATGTTCTTCAGTCCCTATTGGTGGGAGAGTCCATCCAGTCATATCTAAATCTGTTTCGATTATGAAATAACATTCTTTATCATCGAAATAGCCAATATCTTGTAACCAGGCTAAGTTATACAAATGTATTGGCTTATTGATTACGTACGGATCGGTTGATTTACCTGTTCCTCTAGCAAAATATGCACCTGCCGTTCTACCGGTGATGTTTCTTGTAACATTATTCTTATTGGTAAACCAAGTATAGGAAAAAGCTGTTGTTGCAGCACCTGCAGCAAGTATAACAAGAGATAAAGCGATACAAACTATCTCTCTATATTTACGCCTTATTGAATAGCCTTTAACCATAAGTCCCCCAAAACAAATAGAAAATCAAAAATATGTTCAACAGGCAACTGGCTATCCAGAAGGACCCTACAGCTTTGCGTCATTGGATTACTCCAATTTTGCTTTTTTCTAAAATAAATTGTAACTAAATATTATTGGTTATTCAATAAAGACTGGCGTTTGCAATGTAAAAGTTATGCAAATAACGATATGAAACCTTTTATTTGATGGTCAAATATACATGAAGCCATGTGAAAATAAGGGTTTTAATAATCGATAAATGGCTTATTTTTAGATTTAAGAAGAAATTTTTAAGATTGAATCGTTAAAAGAAAATGACTAATCAAAGATTTTTTGATTTGACTAGATTAATCAATAGCAAAAACGAATGGAATTAAACAGTAAACTTTAATGAAAGATTATGGTAAAAAAATGCACTCAAAATGAACGCAAAAGAGGAATAGAAGATGGGTAAGAAAATGAAACGATATAGTCTTAACTTGGAAGCAAGGAAGGCTAAGGATTATTTCGTATGCTGTTAAACAAGGTGTAATGGATGAGCACAAGCGAAGACTTAGAACATAGTCATCACAAATTTGGTGAAACGCCTAAGCATTTGCTGGCCAATAAATTTGTTGAGGTGTTCACTTTCATCGCGTGAAGAATTCTTGGAATTGATCTGGTGCTGTCAATTTAAGTTGCCAGCTAAAAATCTGATGGCAAATTGTAAAGAAAAATTTATGTTTTTACGTCAAATTATTTTTCCTTAGTTCGAATAAATTTTGGATAGATAAAAATGCGTCCAATATAGACGGTGCACGAGCAGAACCTAAGCTTTTTAAAAATCATTGCTTAATGTTTAAATCGTTAAAGGCCAAATTAATAGTTTTCTATTGAATATTAAAATTTTAGTGGCGAATTTAGACAATGTAAAAACGATTAGTTGCCTAGAAACTAGGTAAAAAAGTATTCGAGAAATGCTAAATTATTAAGCATTTATCGTGCTTAGCACTCCTAATTTAAGAGTGCCAACAATTACTTTTTTAGGGTATAATTTGCTATGTAACGTAAAAAGCGTTACAATAGCGTTACAAGATATAAGAAGAGAATAAAGAAAAATGCCGAAAACAACGCTAAATTTACGAATAGATTCAAATTTAAAAAAGGATGCAGAAAAGGTTGTTGATGAACTTGGCATAACTATGTCGGCTGCAATTAACCTTTATCTTAAAATGATTGTTAGAACTAAGGGTATTCCTTTTGATTTGAAGATCACAAAAGCAGATCCTAAAAAGAAAGTCCAGCCTATCAAGAAAGAAGATTTGGATGATGATTTAGATGATTTTGATTTTGATTCTTCAGATTCTATTCGTAAGGCAATAGAGAAATTGTGATAGTCAATATATTATGAGCGATCTTGAACTTGTGAATAAACTCATTGGTTATCTCTTATCTGAGATGCCTCAATACTCTTCTTATTCAAACAAATATTCTTTTGATGTTAATGGTAGAAAAAGATTGCTTAGATCTTTGATGAATCTTAGACCCGCTTCTGAAGCTTGTTGCTCCTTTCTTGAAGAACAAGATTTATACCTTCAAAATGAACTTAAAAATATGGGTATGGTTGACTGCCTTTCTTTGCCTTTAACTGCATACTCAAAAATAGCCCTCTGGAGAGGGGATATAATTAGGACTAAATGCGATGCTATAGTTAATGCTGGCAACTCTGATATGCTGGGTTGTTTTGTTCCTAACCACCATTGTCTAGATAACCAGATACATACTTTTGCAGGTGTTCAATTACGTTTAGCTTGCAAAAAAGAGCTATCAAAAATTAAAGGTCATAAGATTAATATTGGTGAAGGCTTTATAACTGATAGTTTTAATCTTCCATCTAAATATGTAATTCATGTTTTAGGGCCTACAGTTAGAGGACGTGTTTCTAATTATGAGAAATCATTACTTCGGAAATGTTATTTAACCGCTCTTGATCTGGCTAGAACTTATAAGTTTAAAACTATTTGCTTTCCTTGTATCTCAACTGGTGAGCAAGGCTTCCCTAAAAAAGACGCTTCAATAATTGCAACAGAAACTGTTAAAAACTATCTTCTTGAACATGAAGACTCTCCTGCGGTTATATTTGATGCCTTTACCGATACGGATGAAAAACTGTATTCAGATCTACTATTAGAAGGTGAATTGTTCTAAATTCAATAAAAAGAAACGTTCAAACGAAAAAAGCAAGCCGTAAAATAGCCCTCTAAGCGTTTTCTTTTGCTTTTTTGATTAATTCCTTGAAATAACTAGCAATCTTTAAATTTAAGGGGTTTTATGACTTGCTTTTTTCGAATATGGCTACGCGTTGTCGCCATCTTACAAGGAATTTTAGTACTATTTGTCTTTTCGTATGAATGAAAACCAAGCAGTCATCTTTGTGCGTAAACAAAAATAAGGTCAGCCTTTCGACCGACCTTATTGATCTCATATTGCGATTACACCATTCCTGATAACAAAGATGTCAAAACAGTTCAGGAAAGGTAGCTTCTTATTTAAAACTATCGATCCATTTATACTTTGGATTCTTTTTTCTTTTCTCTTTGAAGTCGAGAATTGCTTCTTCTAGAGACATGTCATTGGCTCCGCCACCAGTAAAATACCCATCATCTTCCCATCCGCATGACGGACAAATGTAGTGAGAATCTATGTCTTTAAATGTATATTCGGCGCAAACGGGGCATTTGTGGGGTTGCTTTGGTGGCTCGTGTTCTTTCAAGTAAGTATAACGAGGCTTTAATTTCCTGATTTTTTTGAATTGTTCTCTATATTCATTAAGAGACAACTCATTTGATTCGTTTCGCTTATCTGGATCAAGAGTTTGTTCTAAATCGTAATGCCATCCGCAAATTGAACAGTAGCAATCATTTGGATGTATATCGAATATTTCAATATCATCTTTGCTTAATTTTGTGAAATAGAACTCACCGCAAACAGGACAAAGCATTGGTTTAATTTGATTTTTGTTTTTGTTCATTTTGAATTTCCTTTCTTTTTTCTATAGTAGTAGTTTATTCCATCTTTTGGCTTGTAATAAGTGAAGACATAGCCATTTTTATCGATGCCAGCATACGTGTTTGTTTTGCGGTTGTATTTATGAGTGGAACCTTTTTTATCAACAAAACTTATACAGTTTTTTCTATCGATTGTGTTGGCGAATCTAATGGCGTTGGTTACATAAGCTTCTTCTGATGGGACACCAAAATCAGATTTGTGTTTATCGAAATCTATTTTTAACAAATGTTTATTATAGTCTTTCGCATATTTATAATTAATATGCTTTGTTGGCTCTCCAGCTCCTCTAGAACCGTTTGTGTTACCATATTGGTTACTTTGACCCTTAGTTGACATTTTTCGTTACCTCCTTCCATCTTTCTTCTATGAACGAATCGTAAAAGTAAAAATTGGTCCTATTCGAGAAATCGTCTATAAGTTTTTTATCTAAATGCCCTACGATAAGCAATCCACAAGGTTCTAATGTATTGATAATCTTTTCGAGCCAATGCCTCCATTCGTATTTTTGATGTTTCATTTTAATAAAGCCATGGACGCCAAGCGCAATAATTGTGTGTTTAGGAAAAGCGGCGAGATATTCATCTTCTAATTCTTCTGATCCGCATCTAGCTGATGGATATAGTGGAATACCATTATTCGCATAATAGAAAGATAAGGATAAATTATCGTTTAACTGAGATTTTTGCTTAACAATAGGCATATCATCATGAACTGAAAAATCTGGTCCAATAATTCCTGCTGTTCGCTTAAAAAACGATAAATACTTTTTCGGATCTCTTCTTACACGTTCAAAAGTTGAATCTGGAGAGAAGAAATAAATTACTGTTTGACTTAAATCGCCGCTATAACAAATCGCCCTAGAAAAAGGCATTATTTTTTCTGGTAATTTAGAAGGCACCATCTCTTTTTTCAAGATAGGGTATTCTTCAATTTGAGTGAAATCCGCTCCATCAACCAGAAATGCTTGGAACGAATCTACGACTTTGTTGTTACTATTGCTTTTAAAATTCATAATTGTAGTGCTTCCTTTCCCAAAAAGTGGGAATTTTAATTATGAACATGCTAATATATACGTGCAGGACGTGTTTTCAAACATGTTCATCCCGTGTCACTGGAATGATACGGGATTTTATTTTTTCTTGAATTTAGACATGAATTCTTCTTCCGTTTCCGATAAATCTGCACGATTATATTCAATTCTGTGCGTAGCTGCTTTATAAGCGTTTTCGGAAGCTTCGAAAGAAATGTCAAACATCGAGGCGATGTTGAAAGGTGAATCGCAAGCAAATTTCATCACCAAACATGTTGGGGCGAGAATATATCTGGCAAAATGATCAGCCATATCTTCTTGCTTTTCATCAGGCTCCGATTCATTAAAAACGACATGCTTAATTTCATGTGCTATTGTGAACCTTTGCCTTGAATGAGAAACCGAGTCATTGTAGAAGGTATAGTATTTTATCACTCCATTCTCGTTTCTTTGAATCGTAAAGCCATCTTCTAAGGTAATATTAGAATTAATTATCCTCCATTGTTCCTTGGATAATTCAGAGTAAGGAGTTACTGTCATTCCCAGACAATTTGCTAGCTTAAATATATCTAGGCTAAGATCAGTAAATCCGTAATCCAATCTGATTTGGAGAGCGGCTTCGTCAATTTCGTCGTATTCATGAGAAGAGTGTTTCACCTATTTCCCCCCGAACAAGACCTTGATCAATTCTGCTTTTTGGCTATCACTAAGTTTTGCTTTGTTTCTTGTTACAACGCAAAGTGTTTCTTCGTAAGCGTCGGCTGTGGAACTTTTATTTTCTTCTCCAATCAAAAATGACACGCTTACATTAAAAACTTTTGCGATGTTAGCAAGTATATCCATGCGAGGCTTAAGCGATCCCGAAAGGTATCTGCTGATGGAAGATTCAGAAATTCCTGAAAGAGTGGCCAATTCTTTTTGGGAAATATTGTCTTTTTCCATCAATTTTTTAACCCTGTTTGTGAATGCCGACATAGAAATATCCTCCATGCTCATCTCTGAGCAAATTCATTATAACATTTCATTTCTGCAATTCAACTAAAATCATATTTGCAATTTTATTTTTATTTAGCAAACAAAAAAGACACCTCCGAAGAGATGTCTAATTTCACTCAATCAATCCTTATTTGGAATGCTTGATGGCAGCTTGTGCAGCAGCTAATCTAGCAAGTGGGATACGGAATGGTGAGCAGGAGACATAGTCGAGACCAACTTCATCGTAGAATTCGATGGATCTTGGATCGCCACCAGTTTCGCCGCAAACACCAATCATGAGTTCTGGATTTGTCTTACGTCCACGTTCGACAGCAATCTTAACGAGTTCGCCAACACCTTCAACATCGATTGTTTGGAATGGATCGAATTCGTAGATCTTGTGCTCATAGTAGAATGGTAAGAATTGTCCGGAATCATCACGGGAGAAGCCCATGGTTAATTGGGTTAAGTCGTTTGTACCGAAGGAGAAGAACTCTGCTTCTTTGGCGAGTTCGCCAGCTTTGAGAGCGCCTCTTGGGATTTCGATCATTGTACCGACTTGATACTTGAGGGTCTTGCCTTCAGCTGCCATTTCTTTTTCAACAGCTTCGACAACGACTTTCTTTGCCCAGTTGTATTCTTTGAGTTCGCCTGCGAGAGGAATCATGATTTCTGGTTCGACATCACGGCCAAGGTCTTTGCTGGCTTTGATAGCAGCTTGGATGATGGCTTTTGCGAGAACTGCATAGATTTCTGGATAGGCAACACAGAGTCTGACACCACGGAAGCCCATCATTGGGTTGGCTTGATGTAATTGATTGATTCTGTCCTTGACCTTTTGTTCGGTAACACCGAGAGCCTTTGCTAAGGCTTTGATGTTATCTTCATCATGGATTTCTGGTAAGAATTCATGAAGTGGCGGATCGAGTAAACGAATGTTGACGTTGGTGTCTGGATTCGTCATATACATTTGATAGAAGTCACCCATTAAGAATGGTCTGATCTTCTCAAGTGCAGCTTCACGTTGTTCTGTTGTATCAGAGAGAATCATAGCTCTCATATTGAGAATTCTGTCTTCTGCGAAGAACATACGTTCGGTACGGCAAAGACCGATACCTTCTGCGCCAAACTTTTGACCATTTCTTGCGTCTTCTGGAGTATTGGCGTTAACACGGACCTTTAATCTTCTGTATTTATCGGCCCAATCCATCATACGGCCAAAGTTTCCACCAAGGTCGGCTGGAATCATCTTGATGGTGCCTTCATAGACATCACCGGTGGTTCCGTTAACGGAAAGAACATCTTTTTCAGTATAGACTTTACCATGGACTGTGAGGGTCTTCTTTTCTTCATCAACGATGATATCGGAGCAACCAGCAACACAGCACTTACCCATTGAACGGGCAACGACAGCAGCGTGGGAGGTCATACCACCACGGGCAGTGACGATAGCTTCAGCATTAACCATACCGATGATATCTTCTGGGGATGTCTCGGAACGGACCATGACTACTGGACGTCCTGCATCTTTTTCAGCTTTTGCTTCTTCAGCGCTGAAAACAAGGTGACCTGTGCCAGCACCTGGAGAGGCTGGAAGACCTGAGAAAACTGCAGTGTGTTTCTTTAAATCGGAAGGATCGAATGTTGGGTGGAGAAGGTCGTTTAATTGCATTGGATCAACGCGTAAAACGGCTGTCTTTTCATCGATTAATCCTTCATCGACTAAGTCACAAGCAATCTTTAAAGCAGCAGCGGCAGTTCTCTTACCATTACGTGTTTGTAAGAAGTAGAGGGTGCCCCTTTCAACTGTGTATTCCATATCTTGCATATCTTTGAAATATGTTTCCATACGGACGATTGTTTCTTCGAATTGTTTGTAGACTTCTGGCATGTTCTTTTCAAGCCATTCAATCTTAACTGGTGTACGAACGCCAGCAACGACGTCTTCGCCTTGAGCATTTAATAAGAACTCAGCGTAGACTTTCTTTTCGCCAGTGGATGGGTTACGGGAGAAGGCGACACCTGTACCGGAGTCATCGCCCATGTTGCCGAAGACCATTGTTTGGACGTTAACGGCTGTTCCCCATTCATATGGGATACCGTGCATTTGACGATAGACGTTAGCGCGTGGGTTGTCCCAGCTGCGGAAAACGGCTGCGACAGCTTCTTTTAATTGAACATATGGATCGGTTGGGAATTCTTCACCAAAGATGCCTTTGTAGTACTCTTTGTATTTTGCAACGAGTCCTTTAAGTTGTTCGGTTGTGACTTCAGTGTCGAGCTTATAGCCATTTTCTTCCTTTAACTTATCGAGCATCTTGTCCATTTCGGTTCTTGGATGTCCTTTAGCAATGTTGGTGTACATCAAGATGAAACGGCGATAGCTATCCCAAGCGAAACGTTCATTGTTTGCTTGTTTTGCGAGTTCAGCGACGACGGTGTCATTTAAACCAAGGTTGAGGATGGTATCCATCATACCTGGCATGGATTCGCGAGCGCCAGAACGGACTGAAACGAGTAATGGCATGACGTCTTTTCCGCCGCCAAATGATTTGCCAGAACTCTTTTCGATTTCGTGGATGTGTGCCACGACATCATCCCATACATAGTCTGGAATTGCTTTTCCAGATTCATAGTAGAGATTGCAAGCTTCGGTTGTTACAGTGAAACCTTGTGGAATGTTGATTCCAGCGGCAGTCATCTCAGCAAGACCGAAACCTTTTCCTCCAATAATTGGCTTACCAAGCTTAGCTTCGTGAGCCTCTTTGAAGGAGTAAACGTATTTCTTTTGTGCCATGTTGTCCTCCTATGACAATCTTTTCGGGGTCCGTTTAGGAACCCCTGACAATAAAAATATAGCACTTTGAAATTCTTCTTAGAAGAAGAACAAACATCTTTTTTGAAAATAGAGTAGAATTAATAGGCATTTAGGAGCGATTTTTATGAAAAAGAAGCATTTCGATTTATTTGGTGAACAGTATTTTGGACCGGTTGCACATCGAGGACTTCATAATGAAGAATTCACGGAAAATGGCATGAAAGCATTTGAAAATGCCATCAATAACAACCTAGCCTTTGAATTAGATATTCATCTTACAAAAGACGGAAAACTTGTTGTCTGTCATGATTCAGAACTAAAAAGAACGACAGGCAAAGAAGGAATAATTGAAGATTTGACCTTTGATGAGATTAGACAAAATTATCGTTTATTAGACGGTGGAGTCGTTCCATCTTTCCAAGAAGTATTAGATCTTAACAAAGAGCGTTGCCTTATTTGCGTGGAACTTAAATGTTATAAGAAGAATCACAAGGAGTTAGCAAAAGCGGCTAATGAAATTCTCAAACAAATCAAAAATAAGAAGTCAATAGTCATTATATCTTTCGACCCAAGAGCATTGATTCGTGCGAAAGGATTTGCAAGAAGCTTGCTTGTTTGCAAGAATTCATTCTGGGTTTGGCATTTTAGATGTTTCTTTGAATCAGTTGATCTTGAAGGATGCCTAGCTGATAAGAAATGTGTTCAAAAATATTACAAGAGACATTACGTTAACTATTGGACGATTGAATCGGTTAAAGATGCTGAGCATGTTGCAAAATATGCCGATACGATAACTTTCCAATTATGTGACTTTAATGGTGTCAGAAAAGCGCTTGAAAGCAAAAATAATTGATTTTTATAGTGGATTTTTGGATTTTTTGAAATTCCATTTACATATTTCTTATCTTTTATCATAAAGGCGTTTTTAAACTTGGCTTGAATTAATGCTTTATTGTGTTAGCCTATTAGATTGTCGGAGGACAAACGGTCGGAACCGTAATTTGTTGGATAAGACACTAGGTCCGCCTAGCTATTATTGGGGGAGAAGAAGTTATGAAACACGTTTCGCTTTCAGAACATTTTACTTATGGAAAGATTTTCAAATTGGTTATCGCACCAGTTTTAATGATGATTTTTTCGTCATTCTATTCAGTTATTGATGGAATTTTCTTATCTAATTATGCAGGAGATGGTGCTTTTAGCGGAGTGAATTTGATCTTTCCTTACATAATGATTTTAGGCGGAGTCGGAATGATGTTTGGCTCTGGTGGAGTTGCTTTAGTAACGAAAACATTAGGTGAAAAAGATCAAAAGAAAGCCAACAATTATTTTTCAATGATTGTTTATTCGATAATTGTTGTTGGCGCTCTATTTATCGTTCTTGGATATTTCACTGTTGAACCTTTTGCTAGAGCAATGGCTTCTTTAACTCAAAGCAATGCTGATTCTGAAGCCATGATTAATGCCGCTATCCGTTATGGAAAAACGATGATGTTAGGCATTATGTTTTTCATGTTACAAAACGCTTTCCAAACATTCTTCTCTGGAGCAGAAAGACCATTTACTGGATTTCTCTTTATTGGGCTCGCTGGAGTTGCCAATATCATCTTAGACTGGCTATTGGTTGGAGTTGCCAATCTTGGCGTTGAAGGAGCGGCTATCGCTTCAATTGTTGGACAGTTTATTGGTGGAGTTCTTCCTGTTTTCTATTTTATATTTAAGAAGAATCTTCCATTTAATTTAGGAAAATGCACTTTTGATTTCAAGGCGTTAGCAAAAGTCATGGGCAATGGTTCTTCTGAGTTCGTAACCAATATCGCTAGCTCTGTTGTTTCAATGTGTTACAACATTCAATTACTTCGTTATATAGGTCCTGTTGGAGTTTCTGCTTATGGAATTTGTATGTATATCTCATATGCTTTCATGGCTGCATTCATGGGATATTCAGTAGGCATAGCACCTGTTGTCGGCTATAACTATGGTGCAAGAAATAGCGATGAATTGCATAATGTTTTTAAAAAATCCATCACTATTATTTGCATTGCTGGTTTAGTCATGTTTGGTTTAGCTGAATTAGCAGGTCCTCAATTTGCTAGGATCTTCTCTAATGGAGATTCAACATTACAAACTATTGGCAATAGGGCCTTATTCATTTATTCCTTTGTTTATTTAACGTGCGGATTAACGATATTTGGCTCTGGATTCTTCACGGGTTTAAACAACGGTTTAATATCTGCAATAATTTCATTAGTTCGTTCTTTCGCTTTTGAATTAGCTGCCATATGGCTACTTCCTTTAGCTTTGCAATCTGATGGAATTTGGGCTTCTGGCGCTATTGCAGAAATTGGTTCAACCGCTATGACTCTTTTCTTCTTCATATACGAAAAGAAGAAATACAATTATTGATTCATTTTGATAAAATAAGGCATGCGTGTATTAATATTTGCTTATTTTTAGCATATGTGAAATGCCTTGTTTTATAAAATGCCCCTTAAATTTTCGATAATGTGTTAAAATCATTATAGAAATAAAAAGGTAGATAAGATGAGCAATAAGGTTTTGACGATAGACTTCGGCACACAAAGTGTTCGTGCGGCCATTTTTGATAATGAAGGAAATGAGCTTGCAATGGAAAAAGAGAAATATAACCCTCCTTATTTTTCAAGCAAGCCTAATTATGCAGAACAAAATCCATCCGCATATTACGATTCTTTATGCTTATGTACTAAACGTTTGACGGAAAAGCATGCTGACCTTTTTGAAGATGTTGCAGGTGCCACCTTAACGACATTCCGTGATTCAGCTGTTTTATTAGATAAAGATAGAAACGTTATTCGACCAATGATTCTTTGGCTTGATCAAAGAAGTGCCGAATGTAAAGAACCTCTTCCAGCTCTTCATAGAGCAATGTTCAAACTTGTTGGAATGACCGATACAATAAACCTCAATCGTAAAAGATCGGTTTCTAATTGGATAATCGAAAATGAGCCTGAAAACTGGGCTAAAGTAGATAAATACATCAACATTTCTACTTATATGATTTATCGCTTAACAGGCGAATTGAAAGACTCTGCATCTAGTTTTGCTGGCCACTACCCAATAGATTTCAAAAAGAAGAAGTTCTATGCTAACCCAACAAAACATCTGAAAGGCCAAATATTCTCTATTGAAAAGAACATGTTACCTGACCTCGTTCCTGAAGGCGCTTTAATTGGTGTTATTAATAAAAAAGCTCATGAAGAAACATGCCTTCCTGAAGGATTGGCCTTATATGCTTCAGGGTCAGATAAATCCTGTGAAACATTTGGCTTAGGTGTTTTAGATGATAGAACGGCAGCTATTTCATATGGAACGGCATCAACTGTTGAAACAACAACTGACCACTATGTTGAATCAGAGAAATTCTTACCTGGTTATCCAGCATGTATTCCAGATTATTACAACATGGATGTTCAAATATATCGTGGATATTGGATGATAAATTGGTTCTTAAAAGAATTTGGTGGAAAGAGAGTAGATGATATAGTCATTTCTGATGTTTCCGCAGAAGATTTCAATAAAAAATTAAAAGACGTTCCACCTGGAAGTGATGGCCTTGTTCTTCAACCGTATTGGGGGGCAGGTTTAGCTAGACCACTCGCTAAAGGAGCAATAGTTGGTTTCTCTGATTCCATCACTTTAGAACATTTCTACCGTGCCATAATTGAAGGAATTGCTTACGCTTTAAGAGAAGCCTTAGAGCATTTCGAAAAGAAAGTTCATCATTCAATAAATAACATTCGTATTTCTGGTGGAGGAAGTCAATCTGATGAGATTTGCCAGATCACTGCCGATATCATGGGTAAGCCTGTTACAAGAGTTCAAACCTTTGAAACGTCTTCTCTTGGCGCGGCAATGGCAACATTCTTGGCCTTAGGTGAATTCAAGACTCCTCAAGAGGCAATAAAGAACATGGTTCGTCCAGGCGACACTTTCATTCCAAACCCTAAAATTCATGAAACATATAATTATTTATTCGAACATGCTTATAAGAAGATGTATCCATCATTGAAAGGGATTTATAAATCAATTAAGAATTTCAACAATGAAGAAAACAAAAGAAGAAAGTAATCGTCTTCAAAAATCCAAAAATTGAAAAATCCATTGGGAAATCCCAATGGATTTGTTTCGTTTTGTGCTCAAAATCAAGCGACTAATGAGAGCATGAATTCTTCACTAATTGGTGTGAACCCATCTTTGTTTGATAAACGAAGCTCAGTTTCTGTTAAGAATAAACCAACCAAAACTTTTGCGTATTCTTCTGGATCGCCCGCTTTAAGAGTTCCGTTTTCTTGACCTTTTTTGATGATCTTTTTCATTTCAGCAAATAAATCAATTCCGCTTAAAGCTCTTGTGGCAGTTGTGCATTGATAGAATTTTGTTAAGGCAAATCTTGAATAGCAAACAATTGGATCGCTTTCTTCTAAAACACAATGATAGTAATGGATGATTGCTTTTACTGCATCAAGAGGTTCCATCTTCTCAATTTCATTGAAATTTAAGACATCGGCAGTGTTCTTTGTTTCAAATTGCGTGACGATTGCATTGTATAAATCCTCTTTCACCTCGAAGTAGTGGTAGAAGAGACCATGTGCGCAACTAGATGCTTTAGAAATGTCATCAATTGTAATTGAATCAAATCCTTTTATCGCAAACAATCTAACGGTTTTGGTGATGATTTTGTCTTTTCTCTTATCGCGTATTGCTTCGTTTTGAGCTGCTGTTCTAGGCATAATTTTTCTCCTTTCAAAGAAAACTCATACAATAATACTAGAAACTTAAAAGTAGTCAATTCAAATTTTATATTTTAATTAAAAGTCATTTTATTGAGATAAGAATAGACATTCATTTGTTTTTTATTTTTTCTTTGCGTGCTACACTAATTTAGTATGAAAACATTAGTTATTTATGAATCAAAATACGGCTCAACGGAAAAATACGCAAAAGATATTGGCACAAGGGTCGGTGCTGATGTAATGCCATTCAAGAAATTCAAATGGAAAAACTTAAATGAATATGACATTGTTGTTTTTGGCAGTTACATTCGTGGAGGAGCGATAACAAAAGTTAATGATTTCCTCCAACATTGGAATGAAATGGAAGGCAAGGCAGTTATCGTTTTTGGCGTAGGCATGGCTCTTCCAACAAAAGAGACAAGAGAACAATTGATTCAATCAAATGTCTTATATGACCTTCATTTACGTTTCTATCAATTCCAAGGAAACTTTGATTTTTCTAAACTGAAATTCCCTGATAATTTCATGTTCAATCAATCTATCAAATTAATGAAAGCACGTCCTGAACTTGGTGGAGCTCCTGAACAGCTTGATTGGATAAAAGAGAACCCTGTTAACGTATATGATAGAGAAAAGGTCGAACGCGTCGTCTCCGTTATAGAAAAGATAAAATTAGGAGAGGCTAGTAAATAAGTATGAAACTTTTCGTGGGCTTAGGAAATCCTGGAAAGGAATATGAAGGAACCCGCCATAATATGGGTTTTATTGCAATTGAGAAATTTGCTGAAATGGCAAACGGATCTTTTGATCATTCAGATTTTAAAGGAGAATACGGAATCATTAAAAATTCAGCATTCTCAGAACCAATCATTATTTTGAAACCTCAAACGTTCATGAATCTTTCCGGACAATCAGTCAGACCTCTTGCTGATTATTACAAGATCGGCATTGATGATATCTATGTTGTTTATGATGATATGGCCATCCCTGAAGGTGCTATAAGACTTAGAATTGATGGTTCTAGCGGAGGCCATAAAGGAATGCAAAACATCATTGAACAATTTGGCGGAAACAATAAGATCAAACGTATCCGCGTTGGCATTGGCGAACCTCCACATAATAATCCTATCGATTTCGTTTTAGGAAAGCCTAAAGGCGATAGCCTAGAACAAATTGAATTTTCAACAGATAATGCCGCGAAAGCCTTAAGAGATATCGCTCTTGGAAAAGATAACTTCTCAAAAATAATGGGCGTTTATAATTCAATCAAGCCCAAAGTAATTAATGGCTGATTTATATTCACTTTTCAAAGATATTAATTACACTTCCCTCTTAAAAAAGAAAAAAGGGTCGTTTGTTTTAGATGACATCATAGGTACAGGTCTTCTCTTTTCTTCTTTATATCACGAAAAGAAAGATTCTTATGCGATTGTCTCGAATAACTTTTATACTGCTCAAAAGGTATATGAGTTTTTGCTTAATTTCATTCCTGAGAACGATCTTGTTTTATTTCCTTCTGACGAACTTTTACGTGCAGAAGCTCTTTCTTCGTCAAAAGAATTAATGGCCCAAAGACTTTATGCGATGGGCCAACTTATATTTGAAAAAGACAAGATTTTGATAACTCATCCATCTGCTTTAATGAGATTCCTTCCAAATAAGGAAACTTTCAAATCATTAACAATTGATTTAGAAGTAGGAAATTCTTATTCGCTTGATGAGTTAAAAACAAAATTAGTAAATGCAGGATATTCAAGAGTTAATAAGGTTGATCAATCCCTTCAATTTGCTTTACGTGGAGATATCCTAGATATTTTTTCCGTTAATTATTTAAAACCAATCCGTGTTGAATTCTTTGGTGATGAAGTAGAATCAATCAAATATTTCGATATTGCAACTCAATCTTCAAAAGAAACTCTTAAATCAATTAGGATCTTACCTGCTTGCGATACCATCCTAACCGATGATCAACTGAATAATTTCAAGAATCGTTTTGGAACTCTTATGGAAAATGATTTATCGCACATAAGTAGTGAAAATACGCGATGCTTGTATCAACAAACGATGCAAACCGACTTAGATGATATCCTTTCAAGAAACTATAAAAACAGGCTATATAGATATTACGGATATGCGTTGAATCAAAATAATTCAATCCTTTCTTATTTCGATCCAAAAGTAGTCTTTGTTCCTGATAAAGAAGGCTTTGATGATTCAGTAGATCTTCTTTTAAATGAAGCAAGGAATTATCATGATGAACTTCTAAAAGAGCACCTTTGCCCAAGTCATATTGAAGAATATATGTCACTTGATGAAGCGTTCAGCAACAAAAACGTTTCCTATGGTCATAAATTTTCTCATTCTCCAGATGATGAAATATTTCAAAGCAGAAGTCTTGTATCGACTGGTGCAGGGATTGCATCGTTGATTCCTTTGATTGATTCATATAAGGATTCAAGAAAAGTTGTTCTTACATTAAGTGATGACCATCAAAGAGAAACCGTTAGCAATATGTTAAAGGAATTTAACGTTGAATTTGAGAACGTTAAAGGATTAGAACTTCCTAAAGGCCATTTAGGTGTATCAGATTTTTCATTAAACATTGGATTTGAACTTCCTCAATACTCTTTAACTTATATATCTACTAGCGAAATATTTGGTAAGAAACTTGTTGCAACAAGATTCTCTGGAAGATTTAAAAATGCAACAATTTTAAGATCATATCAAGATTTGAAACCAGGTGATTATGTCGTTCATGAATATAATGGGATTGGACAATTCATCCAGGTCAAAACTTTAGAAACAGACGGGATTCATAGGGATTATTTGGAAATTGCCTATGCAAATAATGAAAAATTATTTGTTCCATTAGATCAATTTAGACTCGTTAGAAAATATTCTGGAAGAGAGGGGTATGCACCTAAGCTATCTCATCTTTATACTGGTGATTGGGAAAAGAAGAAAACAAAGATTAAGAATCGCGTAAATGATCTTGCCGATAAATTAATAACCCTATATGGAGAAAGAGCAAAAATAGGCGGACACGCTTTTGGTGAAGATGATGAATTCCAGAAGAGATTTGAAGATGAATTTGCTTACCCTTTAACACCTGATCAAGCTAAATCTCTTGAAGAAATAAAGAAAGATATGGAAAGCCCATATCCAATGGATCGTCTTTTATGCGGAGACGTTGGATTTGGTAAAACGGAAATTGCTTTTAGGGCTGCTTTTAAAGCAATTAACGACGGAAAACAAGTTGCAATGCTTGCTCCAACTACTCTTTTAGCAATGCAACACTATGAAGTAGCCGTAGAACGTTTCCAAACTTTCGGAATAAAAATCGCCCTTCTTTCTAGAATGGTTTCCACCTCAAACGTAAAACTCATTTTTGGTGAATTAGAAAGAGGAAAAATAGATCTTATTATTGGTACTCATAAACTCCTATCAAAAGATGTTCATTTCAAAGATTTAGGATTATTAATCGTTGATGAAGAACAACGTTTTGGCGTAGCCCAAAAAGAAAAAATAAAGGAAATGAAGAACAATATTGATGTATTAACTCTTTCTGCCACGCCAATTCCTAGAACTCTTCAAATGTCCCTTATTGGCGTTAGACCTATATCAACAATCAATACTCCACCTGAAGCAAGAACTCCCATTCAAACATATGTGACCCCATATGAAGATAAGGTAGTATATGAACTCATAAAAAGAGAATTAGCTCGTTCAGGACAAGTTTTCTATATCCACAATGTTGTATCTAATATATATGAAATAGGTTCAAAGATTGCCAAGCATGTCCCAATGGCTAAAATTGGCGTCGTTCATGGCCAGATGGAAAGAGAAGAAATAGAGTTAGTAATGCAAAAGTTCTATGATGGCGAACTTAATGTTTTAGTCGCGACTTCAATTATTGAAAATGGCATAGACGTTCCTAATGCAAACATGATCATCGTTGAAAATGCAGATAAATTTGGCTTATCTCAACTTTATCAAATAAAGGGAAGAGTTGGTCGAGGTGATCGTGTCGCATATGCTTATTTGATGTATAAGCCGCAAAAGAAGATGAATGAAGATGCCGTAAAACGTCTTAAGGCAATTCAAGATTTCACCGAACTTGGTTCAGGCTATAAGATTGCGCAAAGAGATTTGATGATTAGAGGAGCAGGAGACATTCTTGGTCCAGAACAAGCAGGATTTATTGATTCTGTTGGCTTAGATTTATATATGCAGTTGCTTAATGAAGCAATAGAAGAAAAGAAGACTGGAATTAAGAAAAAACAACCTAAATCCCGCATGCTTTTCAATATTGACGCATATATTCCTAAAAACTATGCGGTTACTTCAGACAAAATCGAACTCTATCAAGATTTGGACGGCTCAAAAAACGATGAGGAACTTGACAAAGTCGCCGAACATATACGAGACATGTATGGAAAATTGCCAAAAGAAGTAGAATTGCTCATTCTTCAAAAGAGACTAAATTTCTTAATGGAAAAAGAAGAATTCTTCAAGTTAGAGCAAATGGATTCTTGGATCGACATCTTATTAAGCGATTCTTTCACTAAGGTACAACATATAGCAATTGATTTGTTTAATGCTCTTTTGCCATACATGAAAGAAATCAGCGTTAATTTTGTTGAAAAGAAAGTTCATATCCGTTTGAAAAAAGGAAAAGGCGATGAATGGATTCATGAATTGTATAAGATTATGAAAACAATTGATGATTTATACCAAAAACGTTTGAAGGAGCGCTAACATTTGCTTATGAGAATTGATAAATGGCTAAAAGTTTCTAGACTTACAAAAAGAAGAGAAATAGCAAAAGAATTATGTGATGATGGCGATGTTTTGCTAAATGGCAAAGAAGCAAAACCATCAAGCGAAGTTGAAGTGGGGGATACCTTAGTTCTTATCCTTGGACGTCATAAAATTACAGCTAAAATACTTGCAAGCAAACCTTATGCTAAAAAGGATGAAGCAAAAGAAATGTACGAGATTATCTCTGATGAAGTAAGAGAAAACTAACCGATAGAATCTACATTTTCTAAAACATCAAAAAAATAAAAAGTAAATTTGTTCTTTTTTCTTTCCATTTCACTCTTAAAGAGTGTATCTTAACTATAGCGTATTTTTTCTTGACGCTTTTTGAACATTGAAAAAAGGAGGAACACATGAACGATAACAAACAACAAAAAAGAAGCAAACTCTCGTATGTATTGCCCTACTTATTAACTACCGTCTTGATTGTTCTTATTGTTTGGCTGATAGTTTCCCAATTCTCATCCACCACTGAGACCTGGGCAGAAAGCCAAATCGATAGTTATGTAGGTTACAACATCGGAACAAAAACGATGACGGATGATAGTGTTAATAACTACGTTTCCCACATTTCTTATACGAACAAAAATAATTCCGTAATTGTCGTTACTGGCCGCCGTTACAAAAAAGGCAAAGAAAACACGGATAGATCAGACTTTAAGGTCGTCATTCAATATGATCACTGGAATGAAGAATTCTCTTATGATGCAAATGCTACCACAGAAGGAAGCTTCCCAAAGCATGCTTCATATTACAGTATCTTCAAAACATCTACTGAACTCTGGACAAAATCCGGAAATGCTGAAACATATAAAGATTCTGCCTATGTTGTAGCAGTTGATCCATACGAAGTCACATTCTGGGATACTTGGGGTCCAACAATCATCCAAGCAGTCATAATCATCATCTTCGTTTCATTCTTACTTTGGAGATTGAATGCCTCGGTTGGTTCATCGAATAGACAAGCCATGGACTTCAACCGTTCACCAGCTAGAATGGAAACATCTAAAGTACGTTTCTCTGATGTTGCTGGTTGTGATGAAGAAAAAGCCGAAATGGTTGAAATGGTTGATTACCTCAAAGAACCAAAGAAATATTCCCAATATGGTGCCCGTTTGCCAAAAGGCGCTCTCTTAATTGGCCCGCCAGGTACAGGTAAAACCTTACTTGCTAAGGCTGTTGCCGGTGAAGCTGGCGTTCCGTTCTATAGCATCTCTGGTTCTGACTTCGTTGAAATGTTCGTCGGTGTTGGTGCTGGTCGTGTTAGAGACTTATTCAAAAAAGCCAAACAAACCGCCCCATGTATCGTCTTCATCGATGAAATTGATGCAGTTGGTAGACAAAGAGGAGCAGGACTTGGCGGAGGAAATGACGAAAGGGAACAAACCCTCAACCAATTGCTCGTCGAAATGGATGGCTTTGAATATAACTCTGGTATCTTAGTTATTGCTGCTACAAATAGAGACGACGTTCTCGACCCAGCCTTATTACGTCCAGGACGTTTTGATAGAACAATCACTGTTGGCTTGCCAAATACTTCAGGACGCGAAGCAATCTTTAAGGTTCACGCTCGTAACAAAAAAATCGACCCATCCGTCGACTTCCACGCTCTTGCTAAACGCACTGTAGGATTCTCGGGCGCTGATATTGATAATATTCTCAATGAAGCAGCCATCCTTGCTGTTCGTTTCCACAAAGATTGCATCGGTATGCCTGAAATCGATGAAGCTATTGACCGTCGTATATCTGGTCCAGCTAAATCAAGCAAAGGAATGTCTGCAGCCGAACGTAAGCAAGTTGCCTTCCATGAAGCAGGACACGCTATCATCGGTTTGGTTCTCCCTCATGCTGAAAAAGTTCAAAAGATTACGATTATCCCACGTGGAAATACTGGCGGTCACGTCTTAATGACGCCAGAAGACGATCGTTTCTTAATGACTAAGAATGAGATGCTTGCAATGATCACGGGCTTGCTTGGCGGAAGAAGCTCCGAAGAAATATTCTTCAATGATGTTTCTAGCGGTGCATCAAACGATATTCAACAAGCAACACGTCTTGCTCGTAGCATGGTTACTGAATACGGCATGTCCGATTTAGGCCCAATCCAATATGAACAAGCTGGCGGATCTGTCTTCTTGGGAAGAGACTACGCCAACACAAGTAAGAACTTCTCAACGCAAATCGCTTATGAAATCGATAAGGCCGTTCGTGAAATAATTGATAATTGCCACGAAGAAGCAAAGAAGATCATTCTCGAACATAAGGATGATGTTACCTTAATCGCTGAAACTCTTCTCGAAAACGAAACGATTACCGCTGAAGAAATTGAATCTCTTGTCAAAACTGGAAAGCTTCCATCAAAGAATGCTGCAACAGTTGAAGAAAGTGATGTTCTCTCTGCTGAAACAAAAGAGAAATTAAATAAAATAGTTTCTTCTCCAACAAAGAGAGAAAGCGAACAAGCTTCCGAATCTCCGAAAGAGGAAAAAGACGTTGGAAATGAATCTAAAAAAGAAGAAATCCCTAGCGAAACCCCAACGGATGATAAAAAAGCTGAATAACATCTAAATTCAAGAGGACCCCTTTATGAGGCCCTCTTTCTCTACTTTAATAATATTTATGGAAAAAATAAAAATTGGTGATATCGAACTAGAAGGTCGTGTAGTTTTAGGCCCTATGGCTGGAGTAACTACATTGCCTTATCGTGAATTCATGAAGCCATTCGGAGTAGCCCTAACCTATTCTGAAATGATTTCTGACTGCGGGCTCTATTATTCAAATAATAAGACTTTGACATATTTTCGCACGTCTCCTAAGGAAAAACCTGTAGGTCTTCAGCTATTTGGCTTTGATTTTAAGAATACTGAAAGAGCTATTGAGATTCTTGAGCAATACGCCGACTATGATATTTTGGATATCAATTTCGGCTGCCCTGTTCCAAAAGTTACGAAGACTGGCGCTGGTTCAGCATGGATGAAACGACCAGACGAGATGATTGAATATACTAGAAAAATCGTTGAAAAATCTTCTAAGCCTGTCACAATCAAAATGAGACTTGGCTGGGATGCTGATCATATTAATTGCCGTGAGATTGCCCGCAGAATGGAGGAAATTGGCGTTAAGATGATTACGATTCATGCAAGAACTTCAACTCAGGGCTATACTGGAACGCCTGATTTTGAAAAAATCAAAGGATTAGGAAATGAATTGAATATTCCTTTATGCGTTTCCGGTGATATCTTCTCTCCTGAAGCAGCTCTTTCCGCGATGGAAATTAGCGGAGCAAAATTAGTCATGGTTGCTAGAGGAGCAGAAGGAAATCCTGAGCTAGTAACAAACATAAATCGTGTTCTTGAAGGAAAGGAACCTTTGCCTACTCCATCGATATATCAAGACGCAGAATACGCTTTGCAATTTGCTAAAATGCTTTGCGATTATTTAGGCGAAAGAGATGGTGCGATGATGTTAAGAGGCTTGTTGCCAAAGTTTTTCACTGGTTTCCCAGGATATAAAAAAATACGTGCGGAAATCTCTATGAACATAAAGTCATATGATGATATTCAACGCATCCTTAATGGAATTAAGACACGCAATAAATTATAGATAATACTGATTTACCAATTTGGAAACGCTTTCATAAAAAATCTATGAACATTTTTAAAAAATATACTAGAATGTTCGTATGCGAACTATTCGCGGAGGATTTATGGAAGAAGACATTTTAGGAATTGAAGTTAAAAAAACATCCAAAGCAATCAAAGGATACGTAAACAAAGTCGTATCTACCTTCTTAGAAAAATACAATGTATCTGTTTCTGGAACAGAAGGAATGATTCTATCTTATGTTTTCGAACACTCTGAAAGAATTGTCTCTGCTAAGTTGCTCCTTGAAAAGTTTGGCGTTTCTAAGGCTACAATGTCTCAATCTTTATCGACTCTTTATAAGAAAGGATTAATTACCTATGAAGAATGGAATGAAGATGGGAGAATCAAACGCATCGTCTTAACTGAGACTGCAGAAGCCCTAGAAAACGACATCGAAGAAGCTCTTTTGGAAGTAGATACGTTCCTCAAGGGAGCTTTTAATGAGGAAGAATTAAATACATTCATATCTTCGCTTAAGAAATTAAGAGAACGTATCGATTCAATTGATAATAAATAGAAAGGAGAAATTATGGAAGAAACTAAGAAAAAAAGAAAAGTTCTTCTAACCGGTGAAGAAAGAAAATATTCTATCACCCATGTCTTAGGCGTTTTATCTAAGCACATTACAGGTTTTTGGCGTGATGCCATCCTTACTTGGATCTGCGTTTTTATTGAAACTGCATTAGAAATTCTTATCGCTTTCTTCATGCAGTATTTGCTTGCAGAAATCAAAAACAGCAACCTTAACGGCATTATCATGTGGTCTTGCATCCTTGCAGGAATGGCTGTTATTGCAGCTGTCTTAGGCATCCTTGCTGGATATTGGGCATCAAGTGCTTCTGCTGGATTTGGTAGAAACCTCCGCCAATCAATGTTTGAGAAAGTTCAAAGATATTCCTTCAAGAATATTGATAAATTCTCGCCTGCATCTATCGTTACACGTACTACGACCGACGTTTCAAACGTTCAATTCTCATTCATGATGATCATCCGTATGGTTCTTCGTGCTCCATTTATGATGATTTTCGCACTTATTATGTGTTTTGTTATGGCTCCAGGACTTGCATGGATATTCTTAATCATCATCCCTGTTGTCTTATTCGTCTTACTCTTTATTGCTTCTAAAGCACACAAGAGATTCATCCTTATCTTCAACACATATGATGATTTAAATGAATCGGTTGAAGAAGATGTTGATGGCATGCGTGTAGTTAAATCCTTTGATAGAAAGAAATATCACGTTGATCATTTCAATGGGGTTTCCGACTTCATTTATAAGAACTATATTGCCAATGAAAAATTACTTTCATTGAATAACCCATTCATGAACTTCGCTATTTTTGCCGCGATGATTCTTATCTCTGTTTTGGGTGCTTATGTAATTACATCCAATGTTAGTGTGACAGATAATGGAGTTGTATCCAATATATTGAATGTTGGTTCTCTTTCATCATTGTTCACATACGTCATGATGATCCTTATGGCTTTAATGATGGTTTCAATGGTTTATGTCATGATTACGATTGCACGTAACTCCGCTGAACGTATTGTTGAAATCATTGATGAAGTTCCAGATATTCAAAATAACGATCATCCAATCATGGAAGTTAAAAATGGCGATGTTGATTTCGATAATGTATCTTTCGGATACGTCGATAGCAAATATGTCCTTAACCACGTTGACCTTCATTTCAAACAAGGCGAGACAGTAGGCATTATTGGTCCAACAGGATCGTCTAAGACCTCTCTTATCTCTCTTATGGCCCGTTTATATGATGTTAACGAAGGTTCAGTCAAAGTCGGTGGAGTTGATGTTCGTGATTATGATATTCAAACTCTCCGTGATGCAGTTTCCGTCGTCTTACAAAAGAACGTTCTTTTCACGGGAACGATTCGCGAAAATCTAAAATGGGGCAACGAAAACGCCACGGATGAACAAATCTGGGCAGCATGTGATCTTGCTCAAGCTTCAGAATTCCTCCATTCTTTCCCTGATGGATTGGATACCATGATCACTGAAGGAGGAACTAACGTTTCCGGTGGTCAAAAACAACGTCTTTGTATTGCAAGAGCCTTATTGAAGAATCCAAAGATTTTGATCTTAGATGATTCAACTAGCGCATGCGATACACATACAGACGCATTAATTCGCGAAGGCCTTTCTAAGACCAAACCAGACGTTACAAAATTCATAATTGCTCAACGAGTCCTTTCAATTAAAGACTGTAATACCATCATCGTTTTAGAAACTGGTGGAAAGATAGTCGATAAAGGAAGCAATGATGAACTCATGCAACGTTGTGATGTCTATAAAGAACTTTATGAATCTCAATTAGGCGGAGGTGATTTCGATGTCCATGAATAAAAAAGTAAATAAACAAGAGACCAATGGCGCGATGAAACGCCTTATGGGAATGGTCTTCAAATATTATCCAGGCTATTTCGCCATTGTTATTATCTCTACTGTTATCGTCTCTTTCACTTCGGTTGCTAACTCCTACTTTGTTGGAACCATCCTCATCGATAAATTCATTCAACCAGCTCTTGATGCTTTTGGAGCAAATAATCCTATTGGTACATCTGGTTCAGCATGGGAAATCCTTACTAAAGATATAACTGTCTATGGCATGAATTTCTTTGCAATCGTAATAATCATGATTTGCATATTCGCCTTAGGCATTATTGCATCATATTGTTATAACTTCTTCATGGCTTATATTGCTCAAGGATTGCAAAAGAAGATTCGTGATCAAATGTTTGAGCACATGCAAGACCTTCCTGTCTCTTTCTTTGATCAACATAAGAATGGCGACATCATGTCTATCTATACAAACGATGTCGACTCATTAAGAGAAATGCTTGCACGTGCCGTTCCAATGGTAGTTTCTAGTGCCGTTTCCATGATCGCATGCTTTGTTATCATGCTTATAACTGACTTATATTTGATGGGAATCGTAATTATATTTGCAATAGTTATGGGTATCCTCACCAAATATTTCGCAAACAACTCTGGCAAACACTTCGTTCAACAACAAATCCAATTAGGCAAAACCAATGGTTATGTTGAAGAAATGATTTCCGGTCAAAAGGTTGTTAAAGTATTCAATTACGAACAAAGAAATATTGAAGGCTTCAGAAAGGTTAATGACGCATTGTATACCGAAGCCGTTAAAGCTAACCGTTATGCAAATACGTTAATGCCTACCGTTAACCAATTAGGTAACATGCAATATGCCATTATCGCTTTGATTGGTGGAATCTTAGTTCTTAATGGCATCAATGGTTATGCTCTTAGTGCAAACTTTGTTCACACATATACAATTGGTATCATTATTTCTTTCTTGCTTTATTCGAAGAGCTTTGTCCAGCCAATCGGTCAAATGGCTCAGCAATTAAACACTGTTACCATGGCTTTAGCTGGTGCAAGCAGAATCTTTGGTCTTATCGATGAACCAGCAGAAGTTGATGAAGGATACGTTGAACTCGTTAATGCAAAAGAAGGTGAGAATGGTGAACCTGTTGAAGTTAAAGAAAGAACTGGCAAATGGGCTTGGAAACATCCTCATACAGATGGTTCTCCAACAACATATACTTGGTTAAGAGGAAAGATCAACGTTAATGATGTAGACTTCGGTTACACGAAAGACAAGATTATCCTTCACCACATCAAAGTATATGCTGAACCTGGTCAAAAGATCGCTTTCGTTGGACCTACTGGAGCAGGCAAAACAACAATCACAAACCTTCTCAACCGTTTCTATGATATAGCTGATGGAAAGATCCGTTATGATGATATCAACATCAACAAGATCAAAAAATCAGATTTACGTAGATCCTTAGGAATGGTTTTCCAAGATACAAAGCTCTTCACCGGAACAGTCATGGAAAATATCCGTTACGGTAAATTAGATGCGACTGATGAAGAAGTATATGCTGCAGCTAAATTAGCTAATGCCGATACATTTATCAATCAATTGCCTGAAGGATATAACACCGTTTTAAAGAATGGTGGAGCTTCCCTCTCGCAAGGGCAAAGACAGCTCTTAGCGATTGCTCGTGCTGCTATTGCAAACCCTCCAGTCCTCATTCTTGATGAAGCTACCTCTTCAATCGACTCACGCACTGAAGCAATGGTCACAAAAGGCATGGATGCAATCATGCAAGGAAGAACGGTCTTCGTTATTGCACATAGACTTTCAACCATTAAGAACTCTGATGTCATTATGGTTCTTGATCATGGCACAATCATCGAACGTGGTTCTCATGATGCCTTGCTTGAGGAAAAAGGCAAGTATTATCAACTCTATACTGGCAATTCCATCAAGGAATAAAGCAATAATTCAAATTGAGATGTCTAACTGGCATCTCTTTTTTCATTTTCCAAAAATACCTGCTAAAACCCGCTTGGATTTATTTGCGAGGATATTTTTACTTTCAAAAATCAAAAGAAGTAGCCACGTCAATAAACTCCTTAAAACGAGGCAAGGCAAAAATAAGTTTTCCTCTATTTGGGCAAATAAGGATGCCTTTCTTTAGCAATCTTTCACGATAACGAGAGAAATATTCTTTTTTCATATTCGTGGCTTCTAATATCTTCGAAACATCAACCATTCCGTTTGTATTAAAAACTTTGACAATGCTCTTTTCTACTTCCGAAAGGGTAGACCATATCTTGTTATAAACATATTCTTCTAATAGTTGATCAAAGGAAAGAAGAATATCATCACTTATATTTTTTGCTTTCTTTTCAAACATCAAATAGCCCAACAATTGGAATGCAAACGCATAACCCTTCGTAAGTTTTGCACAAGACAAGGCTGTTTCATAATCTAATCCAAGTGTTTCCTTATATGAATTTGTTATTGCTTGTAGTCCTAAAGGAGTAAGGAAAAACTTTTGTGATCTAATTAAGAAAGTCATGTTTTTCTCGTTTTCTAATGCAGAAATGTTTTCATAAAGGCTTGCTACAATTAAGAAAAGCGGATAATCCCGTCTAATTAACATTTGAAAAGATAACGAAAATTGTTTCATCTCCTTAGAATTCGTCGCTTCATCAACGGTGACTAAAACTTTCTTTCCATGTTTTTGAATTTCTTGCATCATCTTCTCTAAGAGATCATCGATATTTAAAATTGGATTCTTTCCTTTCAAAGAAAATGAGATTCCCTGGAAAGAGAAACTGAAATCCTTTTCTAAAAACAAATGCTTAACATACGCAGCACGATACAATTTTGCTGCCAATCCTTCCCTTAAATCGTCTTCAGGATTTAAATCAATGACAATCCAGTCTTTTTCGTTTTCAAAGTGTTTGCCAATTGAAGTAAGCATTACAGTTTTTCCAGAACCTTTTACTCCCACTATTACAAAAGAATGAGATATATGGGTTTTGGCAGTGATTTTTTGAATTATCTCGCTTTGTTGAAGATTCCTCTCGATATATATGAACGGCTTTGCCCCAAAGGATAATGAATATGGATTTGGCAAGTTATTTTTTCTTTCATACTCGTTCATACTTTTTAAATCCTTTCATACTCGTTCATACTTTTTAGAAAACTCTTTTGCTAACAATAATACTAATCAGGTGCAAAAGCCAACTTTTAGCGATAAACTTATTAAGTAATTTCTTATAAGAAAGAAAGGATTTTTAGTATGGAAGAAAAATTAACTGACCAAGAGTTGGCTAGACGTGCCAAACTTCCAAAGTATAAAGAATTAGGCGTTGATCCATTCGGACAAAGATATGAATGGAAAAACCAAATTCGCGATATTAGAAAAGATTATGGCGAAGTAGAAGCAGAAGAGCTTTCAGCCAAAGAAGTTAACGTTGATATCGCTGGTCGTATCATGGCTATCCGTGATATGGGCAAAGCAGCCTTCTTCAACGTGAAAGATGAATATGGAACAATTCAAGTTTGGATTGGCAAAAATGTTGTTGGAGAAGAGAACTATGCTCTTTTCAAATTAGAAGACGTTGGTGATATCTGTGGTGTTCAAGGAACGTTGATGAAATCACGCACTGGTGAATTAACAATCCGTTGCACCCATTTCACTCACCTTTCAAAATGTTTGAAGCCATTGGCTGAAAAATACCATGGTTTAACAGATCTTGAAGAGCGTTGCCGTCGTCGTTATCTTGATTTGATCATGAATGATACAAGTAGAAGAACTGCTATCTTACGTCCTGCAATCGTTAAAGGCATTCGTGATTACTGCGATCAATTAGGCTTCACTGAAGTTGAAACTCCAGTTCTCTCCCCTATCGCAGGTGGAGCAAGTGCAAGACCATTTGTCACTCATCATAACGCTTTAGACAAAGATTTCTATCTTCGTATTGCTACAGAATTAAATCTTAAGAAATGCATGATTGGCGGTATCGATCGTGTCTATGAAATCGGACGTATCTTCCGTAACGAAGGCATGGATAACCGTCACAATCCAGAATTTACAACCATCGAACTCTATCAAGCTTATGGCGATCTTAGAGACATGATGAGCTGGGTTGAAGGAATGATGCATTATGTCGCAGATAAGGTTGTTGGAAAAGAAGAATTCAACTGGAACGGCAACGTTATCAATCTCGCAAATCCATTCAAAGTAATCACCATGGCTGAAGCAATCAAGGAAAAGACTGGCGTTGATTTCACAGAGGATATTCCATTTGAAAAAGCCGTTCAACTTGCAAAAGAACACAAAGTTCCACTCGAACAATCATGGAATAGCACTGGCTATATCATGCAAGCATTCTTTGATGAATTTGTTGAGCCAACTCTCATCCAACCAACATTCATTACCACCTATCCAATCGAAGTTTCTCCATTAACAAAGAAAACATCCGATCCAAGATTCGTTGATCGTTTCGAATTGTTCATTGGTGGATTCGAATTTGGAAACGCCTATTCAGAACTCAACAACCCATTTGATCAAATGGAACGTTTCCAAGCTCAAATGGCTGCTAGAGATAGAGGAGATGATGAAGCAAATCTCATCGACTATTCCTTCCTTGAAGCAATGGAATATGGTATGCAACCAGCTGGTGGCATCGGTGTCGGTATCGACCGTCTTTGCATGCTCTTAACTGAACAACCAACAATTCGTGAAGTTCTTCTCTTCCCAACAATGAAAGACGAGAAATAACCAAACTTTCAAAATTAGCGTCACTTCGGTGACGCTTTATTAAATATCCAAAAATCCCCTGCAATAACCCCTTAAAATTAAAGTCCTATACATATTTTTCTTTGATAAACATACAAAATTACATGATTTTCGTTGTTAACCGATGGTTCCTTTCAAAAAGTTAGGTTTACAAAATTCAACAAAAAATTGCAAATGACAACCTATGGTTAACGGATTTTCAACTTTCGGTTGGTTTCATTAATTGTCTTCTCTTTTCATAATGAATTCAGGAGGAGCTTATATGAAGTTCAATGAGAAAATCACAATTCTTAGAAAAAAGAAAGGCTGGTCGCAAGAAGATTTTGCTAGCCAGTTAAATGTATCTAGGCAATCAGTATTTAAATGGGAAGCAGGAGAAAACACGCCCGATATTGAAAAGATAAAAAAGATAGCAAAACTATTTAACGTTTCTTTTGATCTATTACTAGATGATGAAAAGAACATTGAAGAAGAAACGAAAAAAGAAAATCAACCAACGATTTCTAAACCTAAACCAAAATATAGAAAGGTATTTGATAGTTCGGTCTCTATTCTAACTAATGAGCATTCTGATATAGATCATGGGTATGTAGAAGGTCTCAAACATATTCAATCAGAGTTTTTCAAGATGCAAGAAAAAGGTCATAAAGATTTAATCGCTAAAAAGCATTATTCAAAGATAATAAGAGTCCAACATGATTGCCTATTGGATTTCTTCATTGATGAACGTAACTCAACAATTGGCTTTTTCTTTGACGGGGCAGAACAATTTGTTTGTCCATTTGAAAAATTTCATAAACGCGTAAGTTTCTAATTCTGGGTTACATACTGGATTTACAAAAACGCCTGTTATTGGAGTTGGAGTTGGAAATAAAAGGAATTCTCTAGCCGTTGGATCAATGCCTCTTGGTCAAACAAGATTACCTGGTATGTATTATTTCACTATTTCTTACTTCGATGAATTTGGAAGAATAAAGGAATACGTGATTAAGTTTTCTTGTTTACGTAAATACCAATTTTATAACGGAATGGTTGGCTCGACAGGTGCTAACTATGCTTTCCAAGACGCGCTTTCTGCTAGCACAAACAAAATGTTAACGAGCATTGTTTCCTCCTTAGAAGGAGTTAAGAGGTTAGGAAAAAAGATCATAAACGGTGAATTCGATGTTAATCCTTTGAACTATACGGATAATAGAACAGAAGTAGAAAAAGGAAAGAAACAAAGAGATGCATTAAAGAAAGAGTTGCGTGATTTGGGCTGGAAAGAAAAGCAAAGTAGAAGACGTATCGGATTTATCATTTTCATCGTGCTTGCTTTAGCTGCAACAGGAGGAATCGTTGCTTGCTCAATTAATAAAGCTAAACAATCCGAGGATGCATCCCAAACCAACCGTGCGCAATATATTATTAGATATTAGATTGATAAACGATCTTGGAGAAATCTCCCTTGATTCAAAAAAACAGCTCGACAAAATAGAAAACGCCTACAACTCATTAACACCGAGCGAAAAGAGCTGCGTAACGAATTACGACGTGTATTTACAGGCGAAAAAGAAATATGTGGAAATATTAACTGAATCAACTAAAGACGATCCAACAAGAGAAATAACATTAAGCGATTTAAATGGCACGTGGGAATCAAAGACTTATGTTTGGACGATAGGAACAATTGACAAAGCACAAGCTGTCCTATTCTCTGTTTACAATAAAACCACATCTTCAGGAGGAATGGGTGGAGTTATTCCATCAAACAAACTAGATTCCTCGGTTCGTGTTGGATATAACGTTCTAACTCAAAGAATGGAATTCAGATTGTTTTACTATTATCAAATTGGCAGTGAGTACCTAGATGTTACTGCTAAAGACGATGGGAACGGTTCTATTACCTTGTATTACCAAAACGAAACATTTACGAAAAATAAATAATCATTCAATTTTTGTCCGTTTTTCAAAAACCACGTCTTTATATAGGTGAAGGGTGGAAAGTTAATGAAGTTTAAGTAATCAAAAAATGGGTTTTATGAAAAATAAGCCATACGTGTATTAATTTTTTAACTAGAAAGAAGATAATTAACTCTAGTAAAAGTAAAAGAAAATAAAAGTCAACGTAATCTTGTTTGATAACTCACCAATTTGCGTGTATAATTCTTAGGCTTTCCTTATGAAGGAAGGAAACATTCTCTTATGGTCGTACTTAGATACGATCCATTAGACCAAATTAGGAGGTGCTATCATGAAAAAATACGAGATCATGTACATCTTAAATAGCGTTCTCGAAGAGACTGCTAGAAAAGATGAAATCGCCAAAATTCAAGGAATTCTCGAAGCAAATGGCTGCAAAGTCACTGCCGCTCAAGAATTAGGCATGAAAGATTTCGCTACGCCAATCAAAAAGCAACTCAAAGGCTACTATGTCGTTCTCAAAGTTAACGGAGAGATCGCCGGCCTCAATGAGTTCTCACGCCAAGCGAAACTTGATCAAAACGTTCTCCGTTTCTTGATTACGATTGACCAAGACTAATCGTTTAAGTTTAAAACGAACAATAACATTGGAGGATCGTAAAATATGTTAAATCGTGTCATTTTAATTGGCCGTCTTACCCGTGATGCTGAATTACGTAAGACTGCTTCAGGTCTCTCTGTCGCTTCCTTCACAGTGGCAGTTGACGACAAACGTAAAAATCCAGATGGAACAAGCAATACATTATTCATGAATTGCACTTTGTTCCGCGAAGCTGCAGATACCTTTGTCAAATATACTCACAAAGGATCATTGGTTTCTATCGAAGGAAGACTTCAACAAAGAAAGTACACCAACAAAGCTGGTGTTCAGGTTACAGTTATTGAAACCCTTGTTGATGGATTCGACTTCTTAGAAAGCAAGAATTCTAGCGGTGCAAGCGATACTAACACCCAACCTGCTGGTTTCAATCAAACAACGCCAGCTTCTGACAGCGGAAATTTAGATGCTATCGATATTGTAGAAGACGATCTACCATTCTAATAGAAAGGAAATTTTATGGCTTTTAGAAAAGTTAAATCCAGACGTAAAGTTTGCTATTTCACCAAGAATCATATTACCCATATTGATTATAAAAACGTTGAACTTCTTCAAAGATTCATCACACCTGATGGAAAAATTATGCCAAGAAGCAGCACTGGCACAAGTGCTAAATATCAACGTCAATTAGCAAAAGCAATCAAAAACGCCCGTTTCATGGGATTACTCCCAGAAGTTGGCGCAAACTAAGCTTAATTAACGTCAAAGTTAGCCCCACTTTATGTGGGGTTTTCATTTTCTTTGCTTTTTAAGTCTTTTAACCCATAAGGGGTTAAATTATAATAATCATATGAACAAATTAATTAAAAAGTTTAGAACAATAACCGTTATCATAGCCTTAGTCGAATTAATCTTACTTGGCTTATTTACCTTCTTTTGGTTTTATGACACGTTTGACATCAAAGATATTGCCCATATCGAAGAATATCTTTTTGTCGGATTCATTGTTATTTTGGTTTTCGATATCTTGTTTGCCTGGTTTGCTTTAGCAAGTCTTGGCAAGAAAAGACAATATAACGATACCGAAGTTGCTTCCATCATCGGAAACAATACTCAAGACGCATATAACTTAAATGAAGTTGGTTTAGTAGTTACTGATAATGATGGAGTTGTTCTTTGGACTAGTTCACTTTTTGTGGATAGACATATTGATTTGATTGATACCAACATCTTCGAAAGCTTCCCGTCATTGAAAGAACTCGAAAGAACAAAATCTGCAAAAAAAGTCATTCTCGAAGCAAAATCAAAAATATATGAAGTTCGTTATCTTCCTGAACCACATATGTTTGTCTTCAAAGATTGCACGGAATACACTCAACTTAAAGCATATTCAGAAGATCAAGCTATCTCTTTAGGTGTTATTCTCATTGATAATTTCAACGATGTCGCATCCGATACCGATGAGGTCGCAGATGCCATTACTGAAGTTAAGAAAGCAATCCGTGACTATTTCAGAAAATATAACGTCTTATTGACTCAAGTTAAGCAAGATAGATATTTCATCGTTTGCAATTTCAAAGCCTTAGATGAGATGGAAAAAGAAGGATTCTCTATTCTTGAAAATGTCCGTGCAGTTCAAGAAAAAGAAGATACCCCTCTCACTCTTTCCATTGGTTTCTCTCATGGTTCAGAATCTGTTTTTAGACTTTATTCCATGGCCGAAGATGCCATTAATACTGCATTAGCTCGTGGTGGAGACCAAGCTGTTGTTTCTCAAGCAAATAAAGAATTGAAGTTCTTTGGTGGCAAATCCCTTGCTATTGAAAGTACATCAAAGGTCGAAGTACGTTCACGTATTGCAAGCTTAAAGAAAATTATCTCTGATTCTAAGATGGTTTATATCATGGGCCACACTGATATGGATATGGATGCATTAGGAAGCTGCTTAGGCATCAAGGATATTTGCCAATATGGCATAAAAGACCAAGACGGCAATCCAGTTGTTATTCCTGCAAAGATTGTTTATGCCCCAAAACGTACTGAAAAGAAAGCGCGCCTAGCCTTAACTAATACTTTCTCAAAGGAAACCCTTGAGCAAATAACAATCACCCCAGAACAAGCTGTAGCCCAGTTCACCCCTTCAACGTTAGTTGTTGTTGTCGATGTCTCTGTTCCAAAGAACACAATGGCTCCTAAGTTGTTAGATTTAGCAAGAAAGACCGTTGTTATCGATCACCATAGACGTGGAGAATCTTTCATTGAAAGACCATCATTCACATATATTAATCCATCCGCGTCTAGCGCTTCGGAAATGATCACGGAAATGATCTTCTATTCTCAAGCAAACCCACGTGTTTATCTTGATCCAGCCTATGCGACAATTATGCTTTCTGGTATCTTCATGGATTCACAATACTTTAAGAGCAAATCGGTTGGAAAGAATACCTTTGAAGCAGCGGAAATCTTAAAAGGCTATGGAGCGGATAACACTCTTGCAGACGAATACCTAAAAGACGACTACGAAGAATTCGCTCTGACAAACAAAATACTTTCAACAATGAAGACACAATCATATGGCGTTCTATATTGTGTTTCAGATGATAAAGATGTGATTGAAAGAAGTGCTTTAGCAAAAGCAGCTAATGCCCTTTTATCACTAAAAGACGTACACGCCTCCTTCGTAATTGGAAGAGTTAGCGATAATGCAATTGGCATTTCCGCTAGAAGCGATGGAACTGTATCGGTTCAACTCTTAATGGAAAAACTAGGTGGAGGAGGGCACTTACAAAGCGCTGCAACAGCCTTCCCCAACCCATCAGTCGCAGGCGTTAAAACGGTATATGACGCAGAAGATAAATTACTTGATTGTTTAAATACATACTTAGATTCATCTAAGGCAGCAGGAAATGGAGGAAATAATGCATGAAAATAATCTTATTAGCAGACGTTAAAGGCGTTGGCAAAAAAGGCCAAACAGTTGAAGCGAAGGATGGATTTGCGAAGAACTATCTAATTCCTCGTAAATTAGCCGTTATCTCAACTGACACAAATCAAAAAATCTTAGCAAAGAACAATGCTGAAGAAGATGCAAGACAATTAGCTCTTAAAGAAGAAGCGGAAAAGCTCGCAGAACGTTTAGGCCATATCAACGTTGAATTCAAAGCCAAAGTTGGTTCAGATGGTAGAATGTTTGGATCAATTTCTCCAAAGCAAATTGAAGAAGGATTGCAAAAACAATGGGGAATTACCATAGATAAACGTAAATTTATCGATAAATATCCAGCTAACGCTTTAGGGTATACCCGTTTGAAAATAGAACTTTATAAAGGCAGCGCTGGTGAAGTAATTGGCACAGTTAATGTTCATATTTCTGAGGAAAAATAATGGCTAAAGGTAGTAAAACTACATTGAACGTGTCTTTGCCGTCTAACGTTGAAGCTGAATGCACAGTTCTAGGCTCAATGCTCGTTTCATCGCAAGCCTGTTCAGTTGGCATCTCATCTTTAACGATGGATTCTTTTTCTGATGTCGAACCACGTAACAAAATAGTCTTTTCCGCAATGGAAAGTCTTAATAAGCGTGAAGAACTAATCGATGCGCAAACAGTTACCGATGAATTGATAAACACAAACAAACTTGAGGCAGCAGGAGGAACATCTTATCTTCTTGAACTCATGGACAAAGTCATTAATCCAGATAATGTTGAACATTACATCAAACTTATCAAAGACAAAAAGGTTTTAAGAGAATATCTTCTTGCTTTGCAAAAGATTCAAAAAGACTATGCAGAAGGTAAGGCTGATGATATTGGAACATTCATTACTGCTTCACAACAAGATTTAAGCGCTATTGCTAATAGAAGATCTGTTGGAGAATTCCGTCCAGGCGGAGAAATCGCCCGTGAAGTTAAAGAACAAATCATCATTGAATCTAAACGTGCAGACCGTAATTTAACGGGGGTTGACACGGGATTTCGTGAATTAAACAAATATACCCATGGCTGGCAAGGCGGGGATTTAATCATTCTTGCTGCTCGTCCATCGGTTGGCAAAACTGCTTTCGCTCTTAATTTAGCTTTAAATGCAGCTTCATATAAAAAACAAACGGTTGCAATATTCTCTGGCGAAATGTCTTCGTCCCTTATCATGAAACGTATGCTTTCAGCTCTTTCTGGCATTAGCATCAACATGAACACATTCTTAGGACAAAGAGAGCTCGCTCAGATATCTTCCGCCGTTAATCAAGTTGAATCTCTTAATTTATTCGTGGATGATAGACCTAACCCAAAACTAGGCGATATCATTGCTAAATCCATAAAATTAAAGAATACCAATCCTGATTTATGTGCAATATTTATCGACTATATCAACATCATTAAGACTGAGAAATCATTCGAATCTCGTTCTTTAGAAATTGCCGAAATAACATCGTCTTTAAAAGAGCTTGCTCGTGATTTAAAGATTCCTGTTATTGCCTTAGCCCAGATTAACCGTAACGCGGATTCTAACGAAAACGGTGTTCCATCGATGTCTAACTTAAAGGATTCCGGTTCTATTGAGCAAGATGCCGATATCATCATGCTTATGTATCGTAAAGACTATTACGATAACCAAGGCAAGAAGATGAGTAAGCCTCAAAATCAATATGAGCAAAAGATAGACGAACAACAAGAAAGGGCCAAAGCAGGTCCTAATAAATACAACACGTCAATTACAACCATCAGTGTTACTAAGAACCGTAATGGTCAAACTGGTAAATTTAATCTTGTCTTCTCTAAATCCATTCAGAGATTTGACAATTTCTCTGAAGAAGCTGAAGCAGAAGAAAGAAGACTTAGTGGAGAAGATGGTTATCCATCTCCGGATGATGAATGATTCGTTACGTTATTGCATCTTCCTCTTCTAAAGGAAATGCCGCTTTCATATATTCTAAAACTACGCTTATTCAAATTGATATGGGCGTCACCTTAACTGCTCTTAATAGGGCTATTGAGCAAACTCCTTTCGAATTACAAGATATTCAAGGTTTGCTCATAACTCATGAACATTCCGATCACGTCAAAGGTTTGTCTTTAGCTGGATATAAAAAGCTAAATATTCCTACATATGCCGGAGAAGGAACGTTAAAGAAACCTACTTTTGTAATTCAAGAAGAAGATTCTTTTGAAATAGGAGATTTCATAATCATTCCTGTTAGAACATCGCATGACGCTAATCATCCATTAGGATACGTTTTAATAAACGGCAATGAGAAATTAGTATACATGACTGACACAGGCTATATTCCTGAAGAAAGTCTTCCATATCTTGAAAATGCTAAATATTACATCATTGAATCTAACCATGATATAGAGATGCTAAATAATTCCCACCGTCCGATAGATTTGAAAAGACGTATCTTATCAGACCATGGACACCTATCAAATGTTGATTCCGCTAGATACATATCATCATTACTTGGTGAAAATAGCAAAGAAATAACTCTTGCTCACTTATCTGAAGAATGCAATAACCAAGAGGTTACAATAAAAACCTGGGATACCATATTCAAAGAAAAAGGGCTAGATATTGCTAGCTATAATCTTAGATGTGCGCCTGCTACAGACTATATTTGTGGAGGAGATAATGATGAAAATTAGAATTTTCGTTATTGGCAAACTCAAAGAAGCGTATTGGAAAGCAGCTGAGCAAGAATATCTAAAAAGACTAGCCCCATATGCTAAAGTAGAAATCATTGAATGCCCTGATCTTGCTTCAAAAGAAACTGCATCAAGGAAAGAAGAAGATGAAGTCAAAGCCAAAGAAGGAAGAGAAGTTCTCTCTAAGCTCAAGCCAAACGATTATCTCATCTTGCTTGATTTGAATAAGGATGAACCTACATCTACTCAATTAGCAACGAAACTAAGTAAGTGGATGGAAATCTCAGGCGCCTCAATTTCATTCGTTATTGGTGGTTCCCTAGGCTTATCTGATGAATTAAGAAAAAGAGGTAACGCCTCCCTTACTTTGTCTCAACTCACCTTCACTCATCAAATGACAAGAGTGATTCTTCTTGAAGCAATCTACCGTTCATTCAAAATATTAAATAACGAACCATATCATAAATGAGGAGAAGAACATGAAATATCCTGAATTTGAAAAATATGAAGAAATAGTTGATCCAACAAATCCTTATTGCAATTGCTACAAAACGGATAAAGGCCATATCTTCTATGTGGAGCCTGGATTTTATTCTGGCATGCAAGGATTCAAAGAAAAGAGAGAAGAACGTTATAATGACCTTCTAGACGCTATATACAAGGTCATAGAAGACAATGAGAAGGTAATATTCACCTGGTCATTCGAATCTCCTTTCATGGAAAAGGAAGGTTTCATCTATCGTGAGATAAGTGATATCTCTGATCCATTAAAGATTTATGTCGAAGATAAGAGCCGTGGCAGCGATTACGGCGATTAAGAAATTTCATTCTTTTCAAAATATTTATAACTAACGACATATGCCTTTCATGAGTTTACTCATGGTTAGTCATATGTCTTTTTTCGTTGTCTCAAGCAAATAAAAAATATATGGAAATTTTGCTTTGGTGAATTATAATGAACTTGCCTCAAAAAAAGAAAAAGTTGAGCAAATCTTAAAATTAGTTTCTGTAGAAAATACTATTGAAAACATCGAAGAAATAACACTATTATTCTTCCTTAGATAAAGCTATTAAACGTATAAATATTTAACAGTATTACAGATTAGATATTTTTCATTATTGTTAATTTAGAAAATATGAATTTTAGTATTATCGAAAATCCCTAGCGAAACACTATTATTTTCTAAAAAAATTCAATACTAATTATCTGATTCTTATTTTTTTTATCCAAAATTAGGATTAATGAGGTTAAAAGAAGAGGGATTTAATACTGTTTTTTGAAAATGAAACAATAGTATTGAAAACCTTATTTAAACATATTTCGCGATGAAAATGTGGAAGGAGGTTAAATATGTTTGAAGAAGTACCTGGAGAGTCTTTTGTTCTAGAAAGTGATTGCAGAATAATTAGCAGAGAAGAATTGCTAGGAGGTGATTCATACGAGTTATTAGAGAAAAAAGAAAATGCAAATGTCGAAGAAGTATTTAAACAAGTGATAGGTCATGAATCTCAAAAGAAAGAATTGCTAGTCGTTCTTGATTGGTTTAAGCGTTCAAAAAAACTAAAAGAAAAAGGAATTTCTATTCCTAGAGGTGTTATCCTTTTTGGTGAGCCAGGTAATGGAAAATCTCTTTTGATTAAATGCGTTATCGAATGTTGCGAAGCACCTGTTCTTATCTTTAGAGGAAATAACGAAAACATCCCTGGCGGAATCATAGAAACATTCAATAAGGCTAAAGAGCTAGGACACGCCTTAATTGTAATTGATGAGATTGATTTGTTGATTAATAAGGATGCAAGAACGATAAGGGCCTTACAAGAATGTCTTGATGGAGTTGAATCAAATGATGATGTTTTAGTTTTAACTGCAACAAATGATATTGAGATGATACCAGCTCCACTCCTAAGATCAGGACGATTAGAGAAAATCATGAAAATACCTTTCCCGACAGGAAAAGAAGCAGTTGATATTTTTAAGAAATATTTCAAAGATCTTAATCTAAAAATGCCAGATGACATTGATGAAGATGAATTAGCCTTGAGCTTATCTACGATTAGTTGCGTAGATATTAAAACCATAGTAAATGATATTGCCTTAAGAAATGATAACGAGGACATAACTGAAGAAATGATTGATGAATCGGTTTATAACGTTACTAAACGTGTTAAAGATTCGCCAAAAGAAGATAATATACAAGTTGCAATTCATGAAGCAGGGCATGCCATTGTTGCAAGAGCCTATAAAAGCTTCTTCGTTGTTGACAAACTAAGTATCTCAGGAGCTGGTGGGTCCTTTGTTTCAAAAGAGATCGAAGAAGGGTTTTGGAATTATGAAAAATCAATTGCCTATATAAAAATATGCATGGGTGGAATCCTAGCAGAAAAAATCCTTTGCGGGATGGGTTCAATAGGTTGTTTAACTGATCTAGAATCGGCTAGAAGAATGGCATATAACCTATATAACGTATCTGGTTATTCTTCTTGCTGGGAGACATTGCCTGAAGTTTCTTCCGACTCTCGCACAGAAACTTCCATAAAAAGGAGAAGAATGGAAAGAAAAATCGAAAAGTTACTTAGAAAATGCGAAAAGGAGACAAAAAGATATATCCAAAACCATAAGAAAGAGATTCATTCCTTAGGGAAATTGCTTTTTGAAAAGAAAAATCTTAAATCAAAAGAGATTATTTCCTGTATTGAAAATACAAAATAAAGGGGTTTTACATATAATTTTGAGATTTTTGAATTGCCTATAGCTATGGTAATAAAAAAGCCATCGCATTTAACGATGGCTCTCATATTACCCTTAGTTTTGAACAGGTCTAAGGCTTCTCATAGACATCCAAGTTGTTCTAAGGATGAATAACATTGGGAAGAGGAACATAGTCATTTGAGAGAACATAGGGATGAATGCAAGTAAGGATAAGATTGCTGGTGACATTGAAGCGTAGTAAGCAATCTTTTGACATTCCCAGAAAGTATAGATTCTAAATGGATTGTTCTTGCCTCTTGTCATGATGAAGACAAGCAATCCCATTAAGAAGATGATACCAACAGAGATACCAAGCATTATTCCAGCATAAGAGAACGCTAAGCTAATACGTGTTGAGGAATATCCTTCATTAAGGAAGTTGCCCCATGCATTTGCAATTGTTTGTCCTTCGTTAGGCTTAACGATATCGTGGAAATCTTTCCCTTCAAAAGATGCAGAGTCATATTTAGCATATACTGAACCTTTTGCAGCGCTTGTTCCGTTAACTCCCTTAAGCATATAGAAGGAAGTCTTTCCAAAGACAACGATGTTTGTTTGGAATGCTGAAATGGTAGATGTAGCATCGCTTGATGTAGCAATATCAATTTGATAATTAGGATCGGTGATATAGCTCTTTAATTTTGCATTGGCGAATGTGACTGCGTCTTCATCTCCTGATAAATAAACTGCAAGGCCACAATACCATTTGTCTTTTGTTGTTGTGACTGTTGTCTTATCATCAGCTGTTTTTGAAGTAACGGTAACAGGAACTTTGTAGAAGTAGCCCCAGAAGTTAAGACTTTCAGCATTATCTTTTAATGGTGTTTCTGCCATTGAAGAAACGCACGCTTCCTTCCAAGAAGTTTCATCAACACTTAATTCACCAGCGCTGATTTTCATTGAAACTGAAGATGTTTGATCTGCAAATGCTTTAAGTGCATTCTCGTAATCATATGTATATCCACTAGTGAAGAAACTTGAAGCTTGTAATGTCATTCTTCCAGTAAATGTTGGAATAACAGCAATGATTGCAGCAAGAATAGCAACGATAACTGGTGCATGCCATTTATGTTCTCTTCCATCGATACATGCTTCATTTGAGAATAGGGTTTTTAAGAAGAAGATTACCTTCTTTAGAAATTTATTTTCTTTCTTTTGTTTAATTGGTTTTGCTTTTGCCATAATTCATCCTTTAAAGTAGCATTGAAACTTTACTACAAATCGACCGATTATACAAAGGAAACCATCTTTATTGTCTCTTAGAGACAAGGAAAGTCGTTCATTTTAATAAATAATTTGAAATTCGAAAGTTTTTTGCGTTATACTCTTTACGCTTGTGAAAAGCGAGACAAGCATGGGGTCGTTCTGGTTTTGACAGGGGACTGATCTTGCCTGGACTGCAGTAGCGTGATGAGCTTAAACATCAAAACACAATAACTGACAACAGTTATATCTATGCGAACCGCGCAAACCGCGTTTCGTATGCTGCCGCTTAATCAGTAACCTACGGGTTTCCTAGCAAAGTCTAGGAGGAGCACATCCTCTGTTAGTTTCGCGTCTTACTAACAATCAGGGTGCTAAATAAGACGATAAGCGCCAAACCTTGACTGGGGAGAGGCGACGAAAACCTTCACAGTCTCGCCAATTAGATCCTGATCTTATCATACTAGTTGGTTAAATTGCGATGAGGTCTAAACTGTAGACGTCCTTGTGGGAGATTCTTTGGACAGGGGTTCAATTCCCCTCGACTCCACCAAATGGTAAG
>CAVIBR010000017.1:0-35705 GCA_963641445.1 Bacteroides uniformis
TAATACGCTAATTTTCAATATATCACTAGAATTTTACCGATTTGGTTCTATAATAGAATAAACCCAAAGACAAAGGAGATTAAATATGGACAAAAATATTCGCATTGCGATTATTGGCGGAGGCCCAGCCGGTTTAGGCGCAGCCATGTATCTTGAGAAGAAAGGATACACAAACTACGTTGTTTACGAAAAGACGGACCATGTAGGTGGAAAATGTCACTCCCCAACACATAATGGAAAACGTTATGAAATGGGCGCGATCATGGGCGCACCAACATATTATGCCATTAAAGATATTGAAGACTTTGCTGGCGTAAAACACGAAGGACCAGCACTTGTTCGTGGCTATAAATATCCTGATGGCAGCATTGACCATAGATGGGATACGGCAGATGCCATGAAGAATCCTGCTAAATATTTCTTCAAACATCCAATCTCTGCAATCCATCTTAAGAAATTAGCCAAGCAAATTAAGAAATTCGGCGAAATCTTGGAAAAAGATTACAAAGGATATGATGTTACAGGCCATATCGGTGTCGCTGAAGGAAGATATGAAGGATTTGCCGTCACTCCAGGAAGAGAACCAGTCAAAGGAGAAAATCCAAAGCTCAAAGATTTGGCCATGCCATTCAAGGATTTCTGTGAGAAAGTCGGATGTCCACTCGTTCAAGAAGTCTGGGTCCAACCATATACATCATTCGGCTATGGCTATTTCGATGAAATTCCTGCCGCATATGTCTTGAAATATCTTGATTTCAGAACAATGATGGACTTCGTTTCTCTCCACCTCTTCACTTGGAAAGATGGTACTCAATCAATTTATGAAGCACTTAATGCGAAATTAAAACATCCAGCAGTCCTTAAAGCAAACATCACCAAAGTCATTCGCGATGAAAATAAAGTCACAATCACAGTAAACGGCAAAGATGAAGTATTTGATAAGATGATTATCACTGCTCCTCTTCAAGTTGCAACCGAGAAGAATCCTCTTGATAACCCAATCGCGAAATCACTTGATACTTGGTTAGATGTCAAAGACGATGAAAGAGCACTCTTCTCCAAAATCGATTATGAACGTTATGATACGATGGCTTTGCTTATTGAAAAAGGCAAATACCCAGAAATCTCCCATTACATCGTTGATAACATGCAACCAGATAGAATGGGTCACTTAATGATCTATTATCATCGTTGGAAGAATGAGCCAGATCAACCAATCACAACCTACGTCTTACGTCACCATAAGACACTTAATGGCGGAAAAGAACTTCCATACGAAGCAACAAAGAAAACCGTACTCAAAGATATGGAAACTGTCGGTGTCCCAGGAGATAAAACTCAAGGAAAGAACGAAGACGGTGTCATCTATGAGTTCCAAACATATTACTTCCCACATATCTATTCAGAAGATTACGCTTCTGGATGGTATGATAAGGTTGAAGCCATGCAAGGAAAATACAACACCTACTATGCAGGTGAGGTCATGTCCTTTGGCGATATGGATGAAACGGTTGAATACTCTCACGATTTAGTCGAAAGATTCTTCTAAAAACCAATATTAGGAGACGCATATATAACGTCTCCTTTTTCTATGCCCGAAATGTATAATATAAGAGGAGATGAAAGAAAAAATGGAATATAGAAAATTTGATAACACGATCGTAGCTAGAATCGATAAAAGCGAAGAAATTCTAGCAAAAATAAAAGAGATAGCTTTGAAAGAAAATATCAAACTAGCAAGCGTGACTGCTCTTGGTGCGACAAATGATTTCACAATCGGAGTATTTGATATAAAGGAAAAGAGATATTATGCTCATGATTTCAAAGGAGATCATGAAATTGTTTCTTTAACTGGGACAATCAACACAATGAATGATGAATTCTACACCCATATCCATATGAGTGCAGGCAATGCAAAAGGCGAAGTCTTTGGTGGTCATTTGAATAAAGCAGTCGTTAGTGCCACATGTGAAATGATCATAACCATAATCGATGGCAGAGTTGATAGAATTCACGATGAAGAATCAGGAATAAACCTCTTTAAGTTCGTTGATAAAGAAAATAATGGACTTTTATAGCCGATTTTTGAATATTTGAATATTTTAATGAATTGAAAAATCCATCTTTTTTTATTTGATTTTTTCTTCTTTTAGTGGGGTTTTACCGCATCTTTTGAAAATTCTAGGGAATGTTATTAGGAAAACTATTGAAGTAACCACTCCTGCAACAAAATCTGTAATTCCCTCTGAAAGATAAACTCCTTCAAATCCTAAGAAATGAGTAAGGATGAAACATAAAGGAATCATAATTACGACTTTTCTGTTTACCGCTAACAATAAAGCGGATAAGGCTTGCCCTAATGCGACATTGATATTTTGCAAAGTCATTTGAACAAAGAACATCACGCTTCCCATAAGGAATAATGGCGCATATCTAACAACTATCTCTTCAACGCTTTCTGACGCACCGAATAGTTTTGCATAAATAACAGGAACTGACATTGATATTGAATAGGCTATAACCGTAAAAGCAAAAGCAATCAATGTTGTTAATAAGATTCCCTTCTTCAATCTTTCGCTATTCCCTTTTGCATAGTTATAAGAGACGAAAGGTTGAACTCCATATCCTATTCCGTTTAGCGGCAAAGATATCAATTGCAAGGCCGATAACATGATAGTTAAGGCAGCCGTGTAATCTTTATTTCCGCCTGTTGCCATATTCAAATTTACATTGAAGACAATTTGAATCGCACATTCGGTCAAAGTCATAATAAAAGGAGGAAAACCTAGAGAAAGAATCGAGAAACACCTCTTAAACGATAGATGCATCATCCTAAATTTAAAATGAAAAATGCTCTTCTTCGAAAAGAAAAAGAGGATTATCCAAACAAAGGAGAGAGCTTGCGATATTAACGTAGATAAAGCCGCTCCTTTAACTCCCATATTAAAAACAAAGATAAAAAGAGGATCTAATCCAATATTTAGCAGAGCACCAATAAGAATCGAAATCATTGCAACAAAAGAATGTCCTAATGCAGTAATAAATGGATTCAATCCTTGAGAAAGTAGAACAAAGATAGAACCTAAAGCGTATATCTTCAAATATTCAGTCGCAAAAGATATTGCAGATGATGGGCAGCCAAATAAAGCAACAATATTTTCAGCAAAAAAGTATGTGACAATCGAGATAAGAATTCCAAAAGAAAGTAAAAGAACAAAAGACGTGTTGAAAATATTATTCGCTTCCCTTAAATCGTTTTGTCCAATTTTCATTGTTGCCCTAGGCGCGCCGCCTAAGCCAACTAAATTTCCAAAAGCTTGAATAATCAAAGTAATAGGCAAAACAATACCCAATGCAGCAAGTGCATTCATCCCATCTTCAATATGAGAAACATACATCCTATCAACGATGTTATATAGAAATGTTATCAATTGAGATATTACTGCAGGGATAATAAGTGTAACTAGTAATGGCAACAGTTTCCCTTTATCTAGCCTCTCCGTAGTCTTATCCATAGCCTTGATATTATAGACAAATAAATTGCTCCCTTCTTCTATTTTCATTTACTCAAAGATTAAATATATGATCTAGCGCTTGAAATGCTTGATTTATCTAATCTTTTAAATATTTATAATTGCTATATAATTTACCTAGATTTTCATTGTTTTTCATATTTTATGTAAGTTGATAATGCAGGTCTAAATCTAAATAACGACAAAGGAACTTAAAATGGGTATTTTCTCCAAATTGTTTAACAAGAACGCCGAAAACGAGACGAATAACAAGCCCTTGGAATATTTAGCGACCATCAAATTCAATGAAGAAATGCTTGATCTTTTGGATAAAGATTCCTTTCTTGCTCGAAGCGATTATAAAGGCCTAGTCGAAAAATACGCCCAAATTGCAGTCTTTTTCGAAAATAGCAAGCGTGCGGAAACATTAAACTATTACTGCAAGCAAAACAAAATAAACATCAATGAGATAACAAGTTTCCTTTCTGTATATGACAACATTAAAGATTTAGCAAAAGGATCGAAAATGATTGATTCTCATAATGAAGAATTTATACAAAAGCACTTATTAAGTGAGAAAGATTATTTGGATAATATTCTTAAAGAAATAGATCCTAAAATCCTTTTAGATGAAGAACAACGTAGAGTTATTTTATCCGATGAAGACTATTCTTTAGTAATTGCCGGAGCGGGAGCAGGAAAAACTACTACTGTTGCAGCAAAAGTTAGATATTTGGTTGAGAAAAAACACATTGATCCAAAACAAATACTGGTTATCTCTTTCACAAACAAAGCGGTCGGAGAATTAAAAGAAAGAATTAATAATGGATTGCATATCCCATGTCCAATAACGACATTCCATAGTGCTGGCTATGCAATTTTAAGAAAACAAGATGAAATCAAAAAAAGTATTGTGGATGATGGTTTCCTTTTTAACGTTGTTAATAATTATCTAAAAAGCAGTATCATGAAGGAACCAGAACTTGTCGATAAGCTGATAATGTTTTTTGGCTCCTACTTTGAAACTCCTTACGAAGGAGAAGATTTAAACGACTTCTTCAACTACATCTCCAAAGCGGATTTCTCCACTCTAAAAAGTAACATTAATGAATATAACGATGAAATCATCGATATTAGATCCGGAAAGATAACAACAATAACAAATGAAACGTTGCGTTCATTCCAAGAAGTCCAAATAGCTAATTTCTTGTATCTAAATAATATCGAATATGTCTACGAAAAGCCTTATCAATATCACATCTTAAAAGCGAAGAAGCCTTACACTCCTGATTTTTATATTAGGCAAGGAGATAAAACTGCCTATATCGAGCATTTCGGAATAACTCAAGATGGAAGAAACAATCGTTATAGCCCAGAGCAAATAGAAAAATACAAAAAAGAGGTTTTAGATAAAATCGCTTTGCATAAAAAACATGGAACCACATTAATTTATACATTCTCAAAATATAACGATGATCGCGAACTAACAGAACACCTTCAAGAGGAACTAGTCAAACGCGGTTTTGTTCTGAAAAAACGCAGTTCCGAAGAAGTCTTTCAAAAATTAGTTAACACCGAAGAAAACAAATACATTTCTAGATTGGTGAATCTAATTTGCGTCTTCATCAGCAATTTTAAAACTGATGGCTATACAATCGATGATTTCTATCGATTTGAGAGAAGTAATACGAACGTTAGAACTAAATTATTCTTGGATGTAGCCAAAGAATGTTATCTCGAATATCAAAAGAAATTAGCAGAAAATAATTGCTTGGATTTCCAAGATATGATCAATGATTCTGCTAGAATTCTCCGAGAAAAGAGATTGTCTAAAGAAGAATTGGATTTTAAATACATTATCGTCGATGAATATCAGGACATTTCTCAGCAAAGGTTTGATTTAACGAAAGAATTATCCAATATATGCTCAGCAAAAATTATTGCTGTTGGCGATGATTGGCAATCAATATACGCTTTCAGTGGATCAAACATAACTCTTTTCACTCATTTTTGTTCAATAATGGGCTATGGAAAAGAACTAAAAATAACCAAAACTTATCGTAACGCTCAAGAAGTCATAGATATCGCCGGTAATTTCATTCAGAAAAATGACAGCCAAATCAAAAAATCCCTTCTTTCACCTAAACATATTCAAAAACCAGTTATCGTAGAGACTTATTCAGATGAATACAACAAAAAGGAAGTTCAAGGAAAGGGTGGAAAATATCTCAATCTAGGCAAAGAAATCGAAACTGTCTTACAACAAATATTAGAAACTAACGAAAAAGAGGGAAAAGGCAGAGACTCATCCACACTTCTTATAGGGCGTTACAATTTCGACGCTAGAAATATATGCTTTTCAAACAACTTCTTATATGACGATAAAAATGGTAAAGTCATCAGCAAAAAATATCCTCATGCCAAATTAGAATTTTTAACTGCGCACAGTTCAAAAGGTTTAGGTTATGACAACGTTATAATCGTTAATGCAAGAAACGAAATGTATGGTTTCCCTTCGAAAGTAGATAACGATCCAGTCATGCAATTAGTCATTCATGACGATAAATCAATTGAATACGCCGAAGAAAGACGCCTATTTTATGTCGCGCTCACCAGAACTAAAAACAGAGTATACATAGTCACGCCTCAACAGCATCCTTCGGAATTCATACTAGAATTGCTTAGAGATTATCCAAATATAACCTTGCAAGGCCAAATCAACCAAGAGTCAAAAAATCAGGTTTCAGCAATGAAACGTTGCCCTATTTGCGGATATCCTTTGCAATTAAGATGGAAAAAGAATTATGGGCTACGTTTGTGGATGTGCACGAATGAACCGGAAATTTGTAATTTCATAACAAATGATTTAAGCGGCGAAGGAATGTCCATCCAAAAATGCGATAGATGCAAGGATGGGTATTTGATCGTTAAGAAAACTCAAGACGGACCAATTTTAGGTTGCACGAACTACAAAGAAGACGGAACTGGATGCGATAGACTCATAAATAAAGACTATTACAAACGCTGGTTAACTGAAGATTTTGAAAACGATACATCTGTAGATAAGCCAGCATATAGGCGTATATCTGTTCAAAAACGAATCAATAATCCTATGGAATCAAAGTCAGTTCCAATCCCTCAACACAAACCAGTTAAAACAAAAACTGAAGAACGTAAAAAGGCTGATGTTCACAAAGTGAAACGCTCACTAAGCCACATAGAAAAAGATGGTTTTTCGATAATTGTCGATGAAGACGAACAAATCATAACGGACATTAAGCTTTTGTCTTACTTAAGAAGCATTAGAGCAAAAATCGCAAAAGACAAAAATGTTCCAGCATACATAGTAATTTCAAATAAAGGGTTGGTAAGCCTTGCAACTTATAGACCATCTTCAAGAGAAGAATTCATTAAGCTACAAGGATTAGGTGAAGGAACATATGCTGCATACGGCAACGATTTCATAAAAGCAATTAATGATTATCAAGAGAATTCCAAATAAAAAAGGGTTCATAATATTTGCAAAAATCGCAAAATACCATATGAAACCCTTATATTTTTCAGATTTTGATTCTAGTTATATTTATAGAATCCTTCACCGGAAGACATTCCAAGTTTTCCCGCATCGATGTATTCCTTAAGAATCTTAGCCATGGCTTTAAAGTTATATGGCATCATCATTTTCTTAAGCAATGGGCTAAGAAGACCAGGGACTTTTTGATATTGCATGACAATGTTATAAGCGGTTTTTAAACCAACGGTATCAAATATTTGAAACGGTCCTTTAGGCGCGCCCGTTCCTTTTGTCCAAGCCAAATCAATAGATTTAGGATCGGAAACTCCAGAGGCATATAGATCAAGACCAGAAAGGAGGAATGGAACAAGCATGGAATTTAAAAGGTAACCACTCTTCTCTTTTCTAACTGGTAAGGCAATCATTCTTATATCATTTGCAAATTGAATGATTTCTTCAAAATATTTCTCATCAGTCTTATCTTGGGCCATGATTTCAGCCGTATTGTTTTTCCAAATGGAGTTCGCGAAATGCAAGGAAAGGTATTTATTCGCTCTTCCAGTATATTTAGCAAATTCACTTGGAAGGAGAGTACTTGAATTTGTTACTAAAACAGTTCTCTCCGGTAAAAGAGGAGCTAAAGCCTTATAGAATTCAATTTTATCTTTAGCATTTTCAGACATAGACTCAATTACTAAGTCCGCGTCTTCAACCGCTTTTTTCATATCAAGTTCAAGTTTAATGCCTTTATACGCTTTCTCGACTTTTTCTAAGCATTCTTTAGCGTTGAACGTCTCCTTATCGGCGATGCCTAAAGCAAAAACGTTATCAGTTTTTCCTTCTGGAGTATCCATTTTCTCAATAGTAGAGATGTAGGTTTCTTTTAGATGGTCAAGTTTTGGTTGACATCTTCCAATAGAACCTTGACTTCTAAGCCAAATCGTTACATCAAAACCACAATAAGCAGCTTGAAAAGCAATCTGACTCCCAAGGACCCCTCCTCCTGCTACGACAACTTTCTTATAACTCATAAATGAGCCTCCTAATATTTGTAAGATTAACTATATATTACTAATAAAGATTACTTTATTAAAGTCTTATTTTGCCAATGTATATCTATCGAGAGTAGATAGAGAATGCTATAACCAAGCGACTCGGAGAATAAGAATTAATGAGCAATGGCTTTTATGGATATGAATTACTTAGAAACAATGAGATTTGTTTGGAATTAATCGATAAAAATGGTTCGCAATTCCTTGCTTTTCGCGGCCCAAATTTAATATATTCATCCTATTATGGCTATAGAGAATTATTCATCGTTCAAGCAAAAAAATACCGGAGCATATCATCCTGCATCTTTATCTAATGTCCTTTCAAGTCAAACAAATTTAATCATCTCCTAATCTCAACGAACGAAAATGAGAGAGTGATCTACCTAGCTTATCTCGATAAGGCAAGAGGGGCACAAGCAAAGAGCTCAATATCAGTCTTAGCTTCAATTACAAGACTAAGACAATTATGTGTAGATCCTGCTTCATTTTTAGAAAACTTCCCTGTTTCTACAAAATTGCTATATGCTAAAGACCTATTGAAAGAGACTATTTCAAACGGTCATAAAGCTATTGTATTTTCTTCATTTAAAACAGCTTTGTTAGATTTACAATCGATCTTGGAAGACGATGATATCGAAGTTGGCTTAATAACCGGCGATACATCAGGCAAAGATCGTTTGAGATTGGCTGAAGAATTTAACACGAAAGATGATATCAAAGTTCTCTTAGTATCATTGAAAGCCGGCGGAGTTGGATTAAATCTAGTTGGTGCAGACACTGTCATCCATCTAGATCCGTGGTGGAATCCGCAAGTTGAAAACCAAGCAACGGATAGAGTTCATCGAATTGGACAAACACGCCCTGTTACAATCCTTCGTCTTATTATGAAAGACACCGTTGAAGAGAAAGTGTTAAATCTTCAAGAAATCAAGAAAGACATATATGAAAACATCATTGAAGGTAATGGTGGGGCTTCGTCATTGAGCGAAGAAGATATTAAATATCTACTTTCATAGTCGAAAAATCCCTTGCAAAAATCCTCTGCTTTATAAAAATCAATGAGATTTAAATATCTCTTATTGTTCTATATATTCGATTTTCGAATCGTGTTTCAAAGTTTTGCTATTATAAGAAATGCCCAGCAAGAGAATCTTGCCCTTGTAACCTTTGAAAATAGAGGAATAATCACGTTCTTTTATCTGCTTGAGGGCATTATGGGCGGAATCATCAGCCTTTAGTTCAATAACTATTGGTGTGTGAGTTCCGTCTTTAGGCGTAAAAGTAATATCGGCACGACCGGTCGTGCACGTATCCTCTTTCCTGATGTAATAGAAATCCCTCAAATAGTAATAGGAAATCGTGACAACGATGCCTAAGACGTCTTCTTTGTTCTTATTGAATATCGAAGCAAGTTCCTTATGGTTTTCATCCAGTGTTTTGTTGATGAAATCGGTATTACCTTTGACGGTTTCTTCGTAGAGCTTTTTTGAATTTGAGATTGGATTGAAAATATCATGCCAATTGAGTTCATCGATGGCCGTTTCTATTCTTTGCCTTATCTCATAATTCGGTATATGGCATGTCTTGCTATCCTCATCATAGGCAAGGTAGCCAAGATGAATGAGGATCGTAAGTGCCGCATCCTTGGAATTCACTTTAGTGAGATCGTTACTGAACTTAGAAACGTTTACCGGGACGTTTTCCCCGGATAGCATAGCCGTAATCGCGTCCTTGAGCTCGCCATTATCGTAGTTCATATAATTGGTGACGGACTCTAATGCACTCGTGGACGTCCAGTAATCGGCAAATCTCCTTGTTTCACATGCTTTGACGACGCTACGCGGATTATAAACATCATATTCGCCTAAGCGGTATCCGTCATACCAGGCTTTCATGGTATTAAAGTCAACTCCGTACTTAACGCATAATTCTTTTACTTCATTTTCAGTGAATCCGAAAAACTCAGCTAAATCTTGCGGGTTAAGCATGTTGTATTCCTCAAACATGTTGAGAGCCGATTCCGTGGAATATCTCTTGATAGGCAAAATGCCAGTCATATAAACTAAATCAAGACAAGATGAAACGTCGCTTGATTTGAAAAGACTGCGTAAAAACATGATGTAATCATCGCATAAGGTAGAATTTGGTTGCTCTCTGAAAATAACATCCCACTCATCAATTAAGAAAATGAAACGTTCGCCAAGTTTTCCATTAATAGCTTGTATCGCCTTCCCTATCGTATTCTCATCATCGGTTAAAACGTTAGGAAATTTTTCACCCAAATCTCTTATGACATATTTGACTAAACTATTCAAAAAATCATTCTTTGAGTCAGCATAAATACTGGCCATATCAATCCAGATAACATTATGCTTGTTCAAATGAGCGAGATACGTCTGATCGTTAGATATGTTTAGTTTGTCAAAAAGTTCTTTGGAATCACAGCCTTTCGAGTAATAAGCATTAAGCATCGAAAGAGTCATTGTTTTCCCAAATCTTCTTGGACGTGTTACACAAAGGAAACGAGAACCAGTTAATAGAAGACTATTCGTCTTTCCAATAATATCTGATTTATCAACATAGATTTTATTATTCAAATCAATCTTGAATGAATCATTATTTTTGTTTAAATAAAATGTCATAACGTCTCCTCCTTTGCTTGCTGATTATATTTTATGATATATCATCCTCTTTTTCCATTTTTTGATAAGTTTATCAAAAGGCAATTTAATTCCTCGTTCAATCATCAACGTGGATAAAGATATATCAAAACCCGTTTTAAATATTCAAAAAGCCAAAAATACCCATTAAAACCCACTCATATTTCAGCCTGGGCCATTTCTAATCTTATTTTCTCTTTCGCTTTTAATGTAAACATTCATTAACATAATCCTTCCTCTCTTCCCCTATATAAAGACGTATTTTCAATAAACAGGACAAAGATTTGCTAAAAAGATGAAAATGATACATATGCCACCTCTTTTGACAGATAAAATTCTAGAAATGAAAAACATCGTTCTTTCATTTTCCTTTCTTCTAATGTAAAATCATTAACGCGTTCAAAAAAAAGAACGATGCCGGGCGTATGGTGGAATTGGTAGACACGCAAGACTTAGGATCTTGTGCTTCACGGCATACAGGTTCGATTCCTGCTACGCCCACCACAATAAAGGTTAACCTCTAGGTTCAAGGGTGAACTTAGAGGTTTTTTCGTTATTTAAGAATTATATTTTGTATTCCGGATATACTTAAATGTTAACTAAGATCTTGATTTGATAAAAAGCAATATATGGAAAAGACCAAGCAAGCAAAAGATAAGAGCAATAAGTTGGAAGCCTTTGAAACCCTTGAACACCTAAAGAAAACTTCTCCAATCAATGTTAATCCCGAAGAAGAAAGAGAAAAGGCAATAGATGAAAAATATGGTGTTCTTTCAACCACTAGTAAGAACTAAATAGATAGGCAAGGATATACGTTAAATCCGTATCTACGTAATAATCAAGCTAAACACCGAACTATTCCAATCCTTTTCTAACCATGCAATGAAGTTTCATTCCTTTTCGTATTTCAGCTACTTCAACCGTCAATCCGCATTCCTTGCAACATCTTTCAATCATCTTTATCGAAGCTATTTCAACATCGCCATGTCCAAAAAGATTGCAAATTGGTAATTCAATATGATTCATAAAGAACGCAACAAAGGGATTATTGCTACTAAAATCACGGATGATTAACCTTCCGCCTTTTCTTAAGCAACGCCTTACTTCATCAAAAAATGCCTGTGGATTTGGATAATGATGAATGCTATTCGAGCAAATCATCGCATCAAAAGATTCGCCTTCGAATGGTAAATTTTCTGCATCTCCAACAATAAAATTGGCATTAGTAATATTCTTCTTTTTTGCCTCTTCAATCATAGCAGGAGTCAAATCCAAACCAGTGTAATGCTTATCTGGATATTTCTTAGAAAGCAAAGAAATCATTGGACCAGTTCCGCATCCCACATCTAAAAGATCATTGAAAGGCTCTTTCTCTAATTCTTCTAATATAGCAGGGTAATCCTTTCTACAAAGCTTATATATACCCGCTTCATCAGTCTCATATTTATATGCGGCTTTCGTAAATTCTTTAATAGATTTCTCTTTCCATTCTTTATCATTCATAAATATATTCCTTTGTTAGCGTTATCTAACCTTAATAATATAAGATGAAATTCCTTATTTCAAGAAAGAAATAAATACTATATAGCTATGCATTTATTTGTTTATGTATGTGCTATATGCCATTAATTTAGACTCAGTATATTTTCTAAGTTAGTTTTGACTTCTTTAATAACGTGGAACTTTGATTCAATAAATTTCATCAAATCTAATTAACATATAATTTATGATCGTTTCCTTCTTGCGTGCAAATACTTGAATTTCATTAGGAACGTTAAAATTCCAGCTCATAAAGAAAGTTCTAAAAACGTCATCGGTGCCATTGGTGTCATTATGGTCTCATTTGACACCAATGTGATATCAATCGAAAAAGAGATTTTTATATTTCTAACGCATCTTCTTTGACCATCAATAAAATTAATATTTAGAATATAAAAATAGCAAGGAACGTTAGAGAAATGAAAATAAGAAACATTGAAGAAAAGGACATAAAAGAATGCCTAGAAATATATAACTATTACATCGAAAATACCTGCTACACCCTTGAAGAAGATAAACTAAGCTTAGATGATTTTAGCAATAGAGTTCATGCCATAATTCAAAAATATCCATTTATCGTAATGGAAAACGACAATGAAGATATCGTCGGCTATGCATATTTGAATGTTTTCAATTCCCGTAGTGCATATAAGAAAACAGCAGATCTTTCTATCTATGTCAGTAAAGATCATTTGCATGAGCATATTGGAATACAGTTATTAGAAGAGATTCAGAAATTAGCAGCTAACATTGGAATAACTAATATCATCTCGATTGTCACAAGCGAAAATAAGAATTCTTTCAATTTCCATATACGTAACGGTTTTCTTTTAGAAGGAACAGTCCATGATGTGGCAGTTAAATTTGGCAAAACCATCAGCGTCTATTATTTTCGAAAGCCCTTAAACTAATCGTAACTAGCATAAAAAGATACTCGAATCACATCTTTTAGAGATGATAATTTCTTATATACTCACGAGTATATTGTTTTAAATAATCACAAAAAAGAGCCAGGCATGTATGGTTTTAGTTGTTTTGAAACATGTCATCAATTGAAATAAGATGCAAATTGTCCTTATTACAATTTAGTAGATCTTTCTCAAACCCACTCTTGGAAATGATGTAATATTCGATTCTTTTTGCGTTTGCAAACATCTTAATCGACATATTCTCAGCCATTTTCTCAAAATCTTTGACCGTCCTCTTCTTGTTTGTAAACTTGCATTCAATTACAAGGTAGGAATCGCCATCTTTTGCTATTCCATCGATTTCAATTGATCGATTTAGTTCAGTTTTTTCGATAATCAAATTCTGAATTGGATAAAAGATACCACCGAGTTTCCCTTTTGCTCCTAGATTTTCCATATAAGAGATAGCCACATCTTCAAAAGAATATGAGATAAATGAATCAATATCACCTTTCAAACGATCATATAACATTTCCCCATATCCCGCTTCAATTTTCTCGATATTCTTGAATAAATACTGATAATAAAACCTTAAAAGAGGATCTAGGATAACGTAATAAACAAGCCTTGAAGAATTGAACATCTCGTTTTTGATGACAATCTCCGAATCAAGCAATGTCTTCATGTATTTATTGATTTTAGTGCTTTCCTCATTCATCAATTTGGCAATCTCTGTTAAACCTTTCTTCTTTCCTGCCACAGTAAGCAAAATCGAATTATAGAAATTCTCTTCCCTCAAGGAATTCGACAAGACCATTTTCGGAACATCTAAAAGAATTGAATTTTCATTGAATAAGAGTTCTTTCAAATTCTCTTCGAAAGAAAGTTCATGATTGATCTTAGATAAATAAAATGGATATTCACCAAACATGCATAAAAACTTGATTTTATCTTCATTTGAATAACCATCCAAAAAGAGAGCCGCTTCATCAAAAGGCATCTTTTTGATTCTCATCTTTAAGGTGACTCTCTTATATAGAGGAGATTGCTTATCATTCATTTCCTTTTCCATGAAAGAAAGATTTGATCCAGATAATATCAACATAATGTTGCTATTCTTTATTTTATTATCATAGACGTCCTGAATAATCGAGGAGATTCCTTCATAAGATTTAACTAGATAGGGGAATTCATCAATGACAATGACTCCTTTTTCATTCCCAAAAAGAGATATTGCTGAATCAAATGCTTTCTCCCATGAAGAATAAACATATTCATCATTCCTATCGAAACTCTCTAATATCTTATATGAGAAAGATTTAAGATTATCTCCATTAGATACTTCTTTAGCCTGAAACATTATGGCCTTCTTGTCTTTTATGAATTCATTGATCAAAGAGGTCTTGCCAATTCTTCTGCTACCGTAAATCGTGCAAAAGGAGTTCTTCTTCTTATATTCTTTCTCTAGTTTTTCAAGTTCTTTCTTTCGACCATAAAACATAAAACTATCTCCTATATACTCATGAGTATAATACTCTAAAGTATATAACTTGCAAATAATTTCTTCTTATGACATTTTCTTAGCGATTCATCATGAAATAAGGTGGATGTTTTTTTCAATTCCTTACGCTAAAAATCCTTTAATTCATATGCAAATATTCAAAAAACGTATGTAAAACCCATATATTTTAGATGATGCCCATTCTTCTTTTTTCCTTTTCGAAAAGATATATAACGCTACTCCTATCACCGTTATGATGCATTCACTTACTGGATAAGCGCACCAAACACCGGTGATTTTAAATAAATAAGACAATAAGAATGCAACAGGAATAAGAATGATAAAACCTCTAGAAAGAGAAATTATCTGAGCAAAGGCTGCCTTTTCAGTAGATATGAAATACGTTGCTAAAACGATATTGAAACCAATAAATGGACATGTAATGAAATACAATCTAAGTCCTTTTTCAGCCAGAGATTGCAACTTTTCGTTGTTCTTACTATTGAAAACATTCGTTAAGGAAGACGCATTAAAGAAGATAACCAAATAAATGAATATGGAAATAAATAACATACTAATCAATGAATAAGATAAAACCTTGCGAACGTTTTCTTTGTTCTTAGACCCATAGTTGTCACTAATAACTGGCTGACTCCCTTGCGCTAAGCCAGTATAAATAGCAATAACAACAAGGGAGATAACCGATATGACTCCGAAGGCAGCAACTCCAATATTTCCTTCAATTCTAAGAATAATGAAATTAAACAAGAACATAACAATCCCTGATGTTGCTTCAGTAAGGAAAGGAGAAAAACCGCTTGAAACTATTTCTTTTAGGAATCTCCCTTTAGGTGGAACTTTCGCTAAATGGAATTTGTTTTTCCTTCTAATAAGATAAGGTGAAATAACCAAAATGCTGATAATTGGGGCCAACCCTGTAGCTAGAATCGCTCCAAAGATCCCCATATCAAGAGGAAAGATAAAAATATAATCAAGCAAAACGTTAGACAAAGATCCGCTTATCATTGCAGCCATTGAAAGAGATGGCTTTCCATCGTTTCTAGCAAAACATTGCAAAAGATTGTTAAATAGAAATGCTGGCGTGAATAGCAACATCACCTTTGCATAAGTATTTGTCATGTCTAAGACCGTTTCATCCGCGCCAAGGAATTTCGCTATATATTTCGAAAGAAAGGCCCAAGCTAACATAAAAACAATCGATAAAACAATCACAAGATATACCGCATTACTAAAAATATAATTACCATCCTCTTCTTCTTTCCTGCTACGACAAATCGAATACCTTGTTCCTCCGCCCATACCGATCATTAAGCCAATTCCATTAAGGAAACAAAAGATTGGAAAAGCTAAATTAAGCGCGGTTAAGCCATTCGCACCTAATTTAGCTGAAACAAAGAAAGTATCTGCAAGAGTGTAGCAAGATAAGGCAATCTGTCCGAAGATACTCAAAGAAACATATCTCATAAATTCTTTCAATAATGTTTTCTTCTCCATAAAACTCCTTCGAAAAAACAAAACGCTCCTACACAAATAGCATTTGTGCGGGAGCGTTTCAAACCGTTAACCATAACTTAACACGTTTAAAAATGCCTAGCAATAGGAAGGAGGAAATTAAACTCATCCATTAATTGATTTCGGAATATATTATTAGTCATTATAATATTTTATTTCTCAATGGTTTATATACTTTTCCTCATTTTCACATATTTATTTACTATAGTTTCTCTCATTTTCAAGTGTTTTTATATTGTAGTTTTTCTCATTTTTGACTAATATTTTATTGTAGTTTTCCCCAAACATACGTTATTTAGGAGATTTTATGTTAAAAAGAAAGATTGATGATAAATTAAAATTCTGGTTAAACAATAGAAAACAAGCATTATTAGTCACTGGAACAAGGCAGATCGGTAAAACATATTCAATAAAAGAATTCATCAATCATAACTTTGAAAACATCGTTCATATAGATTTCTCCGATAGAAGGGATTTGATTGATACCTTTTCAACACTCACTAATTCAGATGATCTCATCCGTAGGATTTCCCTCATTGGAGGAAACAAACTAGTTGAAAACAAAACTGTTATCTTTCTAGATGAAATCCAAATAATCTATCAAAGAAGAGATGAATTAAAAAAGAATGGTCAATTACCTGCAAATTCACAAGACATCATAAGCGCGATGAAGTCTTTAGTTGAAAAAGGCCAGTACCGTTTCATATTAAGTGGCTCTTTGCTAGGAACAATCCTAAAAGGAATCAATCTGAACCCTACCGGATATTTAGATGAATACAAGATGTATCCTCTTGATTTTGAAGAATACCTTTGGGCAAAAGGAGTCGGAGATATACTTATTTCCCATATCAAAGAATGTTTTGAGAAGAAAACCCCTGTTGATGAAGCGATAAACGATCTTCTTCTCACTTATTTCCGAGAATACGTCCTTGTTGGTGGAATGCCTGAAGCAGTCGAATCTTTTCTAAAAACAAATAACTTATATCTTGTTGAAGAAACTCATAAGCAAATCATCAAACGATATAGTGATGATATAACGACATATATCGATGACGATAATATGAAATTAAGAGTTCGTGATGTCTTTAAGGCCATACCATCTCAGCTTTCAAGCAAAAACATGCGTTTCATATCTTCTCAAGTACTAGATAAGAAATATCTTAAGCACAATAACATAATAGACGAATTCCTTTGGCTTACCTCCGCTGGAGTTGCTATACCTGTCTATAACGTTAATGAGCCAGTTATTCCTCTTTCTCTTGCTGCAGAAAGAAAAACAATCAAACTTTTCTCATCAGATGTAGGCCTATTAACATCTCAATTAATTGATACAGGCATAAGAGAAAAGCTCCTAAATAGCGAAAAAGTCGTTAATTATGGTGCACCATATGAAAATGCGGCCGCAGAAGAATTAATAGCGCACGGATTCGATGAAGAACTCTTCTACTACAATTCAAAGAAATATGGTGAAGTTGATTTTCTTGTTACCCTAAACAATGAAGTGTTGCCAATCGAAATCAAATCAGGCAAACCAAAAGAGAACCAAACATATAACCATTATGCATTGAATAACATTCTAAAAACATATAACCATCCTCTTGCATATGTTTTTGGCGAAACAAACATCATCAAAGAAAGTGAGCAAATATGTCAATTGCCAATATACATGATTGATTTCGTGAGGAAATAAGGAAAAACAAGTTTTTATCTGAGCTGTATCTTTTTTTGAGTTCGAATTGACTTTTGACTATTTATTTTTAGTTATCATTTTTCCAAACAACATTCTTATTTGTATACGAATCCACTCGTGAATTTGATAGCATGGGTGGCTTGATTGATAGATTTGCATCGATTGATCATGCGACCTTGATTGTGATGGCGGGACGTACGCAGTATTTGTTATCAAACCAGAAGCCTGAATTATCATCCGAAAGAATGCCAGACGTACCGATATTCCATAACTTATTAGAACCGTTAGAATAAGGCGATCTCGTCCAATACTCGCCATTTTCTAAATCATCCGTGTCATACGTATTATAATAGGCATAATTTGCTTTTGCCCAATCTGTCACTTTGCATTGCCTTGCCGTCTCATCGGCGAAATAATCGGCGTTCTCGTAATCTTGATAGCTAAGCAAGTAAACCTTGTCTTCCGTATTGTCGCATGCGTATTGGTTTGTGGAATAGTTTGTCGTTGCCACGGAGTTGTCGACGGTCACCGTCTGGATGAGGGAGTCATCCAAGGCGAAGGCGGAGTCGTAGAACTCATTGTTAAGCCATGAACGCATGTCGCTATGCTCATAATTATTCGGGTATATGAGTTCCCCATCGATGATTCTCATCGTATCTGAAGAATAATAGTTTTTTGCATTCAAAAGAGTCGATGACACAAGGGAATACGTTTCATCATTCGCTTCAAGAATATTCCAAGTGATCGGCTCGCATTTGAACCATTCGGTAAATGAATTAAGGATCAATGCGCCATCGCTCCAACAAAGCCCATCCGACTGAAAATAATAATGCTCTACAGCTTTCTTAGCATAATATTTTCCATCGAGCAAATACCAGCCATTACTTTCCTTTGTTGTTAATGCATTCAATGATGCAATAGTTGCTTCATCATTAACGTGGTTTTGAGGATATAAGCCATATGTTAGAGTCTTTGCTTCCGAATCAATTTCCGGGATTATGCCCAATGATTTTTTGCGTGCAAGCACTTCTTCAGCCGTATAGAACTTTGCTACAAGCGAATAATTAGTCGAAGGCATCTCAAATGAATATGGATTTGATGAGCTAACGAGTTTTCCTTCGTTGTACCACCCCTTGAACTCACATCCGGATGTTGGAGTTGCTTCAACGGTGATTCTATCTCCGGTGAAAGAAGATGCATCACCTGAAGTTATAGCCACGCTGCCAAGGCTTTCATCATCTGAAGTAACAACGAAATCTTTTGGGGATTCCCATTTTGCAATAATCTCCACGTCATTATTTGGCATGGTGAAGGTATATTCTTCATCCGTGCTTACGACATTGTCATTGATGTTCCAACTTTCGAATTTGAATCCATCTAAGGCGGTTCCTTTAACGGTAATTGAATCTCCTTCGCAGAACTTGTCTCCAGAGGTAAGTAGTTCAACATTTCCTTTTGTTTCGTCTGAAGAGGTAACGCTTAAGGAATGATACTCACTCCAAGTCGCAGTTAAGGTGATATTTCCAACACTTCCGGATGGAATTGAAGAAACGATCTTCTCTCCATCACTCCAACCATCGAACCTATATCCTTCTTTTGTTGGAGTTAACAATGTTATTTCATCTGATTCAACGGAATACGCTTCAGGATTTCCTTCTACGTTAACTCCTCCATCCAAATCATAGGAAATGCTATATTCATTCAATGACCATTTAGCAGTTAAGGTAACGCTTTCAGTTAGAGTATACGTTCCAGATGATGGAAAATCATTGCCTTCTTCATCAGAGAATCCAGTAAGGGTATAGCCACTCTTTGAATAGATATTTGAGAAATTGTAATAGCCTTTGTATTTAACGCTATCCCATCTATCTGAAAGATTGAATTTCGTATCTTTAAATGTAACATAATATGTTTGATAGGTGTATTCCGCATATAAATACAAATCTGATGTAACCGTGCATCCGGAGAAATTCCATGGGGTTTTCATGCCTGAATCATAGTTATACCAATAGGAAATCTTATATCCCTTAGTTAAGGAACTTAGTGGAGCAGTGATCTTTGCCCCATCATTCACTTCAAGAGTTTGGATATTTGAATTATCAAGATAGAAATAAACGTTATGTTTCTTACTACCTTCAAGATCAGAAACACGTTTAGAAAGCTCATCAATCTTCTTATTGTAATCAGATTGAATTTCTTCAATAAGCGCATTCATCTCATCTTTCAAAGAAGAGATTTCTGCCTTACTTGAGGCGATATCATTCTCAATCTCGCTTATTTTTGCATCATATGATGTTTGGACGGCTTCAAGTTTGGCGTTATATACGTCTTCGAAGTTCTTCTTATCGCTCTCATATTGGCTCTTGAATTCACTTAATGATGAATTGCATGATGCAATATCATCTTCTAAGGCCTTGCATTTAGCATCATATGTTGAATTAAGCGTCTCTAATTTGGCATTATAATCATCTTCTAATGCCTTCTTTTGGTTCTCTAAATCTTTGTTAAGAGAAGATATTTTGGCGTTGTAGTCATCTTCTAACGCTTTCTTCTTTACATCCGTATCGTTGCTTAAAGCGGTTATCTTGCTATTGTAGTCATCTTCAACGGCCTTTCTTTCTTCAGCCATATCTTCGCTTAAAGAAGAAATCTTGGCATTGTAGTCATCTTCGATATCTTTCTTTTTTGCTGCCACATCAGCATCAAGTGCGTCAAGTTTGGCATTATAGTCGTTTTCAAGACTTTCCTTATTGGAGTTAACGGTATTAGTTAAAGTTTCGATCTTTGTGCTGTAATCCGCTTGAAGGGAGGCAATATCTTGATCATGTTTCTCTTTTGCTGAAGCAAGTTCTTCTTCATCTTTAGCAATTCTCTCATTTATCGTGGCCACTTCACCATCGATATATGTTTTAAGATTAGTTATTTCAGTTTCTAGTCTTTCAGAAAGTTCTTTCTTTGCATTTGCTAACTCTGTTGTTAACTCGCTTATCTTAGCTTGATTTGCGTTTATTTCTTCCTGAAGAGCATTTATCTTTGCTCCATAATCATCTTTGACGTCTTTTATATCCGCGTCCATCTTCTTTTGAAGAGAGGATAATTCTTCTTGTAAGGCATCAATCTCGCTTTGTAACTCGCTTATTTGACTTCTTAAATCTGCAATGTCATCTGACGTGCAGCCAGAAAGAGCGCCTAAGGCAAACAAGGCGTTTCCTATAGCCAAAACCGATTTAATTCTTCTTTTCATGACATTCTCCAATCCGCTATTTTGTTAAAAGATGAAAATCAATCATTCCAATTGTTCTAAGCCAATTCAAATCCCATTTATCGACAAATATGTGATTATGGCTTCATTCATCTTCAAGAAAAGGATAAACCATAAGAAAAAAAAGCAAGAAATATCGATATTACAGTATCGGTTTCTTACTTGTTTTTTGCTTTGCTAAGAATCAAACCTCAATTTCTTCTAGCATCTTCATGAAAGAGAGAGATTCCTTGAACCTAGGCAATCTGAAGGTGATCGAATTGCGATCATCTTCAATCATTCCTTTTTTGACTAATATGTTTTTGTAATTAGATAACTGAGATTTAGATATCTTGGCCTTTTCAATGATATATTCGTTTGTATTGTTCTCCAAGGATGTAATAAGAATCTGCTTTTCTTTTGGAGTAAGCTCATCATAGATGATTGAATATGCTCTTTCATATATGAGTTCATCAAACTTGCTAACGTTCTTTTCTGACAAGGAATAGTCTCCACTTGTGAAGAGGATATTCCCTAGAAGTTGATAAGCATAGGCGTATCCTTTAGTAAATTTAGTTAACTTAAGACTTTCTTCTTCATTAAGATTGAATATCTTCTTGTAGGAATTAGAAATTGCCATCAAATTTAATTCTTTTAAGAAGATTTTTGGCGCTCGATAAAGGAATGTGACACTTTTTTCTTTCACAAATGACGCGACATTTTGATACAATCCAGTCATAACCAAATAGACGTTATATTTAGATCTAAGAAATGATTGAAATTCATGAACGAATATCTTGCTATATTGAGTCGCAGAGATTTCATCAATCGTTATCAATAGCTTTATTTCTTTCTTTTGCAGATATTCGAACTCTTTTCTTAGCAATGAGGAAATGTTTTGAATTGGCTCATCTCCGGTCAATGAGAAACCGAATCCTTTGAAAGAGAAATTAAATTCTGCCTTTAGGAATAACTTTCTAAGTCTCCCTTCATCAATGATTTTGCTTGCTAGTTGTTCTAATAGGTCATATTCAGGATTTAGATCCACAACAATCCAATCTTCTTTTTCGCGGTAGAAATCCCCAATAGTCGTCATTGCAACAGTTTTACCACTTCCCCTAACGCCTGAAATAATGAAAACTTCATCATTTGAAATACCCAAAGATAAAGAATTGTATATTTCTTCCAATTCAGTTTTCCTTGAAATTAATTCGTTTGGTTCCTTGCCAAATGTTACATTAAATGGATTCTTTTCAATCATATGGATTACCTCGATATAATCATAAGTGCAATTTTGTGAACTTTCAAAAACTTTGTGAACTTTTGTGAACTTTCTAAATTTTTATGAACTTTTATATTTAGTGTTCAAAACGTCATAGAAAAAACAAAAATATTACAACTCACAAAAATACTAGAATTAGTAAATTTTCGAGTTATTAATGAAAAATAGGCCGTACGCGAATTCAAAAAAACACGAACCATGGTTAATTATTTCATTTCGATGCTTTCTGATATCCGCCTGTTCTTTTGCTTCTTTGGCAGTTGATGCTGCTAGTTCTCCGTTAAATGAGATGTCTTATCGTTTTGTACCAACGAGTAGCGTAATATTTCAATTTATTACGCCATTAATAGTATGTCTAAAGCATAATGAATTGGCAAAAATCGAAACGTTCTTTTTTAAATTCCATCTTTTAAGTTAACTAATAATATTTTTATCTAACGTCAATATATGAAATAAGATTTATGTTTTTAATTTCGACTTCTGCACCTTTTTAATTTCGACTCTCTTGTGCAATTTTATATATTTTGGCATCTTGTTATTGTTCAATTTCAAAATTGTTTCGATAAACGCTTATTTTTCATTAAAATCAAAGTCGAAATTGATGTCGAAATTAAAGTCGAAATTAAAGTCGAAATTAAAATTTTTAGTTAGATAATAGGTTAATAGTCAATTTAAGGAATCTATAATCTAAAATTAGACTTTTATGATCTATCATCTGCATCTGTCTAAAACTATTTCAGTTTAAAAAATGGCTGCTGATTTTCGCCAGCCCTCAAATTTAATGAAAAATGCGAACTCAATATAAAAAATTGCGAACTGAGAACAAAAATTGCGAACTCGACCCCCAAAAAATTGCGAACTCAAAGGTAAAAATTGGGAACCGGTGAAATCATTAAGAACAGTAAAATGTAATTCGCACCAAAAACAGACCAGAGAAAATCTACTTTGTCTATAATAAAAGTACGTTTTCTCCAAAAGGCACTATTGCCTGAATATCAATAGACGTATCTCTTCTTTTTGCCATCTCAGTTTGTTTCTTATTGGCATAAGAATTTTTCCTAATAGGTATTTCCCTTTCCATAAGCTCTTATTGAAACGGGTTGGATCGGTCGTGGTAAAGCCGATGCCCCATACAAGATCTTTTACTGCACATTTAGCAAGAGTTGAGTCTCCAATAGATAATGGTTTCTCTTTCAAATCATCATTTTGGGAGAATTTCGCAAAAACACCCGTGAAAACCACTTCTTCTCTGATCTTACTCCATATTTGTAGTTACAATTCAGCACAAAGCAGCAACCTCCAATTATTATTTACGCCATAAATTTGTATTTATTACACTAAAGAAAATGTTTTTAGCAATAGGCTTTAATCAATGAAATAATGCATTCGAATTTTTGAAATGTCTGAATTAAAGGTTTTTAGTCAATATATAAAATACAAATCATTTGCTATTTTTTACCTTTTTCATCATTTTAATTTCGACTTTCATCTATAATTTTATTTATTTTGACATCATGTTACCTTTGTTTTTTGATAAAGTTCCGATAGTTACTACATTTTCTTTAAAACGAAAGTCGAAATTAAAGTCGAAATTAAAGTCGAAATTAAAATTTAATTATTGTATAATATAGGCAAGGAGAAATTAGTCATGGAATTGCCAATAAATATTGAAGATTTGATAATGGAACGTCTTGTTGAATCGACAAGACTCGATTATAAAAAGGGATTTGACCCAAATGCCGTAACACATAGCATATGCGCTTTCGCAAATGACATAGACAACACGGGTGGAGGCTACATAATCATAGGAATCGAAGAAGAAAATGGATTGCCAAAATTACCGCCACACGGAATAGATGATGATAAGATGGATTCTATATTGAAAGGCTTAATCGGATATTGCAATCAAATTGAGCCTAGATATATACCGATCGCAAAGCCAATTAAGTTTCAATGGAAAAATATTATCGTTATTTGGTGCCCGGCCGGACATGGTAGGCCTTATCAAGTTCCTGAAGACCTACACACAAAATCCATGAAAAAGTACTATATCAGGAAAACGAATAGCACTATCATCGCAAAAGCCGAAGAAGAAAGGGAACTTTATTATATTTCTAGCGACATTCCGTTTGATGATAGGCCAAATTTGGCTGCGACAATTGATGACATTGATATTAGCCTTTTAAGAAAGCATTTATACGATTCTAATAGTGACCTTTACGAACATTCACTCAAAATGAATACGCTAGAGATCGCTCAATCTATGCAACTCGTAACAGGGCCAGATGAGGCATTGAGGCCTAGAAATATTGCATTACTGATGTTCAATGAGAATCCAGAACGTTTTTTCCGTGGCGCAAGAATTGAAATAGTTGATATCCCCGACCCAACAGGCGAAGGAATGAGCGAAAAAATCTTTACAGGCCCAATTCAAAGGCAACTCAAAGATGCTTTGTCTTACATAAGCAATTACGTATTAAAAGAAAGAGTTTTTAAGTTTGATGATAAAGCTGAAGCAAAAAGAGTCTTCAATTACCCTTATAGAGCAATCGAAGAACTCCTTACAAATGCAGTCTATCATAAATCGTATATGGTTAACGAGCCAATAAATATTCGTATCACACCAAACGAACTAGAAATAACAAGTTTCCCCGGATTGGACAGGAGCATCAGCGATCAAAACATCAAAGATTTTAAGATAAGAGGGAAAATATACAGAAACAGGCGAATCGGAGATTTTTTCAAAGAATTAAAATTAACGGAAGGAAGAAATACTGGAATACCTAACGCTTTAGCGGCGTTAAAAGAAAACAATTCCGAACCGCCTACTTTTGAGATGGACGAGGATAGAAGATATCTATCAGTATGTTTAAAAGTAAATGATGCGTTCAAAGTCGAAAATAGACCGCCTGTAACAATCAAAAAGCTTCCAAAAGAAGATGCAAAAATAAAAATATTAAACATGTTGCTTGAAGAAAGTTTGCCATTAAACGAAATAGCAAAAAGGCTTGGCAATAAAGGAATCTCAAAATCCTTGACAACGGCAGTTCAAGAATTGGAAAACGACTCCTATGTAAGGCGCGTTAAAAAAGGCAGATATTCCTTGGTTGAAATCACATCATTTGGAAAAAAGAAAATTGAAAGCCTTTAAGAGACCGGCATATCAATATTCATTTAATTTGAGATTTGCTAAGCAAATTGATGAATATTAATACACGTATCCCCTTCTTTTGCTATTTAAGCTTGTTTCTTGCTTGCATGAGAACTTTTCCTAGTAGGTTTTTTCCTTTCCATAGGTTCTTATTGAAACGATTTGGGTCGGTCATAGAAAAGCCGATGCCCCAAATTAGGTCCTTTACCGCACATTCGGCAAGGGTTGAGTCTCCAGTAGATAATAGTTTCTCTTTCAGATCATCATTTTGGGAGAATTTCGCAAAAACACCAGCGAATACTACTTCTTCTCTGATTTTGCTCCATGTTTCGTCGTTGTAATTATAAACTTTTCTTCCTAGTTCTTTGATTACTGCAACATCATTAGTTTCTAATATCTTCTTTGCGATATCTTCATCTTTGAAACATATAGCCTTGCTATACATCATATATTGCTCAACGGAGGTAAATCTCATTCCGTCGATAACAAAATCAGAAAGGTACCAGTTACTTAAATATCCATTTATTTCATTTGAATTATGGAAACATATTATTTCCATCTTAGCGACTTTCTTAACTGCTAACTCAAGTTCTAAATCATGTAATCCTAGATAGGCTTTCTTTAAGAAGCTAACAGGAATCTTATCTATTAGATCACGGCTAGAAATGTTGTAATACCATTGGTAATAAGCATAGAACTCTCCAATCCATTCAGGTACGAATCCTTGGATTGGATTTCCTTTTTTGAAGGAATATCCATCAGTTTTAAGGAAATACGCCAATAATTCCTTATAATCCATCGTATTGACATAGGCTTGGCTTTCATCGACAACCTCCCTTGTATTGCTTCTCATATAATGGATTATGAAATCTTCCGTATCATAATCAGGATAGGCAAAAGAAATCAAATCAAAGAGTTTTCCTTGATTCTCTACTACATCATTTAAATATCCTTCATAGTATGCGACCATATGTTAATCCTTCTTAATAGGTGTGTTTGATTTTAGCATCATACAGGCATTTTCTCTAGGCATCTTCATTGTGATTGGCATTCAGCATAAAGGATGTTCCCCTTTCTATTTGAAATAGGTTGTAACACGCGTTACAACTTATTAGGTATAGATGTTACAAAAATTAACGGTATCTTCACACTTATTACGATGGACAAATATTGCCTAAAAGCATATACTAAAGCCACATAAGGAGGATTAATAACAATGGAATTGAAAATTGTTTTTGCTGGCGGAGATGACGATAAGAACAAAAGCGGAAATAAATGGGATAACGCCAATAGCCAAGGCAGCCCATTTGGGGACTAACCTGCTCGTTAAAATTCATTGCTGCTTGAACTCAAAAATATAAACAAATTGGGTTCAGGCAGTTTTTTATCAATTTTAAAAGCGAAATACTATTTGACTCTAAAATTATTGATAGTAATTAAAACGACGAGTTGAATTTTAGAATCTGAAACAAAAGCAATGCTTAAGGGAAAATAGTTTATCCATAGATCTTCTATTATTAGCGATTATGGACATATGGGTGACTTTTCAGACATCTATTATCGGTTTGCTATAGGTGTTTATTAAAAGAATATTTTTTAACACTTATTGTTTTCTACCGGGCCAATTATTCACTAAACCAATTTCCTGCCTATTACATTATAATACGGCAACCATTTCGTCATTGCCAGCACCATCAAAATGTATGGCTTTTCGAGGCCTCATCTTCCTCACCTATCGAGATTATCTTAAAAAGCAAATTAGATTAAAACAACTATGGTTCGTTTCAATTCGTAGTTGCCACTCTAATGTTATGAGCGGATGTTATTCAGCTTATTTAATTTGTCTTTTAGTGCTTCGATTTGCTTATTTTTCTTTTCGATATAATGGTCTAAAAATCCTGGATTATAGTGTGTTTCTCCATGGGAACTAATCCAAACCGACTTTCCTCGGCGTACACGTTCTCTAGACATCTCTGTATACTTTTTAATCTTTATATTTCTATCTATTTCTTCACACAAATATTCTTTTCCTATTTTGACGGCCACACATTGCTTTTGTCTGCTTATCAAAAAGCCTATTATGTGGTTAATCATATTAGTCTGAAATCCGATGGATTCCATAATATTCTCGATCTCAATATGTTTATCGGAGCGATCACGTTTAACAATTTCCCAGTAGTGATCTAACGTCTCAGCCAAAAAAACATCGCGTTGATGTTTTAAATGCTTTATTTGGATATAAGCATCATCAACCGTTTTAAGAGTTCTCTTCCAGTTGGAAGATTCTTGTTCTAAATCGTTATTGAGTTTAGGATTAGTGCTCTTTTCACCATTATTCTTAATCCACTTTTTATCTAATTTTAGACTTCTTAGCTCGTTTAAATCTTGTCCTCCAATTGATCTGATGGCCGAATCAATAAACTCGTTAAAAATATCAAACCACTCTTTAAATGAATTTCTAATTTCTGTAACATCATCTATACTGTGTTTTTGCTTGTTGGCAACCGAGTTTAAACACAAACTAGATGAACATCTATATTCTCTAGCACTGCCACCTCCTTCTAATTTAAATCTATAAATATGATCCAATCTTTCCAAGTTATTTGAAATAGGTTCCTTAAAAACATAAACTTTCATATAAAGAATTGCGGCAGGTAAGTATGATAAATCAGGGTTTTTAACCTTTACATATGAACGCTTGCATCCATTTTCGTCTTTCGTTACTATATTTTCCTTTATAAGAACGTTTGGACCATCATGTTTTGGATTTATTAAACATTCCTCAATAATTTGGGCGAGTTTGATGAACTGAGATTGAAGCGAAACTGCAACATTGAACATCAAATCATTCTTAGCAAGAAGTTCAATAGACTTGACGTTTTGTTTTATATTTTTTCTTTGAATCAAACAAGAAAGTATTGATTTTGCGTTATTTTGTGCTTGCACTTTACACTTTTCGTCAGCGGAGCGAGGAATTAGGCCATAAAATACATCAGGTCTATAGCTTTGGCTTGGTTTTTTCCTTGAAATCGGCTGTTTAGAATGCTTATTATTTTGGTGCCTATTATTCTTATAGTTATTATATTTAGTGGCCATTTTTTATTTCCTTTTTTGGTGTTATAATCATTATGCAGTGATAGTCATTGTAGACGTGCCATACGATTATGGTTAATTCAATTGAATTCTAATGCTGCATATATGAGCGAATCAATTAAATGATGAGTTATCATATATAATTACAAATCTTCTAAATTTAAGATGGCTATCGTTGAAGAGAAGGTAGGCCTGTGGCTACCTTTTTCTTTTTTTGCAAAAAGCGATTGTATTTGGCTTGTTTTTGTCATTTTCACAAAGCTTAATATATTCGTTTAACGAGGGAATTTGTTGAAGATATTTTTTTGATCCGATAATCCAAACTTGATTCTTCGCTCTAGATATAGCCACGTTAAGTCTATTATTTTTTTTAAAAAACTCTGTTGGCTTGCCGTGATTTCTAACGCAAGAAAATATTATTGTATCATTTTCCTTTCCTTGGAAGGCATCAACAGTATCAATGTTATATTTTGGGATATTTAGACCCGCTTTTATTAATTCTAATTTTTGGTCTTTATATGGAGTGATTATTGATACGTATTTCATTATATCGTCCGGATTGTTACATTCCGAAACGCCAGCCCTTTTCCTCAAATCGGCTAAAAACTTATCATCACTAATTATATTTTCGATAATTTCTATTTCTTTCTTATTTGTCAATGGCTTTTTGTCAACTATGCATTTACATTCATTTGCATCATAGTCAACAAAGACTAATGGAGGGTAATTAAATTTCGAATTAGCGTCGCCATTTTTTCTTCCGTTTTTAACGTTACCAGAATAAAAAGCGTTAGAAATAAACGATCCAATCTCCGGTCGCATTCTATATTGAATATCTAAGAACTCGAAACAATCTGGATTATGTTCCCTTAACTCTTCAAATAAATATTCAATAAAAGGCTGATTATTTATTAAATCATCATATTTTTTGTTTAAATCGTCATTCAAAAAATTACAACTAACAGTTGGAGGAAGTTGTTTGGGATCTCCGATCAAAATTAATTTTTTGGCAAATTTAGCCGCAAACATTATTTCAGCAAAGCACATCTTTGCCGCTTCATCAACAATAACATAATCAAAAGTAGTCCCAAAAGGGAAATGACAGCCATTTAAAGAATTGACCGTAACGCATATGATTCCCTTAGAAAGTATCAAATCGCTTCTAAAATAATTTAATAATTCATTTTTGTTGTAGGCATCATCGCTCTTATCGTTTGTAGCATCAAATTCAGATATTATATTTTTGTATTTCTCAGGAAGGTCTTTCACACAATTACTAAAATAATCTGGTATATCGTATTTTCTTAATCTATTTGATCCATCTAAAGCCTTCTTTTGCCTAACTCTAAAAAGGTCATCAAATAGTCTTAGTCCCGTATATTCATCAGTTCTCCCGTTGAATTCAACATTCTTTGGGTCCGATCTTAAAATTCTTTCTACTACATTGTCAACTGCAACATGTGTCGAGGAAGTGATTAATATTTTAGCTTTAGGCTTCTCTTTTTTTATTTGAGCAATCATTTCGATGATTGTTGTAGTTTTGCCAGCTCCGGGAGGCCCTTGAATAGCTAAAATACTTTTCATAGTCATCGCTTTTTTAACGGCATTAACGGAGGCGTTCCCATTAGCTGAGGGTTTCTTTAAATCATTCGAAATGATGTCAATGTGTTTTTCTCTCAGCGGCTTTATTCCTTGTAAATTTGCGAAATTAAAAAATAAATCAGGGTTTGGAACGCATCCATTCTTTATTCTAAGTAATGTATCAATGTGATTTGAAGCGATATTAATACTGCATGGCTTTGTTTCGTTATCATTTTCATCCATGCCTTTTGCTTCTCTTATTATGTCTTGATAATAGCTTAAGTTAATATCTATTTCTTTGGCAAAACGTTCTTTGCTTATCTTATTTTTTATCATTTAACGAATTCGTAGCCTCCCCACTTCTATAAAAAAATTATCATTGAACTTATAATTCATACAAAGGGTCAAAATATCATTTAGTTTGATTCTCCCTTCCTTTTCAAAATATTCAGATAACGTTGGAGACATTAAAATATTAAACAACTCAACGTTATGAACATCGTCAACCTTTCTTACGCGTATTTTGGGACAATATTTAGCAAAATCAGTTTCATCGATAAAATCTATCACCATTTTTTGCTTTTTTGAAAAATAAACTATCTTATTCTTCAAATCTATATCGATAATAAATTTTGAATGCAAGTTGAATAGTGTTTTAGAGAACGTTTCATCAGACATGAAAAAGCATTTTTCCCTCAAGGCGAACAAATCCGTCTCTTCATCAAGGAATTTAAGCAAAAACAGTTCATTTTTATTGATAATACCAACTTTTGTGAAATTCATCTTTTTCTTTCGCCTTTTGTGAAATTTATTACCCAGTATTTGATATAGTATATTTTCTGCTTTTTATTGTCGCCGTTATAAGAAAAGCGGGGTTTTATCGATGGGATTGAATTTATCGTTGAAAACAAGATATCAATTGAAACATCGGAAAAATAATCAATTTCTTTTAGAATATCTTTATTGATATTTTCAATTTCGCTAATTAACGAATTTCCTTTGTTAAACATTCTCTCACTTAAGCCCTTAAGTTCGCCGAATAATGAATAAAACTGATTTTTTATTGCACATAAATTCGTTTTTTCTTCCATTATCGAATTTATATTGAATTCAATTTGATCTAATTCGTCCTTCGCACAATTTTTACGCAAAATTTCCAAATCCGCTTTTATGTAAGGCTGTTCGCAAAGTTCTTTGGAATTGACGATATCGTCAATGGATTGCGCTTTTTGCGCATGAAACAGATTATAAAGTTCTATATTCTTATAAGGACTCGCCTTAACTAAAAGATGTTTCTTTTTTTCTTGAAGATTTCCAATTTCATTATAGCAATTTTCTATCTTTCGCTTTATTTGTGGAATTTCATCATCATATATGCGTTTTCTCACTTTTTTTATTTCCATATACATGTTGAATGATTCATTCTTTTTGAAAGATGTCATCGCTAAATTATCAACCGCCTTTGTGAATTTAGATATTTCCTCATACGCCAAATCGCAATCGTCACATATTTTATCTATCTCTTTTCTCAAACAATCGATTTCTTCTTTCGCTTGACACTTATTAAAAAAAGATTCATTCAAAAAATTGCCTTTTGATAATTTTTCATATTGCAGTTTTATTTCATTGAACATTACTCTAATTTCGCTTATTGCATCCATGATTTCTCTCGCTCTCTAAAACATTTTTTATATCGTTCTGAAGGATGTATTGTTTTGTTATTTTTCTATTCTCTAGTAAAAGAAATATCTTCAAACACAAATAGGCATCATAAGGAAAAAAAGAAAATTCATTTTTTTGGCGTGATATCAACTCGACCGATTTATAATGATCTTCTAATGCATCGGAAATTCTCGCAACATCTTTATCATACATATTAATCAATTGTGATTTTATTTTGTAGTATTCATTTAAAATGTCGATAGATTCTTCATCGATTAAATTAGGAACTTCAAAATGGAAATCATTGCCTTTAAAGTCGATACGATGACGTTGTACTTTATTAAATTTTAATTGTTCATTTTTGAATTTCGTAGCAAAGCTAAGGCATTCATCAATTCCGACAAATTCATTCAACGTATAATTATTTTTATTTAACGTTTCTAATATTTTCTCTTTCAAATAATCGGAGTACGTCTGATTGATTTTGATTACTTGTTTGAAATATAGTGGGAAATTGAAAGAGCAATATAAATTCTTTCTCTTTTTACGTTCTTTAAAATCAATTTTCAAACATAGAAGAACATATTCGTTAGTGTATTCATTTGCTATAACTTCTCTAATAAAATTATTATCAAAACCATAAATTTTCAGCGTAAGCGAATAAAGAACGGAATAGATAAAAATCCACGCTTTTTCATTATATTTTGACCAATTATCGTTATTATTCATTCCCTGCATAATAATTTATCAATTAAGAATATTCCATAGCAAAGGCGAAAGCAAGCAAAGTTCTATCGTCCTTTAAAAATACAAATACGTCAAAAAGATATCATAAGCCTTTTAATTCTTTAATAACACAAAGTAGCCAAAATGCAGTCTCGTTTCTAAAATACTTTGCGTCGCTGATAGTGCGTATTAAGCTGGTATGAAAATGACCATTTCTTATTTTAGAGACAAAATTGTCGTAGAAATCGGTATTATCGCTTTTACTAGAGGATAGCTTTTGAAAAATGCTATATTGTTGATTTTCTATCCCATCGTTAAAAATTTTGTATTTATATCCATCAACATATTCAGGATACATGGAAGGAGACCAGCATTCGGATAAAAAAGTATTCAGTTTTCCAAGTTCAGCTTTGCGTAACGTTTTATCAGCTATTTCATTTGAATTCAAATCATCTAAATCTTTTTGCCCATTAATAAGAGTGCAATGAGGTTTTTTATAACTAAAATCATAAAACTTGCAGCCAACTAAATTTTTAAGAATTGATTCTTTGATAAATCTTTCGACTGCTTTCATTTGCGAAGCGACTAAAAATGTGTAATCAGCATTCAATTCATTATTTATATTGGCTTTTTCGAATTTATTAAAGAGATACTCTCCAGCGGCGATTTGATTAACAAGCTTTTTATTTGCTGAAATTTTCCTATAGCAGTTTTGAATAAGAGAATCCCCATTTTCACAATTATTGAATTCCATTTTTCTAATCTCAATTTGTTTTGTGACATCATATGATGTCACATCATTTGCGTTAGCAATTTCATAACCTTGTTTAAAAAATTTAATGATTAAATTTTCTTTTTCTTCTTCACTACAATCATTAGATAACACTAATAATCTTTTTATATAATCATCTTCACGTTTCTTTATTTCATCTAAAAGTTTTTCATCAAGTTCTTTGGCAGTTTTAAAAACCGATCTGGCTTTTTCTTGCCTATTATAAATTTCAATCAACTCTTTATAATACGGATAGGCATCGGTTTTATTCAGGTTTCCTTTATTTGCTTTTTTGACTTTATTGACAGTTTCTTCTACATGTTTATAAAAATCCTTTGGGCTAAGTTCTTGAATAGGAGCCGCTTGTTTGAGAAGCTCTATGAGTTTTTGAGAGCATTCTTCATCGGATAAATTTTGATAATCAGTCGTTTCATTAAAACTAATGGAGTCAATGACATCGCATCCTCCATAAAGATAAATTTCTTTTAGAATGTTTAGTTGAATGTTTTTGGTGTCATTTATATCGAGTATTTTTGTGTCTTCATATTTTTTAATTAATTCGCGAAGAAGCAATAACGTTTCGTATTGCAGTTCAGGCAAATTCCTGCTTATTACATCACAATTCGTGAATATTAGTTCGGTCCTTTCGTTATCTGTTTCGTGACTTTTTTGAAAAAACTCGTCTATACACCCTGATTTAATCAAAAAAAGTGAAATTTTGGATTCTAGGTCTTTTTTGGCCGTTTTTATTTCTTCCATGACAATTTCTAAATCTTTTTCGATAGATCCTCGTGCATTGGATTTTAAATCAGATATTTGCTTTGCTAAATACAATTTTTGGTCAATTAAATCAATTTCATAAAGCAAATCCCCAGTTTTAATAGCATTAAATGCGCAACGAACACACTCGCTCTTTTTGCTGCATTTTTTTAAAAAATTGTCAAAAACGCAACACATATAACAATAATAAAAATCAGTCGCATTACTCCCATTAAAATCCGGTCCATCATAAACTTCACATTCCATGCCAATGTTTTTTAAGTTTGTTACAATTTCTAAACTTGCGGGTAACGATCTATAAAAATTGAGCATATTTTCCGTCATATCATTAAAGCTCTTAAAATTGTCTGCATTACTTTTCATTCTTTTTTTGCCTCGTATACCAAAAGTGTTTTTGAGTTTTATTCTATCATCAATTTTATTTCAATGGCAGCCACTAATGCAACTTTAAACGAGTACAAGAATTAACAAGTGCAATAGATGGTATAACCAAATTTATAGGCGTATAGAGCAGTTCTTTGAAGTCGATAAAAAAAGTATCTAGGTCACTTGACAGAGTAAAGTACAAAAATATTGATGTTTTGCTGCGACCGAGCTTTTTGCGCCAGGCATTCGCGATTACTTTGGATAGCGTTTTTATTTTGTAGGTAAGTCCTACTATGTCGGCTATTTAATTCTACATTCCTCCGTATTTGATTTCATTAAACATTTTTGCCGTCTCGTGGCTCATCCCGCTCGTGTCCAAGACGTATTTTGCCGGATCTTGGTATTTTCTCGGCACAGAGCCTACTATCGGCTCTGGCAGCGCCCTCGCGGTGTGCGTTATGACAACCTTCGCGTTCATGGCCTTGGCTTCCCTTATCATCGCGAGCTTATCTATCGTCGACGGCGAGAGCCTGTTGGCGTATTTGCCGAACCTAGGCGCGTAGATGTGGGAGTTCTGGCCCTCTTGGGAGCAGCCGAGGTATTCTCCGTCCAGATACGGCTCGAAGCATGATGGGTTCCTTGCGAGGATGCCCCTCAGCTTCCTGGCGTTCGCGTCCTCGAGGCCCTTGAGCCTCCCTGTGATGTATCTTCTGAAGTGCTGGTCGTTGAGCGATCTGTCGTCGGCATGGACGTCTGGGAGCGCGTCCCTCAGCGTCATGTAGACGTGGAACTTATCGGGGACGTATCTGCTTTTGCAACACATTATGGAATCGCCGAAATGCTGTATGTAGGTGGCGAAGTCCCCGGAGACGAAGACCTCCTCGTCCATGGACACGTGGTATCGGTTTTGCAATATCTCGTTCAGCCTCGCCTTCAGCTCCTTCAGGCTCGATGAGCTTATGACCGTCTTGTTCAGCAGGCTGTTTGACCTCCCGGCCCGCTTTTTCCCCGCGAACACCGTCATCGTGTAATACCTTTTCTTGTTCGGCGAGTTGGTTGAAATGCTATTAATAAAGTAGACAGCAGACAGGACGAAGATATACATTGAATCCATGTCTGCAGGACAACCCCCTAGGGGGTTC
>CAVIBR010000018.1:0-29537 GCA_963641445.1 Bacteroides uniformis
ATATATATATATATATAATAGGAGGGATGAGACCGATCAAAATTGTATTTATCGTGTTAATGTGTCTATTTTGTCTAAGCATTATTTTGCTTAGCGTTCTTTTTATAGCTCAACGCAAGGACCATGATGAAGAGAAGCCTAAAGTATCAAGAAAGCTTTTGGTCGTGTTAACTGCCTTAAGTGTTGCTGAAGCAAATGCTGCCTTAATCATGTTTGGCATTTTAGTCGCACACGTAAATAAAGATACATTGATTAGCATAAATAACGAAAATAACGAAATCATCAAAGATTATGATCTTGGTATTTTCTCTCCTGGAGAGACGAAAGAACAAAAATACACGATCTCTTCTTCTTATAATAAGGATTTAAACTGCTCGCTAAAATTCAATAGAGATGGAGAAAAGCTGGGATATGAATATTTCAAAGTTAACATCTCCTTTAATGATGAAACCATTGAAAATTTGAAATTTAGCGATTGTTTTACGGGAACATATAACTTTAAGAACAAATTAAAGGAATATGCCAAGGAAGAACTAGTAATCGCATACACACTAGCAAAAGACATACCTAGTGAAATCATCAATACTAGTTTAGATTTTAAAATTGTTTTTCAAACGTCCGCGTTCTTGCATTTTTAAGCCACGGACGTTTTTGTAAAAAGAAAGGAGGAAAAAACCATATGAAGAAATTATCTACAGTTAAATTCGTTGCTTCACTTGTTACCTTAGCCGCATGCGGGGCCATCGTAGTTGGAACAACGTATTCCCTTTTTACAAATGAAAAAGATGTAAAAACGCATCTAGTCATATCTGGAAATTTACAAGCTGAACTCTATCTAAAAGAATTAAAGCAAGATGTCCTTGATGAACATGGACTCATAAAGAGCCAAACAGTTGATCTTTCTACTTTGAAAGATTCAAACGGAAAGAATCTTGTTGTTGATGAAGAAAAAGGTGTTAGTTTACTTAACTATACCGACAAAATATTCGATGACGTTAAGTTAGTTCCAGGTATGGAAGGAAAAGCAACATTCTTGCTTTATAACACTGGAGAAGTTGCCTTCGATTATATGATTGACAAAACGATTGTGGCATATGATAAGTCCGGAAAGATAGATGAAAATGCCGCAATCAAAGATCAAATCGAATGGTCAATCGTAGCACCAGAAGAAAAAAGAGTGCTTAAATCTCAATATGACGAGATAAGTGTGTCATATAAGTTCATCGATGATGATAAGAATAATGACGCACAAGAACAATCGATGGATTTAGATTTAACATTTAAATTATCGAGCGTTACTAAATAAAAGAAAGAAGTTAATTTGAAAGGATATATTTATGAAAAAATTAACAAAAACATTATTAATCTCCGGCATGGCTGCCCTTGCTTTTGGTAGCGTAGCCGCTGGGACCACTTATGCTTTATTCACGAGTGAAGCTAAGAATGATGTCACCATCACAGTTGGTAAGGTAAGTGTTTCAACAAAAGTTGAACTCGTTGAAGCATATCATCCAGCCGGAATTGATAGGGACGGAACAATTTCCGATTCAACAAATGATGTTGCTAATTCCGACCTTAAGGTTGATATTGCTGAAGATGGCAAAGTTTCAATCGGCAAAATGCTTCCAGGAGACAAAGTTACCCTAAAGGTCACTCCTACTAACGATAGCGACGTTAAGATCAAGTATCGTGAAACATATGAAGTCGTTGGCAACAAAGTCGAAGGTGCTGATTTATTAAAAATCACTGGTGATGAAGGCATGGTCAAGAACTGGACCGTTCTTGAAGCAGGCGGAGAAATTGATGCATATGAAGTCGTCATTGAACTTCCAGCAACAGAAACCAAGAGAGTTGATGAAGTTACAATTAAATTAGGCTTAGAAGCAGTTCAAGGCAATGCCGCTGTTTATGATGTTGCGGTTTCCGATGAAGAAAGCTTAGAAGCGGCTTTAGATTCTGATGAAGAATTTGTTAGCATTAAACTTAACAATGACATCGATTTGGCAGGCAGTTATTTGGAAGGCATTAAAGGCAACACAACAATTTATGGTGATGGAACTACAAAAATAATTGCAAAAGAAAATGGAATGGCCGCAATTAACATGGATTCTGACGATACTGAAATTAATAAAAACTCGCCAGTTGTTTTAACGCTTGTAGGCCTTGATATAGTTGGACCTACAGCTGACTGTGGCAGTAATGACGCTAATCGTGGAATATCTGCATGGGGCAATAAAGATTTAACGATGATATTAGATAATTGCACCGTTTCAGCAAACCACTACGCTTTAAACATCGCTGCTGCTAACGAAAAAACAAAAGTTGTAATTCGTAATTCGACATTAACTGGATATTCAGCATTCCAGACTTGGTCAGAGAACACCAATGCAACATTCGAAAATTGTACTTTAATTGGTAACAATAAATATGATGGAGATGATAATGGCTACGCAACGATAGTTCTATGCCCAACCGCGAAAAACGCGAATTTATCTTTCATAGGATGCAATATAGAAATAAATCACAAAACTAACGACGAAGCATCAACTCAAAAATTTGTTAGTGTTCAAGCAGAAAGCGTTACAAAATATGCAGAAAATGCTAGTCTTTCATTTAGCGGATGCAAATTCTTCGAAAATGGCGCAGAAGTTACAATAACAGACGAAAACAAAACGACATATTTTAATTGTCAAGGTGACACAACACTTACAATTGAGTAAACGGATTTTAATTGTTGGCTAAGCAATAACGTTTAACACGATGAGGCAGAGATTCTTTCTCTGCCTCATTAATTCATAAACATGGAAAAAGAAGATAAAAATAACACAGAAAAAACGGAAAAGAGAAAATCTAAAAGAGCATTAAAGATAACTGGTAATGTTATTTTTTATGGTGTTTTAGCTTTTTTCGTCGTTGTGGCCGGTTTTTCAGTTACATCTAGAATTACTAAAGGGAGAATTGGTGATTCTCAGTATTTAGTAGTTGTATCTCAATCGATGGATGGAGAGAAACAAGAGCAATATGACATTAAAACCGTTCCAGTTAAATCCCTAATTAAAGTGGATTTAGTGAAAAACGATGATTTCTATTCTTCTTTGAAAAAAGGTGATGTCGTCACATTTAACTATCTTCCATTAAATAATGTCACTATCACGCATAGAATTATTGAAGATCCTCTTCTACTTAGCGATGGAACATATCAATATACAGTTAAAGGCGATGCAGTTGATGGAGATACCCAAACATTATATAGCGATGGAAGAACAGGAGAAATATTAGGGAAAGTCACCTTTGTCTCCTTGCCTTTAGGACAAATATATTTATTTATGTCTAGCAAGGTTGGAACATTAACATTGGTTGTTCTTCCTTGTTCTGCTATATGTATCTTTGAGATAGCAAAGATCATCTATCTAGTCAGTGAAAACAACAGAAAGAAAAAAGAATTAGCTATTAACGAAGAAAAAGATAAAAAAGATAGAGAAATTGAAGAATTAAAGAAACAATTAGAAGAAGCAAAGAAAAACAATTCTCCAAAAGAAGAAAACGATATCCAATAGGGTTTTGCTGTGAATTTTTGGATATTTTAGGAACTTCTTCTGCTTTTTATTTGATTCCAATAAAGAAACAGACAATTCTAGGACTCTTTGAGACAATTATAAAAAATCCACCTTCAAAAAGTCTTTTAATGAAATATGCTTAACTAAGCTAGTTGAATAATCAGCTTCATCAACGCTAATAACGATCTTCTTAGCCAAACTATCGATATTTTTAAATGCACTGAATTCTCGATTATATGCTTTTTCATCCACAAGGCTGTAAGCGACCTGGATATAATATTCTTTTCCATCTCTACAAGCATAAAAATCAATCTCTTTTCCGAAATTATCATACACTTTAACTGTATAATTTCTGAAAATCAGCTCATTATAAACGATGTTTTCTAGATTATGATCTAAATCAAATCGATTGTTCATAACAGATAAGGAATTAAAGCAAACATCCGAATCATATAATTTATAGAAATAGGCTAATTCTTTTTTTGCTTTCTTAGAGAATTGAGGAATTTCATCGATAATATATGCTTCTTTCAAATACTCAATATATTTAAGGACTGTATTTAGCGATACATCGGTGAATTCGTTGCATATATATTTATGAATGCTTCTTGCTGATATAATTCGAGAATTGCTAGTGAGAATAAATTGAACGATTTTTTTAAAGACGATTTGCTTTTTTATCTTATATCTATTAATTAAATCATTATAGATAATGGTGTTTTCTAAATCGATTAGGTATTCTTTTTGAGAATCAAGCGAATCATACAAAAAACGGCCAGGAAAACCACCCCAGATAAGATAATCGTTGATAGAGCAAGTCCGATTGTATTTTGTACAATATTCCTCTATTTCGGAGTAGACGAATGGACGTATTCTAAAATCGACAAATCTGCCACTTAATAACGTTAAGATTTCACTCGACAATAATTTTGAATTGCTGCCTGTAATAAATATTGAATTGTTGTCTAGGCGTAAATCTTTAATAGCGATTTGCCAATCCTTGACTTCTTGAATCTCATCTAGAAAAATATAGCATTTACCATCTTTTCGATTATCGTTTACGTATTTTATTAATTCTTCATAATTGCTTGCTTTAAGTAAATCAGCTGTCTTTTCAAAATTGAGGTAAATTATGTTATTTGTTGTTTTGCCTATTTCTGACATAATTTGATTTAAAATTACAGACTTTCCACATCTTCTGATCCCGGTTATGACTTTAACTAGATCACATTCGTAAAATGGCCTAATTTTGGACAAATATTCTTTTCTGATTATCATACTTAGCTCCTGAAATCATTATACTGAACACTTTGGCAAAATCAAGTAAAACTGTTCACTACCACTGAACACTTTGGCAAAAGTAAGAAAAAGTGTTCAGTATAAGTGAACACTTTGGAAATAGTAAAAATTACGCAGCATGATTAAAAAGATTGTATATAGCAAATATAATTAGTGTTTCACGAGGAAACTTTATAACGAAATGAAGATAATCCGGAATTAGAGTGTGAATGAAGAATATGAGCATCAAGATTTTCATATTTGATTTATAAATATAGACGCTTAGTTATTGTTAAATCATATAAAGCGATCATGATTGTTTTATAATGCTTTGCCATCCAGCTGTTGTTACGTATTTGTCATCTCTATTTCGTAAATATAATTTATATCTTTCGTTTTCTATCAATTTCTCATCAATGGAACTTCTCACATTACTGTTTTCTGCTGTATCTCCCGCAAAATAAGCGTGATCTATTGTTTCTTCCCCTTTAATGACTTCTAAGACTTCAAAGTAATAGATCGTATAAGACTTGTCTCCAATAAATTCAGTTTCTCCTTTTTTGGTCGCTAAAACCAGATAAACTAAATCACTGCGTTTTAGTTGTTCTTCTTCAGATATAGGAGCAAGTTCACTATCCGCTTTTCCATGTTCTTCAGTAGAACTACTTTCCATAAGAGAACTATCAGTTTCGCTACCAATATCGGAACTTTCACTGCTAGAAATCGTGTTGCACCCCATTAGCAAGGCAGTTAACGAAGTTAGAAATGTACAAACTATTTTTGGATTCATTCGCATTACCCCCATAAATATCTATATGCCGCCAAATCACCTTGACCAGGGTTGCCATTATATCTGCTAACGCAACTATGTATAATGATATGTTAAAACGGTAACTTAATTCTTCTTTACCGCTGGATAGGTAACGATAAAAGAGACCAACTTATTTTGCTAACGGCGTTAGCAAAATTAAGAATTATTTATAAGCTTCACGCAATTCCTTCACTTAACAAGATTTCTTGAAAAATCTCCAAAACATGAGGTCTGTAACTAATTTCGTTACCATCCTTGTTTAGTCGCAGTATACGTACCAGTCGCAGTCAAACTCTCTGTTTCGCCATCGGATTTCGTGAATGTTACAACGCAAGTGACCTTATAATCCTTATCAGAAAAACGTGAACTATTAGCAGGTGTAGTTAGAGTTGTACTAGAACCCGTTGTTGTGCTTAAGCTTGCTCCACTATCACAAGACCATTTATATGTAATATTGCTAGAGGAATTTTCTGCTGGTGAGATCAATGCGCTCAATTTGAAAGTCCCAACTGAGTTTTTAACGGAAGAACCGCTATTAGGTGAAATGGTGAGTGAAGTTATATCCGTCAAAGGCAAATACCAGTAATTTCCTTTTGATTCAAAAGATTTAGATTTAGGGAATGTGGTTGGTTCATTTGGTCTTCCTGTAGCACCAAGATAAGCTAAAGCACCTTGGACATTTTCATCCGTTTTATCTGCATAAGCAAGAATGCTGCTGCCCGTTGAGGTTAAAATTTCCTTGGTAGTAACTGATTCTGAAAAACTATCGCTTGTACTAAGTGCGCCTGAAATCTCAGAAGTCTCAACTAATCCTCCAAAAGCACTGTTAAGTTCCAAAATTCCGTTGTTAATCAAACTTGCCGTCCTAAAAGATAGAGGATACAAATTACTACCCCCAGTGACTATAAGAGGTATGACATGCATCAACTTTTTTGCCCCAAATCTAGACGTTTACCACAGACACGGATTCGATGTATATCTTCGCTCTGTGCGCTACTTACTTTATTAATGGCATTTCAACTATATAGTTTGTTGTCGGAAAGGATAAATATTTCGATTCGCAAAGAAAAAAGGTCTGACTCAAGCGATATCAAACCTATCCTTCTTAATGGCGGAGGCGTCGAGATTCGAACTCGAGCTAGGGATGAATCCCTACTAACAGGTTAGCAACCTGCCCCCTTCGGCCTCTTGGGTACGCCTCCGTGCGTGAAATACTATACACTAAATTTCAAATCTTCGCATTAAATATTTTTAAGTTGGCAATACTTTTTTCATTATTATTGCAAAATTCCCTTTTATTCATGAAAGCGGTATCGAAAAATAAAATATTCTTTTATTTAAAATAAAAGAGATTAGAATATCGGCGATATGAATATATTAAAGAAATTCAAAAAACTATTCGACCCAATTGACTTGACGCATGGGAACATATGGAAAGACATTCTAATGTTTTCTTTCCCTATCATGTTATCAACTCTTCTTCAAAAGATTTATTCGCTTATCGATACGATTATATGTGGTAAAACACTTGAGGGGCCTGCTGTTGCTGCTGTTACGAACACGACAACGATCGTCTTCTTGGTTTTGCAGTTCTCAATTGGCTGTGCTTCAGGATTCTCTGTCGTTTTATCGAAGAAAATCGGTCAGAAATCTCTTGAAGGAGCAAGGAAATCAATTTGGACTCAGTTAGTTCTATCAACAGTTATTACGATTATTTTATCTGTGGCAGGTTGTCTTCTTCTTGATTATCTTCTTGCTTGGATTGGAATTTACCCAAGTGCGAGCGATGCTTATATGCAGGCAGAATACGAAGCAGCAAAAACCTATCTTTTGATCATTATTGGCGCTTCGTTCTCCCAGATTTTCTATAACCTTGCAGTCACTTGCACTAGGGCGTATGGCGATTCATTCACACCGTTTGTCTTCTTATTCATTTCAACGATCTTGAATGTTGTTTTAGATCTTGTCTTTATTATTGTCTTTGATTGGGGTGTTGCAGGCGCAGCATGGGCTACGGTTGTCGCCCAGGCTTTAGCAGGTTTCCTTTCTTGGTTCTACCTCTTCTACCATTACAAAGAATTAAGATTGCATAAGGAAGATCTTAAAATCACTTGGAAAGATGTTATTGAACATCTAAAGAATGGTTTGCCTTTGGCTTTCAATTTCTCGATCCTTTCTATTGGTACGATTATTATGACTGGCGCGGTTATTAATTTCGATAGAATGCCTAATGGCAATATGAATCCTAATTTATCTGCCCAGCTTGGGTATGGTGTTGCCTCAAAGGTCATCACCTTAGCTATGGGATTCCAAGAATCCTTAGGTTTAGCAATGATTTCCTTTATGGCCCAAAACCTTGGCGCATCAAGACAAGATCGAATCAAAAAAGGATTCCATGTCTCTTTGATCTATGGATTGATTATCACTGTTTTGATTAATGTAGTAACTCTTTCATTAACCATCAATGGTGCGTATCAGTATCTCTTCCTATCTTCCAGCGATGTTACGGCAGAATCAATTAAATGGGGCAACGCCTATTTATATACGGCCGTGCCAATGATGTTTGTTTTGCTTATGTTATTCATTTGCAGGAACTGCTTAGAAGGATTAGAAAAACCTCTTTGGCCTTTCTTAGCAGGAATTTCTGAATTGATTGCAAGGGTTTTGATTTGTTCTTTCTTGCCTGCAATTATCAATGGAGGACCAATCAATTCCGAAGCAAGCGTTTGGGCTTTTGTTGGGGTTTCAGCTGGAGATCCAGGAGCTTGGATATTTGCAACCTTAACGATGATTGTCCCAATGTTGCTTGCAATATATAAGCCAAAGAAGAAAGAAACGGTTACTCCGCAAGAGAAACACGATTCTCTCTAACTCTTATACGATTCCTCTTGCATGAGGAATCTTTTATCGCTTTTTGAATATAGGCGTTCTTTGAGGCGAGTAAGGTCTTAAAGCCAAAGACTAAGGAGATTTGCTTTGCTAAATCGGCAATGTCCATCTCGCCTTGTTCTTTAAGAATATCTGCCGCACAATTGGCTATTTCTTGATAACAAATATCAGTAAGGGTTCTTCTAGACTTATTTTCATCATCAAGTCGATAGTTAACGAAATTGGCTTCGTTGAAATCTTTAGAAACATAGAAGGCATTAGAATCATTCATGAAATGAGTTGTTTTTATTCCTAAGGCGATTAAGGCCATTTCTATTTCTTTTTTGGATGTTATTCCAACACGTTTCTTGCCTGATGCTTCGCAGTATCTGCGGTTGATAAGCTCAATGGAGATTGGACCTTCAAAATAAATCAAGGAATAAAGATAGGGAATGATGTTTCCTTTCTCGTATTTTTCTTCACTTAAGGTATAAGGAATGGAATTTTTCCTGATTACTTGTTTGATAAAAAGAGGTTTCCTTGTAGATTCGGTTTCTTTTTCTTGCGGCTCTTCTCCATTAAGTATCTCATTTATCTTTTTAACTATTCCTTGAACTACTTCTTGACGATGATCGAGATATTCGTTGGAATAGACGTTAATGATATTCCAGCCTAAACGAGAAAGAATCGATGGTTCGTTTAAATGACGATCACGACATGTCATATTGGCAAATTGCTCATTATCAAGGATTATGCCAACAAGATATTCCGTTGGTGCTTCTTTTAAGGCTACGCCTAAATCAATCTTGAAGGTGGATTCGCCAATGTTTTCCTTAACTTCGTATCCAAGTTTCCTTAAATCATTGGCTAAATATACCTCTATTCCTTTTTCCTTTACGGAAGAAGAGAGGGAATTATGCGGGAGATAATCATAACCGTTCTTAGCAAAAAGAAGGAAGTCTTTAAGACATTGTGCCCCGTTGTTTTTAGCTTTCTCCGCTTTGATATCCTCTGGCTTCATGGAGGAGAAAACTATCATTTCCTCACGTGAACGAGATATTGCAACGTTAAGTCTTCTTTCACCTTTCTTTAGTGATAATGGGCCGAAATTCATTGAGAAAGTCCCGTTTTTATCTGGACCATAGGTCGTAGAGAAAAGAATGACATCTCTTTCATCACCCTGAACATTTTCAAGGTTCTTGACGAAAATCTTCTCTCCGCCTGGTTCGATATTAGAAAGAGAATTCTTCGACATTTCTTTTTCTAGGAGATCTTCGATGACGTTTTGCTGCGCTTCATTGAAGGTGATGATACCGATTGAATGAGTACGGAGTTCCTTATCTTTAAGACGGTAGATGACTTCGTTGACCACTTCTTTGGCTTCTTGGCGGTTAACTCCTCTCCCTCTTTCATACGTTCCTTTAACTTCTTTATAAGATATGGCGTAAATATCGTTTTTAGGTGAGGGGAAAGTCAAAAGAGAGTTTTCATAGAATTTGTTATTTGAGAAAGAGATGAGTGCTTCATGACGGGAACGGTAATGCCAAAGAAGTCTCTTTCTTGACAAGCCTAAAACTATTGCATCATCAAGTAATGATTCAAGATCTTCGTCTAGAGATGAGAAAGAATCTCCTTCATTTGATCCAATTGTGGAGGTGAAGAAAGATGTTGGAGGCATCTGTTGTTCATCTCCGGCGATAATGACACTTTTTGCTCTAGCAATTGATGGGATAGCCTCAGATGTTGGAATTTGGGAGGCTTCATCGAATATAACGACGTCGAATTGGTAGTCATTGATATCAAGGAATTGGGAAACTGATGTTGGAGACATCATAAAACATGGGGTTAGGCATTGAATGATGTCTTTGTAGTTATGGAATATTTGTCTAAGAGATACTCCACGTCCGCCGTTTCTTGCTAATTTGGCAAGTTGGTTATAGGTGGTCGATTCAGCAAAATGGATGGCATCTGTTGGATAGGAAGAAGAAATCTTTGATGCGGTCATAACCGTTGAAAGGTTGGAGAATTCTTTGATATCTCTTGCATATTTATTAACAAGATTATCCATCTCCTTCCCTGAAAGGAGAGCCAATTGCTCTAAGGCAAATCTCTTATTAATGATTGATGAAGAAACTGATTTCTCATAATTTCCAAGAAGTTTGTCTTCTTTTATTTGTCCATCTTCGAAAAGAGAGAAATATTCATTGCTGACAAGAGATTTTGCTTCATCGATTTTTAGTAAGAGTGTAGTCCATTCAGCAAGATTACCGCTTCTTCCGATAGCAGAGCGAATCTTTGAATATATAACGCCAAAATATGTCTTTCCATCTGGATATAAATCCAAATTGAAGGAATATTTATCAAAGAGATATTCTTTCTTTTTTAGGAAAGTAGAATAATGTTCGATGAATTTGTTACTAGCTGAAGAGAAAAGAGTCACTTGGCTAATATCTAATAAATATGAGACAAAGTCATCTTTTTGCTTATTAGGGAGATAATCAAGAGCATTGATAGCATTAGCCAATAAGATGCTCATCTCAAATTCCTTGATTGTTTCTTCTCCATCTGGATATGTTTCGAAAGAATGATTCTTAAGGACATATTTCACGTATGGATCACATTTGTCGAATTCCACGCGAAGATTTTGAATGTTAACAAGGGAATTGATTGAAGATTCGAGGTTATCTTCTTTTAATGCTTCCTTACTTAAGGCAATGTCTTTAAATTGTTTTTTGAAGGAGGAGAAAGCAAATAAATGGCTTAATCCGCCTTTTGCTTGAACACTAGTAAGTTGACTTTTGAGAGTTTTTCCACTTTTTCCAAGAAATTCTTTGCTAAAGGAGGCAAGAATCTTATCTTTTTCTTTAGCGATTTCTAAAAGAATAGATAAAGCGGAGCGAATATCGTTTTCCTTTTCAATGAATGATGAATCTAAAAGACATTCGTGCCAGGAGATATCTCCTTCACGAAGAAGAGTGAGTATCTTGAAATACAAAGCAGCATTCTTCTTTGTTTGCTCTAAAGATTTGCTTGGGTTAATGACGTTATGCAAATCAAGCTTGAGGTATTCTAAAAGAGGAAGAAGATTTTCTAGTTCTTTCTTCAATTCATCGCGGTATTCCATGGAATATTCGCGTTTTTGGAAAGGAAAGAAAGGTGAAGAATAGTATGTGTCAAAAGATAGACATGTGGAGGAAATTTCACTAAGCAAGACTTTAGCTCTTTCATGTTTATCCAAGGACATTCCTTTTAAATATTCATCGCTAAAACGATATGAATCACCCATATCTTCATTCTTCAAATAGATAAGAATTGCTTGATATGGTGAGAAAATATAATCCTTCTTATCATGTAAGGAAGCGACCTTTGAATTTAATTCGTTTTGTTTTTCTTCGATTTTTGAATTAAGTTCATCAAAATTCTCGGCTGGTGCAAGAGGGCCACCTAAAGAAAGAAGATTTTTATATGTATCAAGAACTTGGCTTTTAGGCTCTTGGATATTGGCTAGTTCTAAAACGAATTGCCCAAGATTCAAATCATCAAGACGACGTTTGACAACATCAAGTGCTACTTCTTTTTCCGCGACGAAAAGAACCTTTTTACCATGATATAGGAAATTAACAATCATATTGGAAATCGTTTGGGATTTGCCTGTTCCTGGAGGCCCATCAAGGATGAAAGATTCACCTTTTTCTGCATCATATATGGCCTTAATTTGGCTTGAATCAGCGCTAAGAGGCATAATGACATCGTTATTTTTTATCTCTTTGATGTCTTTTTTTTCGTTTTCATTCAAGATGAAATATCTTTCGCCGTTTGCAAAAGCGGAAACAATCTCATTTTGCATGAATTTCTCACGGTTATATTTAAGATCAGACCACATAACGAAATGAGAGAAAGAAAATAAGGAGAGAGTTGAATTGTTTTCTAAAAGAAGCCAATTCTTCATCGGAGTAATGATTTTTCTTACCTCATTGAAGATGATGCGAATATCTGGTTTTCCGTTTTCTTTTTTCGGGATGGAATTCAAAGAAGAGAAATCTAAGCCAAAATTGGATTTGAAATATTCAAATAATGTTTGGTTGAAAGTAAGATCATCTATATCGTAATCCAGCGTGTAATATGTTCCGTTTTTTCTTCGAGGGATTCTAACTGGTAATAAGAAAAGTGGGGCATACATCTCTCCTTTAAAATGAGATGCGGATATTTCGTTATCAAACCATCTAATTAAGCCAATGGAGATGAAAAGAGGATTACAACCACTTTCTTCAAGGGAAGTATTGGCTTTTCTTGAGAGTTTCTTTGGCCCTTCGTTTTTGATACCAGCACGAGAATAGACAAGGATTTGTTTCTTTTTGTAGGCATCGCCGATGATCGCACTATTAACTACTTCTTCAAAAGAAACTAAGCCTTTTCCTTCTAAAGGATAGGAAGGTTCAACTTCTGCAAGATACATTCTATTGTTATCGGCAAGGAAATCGATGAATTCTTCCGCGTCATTGATCATTACTTGAAGCGTTGAGTCCTTGCATTTGAAATTGAGAAGTTTGTTTGAAAGATTCAAATCAAGCAATTTGTCTTCCCAATAATCATAACGGGATTTGTTTTTCCTTGCTTCTTCAGGAAGATATCTTTTTGCAAGCATATCCACTTCGGAATATTCGTTGGCATTTCTATCTTTTAGTGATGGAACAATTATTTTCTTTTCACCATTTTCTCCTTCTTTGATTGATGGAATAGGCCAGAAAAGCTCATTACGACAACGTTCGATATCAAGAGCAAAATTAAAACGTGACGAAGAAAGAGTGCGTTCCGCTTCGATTTTTGCATCTTGGAAAGAAACTTTATCGGTTCTTGTTATAGCGGTAGTTTCAATAACACAAAGGTGTTCAAAGCCTTTGGAAATATTATTCAAAACGACTTGAGAATTCTCTTCAACCGTATTTGGAAATGATTCTTCATCAAGCCAAACGCCAACTAAGGCATGGCCAGCAAGAAAAATGATTACTGGTCTTAGGCCGATTGCTTCAAAAACGGATGCAAAAAGCAAAGACGTATCCAAGCATGTGCCATAACGGTTATTTAGAACGTTTCTTGGAAGAGTTACGCGTTGGAAAATCTTATCGAAACTTGCTGGGGAAGTTATATAACGGATATTGCATCGATTTAATGTTTCATATACTGACGCAACATCTTTCAATACTTCATTAGGATCATGGGATTGATATTCATCGAAAGAATCGTTTTTGAAGTTCTCTAACTTATATTCACCAGCCATCGAGATGATTTCTTGAATCTTTTCGTCATTTGGCGTTACGAATGAGGCAAGAATTTGCTCACTTCTTTCCTCTGATGCGCTTGCTTCTATCGGATCAAAACGGATATTAACGCTATTAACGCCAAGAATCTCTCCCTCTTTGGAAATAAGACTGGCTCTTATTGATCCAGGCATAGCCTCGGTTAAGGAATATAGTTTGAGAGGATCAAGAAATATTTCAAAACGATTTACAAGAGTTCCGCGTTTTCCTTTCTCTAAGGATGCTAGATGGATATTAGATATATGCATGAACTCTGGAACGACGTCGAATTTCAAAGTCAAATCAAGTAAATCTTCTTCGCCTAAATTTGTTAGCAAGACTGATTTAAGAAAAGAAAAAGGATTAAATTCTGATGCATGGGTGGCCTCTTTTTGCAAAAGATAGGCTTGATATGTTACATAATTTATCGTTTTTACTGCTTTGATTTCGATTGACGCGGCTTTTTCTGACATAAAGATTTCTAACTCCAGGAGACTATAATTTAGTGTATCATTTTTTATCTATTCTAAGAGTATGAAAAGAAAGAAAATAACTTGCATTATTTTCATTAAGAAGAAAGAACTTTTTAACGTTTTTCTTTGCCTAAATAAAGAGATACGTCTTCCCTTTCTTTTTCTAAGCCCAATCTTTTGAAAATATCTTCTCCTTGGGTGATAAACCAATAGGAAAGATCATTATAGAATTGATCATTGCTTGGAAGAGATATTATTAGTGGATAGGTTACTTTCGTTATAAGTTCTTTTAATAAAGATGAATGCAAGGAAAACATATCTTCTTTATATAACCACCTAGAATGGAGAAGGAAGTTAAGGAAGTTAACATCATCTTCATCCCAGGAAAAGTATTTCTTCTCTTTTACCCAGATTGAAAGAAGATTGATTGCTTTATTGAAATGTTCTTTAAAAGAAGAGCTCTCTAAATCTTGGAGAGCTCCTTCATTTAAATAAGAGATTTCAAGGATTATATCGATTTTGAAATCTTCATCATTCATATTAATATGCGCGGGCGAAATAAGCGATGACCGTGGCTTTTTCTCCGTTTGTTGGGTCTTTTAGTTCTGTTGAATCGTCTAGTTTTTGATAGATGCAACGGGCTGTCGCACCATTGGTCTTGGCTTTGATGATATCTTCCGTTTCTGGTTTGCCATCATATGCCATTTTCACAAATCCACCTTGTTTATCAAGAATGGAGGTGAGTTCTTCTAAGCTGTTGGCCTCAGCAATATGTGCATTGAGGTTATCAAGGGCTTTTTGATACATTCTTTGATGAATATCCTTAAGAATTGCAGGCATTTTTGCAGCAAGTTCATCAATCTTGACGTTTTCTTTCTTGCCATCGACTCTAGTTGTAAGGATAGCAATGCCATTTTCTAAATCACGTGGACCAATCTCGATTCTAAGAGGAACGCCTTTCATCTCATATTGGGCGAATTTCCATCCAGGGGTATGGTTCTCATCATCATCGAGTTTGACGCGGATTCCTAATGCTTTGATTTCTTCATATAGTTTACGGCATGCTTCAAGAACACCAGGAGTTTGCATTCTTACTGGAACGATAACCGCTTGGATTGGCGCAACATATGGAGGTAAGACTAAGCCATTATCATCGCCATGAACCATGATGATGGCGCCTAATAATCTTGTGGAAGCTCCCCAAGAAGATTGATATGGGGTTTCAAGGGCATTCTTTCTTCCTAAAAAAGATACTTCTGCAGCTTTAGCAAATCCTTGGCCAAGATAGTGGGAGGTGCCACTTTGAAGGGCTTTTCCATCGTGCATCAAGGCTTCAACGGTGTAGGTTGCTTTTGCACCAGCAAATCTTTCGTGCTCTGTCTTTTCTCCGACTAAGAAAGGAATAGCAAGCAAATCACGTCCGAGTTCGTTATAGACATTAAGGATTGATAAGGTGTTTTTGATTGCTTCTTCTTCTGTTTCAAAGATGCAATGCCCTTCTTGCCAAAGGAATTCAGAGCCACGGAGGAATGGACGGGTTGTCTTTTCCCAACGGACGACTGAGCACCATTGGTTATAGCAAATAGGCAAATCACGGTAGGATGTTAATCTCTTTTTGAAAAGTTCAGAGAAAATAACTTCTGATGTTGGACGAATTACGAGTGGATCGGCCAATTGTTGTCCTCCGCCAATTGTTGCAACCAAGCATTCTGGGGCAAATCCTTCGACGTGTTCCTTTTCTTTTGCAAACAACGATTGAGGAATGACCATTGGAAGATAGACGTTTTGCGCGCCATTTTCCTTAAAACGGATATTGAGATAGTTTTGAATCTCTTCCCACATCGCATAGGAATATGGGAGATATTCAATAAAGCCTTTAACGGCATAATATTCCATTAAATCCGCTTTACGGCATACATCCGTATACCATTTTGCGAAGTCAACATCTCTTGATGTTATAGCGTCATTCTTTTTTTCCATAATTATTTTCTTAAGCCTTTCATTTCATTTAAGCGTATCTCATCTTTTTCTTTAAGAGGGAGGAAACCATTTTGATATGGTCCGAATTGATTAGATGATACATAATCAATTCCCGAACCAACTACTAATTCTATCGCATTCCAATCAGGAAGGTTAATACCAACGATGATTTTGGAGAATTTGAGAAGTTTTTCAACCAAAGCATGGAGTTGGGAACGGATGATCGTATCCATATGTTTGGAATCAATATCTTCGTTTTTGAAATCAACGAAGAAGATATCGATGATATTGAGGATATTCACATCAACGTTGATTGATTGCCCTTGAACGATTAATCCGACCTTGAATCCTTCATCATGAATGTTTTTGATAAGAGAAAGGAAGTTTTCTTCTCCTCTTTGCTTTATTGAAGCAAATGCTTCAGTTTCACGGATAAGGAAGGTAAGATTTGCTTCTTTTGCTCCTTTAAGATTTGAGTAGATGGCAGGAATCGTTTCTAATTCTCTTACCATTACCGGGAAGAAGAGCCTTTGGGAACGTAGCGGCCTTTCAGCGATGAAACGGGAAACGTTAGATTTAGCAAGGTAATTGAAGAGATTGTTATGATCTTTTGCTCGTATCGCATAATTCTTTAGCTCTTCAATTGTTCCAAAGGAAGTTCTATCCGCGTCAGGAGTTGGCATAGCCATATAGCCAATAACCGTATGTCTAACAACGCCATAAACAGGTTGATAGAGATTTGTTATTCGCTTATCTTGGATGATCTTTTCTACTTCAGAGCGATATTTTGTAACATCTAGGGCCGTTCCTGAATCCACTCCTTTGCGGTAAACATATAAGGAGGCGGAGGTATCATAAGCACTTACCGCACTTCTAGTGGAGCAATCAATGATTGATTCTGTATCACCAAATGTATCTTTATTAGCAACGATACCCGCCTTAATCACATATGGGAAATCTTCAGGTTTTCCTTTTCCTAGTAAGGCATTGGTGACTCCGTTAACCGCTTTAAGGCCATAAAGAACAGCCTCATCATTATCACTAATGTCATAATTGCAGACTAATAATTCATAATCAGATAATTTTAATAAAGAGACATTCCCGCCAATGAAACGATCTAAGGCAATACGGAACTTGGAAGAAATTTGCTTAGGAATGTTCGTGTCGTATCCGCCAATCTTTTTCCTTCTGATATTGAAACAGAATGTCGTTCCTCTGTTTGTTCCGTTCGCTTTAAGCTTGCTCGCGAACTCATTTTCCGAAACGATTGGATTTAAGTGGGCGTTTACCTTCTTCTTCTCGTTATTTTGAATGATGCAATTCTCTAAATGGAGAAGGCCATGTGTCGGATCAGATTTTGTTATTTTCAGTAAGGAAGGAATTGTTTTCCTTTTTCCACCTTTCCTAATAACGTCATCAAGATATATGTTTGTTTGAAGGAAATCAGGAGTTTGTTTGCCTGCTAAGGTGTTTTCTATCCATTTCTCTATCTTTTCTTTGTCCTCTTTTGCAAAGAAAGAATAGAACTTTTCTAAAGGAACTTTCTTCTTGTTTTCAACATTAGACAAATCGAAATAAACAACTGTTTGATCTAGGGAATTAATACGGTAAACTCTTGAGGCCATCGAAGAATATTTGACACGTTCAAAGAATTTTCCTCCACGAGCATAGTTGACTAAGAAGCTAATCAAGATGATTAGTATTGCTATAACGATTAAACCAAGGACTCCCCAAGTAATAATCGTTGACCAGTCAAGGCTCTTGCAATATTCAACTATTTTGTTAATAAAATCTAGGAATGAATTCAATATTTTCATAGCAAAAAGAATAAGCGAGGAAATCGCTTAAACTATTTTAGCACTTATAGATATGTTTATTAAATATAAACATCCTTGGGGAAGAAATTATGCGGCAAGAATCAAAGATTGATTAACAATGTTGTAGACATTAATTCCGATGATGATGAAGATTGTGATTATATACATCAAAGAGATAGCTTTGGCTGGCAATTTCTTGTTTAAGAAGGTTCCGAGCAAGGATCCAATAACGGAAATAGGAACTAGAACGAGCAAGAATATCCACCAGGATTGATCGTTACCAGTTAACGATGAAATATCGAAAAGAGATATTAAGCTTCCATCGCATAATGAGTAGCCGATTTTAGCTAATTGAGAGAAGATAATAACAATTAATGAATTGACCGATGATTCTTTTATTGGCATTGCAAAGAAGAGAGCAAGGACTGCAACATTTATTGGCCCTCCTCCAATTCCCAAGAATGAAGAAATTATCCCTAGCATAAGTCCAATAAATATTTTCATTATTGGATTTTCGATATTCAAGCACATTCCTTTTGGATTCATAAATTGCATATAAATGAAAACAAAAATCAATAAGACGATAAGAATGATTGACTGAACGATGATGAGAATTGATTTGTTAGAATTGGCTTTAAGGAGTCCAAAAAGCAATTGACCGATTATTCCTCCAACTGCTGCACCAATTCCTAAAAGAATTGATGTCTTGTAATTAGGGATCTTTTCTTTAGATACAACTCTTTTAGTGATTGATGTCAAAGCAACAAAAAGAACGCAGAAAGAAGATATCGTATTTGATATTGATGAATTCTCAAAATAAGAGAATGCATCAAGGGCAGGACGGATGATAACTCCTCCTCCAATACCAGCTAAAGCACCTATCGTTGCGGCGAATAGAATGATGAATGAGAATAAAAAGTAATAAATCATAGATTTATTCTAGTTGTTTTATTTCGATATTTAAAGTATATTTATCTCAACTTGAAAAAACCTTTCATTTGTAAGGTTTTGAAGTTTCAAACACAAGATATTTGGAGATGAAATTATGAAGATTAACGCTCGTGAATCAGAAATTGTTCAACTTGTTGATCAAGAAAGAAAGATCTTAGTCAAAGATTTGGCTGAAAGATTGAATGTATCTGAAGTTACTATCCGTAAAGATTTAGATAAACTGGAAAGCTGTGGAATTATTATTCGTCGTCATGGCTATGCCTTAAAAAAGAATACGGCTGATATCACAAATAGACTTTCGATTAATTATGAAACGAAATGTCGTATTGCTAAAAAGGCATGTTCTTTGATTGATGATAACGAGACGGTAATTATTGGTTCAGGATCCACTTGCGCTTTATTGGCTGAGGAAATCGCTAAAACCAAGCCAGGTATCACAATCATCACTAATTCTATTTATATAGTTGATCACGTATCAAAACTTGGAAACAATAAAGTTATTCTTTTAGGTGGGGAATATCAAAAAGACGCTCAAGTCATGATTGGACCGCTTGTTAGGAGTTGTGTTAAGCAATATTTCGTTAATAAAATTTTTTTAGGCACAGATGGATTTATGAAAAACGTTGGTTTCATGGGTTCAAATACTCTTAGAACCGAAGCCATAACCACTATGGCTGAATCTGCGTCTAACATTATTATTCTTACGGATTCATCGAAATTTAATAAGCGTGGTTTGTTAGTTCAGTTCCGTGAATCACAAATCTACGAAATCATCACCGATAAAGGAATTAGCGATGATTTGAAGGGATTTTTCGTAAATCACGGGATTAAATTGATCACCGTGATGTAATTTTTCCTCGAATAAAAAAGTTGCCTTACCATTTGATAAGACAACTTATTTTTATTTTTGTGCTTAGTTTTTAAGAGCTTTTGCTGCTTCGACAACGTAAGAGAAGTCAACTGCTTCTGCTACCGTCTTCTTAACTTTGTCTTTGTTTACACCAGCTAAAGCGGAATTTCTGATGTTTTCAGCGTAAGTATAGCCTTTGCCAGTTGTTGTTCCACAAAGTTCGATTTGCTTGTCAATGCCAAGCCAGACAGCGATGTCTGTGTTGATGCTTGCGGCACTTGTTGTGCCACCAGTGCAGACTTCAACTGCATTTGCGGCGGTTGCAGGATCTTTTTCTCTCTTTTCCATGCCTTTAACGAGACCTTTCATGAATTTCTTAAATGTGCTTTCATGATTTTTAAGGAAGTCGGCGTTAACAGCCCATGTTGATGGAGTGTAGGATTCAGCCATATGGGTTGATGTTTTTGCAACTGTTTTGAATTTTGATGTGTTCTTTTCAAGAGTTGTTGCAACAGGTGCAAAAGCAACGCAGAAATCTGGAGCATCATCCTTAAGCATGGATGTTGCAAGGTTCTCGTTTGTTGCAGTAACGATTTCGACTTGGCAGTCTTCAGCATATGTTGTAAGTCCTGAAGGTAATTGGCTTGTGCCATCGGAGTACCAAAGTTTTTTGCCTTCTGGAAGTTCTTTGTTAAGAACGTCGACTAATGAAGACCAGAATGAACCAGGCGTCTTGGATAAATCAAGGCCAACTCTAGCACCTTTAAGTGCTGCAACTAAATCAGCATGGGAGGAATTTAATGTTAAATCTTTTCCTTTTCCGGTTGTGGTAGCAATGAGACGATCGTCGTCTGTTAAGTTATCAAGAGCGACAAGTTTCATTGTTGAAGTTTCAGTAAAATAATTCCAGGCAACGCCGTTTCCTAAGAATACGACATCAGTTTGTCCGGAAATAACAGAAGCTGCAAGGGCTGGTCCGCCAGCAACGCTATATTGTGCGTCGATTCCGAATTCTTTGAAATAGCCTTCGTTTACCGCAGTCATACCTGCTGCTGCGCCAAAGTTTCCTTGGAAGCCAACTTTAACTACTTCAAGTGCTTCTTTGCTTCCGGATTCATCGCTTTTTTTGTCTTCGCCGCATGATGCGAGTCCGCCTAAAGCAAGTAATGTTGCACCTGCTAAGGCGAAGAATTTTGTTTTTGTCATTTTCTTTTTTCTCCTTTATTAGATATTATTTTTGAAACGAATCTCTTCGTTTAATGACCAATTTTAATTAATGTAACCCACTTTCGACGTACATCTTATAGACGACATCCCAAATATGGTTACGATAGTCTTGGAATTTCTGATCAAGCTTTGTGGCTTGAGTTCTTGGGTAAGGAAGATCAATGTTGATGACTTCTTTTACCTTTCCTGGACGAGCTGACATAATTATAACACGAGTCGCGAGAAGAACGGCTTCATCAACATCGTGAGTGATGAAGAAACATGTTTTCTTTTCACTCTCCCATGTTTTGAGAAGATCTTCTTGAAGTTGTGATCTTGTTTGCGCATCAAGAGCACCGAATGGTTCATCAAGAAGAAGAACTTCGGATGAAAGGGCGTATCCTCTAGCGATGGCAACACGTTGTTTCATACCGCCAGAGAGCTGTTTTGGATAATGTTTTTCAAAGCCGGTAAGTCTAACCATCTCAATGTATCTTTTTGTGATGGCTTCTCTTTCAACCTTGCTGTAACGAACTTTCTTCATTACTTGAACTTTTTCGCCATTTTCGTTTATCTCATAAACTGGTTCCATTTCGCCAGTCTCTTTGTTCTTTTTCATCAAAGGAACTTCATGCTTGATGAATTTTGTTCCATACATGATGTTCTTTTTGACGGTAAGCCAAGGGAAGAGGGCGTATTGTTGGAAGATAACTCCTCTATCAGGTCCTGGGCCAAGAATCTTACGACCATGGATCGTTGCTTCACCAGACGTTGGTTGTTCAAGACCTGCAATGATATTTAATAGAGTTGTTTTACCGCATCCAGATGGGCCAACGACACAGATGAATTCATTTTTCTTGATTTCAAGGTTGACATCATTAAGGGCAATAACGTCATCGCCGTTTTCAACTGGATAGATCTTATTAATGTGATCGATTTTGATAACTGTATCTGACATCTTTGTTTCCTCCTTTTATTTCCATCTCGTAAGTTTCTTTTCAGCGAATAGAAGAAGCTTATCAAAGAGGATACCGAAGATACCGAGGATAACGATACCAGCGATAGCGTAATCGAATTGAAGGTTTGAAGCTTGGTTCGAAACGAGGGCCCCTAAACCATATGTTGTGCCAGTTAATTCAGCGGCAACGACTGTTGTTAAGGCTGCGCCAACGCCTAAACGCATAGCGGTTAAGATGAATGGGAAGGCACTTGGAACGATAACGTCTAAGAAGAGGTTTCTATCTTTTGCGCCGAATGTGTAAGCTGCTTTAACTAAGGTTAGATCAATGTTTTTAACACCTTGATAGATTGTAACTGTCATTGTTAAGAAACAAGCTAGGAAGATGATGAAGTATTTAGCAGGTTCACCAATACCCATGGCCGCGACAACGAGAGGAACATAGGCAATTGGAGGAATACATCTAAGGAATTGAATAAATGGGTCAATAAATGAGCGAACTGGTCTATACCACGCCATCAAGAAACTGATTGGAATTGCACAAACTAGAGCAATGCCGTATCCAACTAGAACACGTGAGAATGTGAATCCCATGTGTATAAATAGCAATGGCGGGTCACCTTTCTTAAGAATACGGGTTGCCATCGAACCGATAGCTTGGCAAACACTTAATGGGGAAGAGAGAAAACCTCCGTTTTCAGCTGTCATTGAATAAATTTGCCAGGCGATGATTACAAAGATAACGCCTCCTAAGCCAACAAGAGCTGATTTCCAGAATGCCCAAGGAGAGAAATCTTTCATCTTCTTTGGTCCTGAAGTTTTAACATCGTTGACTGGACGAGAGAGATTTTCGACTACAACAGCATCAATCTCTGCTTGCTTTTTTGCCTTTCTTTCTTCGATAAATTTGATTTTCATTGGCATTCCTCCTATTTGGCAGCCACTTCTTTAGAGATGCCGATTCTTGCATCTTTATGTTCTTGTAAGAGCGAAGCTGGGAAGGAAATATCTTTATCTCCGAAACTTGCTCTCTTGATGACGGATTTATGCCAATCTCTGAAGCAATATAGACGAATCTTCTTTGAATTCAGGATTTCTTTCATTCCGATTGTTATGGCATATTGTGGCATGAAGTAATAAGCGCCTTGATAATCATCCATGGAATTGACGACTCTTGTTTCTTCGGTGATTTTAACAACGCGGGTTCTTGTGTTTTTGAACTCTTCTTCGCTTGTTAGCATCGGAGGTTCATTGAAGGCGATATGCCCTGTTATTCCGATTCCGCCAAAGCAGATATCAACTCCTCCATGATCTTCAATCACTTGATCGATCAAATCGATTGTCTCAAATGAAGGGAAAATTCTTTGCTCTTCTTTCATGATGAGTTCTGGATCTATTTTGTTATAGCAGAGTTCATACATCGTTCTTCTGAAGGAAAGTTTGTGATCTGGACTGATTAAGGTGTTACGGTCAATCATGTATTCATCCATGTTGATGAAGGTGACATCTTTTAAGGAGATTCTTTCTTCATTAACTATCTTAGCGAAGTACTTATACTGACCGACTGGGCCAAGAGGGACAATGAAGAGGGTTCTTTTGCCATTCTTGTTGTTCTCTTTAATGGTGTTTGCCATCAATTTGGCCATTTCAAGGAAGGTTGTTTCCTTATCTTGATAGATGTCAATTGGGATTTTTCCTTTTGTTAATCCCTCATCGTGGATTTCGAGAATTGAGATATCGTTCATATTTCTTTTGTATCCTCCATGCATAAGTGAACAGATGGACGTTTGAAGGTCATTGGAAGGACGAGGATATTTGGATGTTCACCAACATATTTCTTTGCATCAGCCAATGCTTCTTCAACGCTATTTCTTGTTTTCATGCCCATTTCTCTTGCTGTTCCTGGGGCTTTTGCACCAACAACATAGACAGCTTTGCAATCTCTTTCGGCAATATGAGCGCAAGAGATCATTGAGAAGGCATGGAATGGATGGAAGGCATATTCATAACGATATTTACGGATATATTCCTCATTATCCATTTTCTTGTAATAGTCTTCGATATCAGGTAATGTGTTTCCGCATTTTTGGAAGTAATCATATACTTCTTTCATGGCCGGGAATTCATCATCACCGAAGTCTCCATCGCATTGGGCAAGAGCGATGATTACTGGATTATCGGTCATTACTCGTTTTAGGCGGACGACTTGAGCGGAGATAGCTTGTTCAACAAGGATTGGATTTCTTCCTTGGCGAGAGCCATATTGGAAGTCATTCGGTAAGCCGAAGATGATAACATCATATTTTTTCTTTGCCCATTTAACGTATGTTCTTTCATCTGCAATCTTCCATGATTCCTTTTGAACTTCATGGGCATCGCCGGCAAATACTTTGATTTGATGGGAGAAAGAATCAAGGACTGCATCAACGCAGAAGAATTTCTTTCCCATTTTGTTTTCCATATGTTCGCCGATTGCATCGAATTTTTGGCGCATGAGCGAATGAGAGGAAACTGGAACAAAGTCATTTCTATGCATGACTGATGGGCAATGGTGGGATGAGATACATTCCCAATTTGAGATACCAGTCGCACAATGTTTGTAGCCACCAGAATATCCGCCATATGGATTTCCTTGACTATGACCGATGAGGAAACAAACATCGGAATCATATACATATTTATTGAGAACTACTTTTGCTCCGAATTTTGGTTCGTTTCCTAAATCAACGAGATGATCCCAGTCTTCGGAATCGTGGTTGATGATTTGTCCTTTTGGATAGAAACGATCAAATATTGCATCGCCTAAGATTTTGCGAATTTCCTCAGGCTTGTTCTTTCTATGTAAGCCATTTGAGCAAATAAGCATGATATCTTCTTCGTTTGCTCCTGCTTTAAGACATTCATCGATGATTAGAGGAATTGTGGTTTTGCGGTGGCTATCATCTTGAAATCCGCCTTTAACTTTGTCAGGGAAGACAATGGTGATTTTGCTACCTTTATGGACTTGTTCGGAGATTGGTTTTAATCCCATTGGATGAAGGATTGCATCTAGTGTTGCAGCCTTTACGTCTTTCAATCCTTCTGGATCTTTGACTGTAACCCCGATTTCGAATATATCAGCTTCATCAGGGACATTTACTTCTACTTGTCCGTCACCGTATTCTAATTTGACTTTTTTCATTTGAGTCCTCCTTCATATTTTTTAACTATTGCTTCGAAATCATCTAAGAAGAATCCGAAGTCTTTTCCAAATCTCGTTAAGGCAATCAATCCACCATCAAGTTCAGGGATTGATGCGATCATCTCAGCGTTTTCGAGTTTCAATCCTCCGCCATAGACGATTGGGCAATTAACCACTTCTTTGATATGTTTTGCGATATCTTCGATATAAGCCCTATCTGGTGGAACCTTTCCTGGACCTATTGCCCAAACTGGTTCATAGGCGATTGTTACTTTGCTAAGATCGCAATCTTTTAGCCCGACTAAGAGTTGTTCTTTTAGGACTTCGTATTTACGATCTTGCTCTTCTGCTTTTTCGCCAATGCAATAGAGAACATCTAGTCCCGCTTCGATTGCTCTTTTTATTTCTTTATTAAGAATTTCATTTACGTATTTTTCGGCATGTCCTAAGGAAAGAAGCTTATTTAGATACATTCTTTCTTCACAATGCCCGATAAGAGTTGCTTCAACACCAATGCTTCTCATGGCATTTGCGGTTCTTAATGTTGTGAATGCGCCAAAGTTTTTACCTTCTTCCGTATCCTCGAAGTGAACTCCTTGGCAACCAATCTTAACTTTATCCTTATTATATATAGCAGGAAGAAGATTGGATTCTTGGAAGAAAATCGTTATTGGAAGGGAGAGGTTCATCTTCTCTATTCCTTTTACTATATTGCTTGCGTATTCTTCCTTTGGGCCGATTTTATTGATACCACCAAATTCTGGAAGAACGTCAAATCTTTTAAGATTTAGATATATCCGCTTCATCTATGAAAGCCCTTTCTTTTTCAAAATATTAAACGATTTAAAGAATTAAACAATGTGTTTGATGAAAAAAAGATGAAATAATTTGCTTTTTCTTTCGTTCGAAATGCTGATTATTTTCTTTCGCAATACGTATTTTTGTTAGAAAGAACTAATTTTTCTTGTTTTACCGATAAATTGTATTCATCAAAAATTAGTCATTTTTAGAAAAATATAGGTTTTTTGATGATTTTTATATTTTTGTAAACGCTTACTTAAATGAAAAATATTTATTTTTACTTTTTCTACTATTTTTCTAATTTTAATGACTAGTTTATTTTTTATTCATAATACAAAAAACTTTCGTTCGAAATGTTTTATTTACTTTTTTTATCTTTTTTATCAAATTAAATAGAATTTTTATTCTTTTCTAGCATAATAGGATTAATTAATACAAAAGGAGGCTGTTGTATGCCGTATATTCCTACGAAAAACATTCTTGCGGTTGCTAGAGAAAATCATTTTGCCCATGGAGCGTTTAACGTTAATGCTCTTTGCCAAGCTAAGGCCATAATTGAAGTATGCGAAGAGATGCATACTGCCGCTATCATTCAAGTTGCTGAACCTGGGCTTGCTTATATAGGAGGAAATGCAGATTTCCTTCATGGAACCTTAGAGGAAAAGAAAAAAGGTGCTAAACGCATTGCAAAATATGTTCAAGCTTTAGCCAAGGAGTCTTCAATCCCTGTTTCTTTACATCTAGATCACGGGAGAAGTTATGAATCATGCAAAGCTTGCGTTGATGCAGGATTTAATTCCGTTATGTTTGATGGATCCGCTCTTTCTTATGAAGAAAATGTCAAAACCACTGCTAAGGTAGTTAAATATGCCCATAAACACGGTGTTTCCGTTGAAGCGGAGTTAGGCGTTTTAGCAGGTGTTGAAGATCATGTCTTTGCTGCATCTAGCACATATACAAACCCATTAACTGCAATCGATTTTATTAAGAAAACCGGAATTGATTTATTAGCCATTTCTTATGGAACAAAGCACGGCGCAGTCAAAGGAGATAACGTAAAACTTCGTAAAGAAATCGTTATCGCCACAATGGAAAATATGATGCATGAAGGTCTGGATTGCGCAATCGTATCCCATGGTTCAAGCTTAGTTCCTCAATATATTGTCAATGAAATCAATGCCCTTGGTGGAAACGTTCATGGACATGGCATTCCACTTGACCAACTTCATGAAGTTATCCCTGCTGGCATTACGAAGATTAACATGGACACGGATATCCGTTTAGCCACGACAAGAAACATCCTTGAATATTTCATAAAACATCCAGAGAAGAGAGAAGGAAGCAAGATTTATTCCCTCTTGGTAGAAAAACCTGAATCATTTGAATATCGTTATTATTTAAAAGAATATATCGAAGAATTAGAAACGAACCATGGGTTCAACGATGAATTGAAAGATATCGTTCCTTTAATGGAAAAAGCAGTTAGAGAGATCGTTGCAACCGCTAATGCATATTTTGGCTGCATTGGTGACGCAGATCTCATTAAGTAATCAAGAAAATAAGGCTTTGCCAATTTGAGGACAAAGCCTTTTATTATGCGTAAAATTCAAATATCGCTTACAAAACCAAATTATTTTTGCTTGTAATTATTATTACTTAGACCTTAGAAAAGCCGTGTCGGTATCACAATTAATATACAATTCTTGGCCTTCCGAACCGCATAATCCATTTAATACTTCCATATAAATATCTGCGCCTGGCTCATCACAATAAGTTACATGCCAGCTCACATAAATATTGTTTTTTTCAGAATATTTTGAAAAATCGATTTTGTATTCAATATATTCAGTGAATTGAGGTATGTAGGATATTTTCCCTGGCAAGTCATTATAATAAGTCACTAAATATTTATCTTCATTTGGGAAATTATCTATTTTGAAAAACATTTCATCTGTTTTTCCTGATTCGCTTATTCTTAAGACCATGCAAAAATTACCCGAATGAGGGTTACATGGATATTCTTCCCACTCCTTCTCAAAGCCTTTTCTTATACCAGGATACAAATCAAAATAGACTTCGTTTATTTTTTGTTTTTTCTTGGCTTTTAAGGCGAGGTTTATTCCTGGGCGGAAGTCATGATTGCTTCTTTCAGAGAAACCGGCTTCAACATATTCATCATTGCCACATGAAGAAATAAACAATGGCAAAAAGAATAATCCAATTAGTACTATTTTCTTGTTTATAAAATTTTTCCCCTGATTTTAATTCCAATTTCTAATTGAATTATCTCATAGATTAACACTATGTAAAACTATTTTTTATCAATGAAGGAAACGAAGGTTTTATTTTCATTAACTAACGGTCTAAGCCAATTCGCATATTCTTCAGATATGTCATTGCCATTAATTATATATTTAAGAGGGAATGTTGATTCTTTTAACATTACCTCTTCTATCGGTATTAAGATTGGTTCAACTTTATATGGGTTAGTAGAAATTCTCTTTAAGCCTGCCATGACACCGTTTTTCTTTTCTAGAACAGCCTTTGCTGCAGTCTCTCCCATTAAGATTGCTTCATCTAAATCTACTTTTGAGGCAAGTCCAGAGGAGCAACGAGCGATAAGCCCAGGCTTTTCAGAACGTGCTTTGATGCCTAACCTCTTAATTATTAATGTTGCTAAATGAGCGGAAATATCGCCAAAATATGTAGCTCTATCAGTCTTGAAGATAGGTTCAACAATTGAATTTCCATTTTTGTTCTTTAATCCTTCGGAACAGCAAACGATAACTCCTTTTCCTTTTTCCCATTCTTTTTCGACATCTTCTAGGAATTTCTCTTCATCAAAAGGAATTTCAGGAAGATAGATAAGATGGGGTGCATCTCCTTCTTTGTCTCTCGCTAAAACGCTAGCTGCTGTTAGCCATCCGGCATTTCTTCCCATTATCTCAATAACTGAAACATGAATTGGAAGACCTTTGACATCTTGCGCTGCATCTCTGACAGTTTGAATGACGTAATTTGCTGCTGAAGCAAATCCAGGCGCATGATCGGTAACTCCTAAATCATTATCTATAGTCTTAGGGATACCAGCACAATAAACATCTACTCCTCTTGCTTTTGCATGTTTGTATATATTACCAATGGTATCCATTGAGCCATTCCCACCAGTAAAAAGAAGGTAACCAATGTTATGTTTGATGATGATATCAACTAGATGCTGATATTCTTTTTCATATAAAGGGAAACGAGATGAGCCAATCGCGCTGCCAGGGGTGAGTTTGAGATTCTCTAGCGTTTCATCATCAATATTTGTAAGGTCAATGAAATCTTCGTTATAAAAGCCTTTGCTACCAAGTCTAGCAGCAAGGATTTTTCCTTTGAATCCACTTTTTTTTATTTCTTTTATTGCACCATATAAAGATGCGTTGATTACGGCTGTTGGAGCTCCGCCATGGGAGATAAGGATGTTTTTAGTGTTTTCTTCCATTTATATATACCTCTTTTATTTC
>CAVIBR010000019.1:0-29119 GCA_963641445.1 Bacteroides uniformis
AAATATTCTTATTCCTTGAAAAATGTAGTGTTAAATCCTAAAAACGGGTATTGACACATGAAATTTATCATCTATCATAAAGACGTAATATGAAAAGAAAATCATTTAAGACAAACGCTTTGCTTTCAATAATGATCTTGCCTTTGCTCTTTTCATGTTCTTCAAATGAAACTGATTCTTATTCATCATTTAATGAGATGGATTATTCCCTTTATTATTCTTACAAAGACAGCATGAAAGGAATTGATATATTTTGCTGGAAAAATGGAGAATGGTATTCTGGCATATTACCAGGAACTAATCGTCTAAAGACAGTAGAAGAAGTTGAATTGTTACAAGAAAATCTTCCTTGTCCTCTAAAAGAAATGGCTAAGATACTTTCTTCATATTCAGAAGAAACGCGAGAATGTGCTTTCGTTAGAATTGTTAGCATCCCTCCAACTACAGGAGAAGTAATAGGTTTACCTGATATAGATGGAAATGAAGAATACGTTTATGTCTATAGCCAATTAGGCTTACCGATGCCTAATTAATTCACAAAAGTTATAGATTTGAGTGAAATAGTTGCCATAAAAATGGCCGTTCCCCCTCTATAACCATCAAACATTCATGAACAAGTGCTGAATTTCATAAAATTTCAAAGAAAAAACTTGCTAATTCAGTTTTAGAAGACTATATTAATTAAGCCTTTGTTAAGAAGGCATGCGCCAGTAGCTCAGCTGGATAGAGTATCAGACTACGAATCTGAGGGTCACGAGTTCGAATCTTGTCTGGCGCGCCAACGTTTCGGGATGTAGCGCAGCTTGGTTACCGCGTCTGCTTTGGGAGCAGAAGACCACCGGTTCGAATCCGGTCATCCCGACCAATTAGTTAAGATGCCGACTTTGTCGGCTTTTTTCTTTGTTTGGATGTAAAAATGGGTGTAAAGAAGAAAACTACTAAAAACTCTTTTAATTATCAAGCGAAAAATAACACATTTAATAAAAAGAAGGGCCTTTCAACGTGAATATTTTGAAATTTCGTCTGATTTAAACGTTAATTCTTGAAATTATTTTTCTAAAATAATATCATCATCAAGTCAAAAGCAAACCCGAAGGAATTCGGCGACGCAAAACTAGAGGGTCCTATACGGATAGCCAGCTCCCAAAAGAGTTAGCAATGAAGAAACAAAGAACCCACAAAAGATTTCTAATTATAATAAACGTTCTTATTTTTGGAGGGATTATTGGAACGGTTGCTTTTTCTTTTTCCTGGTTTTCAAACAAAAATAATATAACTAAAGCATTTAGTGCTCAAACTGCAGGAGCATATTTTGGTGGAGGAGATGGTTCATCGGATAAGCCGTTTATAATTAGTAAGCCTACCCATCTATATAACTTATCCTGGCTGCAATATATTGGTTATTTCAATAATGATGCAGATAACGATAATCTAATTGATAAACAATATTATTTTGAGGTAACTAAAGATCTAACCATGCCTGATAATTACATTCTTCCTCCAATAGGGACGGAAAAGTATCCTTTTGTTGGAAATTTTAATGGCGGGGATCATACAATAAGTAACTTAAAGATATCTACTAAGATTGGCGAAACTGATGGATATATCAAAAAATATCCAGCCAGTGTTAATAAAGATGATTTCAATAACGAAGATATCGATATAGTAGGTTTTTTTGGCATTATAGGAACAACAACGACTGGATCTGATGCAAGTTCTTATACATATACAGATGATGACGGAACAACCCGCACATATACGTATTCTTCAAGTGTTAACGCAGTAAGAAATGTTTATTTAGATAACGTAAGTATTCACGCTTATTCTGCAAATACTCTTTGTGGAATGTTAGCCGGATATGTTAATGGGGAATTATCTAATTCTGGCGTTCATTATGGATCGTTAAATCTTGCTAAAGGTGTCAGCAATATTTCTAAATACACGAATGTCTCTAACTACACTTTAATCGGCGATTACAACGGCGAAAAGTATAAATGGGATAGCGGAAAAGGCGATGGAGGAGAAGTTGGTTACGGAACAAGCTCGGACATTTATTCTTTGTATTCCTTTTTGACTAAAGGCAGCACCGATAAAAAGCCGGTTGGTCAAATAGGGAAACCTACACCAAGCGAAAAAAGCACAGGCGAAGCAATTCCTTTCAGGTTTTCATCAAATGAAATTAGCACGGATGAATACTCAGCAAAAACAATGACCGTTAAAGATTTATCCACTTCGTCAACTAAAACATTGGATATTCCTAATTCAAATTCTTTGCCTGCAGATTCTAATGGAAACAACATCGGTTATTATGTTGGAGAGATGAAAACGTACGATGTTTCCAACAAAAAATTAGAATTTTCTTCAGATACAGTAAAACCCCACAACCAATCTGCCATTCGTACCGTTGATGATAGCATAATCGAATACTTAAATGCTTCTGCAGGCACAAGCGGCAAAAGAAATGGTGACTATATGGTAAGATTTTCTGCCACCAACGATTACGCTTGCTTAGGCAGCGATAATTCAAGGATCACCTATATCAAAGATGCGTGGGTAGGGAAATGGCATAGCACCGAAAATATAGGGAAGGAAGGCAATCTAAATGGATGCCTTTTATTGCCAATTAATTGCATATGGGTCGCGCCAATTCAGACTGGAAGATTCGATTTTGTCATTACAAATGTTGAAGGCGATAGTGTAACAATGGGCTTGATAGTAGTCAAACTTCATAGACAGCATCCTGGTGACTATTCGACTTATTTTGATTCGGCCGAGCCGATTACTAAATATATAGGCTATACGTCCGATTATAAGGGCAAAAGTATGTATATAGGAGTAGATGTAACTGATTTAAACTACGAATATGCGGTCATGGCACCAAATGCAGCAAGCACCTATGTCGCATATATCGATATTGGCGCTAATGGTGGAGGAGATGAGGATAGGAAAATGTCTTGGTCAATCGATTTCGTCGAAAAAGATTCGAATGGCATCATTAAAATAAATGACACTGGCTTTACTGCATCGAATTTGATGTTTGAGATAAAAGGAAACGAATCAAGCGCATATTCGTATTATTTTAGAAGAACATCCGGTGGAGATAATCCAACAGTTCTATATTTTGCAACCCCTGATTTTAGCTATATAACTCCGAACGGAAGCACTTCATACGCCTATAAAGCAGGCGATTCTTCTTGCGAAAGCCAAGATACAACAAGCGCTTAATAGCTAGAAGGCATCAAAAAAGCCCTTTTTCAAGGGCTGATTGTTGATTTTCCTCTTAATCAAGTTGAAGAGCTACTTTACCGTCATTCCACGAATATTTGAAATTTGTATACCCGTATGTCGTAGGATTGCTCTTTATCCAATCGCTAGAATGAATTACAAAATAAACGGTACTTGTATCATTTTTTGTTGGAAATACATTATTTAAATTTAAAGCCAAATCGTATTTGACTCCACCTTGGGTGGATTGAATTTGTTCTTTTGAAAAAGATATCAATATATTTTCCGTGTAAGTTGTTGATAAAGGTGATGTAGCACTATAGCCTAGCGTATAATCTCCTTTTACTTCGGTATTTTCTTGAATAGAAATCGATCCCGATATCCTAGCGTCGCCACCAAGCGTTTTAGGAAGAGAATATTTTAAGACAACGGCATTCATCTTCGTGAATGCGTCACCAACATAAATCGTTCCATCGACATTTCCTGAATCACCACAGCTAGTTAGGAGAGCAACGCCCGCGAATAAAATAGATTTAATTTGTTTCTTCATTGATTTTTTTGAACCCTTCAACAATGACAATATTTTAAAAAATGTAAGCCTTTGTTACAAATGATATTTGAATCATAAGCAAAGAAGAATATATCCAATTTGATAATTTTTTACTTATATAAATAGTATTTATTAAGCAACTTAAAAATGTAATGAGTGCAGTTATGGCCACTAAAGAAGTGCTCATTAAAAAAGCAAACGTTATCACCTATTCCTATCAGGATGGCTGTTTTGATAAATTTGGCCTTTCCGAAGAAGAAATTCGTAAGATCAATCCTAACGTGATATATGCAAATCTTATGTGTTTCTTTGATACGGTTTAGAAAGATCGCCCAGACTGGGTTCCTTTAGCGGAAGACATAATAGGTCTTTCAATAAGAAACGGAACAAAAGAAAAATCGGTTAATCTAAATGGCGTTCCACTTGATTATATACCAGGTTTAATTCTTGCTTTAGGAACGTTGATTGCAATTAGAGATAGTCTAAAAGAAGGAAAGATAGAAAAGGTTACAGCATCCTTAACAAGAGGAGCAAATCTCTTACATGAAGTAACTGACATATGCGCTAAAAATCCAAAAATCACTGCTAAAACCTCGGTAAGTGATAAACCGTTAGATAATTATTTCTTGCAATCTAGAACATATGTAGACACAAAAGCAATAGGAAAGGTAGGTTTCCCAGCTGAAGCAACTTTTAATACGAAATACTCTCGCTTAGAAGAAAACATGATTTTTTCCGATGGAAACAAAGACTTCAATTCAAAATAATTTAAGAAGCTCATTTTATTTACTAATTGGATGACTTTTCTATTAAGAAAAGAAAGAAAGTGCTAAAATTAGGCGAATTGAGGATTTAGATATGAATAAAACAATCAGAAACTTAGCGCTAATAACCCTCTCGCTAATAGGACTTTCGTCATGCAATAACGAAACAAAACCATATTCTTTAACGATTTGGACTTATTACAATGGCGATACTGAAACATCTTTCCAAGAGATAATCGAAAACTATAACAATACGCAAGGAAAGCAAAATCACATCGTTGTTAGCACAAGTTCTCAAGGTTCTAAAGTAAACGATCTTCTTGAAGCGTTGATTTCTGCAGCTAACGGTGATTTCGGCTCCCAAAAGATGCCAGATATGTTTTTGGCCTATCCTGATACCGCTTTTGAAATAGACAAGAAAGGCAAAATCACATCCTTAGACAAATATTTCACAAATGAAGAATTAGCCAACTTCAATCAAGGATTTCTCAATGAAGGCAAACTTGGAACAGATTCTTCGTTAAAGGTGTTGCCTGTAGCTAAATCAACTGAAGCCTTATACATTAATAAAACTGATTTCGATAAATTCTTGTCAGAGCATCAAGATTTAGGAATTTCCTATAGTAATTTAGAAACTATCGAAGGATTAATCGATGTATCGGAAAAGTATTTTAACGCAACAGGAAAAGCGTTCTTTGGCCGCGATTCTTTAGATAATTATTTCGTTGTTTCAGCAAAACAACTTGGAATAGATATCATTGGCTATGACAAAGATGGCAATTTTGGCATCAATTATGATCATGATGTATTTAAGAAATTATGGGATTCCTATGCCGTTCCAATGGTAAAGGGATATTTCAATGCAGATGGTTCTTTCCGTAGCAGCGCTATGAAAGCAGGATCAATTCTTGCCTATGTTGGTTCAACATCATCAAGCTCTTATTTCCCTAGCGTTGTTTTAGATGGAGAAGATGCAAGCCATCCGATCGAATCTTATGTTATGATGACTCCAACTTTTAAAGGGAAAGATAAATATGCTGTTTCCCAAGGAGCTGGCTTCTGCGTGACTAAATCCGATACAAATAGAGAAAAAGCATGCATAGATTTCCTTAAATGGTTCACTAAAACTGATAATATCACGGAATTTTGCAAGAATTCTGGATATTTCCCATCAACAAATGATGGATTTAACGATAATTTCATTAATTCTCAAACAAATGAGAACTTTAAACGTTCCTTCAAAGTAGCCAAAACAACAACGGAGAATTATTCGATGTACACTAACGTTGTTGGTGATGGAGGAACAAAACATCGTAATTCCTTAAAAAATTCTTTAACTAAATATTGTTCTGATGCTTTAGATGCAATAAAAAAATCCGAATATGACGCTGATACTATAGCAAGCTATGCTAGCGACGCTAAATTCGAAGAATGGTTTGCTTCTTTAAAGACTTCCAATTAAAACACCCCAACAATGAAAAAGAGTAAGCAAAAATACAAAATAAACCAAACGATTAACTTTAAAATATTCGTTCCTTCGTTTGTCATTCTAGTAATCGAGAGTGCAGTTATTTTGTTGCTGCTTATTTTTGAAATCGGGGCAAATACCCTTAATGTTTCTTTGATAAACAGTTTCGAATCTTCTGTTAATATTAGAAAAAATTACATGGAGAGTTCGATGTCTAACAAATGGACGAACATATCTAACTTTTATGATAGTTTTGTCTCCACGACGGAAACTTATTTAAAAGATAATGATTTATCAATCGATGAACTTTTATCTAGCAAAAAAGAAACTAACGATCTTTTGCTTCAACAAGCTTCGATTTTTCCTGAAATGATTGAGAAAAATCATGTAAATGATGCTTTTTTGGTTCTTGATACATCGTATTCTGATGATAAAGATATGATTTATCTAAGAAATAAAAACCCGCTAAAATCCGGTAATTCTGAGATAGAAGTCATTTATTCTCCTTATTCAGTTTTCAATTCCTATTATGAGGATGGATTTGGCTTGGCGGCAGACGTTGATACAAATAAATACATCAATATCAAGGATAAGGACTTTTTCGAAACTCCATTTTATTATTCTACATACCATGAAAATAGTATCGGATATTGGGCTTGCACATTGAACGTTTCTTCAAATAGAGTGCTCACCTATTCTCTTCCGATTCGTTTAAACAATAAAACTATCGGGGTTATCGGCATTGGCTTAACCGAGCAATATCTTAGAAATTATATTTCAAGCATTTCTAAGGGAGATAATTTAAATATCGCTTTGATAAGATCAAAAGATGATAAAAAGATTTCTGCCTTCCAAGCGTTTGTTGATTATTCTTTGCCTGATTTAGCAAACACAAATCTTACTGAAACATCCTATTCAGATGTTTATACCTTTACAAATAATGGCGAAAATATTTTTTATTTCGAAGAAGAAATCAATGTTTATAATGGTGAGTCTCCTTTTGATGATAATTGGTGTGTTGTAGGCGTTTCTCCTGTTAACACCGTTTTAGCAACATCAAATAAGTTTTCTTTGCAAGTTAATATTGTTGTAGGAGTTACTTTTGTTGTTTCCGTTATTGCATTCGTTTTCACTTCTGAACTTCTTTCAAGGCCAATAAGAAGAGTTTCTAAGGCGATGAATAATGAAAACGTCAACAAGATACCTCATACAAACATCTATGAAGTAGATACATTGCTTGATGAGATACAAAAATCGTTTGAAAATAACGTAAAACTCAATGATAAGGTAGCAAGAATCATTGAAGATTCCTCTTCGAAGATGGCTTTCTTCGAATATTCAGCCAAAGAAGATGAAATAACGACAACGCCAACATTCTATAAGATTTTAGGCTTAGATTATTCAAACGGAAAAATATCAGGCAATTCTTTTGTTTATCGCTTAAGAAAGAGAGAAAGAGCCATTCAATCGATGACTTACGAAGCAATTGATAAGAGAATTCTTAGCGAGTCTGGAACGATTTCTTTTCTAATTGGAAATAAATATATCAAATTAAAAATCAATCTAACATCAAATGGATCATTTGCTACATTAATCGATTCCACCGAAGAATATTTAGCCAAAAAAGAAGTCGAAAAAGAAAGAGACAACGATATGCTTACGGGCTTATTGAATAGACGTGGTTTCATGAATGCGATAGAAGATGTTTTTGATAATTCGAAAAATGGCTCTTTATTCATGATTGACGTGGATAATTTAAAGCTCATCAATGATAGATATGGTCACGAATTTGGCGATAAATATCTCAAAACGATCGGTGCTTATTTTAATAAGATTTCCGCTAATTATCATAATCTTTTGACTGCGCATATCTCTGGTGATGAATTTATTTTCTATTTATATGATTATTCTTCCCAATATGAAGAAACAAAACTTATCGAAGAACTTCGTGGCGTAGCAAAAGAATCAATTAACTATAAGGGAAAGGAAATTTTAATCTCTTTCTCTTGCGGTGTTTGTCATCATGAAGGAAATATCAATTTCGAAGAAACAAGAAATAGAGCCGACTATGCAATGTATGAAGCAAAAAGAAGTGGTAAAAATCAAATATTCATATTCAATGATGAGGAATATGAAAAATATAAGAAAGAAAACATCCTTGGTGATGAACTAAATGATATTATTTCCAACAATCTTATTGATTATGCTTATCAACCAATTGTCGACATACATAATGGAGAAGTACTTGGCTACGAAGCTTTAATGCGTCCAACAATCCAAGGAATGAGTCCATTAAAGGTCATTGAAGCAGCAAAGAAATATAACCGTTTGTATGATATTGAATATATGACAATGTTCAATTCAACAAAAAGATATATTGAATCAAAAACTGATAAACGCTTATTTATTAACTCCATTTCATCTCAATTGCTTTCTGATGTTGCTTGGGAGGATTTCTTGAAAAGCAACAAGAATATTCTTGATAAGCTAGTTATTGAAATTATTGAAGAAGATTTCGGGCAAAACGATATCATGAAGCGTAAAGCCACGATTTTAGAAAGCAATAAGATTTCTTATGCGATCGACGATTACGGAACGGGTTTCAATAGCATCGCAATGATTCTTGATTTCGCACCAAAATATATAAAAATCGAGGGATCTTTAATTAGGGGAATCGATAGAGATGAGAAGAAAAAGCAATTAACAAAAACGATTGTTTCTTATTGCAAGGTTAACGGAATCAAAGTCGTTGCAGAAGCAGTTGAAACAAAAGAAGAGCTTAAGTACGTCAAAGAAATAGGCTGCGACTATGTGCAAGGATATCTCGTTGCAAAACCTAAGTTTGTAATCGAGGATATTTCAGAAGAAACTAAGGAATTGATAAGGAATTGCTAAAAATATGAGGGTTTTATAGGGGATAATTGATTTTTTGAAAAAAGAAAGGCGAAATATGAAAGAAAATACATCAAATTACATATCTATTGAAGAAGAATTTTCTGACTATATCAAGATGATCAAAGCTTTATCTATCAACTATTTAAACATCTATCTTGTTTCCCCTGAAACCAATAGAGCAAGAGTAATAAAATTAAATGGTTATATTACTGAAGGGATGCTTGATGTTGATAAAGATTTTGATTATCTTTCTTTCTTAAAAAAATATGCAAATGGCCGTGTTTACAAAGATGATGTTTATTATTTCATCGATAATCTAAAACCAGAAAACGTTATTTCAACCTTCTCCGATGGGAAAGAGCAAAACGAATTCTCTTATCGTGTAATAGAAGGAGATGAAATCCATTATTATTCTGCCCACTATATTAGAATTTCTAGGCTTGGCGAACCTTTAAAACTTGTTGCTGGATTTAGAAATATCGACCAAATAGTTTCTTTAAGAGCAAAAGAATTTGATAGAGGCATGTCTAAAGCATATGCGGCCTTGGCAAATATCTATTATTCTATGCATAGAATTGATCTAAAAAAAGGAACGTTCACGGAAATAAAAACAAACGAAAGAATAAAGCAATATCAGTTAAAGGGTACAAATGATTTTGAAGAAAATGCCAAAAACATTTTCAATAAACTTGTCTATCCATCTTTCCTTGAATCGGTTTTAGATTTCGTCAATTTGGAGACCTTAGAAGAAAGAATGAAAGGCAAAAATTCCATCAGCATTGAATTTGTTGGTGTTTTTTCTGGCTGGGTTAGAGGTTCTTTCATTAAAGAAGATTGTGATGAAAATGGAAAACTTTCACATGTTTTGTGGACTTTATATATCATCAACGAATCAAAAAAGAAAGAACTCGAATTGCGTTATTTGGCGGAGATTGATCAGCTTTCTGGCATATTGAATCGCGGCACAGGAGAAAAAATGATCAAGAAAATAATCGAAAAAGGCGGAAGTGGTTCGTTCTTCTTGATGGATGTGGACTCTTTTAAATCGATCAATGATGATTATGGCCATGAGGCAGGCGATTATGTCATCAAAGAGTTAGGACGAACCCTAAAGGAATGTTCAATTGACACTCAAGATGTCGTTATGCGTCTTGGCGGGGATGAGTTTGGAATTTACGTACCTGATATTAGGAACGAAGAAGAAGCGGTGAAATTCTGGGAAAATCTAACTGTTTTATTCTCTAAAATCAATCTAAAAGATGATACAAACAAAAAGATTTGCTTATCTGCTGGATGCGTGATATTTGACGGAAACGCAAAAGAAAACTTCAACACGATTTACAAGAAAGCCGATGAAGCAATGTATAAATCAAAAGCCATTGATGGCTTTAAATTAACAATTGATAAATAATAGAAAAACTCGATGGTTTTTGAATGAGATAATTTCTAGCTTCCTAGAAGTGAATTCATCATCACCGAGTTTTTTATTTCAAATCTTTTTTAGTATCTTCTAAGGTTTCTTCGTAAGCGTCTTTGACATGTTGGAAAACAGAACGTTTTTTTGGCGTATCAGCTGGTTTTCTAATAGCCCTTTCGAAAGCTTCAGCTGCATCGATTTCGCTTGCGTCCGCTTTTGGTATATCGCCCTCTCTTGGCTTAACAACCGTAATACATGTATATGGGATATCGATATTATATTTAGCAAGAATTAGATAAAATTCTCTTCTAAGATCTCTTTCTAATTGGAAACGATATGGCGCTTTGCATGTCGCATAAATCTTGTAACAAATGCCAGAATCGTGATAGTTTGACATTCCTAAATATGTTGGAGGAATGATTGCTTGAGGAATCTTGTCCTTAATTAAAGGGAGTTCCTTAAGGAGAATCGCTTCGATTTTTCTTGGATCCTCTTCGTAAGAGACATCGATTTCGGAGAATATCCAATTATCTTCTCTTGAAAGGTTTACGCAAGAAGTAATTGAAGAATTTGTGATTGTTTTGATATCTCCGATTCGATCATCGATCTTAATTGAGCGAAGCCCTATTTGGGAAACGTAGCCCCTGAATCCATCAATGATAACCATATCACCAACATCGAAATAATCATCAAAAACCATGAATAAACCAGATACGACATCTTGAATAAGCGATTGACATCCTAAGCCAATGATAAGCGTTAAAACGCCAAGTCCAGCCACAATTGATGCAACATCAACTCCCCAAACGGCTAAAATAATGGCTATATCAATAAGAACTGCGATGTATTTAATCAATGAGCGAATCAAAGAACCAATCGTTTTTGCTTTTTTGCCGACACGCGTAAATAATCTAACAATGAAATTGAAAATATAAACAACGATAAAGGTGATGAAAAGCGTTATGAAAGAAACCACGACCTTGTTTCCGGATTGGATGAATCCCTTTGAAATTGCAACAAATCCATTCTCTATTCCTTCGCCAAGAATTGCATCTCCGATTTCATCTCCAAATAATTGTCGGCAGAAAATCAAGCCTAACAAAGCCAAGATAGAAAAGGCCATCAAGCATTGAGAAACAATGAAAGAAGCTTTTCCTTTCGGCGTTTTAGCCTTCCACCAATTTGTTATCTTATTCATATAAAACACCTCCATAAGATGAAATTATTAGTTATCGCATTAACCGTTATTTCCTTTTCATATATGACTTTCTTGTAGTCAATCCTGTTATTAAAAGAAATTTGCAAGACGTTCTTTTTTGAAAAATCTACGTTGCTAAACATATAAGAAAAGGAATTATAGCCTTTTTTAGTGAAATCCGTTTCATCTTTTAAAAGGTCATCTTCAAAAAGAGAGGCAAGAACGGTTAAATTATTTTTATTAGAGATATCTAAACTAAGAGTAATAGAATTATCTCCGTTGACTATCGATATATTAGATAAAGTTGGTTCACTTATAACTGAGGAAAGCAAAGAACCTCCTTCAAGGATTGCTACGCCTGAAATAGCAAATAAAGATATAGCAAAAACTTTCTTCCCTTTGTGCTCTTCCGCGTAAACTGTATTTTGATCTTGTGGATTTAATTCATCCGATGTTGCAGTATTATCAATTTCATCCCAAGAAGAAGTAGGCGTATTGTTGACATCAATAATATTTTCTTCGCTAATATCCATCTAAAACAATATAACATAAAAAAGTTTATTAATCCTGAAAAATCTTACAAATGTTTCTTGATTAGAAAATAACTGAAAAAACATAATTAGATTAACAAGGAGAAGAGCGAATTCAAAAAAAGAAAATAAGGTCATTCTTGCCGCCATGGAAATATGATGGGAACATAATCAAGGATGACAATCCCAATTTTAGAAAAAACAATTTTTGCTAATCTAAGAAGGTTTTACTGGGGAAAAATGGAAATTTTGATGAAAAAACACTTTCCAAAACCCCTATTTTGAAATGCAATAATGTGTAGTTATAAGGAAAAGACATGGTTTTGAAGAATTGAAGCAAAAAGAAAAATGCCACCTTTCGATGACATTTACTTCGTTAGCTTGATTAGGCAGCTTTGCCTTCGGTTCCAAAGAGTTCAATCTTTTCTTTGACACAGGCTTTGATCGCTTCATAACCTGGTTTAAGAAGCTTACGTGGATCGTAACCTTTTTCTTTGTTTTCGGCTGTTGGATCAGCTTTGCCTTCAGCGCAATATTTGATTGTTGCAGCAGCAAATGCTAATTGGCATTCAGTGTTAACGTTGATTTTGGAAACGCCTTCTTTGATAGCAGAAACTATTTGCTCGTTTGGGATACCAGAACCACCATGTAAGACAAGAGGGATGTTTCCTGTTGCTTCATTGATTTTCTCTAAAACATCAAGGTGCAATCCGGTCCAGTTTTCTGGATAGATACCATGAATGTTTCCGATGCCTGCAGCAAGGAAATCAACACCGAGTTCGGCAACTTTCTTGCATTCTGCTGGGTCAGCAACTTCACCATCAGCGGTGATGCCATCTTCTGTTCCACCAATAGCACCAACTTCAGCTTCAATGGATATGCCTTTAGAATGAGCTAAGGCAACAAGTTCAGTTGTTTTGGCAACATTTTCTTCGAAAGGAAGAGAAGAACCGTCAAACATGACTGAAGTAAAACCTGCGGCAATGCAAGCTTTTGCGGCATCATAGCTACCATGATCAAGGTGTAAGGCAACTGGAACTGTGATTCCAAGAGATTTGTCTAATCCCTTAACTAAAGCAGCGACAACTTCATATCCGCCCATGTATTTAGCGGCACCCATGGAAACGCCAAGGATGACTGGAGCCTTCATTTCTTGGGCTGTGGTCAAAACGGCTTTGATCCATTCAAGGTTGTTGATGTTAAAATGTCCAACGGCATAATGACCAGCTTTGGCATCTTTTAACATTTGTGTAGCATTAACTAACATATATTAATAAACTCCTGCGATTTTTCGCGTATCTATTATACATACTTTTTAATTAGTGATTGCGAAGTTTATAAAAAATCTTTAAGCATATTTTTCTTTTCGTGCAAAATTTATGCGTTTTTAATACAATAGATAGGTAATTATGGCAAAGAAAGCGATTGTTTATTTCCAAAGTGGTGGACCTACACCAGTAATTAATTCTTCTTTATATGGAGTTATTCGGGAATATCAGCAACACAAAGATGTTTTTTCCCATTTATACGCTTCAAGGTATGGAGTTGAAGGACTTCTAAATGGCGATTTATACGATTTAGATGAAGAAGATGATAAGCAAATCGAACTTTTAAAACAGACCCCAGGACAAATAATTGGCTCATCCAGAAAGAAACTTCCTTCATTTGGCGACCCTCTTTTTAAGAATCTTTTGAAAACTGTCAAAGAATATAATATTGGATATATATTAGCTAATGGTGGAAATGATTCGATGGATACATGTAACCGTTTGAACCAATATTTTCGAAAAGAAGGAATGGACGTGAAAGTTTTAGGAATCCCTAAAACGGTTGATAACGATTTAATGGAAACTGACCATTCTGTCGGTTATTCTTCCGCGGCAAGACATATCATGGATTCTGCTATGATGGCAAAAATAGACCTGATGAATTATCGAAAAGGAAAGATTGTCATTATGGAGATGATGGGGAGAGATACGGGATGGCTAACCGCATCTGTGGCTCTTTTACCAAAAGAAGTAAGACCTGACTATATTTACATTCCCGAAATGTCTTGGAATGAAGAAAATTTCATTTCTCAAATAAAAGAAATATACGAGAAACAGCATTTTGCTTTGATCGCCCTATCAGAAGGCGCACCATTGGAAACAAATAATCTAGCCGGCAGCGATTCTTTTGGACACAAATCCTTAGAAGGATGCTCACAAACATTAGCAAGAATCATCAATGATAAACTCAATATTCCAACAAGAGTCATTGCGGAATCCACAATTCAAAGAGCCGATTCAAGCAAAATCACTGCTGTTGATTCGAAAGAAGCAATCGAATCTTCAAGGTTTGCTGTTAAATCGTTTTTGACTAACGAAACAGGCAAAATGGTTTCCATAAAAAGAGTTTCTTCCTCTCCGTATCAAGTGGAATACCGCCTTATTCCTTTAGAAAACGTCGCTAATATGACGAAGAAAATACCTGATACATATATCAAAAATAATCAAGAAATGTCAGAAGGTTTTGTTAATTATCTTGCTCCATTAGTTAATGATGTAATGCCTATCGAAAGAGAAAATGGAAATATCTTGTATGCTAAATTTCATTTCGTTAAGGCAAAAAAAGAAATAAAATAATAATGAATTTGGAGGAAATACCATGAAAATAGCAATTACAGCCGAATCTACAATCGATCTACCTCAAAGAATGTTAGATGAATATAAAATCAAGACCGTTCCTTTCACCGTCATCATGGGAGAAGAAGAGTTTGCCGACGGAACAATTGATCCACAAAGACTTTTTGACTTTACTAAAGAAACAAAGAAGCTTCCTAAGACAAGCGCAGTTAACCAATTCCAATATGAGGAATTCTTTAAGGAAATCTTAAAAGAAGCGGATCATGTTATTCATTTCTGCCTTTCTAGCGCTATATCATCTGCTTATAAAAATGCAGTTGAAGCAGCAAAAGAATTCGATGGAAAAATAACTGTCATTGATTCAAAATCCCTTTCAACTGGTATTGCCGTCCAAGCCATTTATGCTTCAGAATTAGCTGATGCAGGATACGATCCAACAGAAATCGAAGAAAAAATCCTCGAAAGAAGAAAATATGCCTGCGCATCATTCACAATCGAAACGTTAGATAATCTCTATAAAGGTGGAAGATGCTCCGCTTTATCAATGCTTGGCGCGAATTTGCTTCATTTAAAACCACAAATCGTCGTTCAAGAAGATGGTTCAATGACAAAAGACCACATTTATCGCGGAAACTTAATGAAAGTAAACGACAAATATGTCGATGATGAACTTGCTCAATATACGAACATCGATAAGAAAATCATTTTTATAACTCATTCCGGCTTGCCTGAGGACGTTCTTGAAATGATAAAAGAGAAACTAAGGAATGCTGGTTTCAGAAGAATCGAAGCAACAAGAGCTTCTGCAACAATCAGTGTTTATTGTGGACCAAATACCGTTGGTGTTCTCTTCTATTCTGATGGAGAACATCCAATTCAAGAAAAGAAATAGGATTTAGAGGCGAAATTAAATCGCCTCTTTTCTTTGTAAGCACTTTCATGCTATTGAACAAGATAGCCTAATTTTGTTAAAATAAGGCACGTTAAAAAATAAGGGAGTAAGGTTTATGTCTACCAAATTTGTCTTTGTTACGGGCGGCGTCGTTTCATCATTGGGCAAAGGAATTTTTGCCTCATCATTAGCATTATTGCTAAAATCAAGAGGAATCAAGGTTTTCATGATGAAACTTGATCCATATCTTAATATTGATCCAGGAACCATGTCACCATATCAACATGGTGAAGTTTATGTCACCGACGATGGCGCGGAAACAGATTTGGATTTAGGCCACTATGAGCGCTGGACTGATCTTCATCTTTCAAAGGAAAGTTCCATAACTTCAGGAAAAATCTATTCAACAGTTTTAGAAAAAGAACGTAGAGGAGATTTTTTAGGCGCCTGCATTCAAGTTATTCCTCATATAACAAACGAAATCAGACAAAGACTTGTAGATGCGGCAAACGCTTCTAAGGCTGAAATCGTTATCGTTGAAATTGGCGGAACGGTTGGCGATATGGAATCAACTCCATTCCTCGAAGCAATCCGTCAAGCAAGATTAGAACTCGGCTATCAAAATACATTCTTCGCGCATAACACTTTAGTTCCATATCTTAAGAGTGCATGCGAGAGCAAAACAAAGCCAACTCAACATTCAGTAAAAGAACTCTTAGCCCTTGGAATTCAACCAGATGCCGTCGTTCTTCGTTCCGAAGTTCCTCTCCCAGAAAACCAAAAATCTAAGATCTCGCTTTTCTGCAATGTTCCAATTAACGGCATTTTTGAAGCTGATGATCTTGAAAGTGTATACGAGCTTCCTTTTGCTTTGCACGAACAAGGCTTGGATGATTATGTTTTAGATCATTTTGGAATTGAAGCAAAAGAAGCTGATTTAAGCGAATGGCGCACATGGTGCGAATCCGTGAAGAACGCTAAAAAGAAAGTCAAAATTGCTCTTGTTGGCAAATATGTTGAACTTCATGATGCCTATTTATCTGTCGTTTCAGCTTTAAAACATGCCGGATATTATAACGCTAGCGAAGTTGAAATCGGTTGGATTCAATCTAATGACCTTAAAGACAAAAATGTTGAAGAAGCCCTCTCCGGATACGACGGAATATTAGTTCCAGGCGGTTTCGGTGAAAGAGGAAGCAAAGGAAAAATGGTTGCAATCCGTTATGCTAGAGAAAATAACATCCCATTCCTAGGAATTTGCTTTGGCATGCAACTAGCATGTGTTGAATTTGCTAGACACGTATTAGGTTTAAGTGATGCCAATACATCAGAATTCGATACCCAAACGCAACATCCTATTATCGATCTTCTTCGTGACCAGTATAGCGGAATTGCAATGGGCGGTACCCTTAGACTAGGCTTATACGACTGTGGAGTTAAAAAAGACACGCTCGCCTATGATTGCTATAAGAGCGAAAAAGTTCAGGAAAGGCACAGACATCGTTACGAATTCAATAATAAATATCGTGAAATGTTCGAAAAAGCAGGTATGGTTTTCTCTGGAATAAATCCTCAGCAAAATCTTGTTGAAATAATTGAATTACCGCAAAACGATTTCTTTATCGCTAGCCAATTCCACCCTGAATTCACCTCAAGACCATTACGTCCAAATCCTTTATTTAGAGAATTTATTGCCCATTCAATTAAATACAGCGAGAAAAAATAAGCTATAATTGTCTCATGAAAGCGATTTTCATCTACAATCCAGCTTCAGGCAGAGGAAACTTTAAAAAGCACTCCGAAAAAATAAAAAAAGAACTAGCATCCACTTTCACGGAGATGCTTTTCTTTTGCCCAAAAACAGAAAAAGAGGCCGAACATATATATGAAAATGAAGTGCCTAATTCTGATACATTAATAGTAATAGGAGGAGATGGATCTCTCAACTTAGCAGTTAACAAACTAATGAAAATGGAGAAAAAACCCATTCTAGGTTACATAAATGCAGGAACTCTTGGCGATGGCGGAAGAAATTTTGGCGTTGGAAAATCATTAAGCAAATCCCTTCAAATAATCAAAGAGAAAAAAACAAGAAGAATAGATATAGGAGAGGTTTCTTTTGAAAATGAAACTCGATATTTCTTATATTGTTTGGCTTATGGCGCCTATTCATCTATACCTTATGTCGTAAAAAGCAAAAAACACCTACGTAAGTACACTTATTATTTTCATTCCCTTAATGAAATGTTTGTCAAACAATCCCATCATTTTTCGATTCTAGTGAATGAAAAGACAATTGAAAAAGATTGTCCATTCATAATGTTATTAAACGGAAAAAACATGGGCGGATTCCGTCTCAATAAGAAAACCATCTTAAATGATGGGGTTATTGAGGGGTATTTTCCGCCAATATCATTCTTAAATGGCATTTCAAGGTTCCTTCCTTTCAAAAAAGAGGAAGCCATGCCAATAAAAGAAGCCATTATTAAGCCTTCGGATGACGGCTATTGGTGTCTTGATGGAGAACGAGGTGGGAAAGGAATTGCTAAAATTAGGGTAATTTCAGAGGCAATTTTAATATTTTCACGCTAAAAACCCATTATTTTTACTTTTTTCGCTTTACTTTTAAATAAAACGAATTATCATATGATTAAATATGAAAGGATTTTCTATATGAAAAAATCACCCTTGGTTAATTCGATCGTTTCAGCGATTTTTGCCATAGCCGCGGCAGCATTGCTGATCTTCATGCCAACCTTCGGTACGGAATTGAGTGGATATGTTTCATCTAACTTCCGCGTCGACGCCATTAATAACCTATGGCCAGCTTTGAAAGCAACCGTCTCCTTCTCCATTGGAAGACCAGTTATTTCAGGAATTGTTGTTGGATTGCTTGGAGTAGTTGCAATATTCTGGCTCTGGCACTTCATTGTTCTTATCGCAACACGTAGACCAAACAGCCTCTCTATTAACATTTTTTGGCTAATCTTCGGTTTAGTATCTACGTGGGTCTTGTTTGCTTTTGTCGGCTACATTGACGCAAGCACGGGCTATATTTTCAATGGAACTGTTGCAAATGCCGGAGAAATTCATAACGGCGTTTCACTTTTACGCAAATTATTCACAGACAACTTTGCAAAGCATGCCGCCTCTATATTCCTTTTATTAGGTATTGGCTTACTCGCTGTTCTTGGGTATATCTTTGGCTTGATTTCCGTTATCGGTGCTCTTGCAGACGATATCAAGAATCCAAACGAGAAAATCGATGAGGAAGAATTCACTTCTATCGATGAAGAAGGAAATCCAACTGATAAGAAATCTAAGAAGAAAAAGAAAAATAAAGAAACTGATCCTAAAGTCAAACAAACTGAAGGAGAAGCTGAAAAGAAAGAAGGGCAAAGTCCTCTTATCGTTCAACATATAAATTATGGTGGACAACCTCAAGCAGTCTATCCTCAACCATATTATTGGGGACAACCTCCTTATTACGCACCAGCACCAGCTCCTGAAAAGAAAGAAGAAAAACCGACTCTTACAGAAGCGGATGTTAGAAAAATCATCGATGAATCCCTCGCCAATCAACAAGCTGCAATAATTTCAGCCTTAGGCAAAAAGGAAGAAGTCGTTGAACCAAAACCCGTCGTTGAAGAAAAACTTGATGAACGCCCTCTTACAGCAAAAGAACTTCGTACCATCATCAAAAACGAACTTAAAGATCATGATCATCCGGAAGAGCTTATGCCTTTAACCGATGAACAATGCCGTTCATTAATCCGTGAAGAACTTGATAATTACTATGCTTCTACTAGGCCTCAAGACGAAAAAGTAGAAGAAACTCCAGCTGCTCCGACTCCAGAAGAGCCAAAAGAAGATACTGTCGAAGAAGAACTCATGACTGCTGATGAACTTAGCAAAATGATTCGTAACGAAGTAATCCAAGTTCTTGATGAGAATAAAGAAGGAAAAGAGGAAATCACCCTTGATTCTATCAAAACAACCATCAAAGAAGAAATCGCTAAATCCAAAGAAGGAGAAGCCGATCCAGTAACAATAGATGAAATTTCATCCGTTATCTCAGATGAACTCGCTCCTTTAAAGGAAACAGAACAAACACAAAATAAAAATATTGACACATTGAATGAACAATATGCCAAGATCGACTCCTTAACAGAACAAGTCTCAAAAATCGACGGTTTGACTGAACAAGTCTCAAAAATTGATGCATTAAGCGAACAAGTTGCCAAGAAAGCCGAAGATGATAAGGTTAAAGATGAAGAAACAAAAACCGCCATTGAAAACCTTAAAGCAAGCCAACTCTCAGCCGAAGATATCAGAAATATCATAGCTGAAGAATTAGCAAAAAGACCCGTTGTCGTTCAAGAAGTCGTAGCTCCTACTCCTGTTGAGGAACCAGCTGAAGAACCAGTCGCCGAACCCGTTCCAGAAACACCAGCAGAACCTGTTGCTGATGAAGCCGCTACTGATGAAAAAGCCGCTGAACGCGTCCCTTTCGCAGAACGCGTTATGAATCTCGATGATGATGTCAAAGAGGCTTATAACGAACTCAAAGCAGAAGCACTCTCCTATGGTCTTAAATCACGTCTATCTTTATCTGGTGATACCTTCAGACTTCACACGAAGACCTACTTAAAGATTGCCGTTGCTGGAAAAGGACTTAAGCTCTACTTAGCCCTTGATCCACATAATTATAAGGATTCGCCAATTCCTGTTAAGGATGTTGGAACTAAAAACGTCTATAAAGACATCCCACTTGCCTTCAAGGTTAAGAGCCCTCTCTCATTGAAGAGAGCAAAGCAATTAATCAAAGATGCTTGTGAAAAAGACAGCCTTGCAAAAGAAGAAATTTCTCCTCTCAATTATGTTTCCCAATTAGCCTCCTACCGCGTTGCAGGAAGCGATGAAGAAATCGAAGAAGACGAAGAATAATTCTTAAAAGACATTTAGCCCCGTTTAGGCGGGGCTTTTTGTATTTTCGTAAATATGTGTTACAATACTTATCGTTAAAAAGGAGATGATTATTTTTGCCTCATTGGGTTATATACTTGATTCTGACAATATTGCTCTTCCTTGCCTCAGCTTTCTTTTCACTTGTAGAGACCGTTTTTTCTTCTATAAATCGTTTCAAATTTGAGGTCAAAGCAAATAATGGATCGTCAAACGCTAAAGTAGTTCTTTGGTGCGATGATCATTTTGACTCGGCTTTAGTAACAATACTTATTGGAAATAATGCCGCATCTGTCATTCTTTCATCGGTTACGACGTTCCTATTTGTTGATAATATTTTAAAAAACATAGATAGTTCTCTTGCGACTTTGATAGGCTCTTTGATTTTAACTATTCTTTTATATATCTTTGGTGAGACCCTCCCAAAGATGATAGGAAGGAAAATGCCTAACAAATTAGCTAAATGGACCTGTTATCCTTTGGCTTTCTTAATAATTATTCTTTTCCCAATTTGTTCTCTTTTTAAAGGAGTGTCATGGCTTTTCAAGAAACTTTTTAAATCAAAAGAAGAGCCTGAAATGACCGAAGAAGAATTCCAAAATGTCATTGAATATAACGAAAACCAAGGCGCTTTAGAAGAAAATGAAAGCCAAATTATTCAAAATTCTTTTGATTTCTCGGACACTAAGGTTAAAGAAATTTTCACTCCAAAAGACAAGATGTTCACAATAAACTTAAAGAACATTACACTTGATAAGCTCGTTGAGATTGTTTGTTCAACATCCTACTCAAGAATTCCAGTTTATTACGATAATCCTAATAAAATCGTTGGCATTTTATTGGTTAAGAACTTTTTGGCAGATTATTTAGATGATAAAACAGTCAAAACCGACCTTAATGATTCAATCGAAAAACCATTTATTGTTTCACCAAATGTTACAATCGACGATTTAGTTGACGGTTTTCAAAAACAAAGGAAACAAATTGCTCTTGTTTATCGTAAAAACGTTCTTTTAGGCATGGTTACAATGGAAGATGTTCTTGAAGAACTTGTTGGCACGATTTCTGAAACTTCGGAAGTAACTCCTAACAAAACAAGTAAAAAAGGGAGGAAAAAGGTATGAAGACTATTGATATAGTTTACATAGTTTTGATTCTTTTGCTTGCTGTTTTCTCTTTCCTTTTCTCGGCGGCTGATATGACGTATTCCTCAGTTAACAGAAGAAGACTTGAGGCTCATTCTTTAAAAGGCGATAAACAAGCGAAGAAAGCTTTAGAATATGCAAATAATTACGATGAAACGATTGCATCTATCCTTTTTGGAAATGATTTTTCAAACGTTCTTTTGTCTTCTTTAGGTGCTTTATTAGGAAGAGATCTTCTTGCCGAACGTTTAGGAGAAGACTTAGCTAGCACGATATCATCGATATTTTTGCTTGTTTTCCTCTTGCTCTTTTGCGAAATAACGCCTAAAAGCATTGCCTCTAACCATTCATTCGCTTTATCAAAGGCTTTCATACCATTCATGAAAACGATAAAAATTGTTTTCTTCCCTTTTGTTTGGCCTTCCTCTCACCTTGCTTCTTTAATAAGCAAACCAGTTATTAAGAAAGGCGTGGATGAGAATCCTTTAGCAACCGATGAAGAACTTGAAGCAATGGTTGATATGATTGAAGAAGAAGGCATCATAGACGAGGATCAGTCCGAGCTTCTTTATCGTTCGATAGATTTCAAAGAAACTTCTTGCTATGAAGTTATGACTCCTAGAGTAAACGTATTTGGCTACGACACGGATCAGCCATTTGAAGAATTTCTGAAAAATAAAGAAGCCTTCCATCATTCTAGAGTTATCGTCTACGAAGGAAATATTGATCATATATTAGGATATATACCGATCAAAACGTTATTAAGAGAATTAGTGAAAGGAAAGAAAGTCTCTTACAAAGACGTTCTTTTACCAATCGTTAATGTTCCAAGAACCATGATGATTTCTTCTGCGATGGCATTAATGAAGAAAAATAAACACCATATTGCAATTGTCCGTGATGAATTTGGTGGAACTGAAGGCATAATAACTCTTGAGGATATCCTAGAAGAGCTCGTAGGTGAGATGTGGGATGAAAAAGATAGTCCAAGGGATGATATAAGAAAAGGCGAAAGAAGAAACTCCTATTACGTTAATGGAGCCATGAATATCGATGACTTTTATAACGAAATGGGACTAGATCCAGATAAATTACTACCGGATGATTATACTACCGTAAGTGGTTGGATTATCGATCACCTTGGAAGGTTTGCTATCGTTGGAGATACTTTTAGAATCGATAATATTTACGTTAGAGTCACCAAAGTTTCTCAATTCACTGTAAAAGAAGCCTTTATACGTATCATAAAGAAGAAATAATTCTTAAAAACCCTTATCGATTGATTCAATATAAGGGCTCTCTTTTTTTATTTGACAACTATATTAGGATTTTTAATTCCTCTCTCTTTTAATTTCTTCAGATATTTTGAATAAATGTCTTTTGTTAAAGAAAGAAGAGTCTTTTTATCAGTATTTATAACGTAATCAGCATCAGCGATTTTATCTTGAGAAAACGCAGTTCGGTCATTTTCAAGGCGCCTTGCAATGTTTTCAGGAGAATCGCCTCTTTTTCTCATCCTTTCCTCTCTTGTTTTTTCGCAAGCTTCAAGATAGAAAGAAACGATGGATGGATCTTTAAGAGCATTAAAGGCTTTTAAACCATTTGGATCTACTATAACGACCTTATCGTCTGAAATTTCATCTTTTGAACATCCATAATGACACCCATTATATAAAGTTGTTTCAACAAAGGCTCCTCTTTTTTCTAGCTGAGCAAAACTTTCTTCATCAACGAAATAATAATCAAGTCCGAATATTTCGCCTGGACGTGGAGCTCTTGTTGTGTGGGTTATAGCCTTGACAATCCCAAATTTAATTCCGAGAAATTTTGATATTTCCGTTTTTCCACTAGCGGATGCTCCAATTAATAAAATCATGCGGATATTATAATGCAAATAGGAAAAAAGGAAAATTCTAAAGAAATTTTTTCTCTTTTTTGTCCGTTTTTCTAAAACCACGTCTTTATATAGGTGAAGGAGGAAAGAGAGATGAATAATAAAAAAGGAATTGTGTTTATTATCTTATTGTTTCCAATGCTTTTTGGTGCGACTTATCCAGAAGAGGTTCATCCATTAAACAAGGCTGCCACGGAATGCATAACTGAGAAAAATTGCGATAACATAAGCAAAAACTATGGATATTTTTCCCCGAATACTGAATTTCCCACGCTTGTTGGAAGTCCTTCAACTTGGAAAATGACACTTAGGTTCTATCGAAATACAACAAGCAAAATTCAGATTCGTTTACTTTATTGTTATGGTCAAATGTTGAAATTTAATAGTTCTCAATCAGGCTGTAATTACTACAGCGTGTATGAAAGTGGCTTTACTTCTGGGAATATAGGCACGTATTTTAATTGTTCAATTTCTCTTTCTGAAGCATTAAAAGATCACGGAATCTCTACTACGTATCTCAACAATATATATACTAATTATTTTTATCTTGGCTTCTACGTCGATGAGCATGGCAATAGTACTCAAGGGAAATTTTATTACATAACAATTCCAACGACATATTCTTCAGGACAGCACTACAGATTTAACATAGGACACTATACAACCAATTATCTTTGCTATCCTTCAGTAGATAACGGCTCAAAGCAAGAATTCCACAAGAGAGTTTTCTTTGGGGGCGAAAAATGGTCAAAAACGGTCGAATGCGTTGGCGGAGGAAGTTTTGCTGATTGGCGTGATTTCCAAAATGAAAGTAGAGGGGAAATTGACCAAACGTATTTTGAAATACCACTAAAAATGGAATTCTATGGGTTAACTAGAGCTGATCAACCAACATTTGCCGTAAAAGATGGAGATGCCAATTTATTCATCTATGAAGGATATGAATATTACAATTTAGGTGAACTAAGCACGGGAATTGATGGAAAAAAAGGATACAAAGTACCTTTGAAGGTCGTTAAAAGCGGCAAGTATTATGTCTTAAGAACTCGAATGCCTTTTTATGTAACTCCGGACTATCGAAACATTTATTTCAGAGAATCGATACCAGAAAGTGCAAATAATAGAAGATATTCTAGAGTGAGCGGCTATGTGCCAATCCCAGCGATAAATGGCAATGCACCGGTTACATTTAAGTACCAAATTGAACTACTTAACGCCGGTCCGTTAGGACTTGTAGATATTACTGCAGCATTCTCTTATACAAAGAGCAAGAACTATTTTGGCTCTCATTCCAATTCCGACTATTACGTTGAGGAGGTTATCCCATGATTAACTATTTTCTTGTGGTTGTAGTCGTAACGTTTTGTCTCCAAATGTATTCATATACATCGAGCTTAGGGAAGGTGAGAAGAGTGTTTGAAGGATTGGACTATTCAGTTGTTCAAGGCTGTGTGAACGGTTTACAAAATCAAACGTCCGCTAACACTGGGCCATGCTTCGTCTATAGTTTGCTTAATTCTACTGTTAGCGATTATTTTTCAACAAACTTATCTCCAAAATACAGTAGTGACAAATATGAATACGGAATAACTCTAACCGATCCATATATTGTCGATGGCGCCGCAATGAATAGATTTAAAGGAACTGTTATAACTTTCAAAATTGAGTATTTTTCCGGGTATATGTATTCAAATCAAAAGAAATTCATCATAAAGGAGAAGAATTAAAATGGCTATAAATTCAATAACATTTCTTGAAAATTCATTTTTAAATCCTCTTCTTTCAGCCGAAGGGCTTACCGATATTTCCTACAACGGATCAAATATCTATTATGTAACTAATAAAGAAGGACGCAAAAGAAGTGAAATCGAGGTAAATAACGATGAAGTGGGGACCTTTCTTAGACAATTAGCCAATACAACCGAGAGACAATTCTCGTATTTAAACCCAATATTGGATGTTTCATTTGGCTCTTATCGTTTGAATGCCGTCAATACTTCTTTAGCTAGAAATAAAAATCAAAAAGTTTATACATTTTCTTTAAGAATTGAACATAGTGGGTGCTTAATTGATGACAATTCTGATTTTATGGATGATGAAAGCAGGAAAATAATCAATGAATTATTAAATAATGATGAATCAATCATAATTGGCGGATTGACCGGATCTGGAAAAACAGAATTCGAAAAATATTGCCTCTATCATATGAAGAAAGATTCAAGAGTAATTGTTATCGACAATATTGAAGAATTAGACATGTTAGAAATACCCTCTCTAGATTTAAATACATGGCTTGTAAATGAACAAAGCCCAAAAGCCGCAAGTTTCTCTCTATTGATAAAAAATGCGCTAAGAAACAATCCAGATTACATCGTTGTTTCTGAAGCAAGAGGAGAAGAGATGTTAGATGCCCTAACAAGCGCTATGTCCGGCCATCCAATTCTAACAACTATTCATGCAAAAGACGTGAACGCAATGCCAGATCGTGTGGCGAGACTAGCAATGATGGGAAATTCAAACCTTAAAAAAGAGGAATTAATGGATGACATAGCCCATCATCTTAGATATTACGTTTATATAGAAAAAGAAATGAATGAAGGTATGGGCGTTAAAAGATGCTTAAAGTCGATTTCCTATTTAGATGAGAAGAGCCTTAAACTTGTCTCCCTCTATGAAAGGAAGAAATATGAAGAATAGAATATTTATTTATATAGCCATATCTTTAGTCTTTGGGGGAATTTCTTATTTACTGACTAACAATTTCTTATATGCCGGATTAATTCTACTTATTGGCTTATTGATATTTATGCTGATAATCGAACAGTTGGTAAGCAAATATTTAAAAAGAATGAAGAAAAGCCAGGAGACATACAGATTTATAAATTCTTTCATCATCTCTTTATCTGCATCAAAATCTCTTGAGATTTCATTTGAGAATGCCTTGCTTGATTTAGAAGAAAGCGAAAGAAAAATACTAGAATCTTTAAATGAAGAAGGGTTTGAAGAGAAATTGGAATATTTAAATGGTTATTTCCAATCTGATATCTATAAAGTCTTTCTATCAATAATCAGATTATATCAAGAAGAAGGAGGGGAAATCTTAGATATAGCAGGTCCTCTTCTTAGAGAATGCACTTCCTTGGAAGAAGAAAGAATAACGCGCGATAAAAACGCAACAACAGCGTTGATTCGCTTCTCCTCATTATGGCTAATGAGTTTATTGGTCATGAGCGTATTGAGGTTTGGATTATCTGCATTTTATGAATCTCTAATTAAAAACATGATGTTTATCATGCTTATTCTCACCTATTTCGTTATTGCGTACGGATCGTTTGTGATCTTCGCCTTTGCTTTAACAAAGGAAAAAATAGATTTTAAGGGAGTCATGAAGAATGAAAGAAAAAAAGAAAAGCAACAAATTTAAACGATTGTGCGAAGAGGCGGGATTAAATTACAAAAAGCAATTAATCGAACTTACCGCAGTTAGTCTGTTGCTGATCGGTTGCGGAATTGCAGTTTATTTCTTGACTAAGCAAGTATTTGCGCCAATTGGATTCGCCCTATTTATGGTGGCATTTGATTATCTAATACTTACTAAACCAGTACAAATAATCAAAAAGAAAGCTAAAAATCTCGAAGAAGAGTTTGTTCATGTGTTTGTTTATTTCGGATTATTCATTAAAAATGGAAGGCCTGTATATAATGCATTAGAGGATTGCTTACGTTACTGTTCAGATAACTTAGGGGATTTAATACGAAAAATGCTCGAAGAAATAGATGAAGATAAATCCATAGCCCCATACATCAAATTCGCAAAGAATTTTGAAAATTTAGAAATAAAACAAGTGATGATTTCGATTTATAAAATGTCGATAGAAGGTGGCGGAGAAGAGTATTTGAATCAGTTTGACGCATTATTCACGGCTCTATCAAATGCAAAAAGAAATAAATCAATAGAAGATGAAAAAAGTAGATATGAAAACTATAACTTTCTTCCGATGCTAGCATCAGCTTTATCAATGGGGATAATTGTAGTTGCCGTAGTTCTATTAATGGAGGAATATTCAAATGGCATCCAATATTAGTTTCTTATTGTCGTTAGTGTTTGTTTTATCAATGTTTGTTTATGCGGGGGATCTTTGCAATATGCAAACAAAATATGCGCAGATCGATTCTGTGGCTATAACGGCCGGAAAAATGATAACGAAGACATGGACAATAAATACAGAAATAAAAAGATTTGTCCAATCGCAAAGGGCATATATAGTTGCAACAAATGGAAGTTCTTATGTTCCAGCAGAAGGAGATGTATTCTCGTTTGTTGTATTCACGAATTATAAGACGTTCTCCTTTGATCAGAGTGTCAAAAGAATAAGTATCAATCGAACCGTGGTTCTAGGATATAGAGGTTGAGAAGAAAGGAGGAAGAAAAATGAGCGAACTTAAAGGCCAATTATTAGGTATGATTTTAACGTTAGCTGCATTCGGCGTTATTGCTGCCGCTGTTGTACCAGCATTCAAAAAAACAGCAGATTCAGTTAACAGCCAAATCAATGTTGATGCTAGCGGAAATGTTATTACGCAAACAGGCGCACATATTAGCATCTAATTTTAAAATGGGTTATTTCTCTTATGGTCAAAAGGCTTTATAATATGGACACTATGAGGTTATAAATGATTATGAGTGCAAATCAAGTAAATGAAATTAGAAAACAGTTTTGTGAAAAACTCCACGTTGAATCGATCGATGATAACAAATTGATTAAAGACTTAGGCTTAGATAGCCTTGATGTCGTTGAACTTTGCCTTGATTTAGAAGACAAGTATGGTTTCCAATTTGCAACCGAAGAACTTGCTTCATTCAAAACTGTTGGTGACTTATTCACATCAATTGAGAAAAAACTTGAATCAAAATAAGGGAAAATCCGTTTAGAGCGTCTTCTAAGCAAGGCGCTTTTTTTGCCTCAATGATAGTGAAAAACAAGAACTTTTAAAGAAAATTGGTCACTTGACAAAGTAAAGTACAAAAAATGTTGATGTTTTGATGCGATCTGGCGTTTTGTGCGCGATTTTCGCGATTACTTTGTCATTTCTTGACCTTTTTTGGCGGATTGTCAATAATTTAGGCGACCCGAAAGGGCATCCGCGCTTCCTGTGACTAAGTAATCGCGAAAGTTCTTACAGACTGCTTGCCCTCGGTCGGTTCGCCGTCGGGGAAGGCTAAATTAATGGTTTTAAGTTAACCTTCCTCCTGTCTATTTTGCTTATGCCAAGGGCGACGAGGAACGCCTTGCCCAGTGCCCGCTCCGCGAGCTCATAAGGCGTCCTGTCGCCCTTGCCTTCCCTCACGAATGAGTTGATGTTGTCGAAAACGTCGTCGACATCCTTTTGGCTGATCTGGTCCAGCGATTTTCCCTTTGGAAAGACGTATCTGACGATCTCGTGGTTCCTCTCGCAGTCCGCCTTGTCGTCGGATCTCATAGCCCTCGCGTAGAATGCGTTGATCTGCCCTGGGGTGCCGGCAGACTCTATCTCGTAGAACGTCGCGAACT
>CAVIBR010000020.1:0-28543 GCA_963641445.1 Bacteroides uniformis
TAAAAACCCCTCAGGTCTTCCCGATCCCTCGGTCCAACTTTTGGGGTTCACTTCACCTAAACTAACAAAGGAAGGTTATTTGTTGGTTATTGATGTTATATTAGGGGATTATTGAGGGATCTTTCTATACGAGGCTTACAAGATGATAGCTAGGAGAGAGATAACTAGCATGCAAGCTACAGGTATTTCGATATGTTTAACGTTGTTTTTTATGGCTTTTCCTAGGGTTATGACGTATTTTTCTCCTTCAACTCTTTCTGTTTCAAAGAGGTTTATTAAGAGATATGTGAGTAAGCTAAGGAATAAACCAACCATTAAATTAGAGAAGATTAGGGATGTTAATAAGGCTCCTCCAACAAGGATGTATTTCTTTTCATCCTTCATAAGAAGACGAACGGAATTCTCAATCATTACTACGCCAATCAAGGCTAAGATTGCATCAGCGAAGCCAAATTTAAGGCCTTGAATGAGATAGATAAATCCTCCATTTCCGTAAGCAAAATAGTTAAATTCATTCATTGATGTTACGGCGTACGTTTCTGAAGCCATTACCGCGGCTAAGGCTGGGGTAAATAGGGAAATCAAGAAACCAATCGCAGCAACAAGCGGGACAATGCCGCTCTTTGCCTCATCTTTGCTAGCTAATATCGATGTTTTTGAATATGTTACAACACCTACTCCAAATAATGGTGCGATGAAATTACTGCCTGCATTGATCCAATAAAGTCTAGCTGAATCATTACTGGAGAAATCAAGAGGGTTTTCTCTTCCTTTTGAAAGATCTTCTTCTGCTGCTTGGAGAGCGCTTTGAGTATCAATGAGATTGAAGAGAGTTAATGTTAATACATTCCCAATGATTAATAAGATTGCATTGCCCTTATAGCCGCTAAAATCTGCGCCTTTGCTAAAGACTAAGCCGAAATTGCCAAAGATTTCTTTTAATCCTTCCATACCATAAGTGAGGTATGAATCACCAAATGGCGTCTTATCTGAGGCTTGGGAGCCTGCAATAAGCCATATTCTTCCGAAGTTGATGTAGGATGTTTCATCGGCAGTGGAGAAGCCACCAATTGCCGTTTGAATGATTTCAACAACTAAGAATAAGCCAAATCCCAAGAAGAAAGAGAAGGCAAATGGATGTTTTAATTTCATTGTCCTAAAAATAAAGAAAGCAATGAAAGCAACGATCGAAGAAACGAAGGCAATAAACGTTGGACCCTTTAGGGAAGAGAGGGAAAAGGAGGTAAACCCGACATTATTCGTTGCTAAGGAACCAGTCGAATAACTCACTTCCCCAAAGAATCCGCTTAACTTAGTGCCAAGAAGGATAAGTAATATTCCTCCAAGCATTGGCAAGGCATGTAATAGAGGCTTAGGAAGGCCTTTTAGAAGGAATTTTCTGATTTGAGGAACACCAGTTAGAATGGCTGTCAAAATAGAAGATATCCAGGAAATGAAAAGCAAATTGTAATATGTTAAGCCATTTCCAATTCCAAGTAATCCGATTATGGATGATGATAAGCCCATTAAGGATAGTTGGATGAATGGAAGGTTAGCAAATAGGCCAATAACTATTGCTGATACGAAAGAGATGATTATTGCTCCTTGATAGAGAACGACATATTGTTTAGCAGCTGCAATAGAATTTGGATCGAGTGGCGAGGTGGAGATTTCTAAGTCTCCTAAGATGAAATGTCCGACAATCTGCATATTAACAAAAAGAATGCAAATTGAGACTAAAAAGAGAACGATGCCAGAAAGGACTTCGCTTCTTAGATGTGACCCACGGTCAACATGATGGAAGAATTTATTAAGGAAAAGAGAGAATGATGAATCAGGATTTCGAGGCTCATCTTCCTCCTCTTCCTCTTCTTCTATTTCAATTTCTTGTTTGTCTGTCATTTTGTTTACTCCTAAGAAAGGCAAACAAGTTTTTGACGCTTGTTTGCCCCCCGTTTGTTAAGTGTTATTAGAATGGTCCAGGACCGAATCCTCCGCCAGAGGAGGCAACTCCAGTAAAGGAGAATGCACTTCCGTTATAGGCAAAGCCTTCGCCAAGTAAGCCCCAGTTGGTTTGTTTTCCTCCCCAACCTTCAGTCTCGATCTTTGTGACTGTAAGAGTCTTTCCGTTCATGACTTTGGTGGCTAAATCGCTCTTTTCAGTCGTGAATGTGAGGGCTTTTCCTTCTTCAAAGGTCTTTTTACCATCGATATCGGTTACTTCGCCATCAACGGTATATGTTCCGCTTTCTCTAGCAACAACAACGTTACCAACCTTAGCTTCTAAGCCAAAGATTGCTTTATTTGCTGAATCAACGCCAACATTAACGTTAACCGTGATATCTCCTGCCTTACCAGAGCCAGAGCAATCGTATTTTGTGGCATATTCAAGAGCTGGTGTGGTTGTTTCGATGTTTACATCACAAACAGCAGAATCAGTCTTGCTATCGCCATTTCCTTTTGCTTGGACTGTGGCAGTGATTTTCTTCGTTTTATCAACGCTTTTACTTGTAGTAACGGTTGAATTTGTGAAGTTATAAGATTTTGCTGGTCCAATAACGGAATTGGTGTAGGAGAAATCATCAAAGGAGATTGTTTCAAGGACATTTCCATCTTCTTTGACAATCATTTCCATCTTTTCTGGCATTCCGTTTGTGGAAAGAGAATTAATGTAATAGTTGCTTGCTTCAGAGATAGAAAGTTTATTATCCTCGGTGAAAGTGGCACTAAATCCTGTTGGATCTTTTAATGCACCTTTGTTTGAGAACTTGATGATGCCATATTCTGAGCCCGCTAAGGAATCAGTTTTATCAGCCATAACCGTGAGGACAAAGTCTCCTTTAGGAATGGCCGTGCATTTGATGACTTGCCCAGCATCAGAAGCCGTTGAAGAGAAGGAACGATAGACGATTTTTCCTTCAACCTTGCCATCTCCATCTTTATCGGAAAGAGAGGTAAGGGAGCCAATTTGCGTTGCCCAAACGTAGGTTTCTTTGCCATCGACTGTGATTTTTGAGGAGTTTTTGATGTCTTCAAGTTTCTTTCCAGTCACATCATTGATGATTTCAGAAACGCCAACTGTATAGGTTGTTGCTCCTTCTACTGCATCAAAGGTCACCTTTCCTGTGTTGAAGTCGTAAGAGATATTCTTTGGAGTGTCTAGTTGAGTTTTGCTTCCGCATGAAGCAAGGGATGCAATGCCTCCAATAAATAGAGGGCAAAGTAAGATGCTTAATTTATTCTTTTTCATAAGTTACCCCTTTAGTTAGCTTTTTTCGTTTTCTTTTTCTTTGGAAGAACCATCGTGAAGAGAATGACTCCTGCAGCGACAAGTAAGGCTGCGTCAACGCCAATTATTAAGGCTAGTGGCATTGTGTAATTTGGTGTTGTGATGGTGTTAGCGTTAAGGGCATCGATGTTATGGCTATATTGATAGAGGCAGTTTCTGCCGATTCTATGAACAATATATTTGATGTAGTTGTTTGTGCCATCTCCTTCTTTGCCAACGCTGCGATAAGTCGTATTCGAAGAAAGTTGTCCGCTTCCTAAGATGCAACCTTGGTTACACATCGTCCAGAATGAGTAGTTGTTGTATGTATCAGAACGGGAGCCATCTCCATCGGTGACAAGCATTCCGCCCCATTTCCATTCGTCTCTAGTCATAGCTTGATAGAAACCAGTGTGTGCCCAAGCCATGCCCATGCGGTTAAGAGAACCCATGATACCGTCTGCTTTGTAATATTTAGTGGCAATTTCGAATGGTTTGGCGTAGATTTCACGGATTGATGCTTCATCAGCCCAAGTGCAAACGCCACCACGGTTTGTATCGGAATCATTTAAGGCGTAGTGTTTGATGAAAACATGTAAGCCAGTTGATTCCATTCCAGCGGCTGCGCTTCCGCCGATTACACCAGCAATGAAACCATCTTCTGAATAATATTCGAAGTCACGTCCGCCAAATGGGGTGCGGTGAGTGTTCATGGCGGGAGCATAGGCATATGGAGTGTTGTTAAGAAGGTCTTGATGACCATAAGCAACACCTTGTTCTTTAGCAAGATCTTTATTCCATGTTGCAGCGATTATGACCGCGCAATTCCACCAGGTGCAATCTGGGTTTTGAGCATTTCCTGCTTCACCTGGGCCATCGGTTGCAAGAGCATATTTCTTGCCAACTGATTCAGCGGCAGGGCAATGCCAACCATTATCACCAATGAGGTTATCCGCTTCAGAGAAGGTTAATTCATTTGCGAGTTTGTCCCATCTTGCGAAATCACCTTCAGGAACGCCAGCCATGTGGTTGACTTGAAGTTTTGTTGCAGTGCCTTTTTTGGCTGCTTCTTCTTTTGTATCGAAGATTTCAACATAGCCATCAGAAGCTTTGGCGGTTACGCCATTTCCATCGAGTGCGACGTAATATGTGGCACCGAATTTGATTTCAACTCCGGCATCGGAAACAAGATATGATTGATCATCAACGCTCTTTCCTTCGTAGGTTGTTGCCTCATTTTCGTAAGCGTCATTACCATAGCCATAGAGTTTCTTTTCGGTCTTTTTATCGCCAAAGGAGATTCCGTCCGCAAGATTTGAGGCGTAATTGTATGTTTTTCCTTCTGAAACGCCATTGACTTCGATGCTCTTTGGTTTGAGTTCGATTTGCTCTTTGACATTATCAGCAGTTTTTCTTTGCATTAAGGAGCCATCAGCACTCTTAACGCCAGTCTTTGTTGGGGTTGTGCCGTTTCCATCAGCTGACCAAACATAGCCATTTCCGGAATATTTGCCCGTATAGTCATCAGATTGGAAAGACATGATTTCTTTCATGCCTGAGGCAAAGTCTTTACGGCTGAGATATCCTAATTTGTATTCGCCAGAAGCTCCGCCATTAACAAGCATCGCGCCATCTCCAGCGGTAATATCGTTCATTTGGTTGGTGACGTCTTTTCCTTCTTCAACAGTGATGCCATTATGCGTTGCGACTCTCTTGCCAACGCCATTAACACCATAGATGATGCTTGAAGAAAGAGTTGTTTCAACCGTGCCATAGTCTTTACCAAAGGCATCTTCATTTGCCCAACCATGAGCGTTTGGAGAAACATGGAAGATATATTTGCCTTTTTCTAAGACATAGGTTCCTTTGCCAAATTCATCATAGGAAGCAAGATCGTCGGTGGAGAATTCCACTTTAACCTCTTCTGATGCACCAGGGGCAAGTTCGCTAGTCTTAGCAAATCCAATAAGGACTACTTTTGCTTTTTCTAGGCCAACATTGGAAATACCTAGGGAAGAGTCTTCGCCATATGGTGATTCCATATAGACTTGAACAACGCTTTTTCCTGCGACAGATCCGGTGTTTTTGACTTTAACTGTGATTGAGTTTTCGCCATGTGCTTCGAGCTTAACATCACTTGAGGTAACGCTTTGTTCGAATGTCGTATAGCTTAAGCCATAGCCAAATGGGAAGGAAACAACATCTTCATATCCGGAATATGTTGCTTGAGGTCCTTTTTCTTTTTGCTCGGCATAGCTGCCATTAACGCTTGTGTCGGAATAGTATTTTCCTTGATTGAGGTTGCCTTTGAATTTCGTGGCTTTGAATGAAGATGAATCGAAATATCCGGCTGCGTCGGCAGTTTCATAATATCTATAGCCGACATAGATGCCTTCGTTGTATTCGTAGTATTTACGACCTGTATTGTTATTTTCAATGTTGGAATAGGTTTGATCATCAGCGGAATAGAATGTTGGATTCGTTGACATATCAGCTGTCCAAGTATCTACGACGTGGCCTGATGGGTTCACCTTTCCAGAGAGGATTTTTGCGACCCCATTGATACCAGCTTCGCCAGGGTGTCCGATCCAAAGGACTGCTTCAACGTTGAATTCATCGTTATTAGCAAATCCGCATTCCATTGGTACGGCTGAGTTAACAAGAACGATGGTCTTTTTGAATTTCTTTTTGCAGAATTTAAGAAGATCGATTTCGTTTTCTTGGAGTTCGAGATAGACCTTTCCTGTTGTGGTATCTTTGTTTCCGTCAAAATCAAGAGATGGGGAAGCGCCTTCTGCGCCAGAACGGGAGAAGGTTACGATTGCAACGTCTTTGTAATCACCAATGACTTCATCGCTGACGAATTGCTCGTATGTTGCTTTAGAGAATTCATTAACAAAACGGTAGCTAGTGAAGTCAAAATTTCTTCCTTTGTCTTCATCGGCAAGGTACTCTGTATCTACTGTTCCATTATGTACATCAGCACCATTTCCTAAGGCGTTATCAAGCCATTCCCAAGCACGTAAATTGTAGTCAATATTTGCTGCTTCAAAGGCTGTATCCATCATGGCTGTGTTAGAGTCATCTTTACCACCTGCTGAACCCGTTCCGCCTTGAACATAGTTATGGCTTCCTGCACCAAGAATTGTTACCTTAGTTGAAGAAGATAAAGGCAAGGTATTGTTCTTATTTACAAGTAAGGATGCTCCTTCTTCCTCTAAACGAGTGTTGACGTCGGTACCTTCTGAAAGAGTGTAAGCTCTATCAACATTTTTTGTTGTTGTCGTTCCGTATTTTTCGGCAAGTGTGCCAGATTGGGCACCAACTACGCCACTGAAGACGGCTGCACCAGCAACAAGGGTTGTAAGAATTACCATTCCTGGTATAAACTTCTTGTTTTTCTTCATTGTGTTTCCTTTCAAAACAATTGTTATTTTGGCAAATGATGCTAGCTTTCATTTGCTTTGTGGCTACATTGTAAAAGCGCTTACATTAAAAAGTAACGCCATCGGAACGAGATGACATTTAAGCGTTATAACGTGTTTTGAATGACGAATGAACGGCAATCTTTTTTGCGTGAACGGCCTTAATTCTCTTTCTTGTATATCTTGTATGTTAGATAAGTGCCTTTTTGTGTCTCTTCAATAAATGGATCTATTTCTAATTCACCTTTAGATATTTTTTCTACCATTTTATTTTTATCGCTGATTTTGAACGTAAGGAAAAGCTCTTTTTTATCTCCTTCAAGCCATATCTCGTTTTCACCTTTTTGGAGATTCTTCTTTATTAAGAGAAAAAGAGTATCTTCTATTTCTATAAGATAATCATTTGCGTCATTTGTGATATTATCATGAAAGATGAAAGAAGATTCTGGATAAGTGTTTTGGAGTCTATTTTGAAATATATGGATATGATTTGATGGGGTTTCACTAGGGTTTTTTGAAATTTCAGTTCCTTTTACCATTTGTTGGAAAAATAGATTCAATTGATCTTTTTCGCCTTTTTCTAAGAGAAGTCGCATATATTGGTATTGGTTTTTCATATCGTGTCTTCTTCTTCTAAGGTCTTCTAAGTTGGCTCTAGATGTCTCTAAGGCTAAACGGTTTTGTTCTTCTCTAATTAGGAGAGCTTGGGATTGCAACGAATTATTGAAATCAACATTCAAACGATAGAAATAATAATAGGAGATCAAAGCAAATGTAGCGATCAATATGTATATTGTAAAATGTGACCAAGCGTTAAGAGATTTTTCTCCTTCAGGAAGATCAACGATGATAAAGGCGATAGTGAAAGCAACTAAGAATATCATCAATAAAAGACACACGTAGTTGATCTTTTCCGTTTTCTTCAAGGTGAACTTTGGCATGAAAAACGATGTTGCTAAAGCAAAAATGATTGTGAAGATTGTTGTTGCAACAGGAAAATTCGTTATGCCAAATAAATCACAAATTGAACTTGATATCATTGGCTCTAGATAAAGGATTATTGTTAGGCATAAGCCTTTGGATAATCTATCAAAGGCTTTATAGTGGCAGAAATAGAAAGCATGGGAAAAGATAATTATTGGCCAACAAATATAGTTGATGTATTGATGGGAGCCAAGCAAGAATTCGGCAAGGCAGAAAATGAATATTTCAATACCAAAAGTAATAATGCAATCAAGTAATTTGAAAAGGATTCCTTTGAGATTGTATTTGAATGAATTCATCACCAAACTTATCTCAATTGTCAAAATAAGCATGGAAACAATGTAATTCCAGCCAAATGATAGATTGATATAATATTTTTCAAAATATCCAAAAAAGCCCATTGAAAACCCCTTAGAATAGAATCTTGGTCGTGCTTTGAAGGAGTTCTAGATGCTTAGTTTTTACTTCCTTCGCCTTTCTTCTTGAAAGGTATACTTCTTCACCGTTTTTCAATTTGACAGTATCTACAAGAATCGCGTAGATATATATGTAATTAACGATTACTGCTTTATGAGTTTGAATGAAACCATAATCTTTTAGTTCATCAAAAAGAGTTTGTAGTGATGCGGTCGTTACAAGAGGTTCCTTTACTCCATTTAAATGAATGTATTGATGTCTTCTAGAAGATTCGACATACATTATCTTTTCTATTTCTATTACAACATTCTTCTCATTGAGCGTTTTTAATACTATGCTTGCCTTATTTTTCCTTTTTAGGGTCTCTAAGAAGTTATCTATAACATCAGAAATATCCTTAAGAAAGTTCTTCTTTCTTATGAATCCAAAAGGATGAACACTTAGAGAATCAAAAACCTTATCTTCACGATTGGAGATGAATATGATTGTTGGAGCGTTTTCTTGAGGAATCTTCTTACAAAGTTCAATGCCATCCATTTGGGGCATCTCAATGTCACAGAATAACACATCAACTGGGTTATCTTTATAATCCGCTAGAAAAGATGCAGCAGAGAAGTATTTCTTGTAGGAAGGCACGATATTATGCTTTTTAAAGGCTTCTAGAAGTGCTGCAGCAATAATATCGATAGAATCCTTATCGTCGTCTACAAGAGCAAAAGTGATCTTTCCTGTTTCCATTATTCTTTACCTCCAAGTAACATTGATTTAACAATGAAATTTCCATTTTCAATTGAATAATTAACTATCCCATCGCCATATTTCTTAGCGATTGATGATATTATTTTTCTTCCATATCCATGAAGCTTGACATCTTCTTTTGATGTTCTAGCAATCGATTTTCCAAGTTCATTTGTTTTTAAATCCGTTGGATTCTTTATTTCAGATATCAAATATGGCTTCTGATAAGAAATATCCACATATATATCCTTGCTTTGATTCTCTTTGTTTCTTGATGTTCCTTCTATTGCATTATCAATTAGATTGGTGAAAAACGAACAAAGATCATATTCATCAATACCTATATCTCCTTTAGGAACAAGGATTGTGTGATGTATTTTTATATTTTCTTTCTTAGCCTTTGCTATCTCAATATTCATAATACATGATATGGCATTATTTCCACAGTCGACAAAGGTTAATGGAACAAATGAAGTTTCAGAGATATCAGCGAAATACTCTTTTAATTTAGCATAGTCTTCTTTTTCTAAAAGAGATGCCATCATACGATATTGCTGGTTCATTTTTGTTTGCATTGTTTTAATTTGACTATCATTCTCTAAGGATAATTGAATCATCTCGTTTTGATTTTTCTTAGCGAAAGCCTGCCTTTGAAGGCTTAAGGTTTTCTCTTGACTACGATGTTTAACATAATGGAAGAGATAAATGAATAAAGATGCACATAACAAACCAGAAAATATTACGATGTGCTTAATCTTTAATTTTTCAGTAGTTGAGAAGCTTGGATCATTTGATGCGGAAGCGATAAGAACGAGTATCTCAATAGAAATAACTAAGCAAGCGGAGATGGTATTTTTGTTTTCAAATGTTTCGGAATTAAGAACGTAGAGAAAACAAATAACTGCAAATAAAAACAGAGTACAAAAGAAAGTATCAAAGAATTCAAAGTTAAATCCATACACCTCAGATGAGCAAACAAAAGAGATAAAGCGAGAAAGTGTTGGTGCAATAGTAAGAGCATTGTATAGACAAGAACACCTAACAAACCTCTCTAAAATTTTATCTAATTTAATAAAAGAGACACTGACTAATATAGGAAAATAAACGAAGTAGTTAAGACAGTAAAATGACAAATTGTTATTAACAATTATTTGATGTGCAATAGATGATAGAGAGAATGTCAATATATAGAGAGTTGCAACCACTCCTAAACCCTTAATAAAAGAAAACAAAATTTTATTAATACGAACTCTTGGATGAGATTTTTTTATTATATCTTCAAAGAATAAAAGAGCTATTCCAAAAGTAGCAAAAACCTGCATCACAATAAATGCAACGCCTGCTTGTCGTTGGAGATAATACGCATCAAAATAACTAGTTACAAAATTCATACTCTCTAAATAGATTTTAGAATAAATTGTATTTTTTTGAAAGTAAGCGTTAAGGCACTTCTACTTTTCTTAATTAAAATGCTTGAGCCAAAAATAAGATATGTTCGTTAGATAGGTCTATCTATATAAATCCTTATATATTGAAAGACCGCAAATTTCTACTAAGTTCTGTGTTAGTTCTTCAACTGAGTATTTGCAAGAATCAAAGATCCACACTCTGTAAACAGATACAATACTTTGAATTAATGAAGCTTCTAAAAATGCAACATTTGAAACAATTCTATTTCTCTTCTTTGCTGGTGTGGGTATCAAGTATGTTTTTCCAAAGTCTTCAATTTTTGTATTAAATCTAAAAGTTGATGCGTTAAGTATGGCTTTTGCCAATTTTTGATTTTCTTTCAGAAATTCAAAAATTTTTTCAAAAAAAGTATTTCGGGAAATATTTTCTTCTAACTCATTCATTTTTACTGTCAAACCAGAAATTAGTTCATCTTCTAGAGCTGAGACTAAAAGATCTAAAGATTGATAATGTAAATAGAATGTTGATTTATTAATATCAGCTTCATACACCAAATCTTCAATTTGTAATTCTTCAGGATTCATTTCACACAATAAATTTATCATTGATTTTTGAATAACTTTTTCTGTTTTTATGAATCTTCTATCTTTTGCTTTCATAACATCAAAATTATAGTTCTTATCGAAACTTTTTTCTAGACTTTATTCTATTAATAGACTTTAGTCTAGGAACAAAATAAGTATTTATCGGCATTTTTTGCTTTTAATATTCATAAAGAAAAATTGTCTTTTTAAGGAAAAGCACAATAAAAACATTCAGAAAATTCTGACGAAAGTTATAAAAAATATTTATCAATCTTCTCAAAAAGAAAAAGGTTTGATAATACGTACCAAACCTACATTTCATATTGGTGTGATTGAGGGGATTTGAACCCCTAGCCTCAAGCTTCGGAGGCTTGCGCTCTATCCAGTTGAGCTACAACCACAGGCAAAAGAAAGTATATTACTTTTGCCTCTATAAAACAAAAGAGGCATGTTTTCACACACCTCCAGTAGAATCAAATTTGACTAACAATTAAGCTTGATCATCAACGAGCATTAAGATACCCGCAATCAAATTAACGAAAAGCAAAGAGCAGACTTTGAATGCAGTACTAACGTCTCTGTGTTCGTCGCATGCTTTCCAATAGATTACTGTCATTGGAATGCACCATGCTAAAGGCACAAGGAAGCAAGCTCCAGAAACGCAACCGATAACCATAAATATTTTTGCTATTAATCTGATGGTTTCTTTTCCGTCATCTGCTGGTTTTGCAGTATATGTTGTTTCTTGGGCGACTGAACAACCACAGTGTGGACAAACTACGGCTTCATCCATTATTTGAGTTCCGCAATGACTACAATATTTCATAAAAATACCTCATTTCTTTCAATTATTAATGCACAAAACAAAGCCTATTGCACTAAAAATATATGTTTGAACGCTAAAAATAAGCACTTTCCACAAATTATCACTGGTTTAATGATGATTTGCGGCCTCAATATAATGATATTTGTTGTTAATGGAATATAGGCACGTTAAGTACTTTTGAGTTCTTTGATAAGAGTATTCATCAAAACTCACCAAAGACAAAACAGATGAGTTATCTTGTAAATCCATCATTTTACATATCGCAGAGGTTGGATTAGCCATACATATTTGGATATATGAGCAATAATCAACAGGCTTTACATGAGTGAGTCTAATTAATGGATCACGGATAAATGCATTAAAACAGTCTTTAAAACCACATTCAGTAAAAATATCTTCTAAATCATCTATGGTGAAATCAGTATCTTCGATTACATCATGAAGTAAGCACGTTTCTTGAACGCCTTGATAAGGTATATTTCTTTCCTTTAATTTTTCTTCGTTTATTTTTGAACCTTCCATAGCAAAACTAATTAAATTCAGGTAATTTTGCCTGCATCTAAGAGGATGATTTTCATATTTCTCGCCATTCTTCCTATATTGGTTTCTATGTGCATAATGCATTATCTCCTCGCTTAAAGAAATTGAAGATTTCTCATTCATATCTAAATCTCCGTTTCTATATCCTAAGCTTAGGAAATATTCTCTTATTTCGGGTAATCTATTCATTCTTTTACCTCCAAGTTACGGAAAAATTGTACAAAAGAGAAAGAAAAGAATGGTCAAATTGGATTTGACAATTAAAGCAAGAGGAATTCTTCACATCCGTTATCTAACAAAAGAGAATTAACTTCTGATATGTCGTAAATCTTATTTTCAATGGCATAGCGAATTATTAAAGCATATCTATTAGTGGAAGATAAGGTAAAACCAGCTTTCTTTAGAAGATATTTACATTCGTGATTATCTAAATGCATTGCTAAGGCAATCTTAATACATGTACTTAAAGAGGGTGCAGATTTTCCTGAAATAATTGATGACCATAGTTGCCTAGACATATACGCTTTTTTGTAGATATCAGACGCATTCTTAATATCATGTTTATTCATCAAAACATATAAATAATCGACAAACGATTAAGCTTTTTCTTGATTCTCTTGATGCGTTTTTATGAATTCCTCTAATGCCATCTTTATCTCCAAAATTCTTATTCAAATATTAATGTTGAGAGTAAGCGTTTGTCTAGAGATGCAGAAAGAATTGGGTTTTGAAATAATAAGCCTTTTATCTATTGGTTAAATTAGAGTATTATTAACAAGTAAAGAAAAAATATAACAGTATCTTATATTTTTATTCATAACTAAATATAGAAACTTATGAACAAGAAAAAACATTTAATTATTGGTTCTGCAATTTTTAGCGGTATTGCAGTTATTTCATTATTTGCCATGTTGCCATTGACCGCTAAATCATCAACAAGTAAAGGTTCTGACTGGATGAAGAATTTGGATGATTCAATGACTTTGACAAGTATGAGTATTCCAGGGTCTCACGATTCAGGCGCTTTGCATTCCATAGGGGATTTGTCAGGGAAATGTCAAGATTTAGCAATTGCTGATCAATTGAATGCAGGGGTTAGATTCTTTGATATACGTCTTCAACTAAGAGATGATGAATTAAAGGTAGTTCATGGTATAGTTGACCAAAAGTTAGACTTTTCTAATGTCTTAAATGATTTTAAAACTTTCTTGAATAATCATCCATCGGAAGGCTTGATAATATCCATCAAAAAAGAAAGCCAAGATAAGAACAGTTCAATCACATTCGAGGAAGGCTTGAAAAAACAGTTGGCTAATTATTCAGATTTATGGAACTTAGATCGTAATTTGCCTGAGACATTAGGCCAAATTAGAGGAAAAATATATTTAGTTTCAAGATATAAAGACAATAGTATTGGTTTGCCTGCATATGATGGTTGGATTGAACATGATGCGGATGCAACGACAAACACGTTTGATATTTTAGAGAGCAACCTTCATGTTCAAGACTATTTCAAAATCAAAGATATAGAAATGAAGAAAAAGGAAATTCTTTCTTGTTTTGAATACAGCAAAAGCAGCCTCGATTCTTTGACATTGAATTTCACATCGTGCTATTTTCTGAATTCTTTTCCGCCAACATATGCGGGAAGTACGGCGAAAATCATAAAAAATTGGGTATCAGAACAAATAAAAAATGAAAAGAATTTAGGCGTTATTGTGTCTGATTTTGTAACGAGTGATTTTTGTGAACAAATATATAAGAGGAACTAACAATGAAAAAGATAGGGAAAATTATTGCATACATATTCGGTGGATTAGTAATTGCATTTTCATTGGTCTTCGGTTTTATCGAAGGTCGTAATATTTTTAGTGGGGATTGGCTTCTTTATGAAAATGTCATCGATGGATTTATTAGATATTTCTTTAGATTTATCTTAGCCATTTTTTCTTTGGCTATAGGCATATCTACGTATTTCATTTTAAGAAAGAGCAATGAGAGTGGAACATTGTCTTTATATTATCGTTTTGGAGTACTATCTTTCCTTACCTCTTCAATCGTAGTCGGTTGTTTTTCATCTAATTATATTGATTTGTTATTCATTATTTTGACTATTATTTACTCATTTGGTGTGACTCTTTATTTTTATTCAGAAAAGATTTCTGTTATTAGCCATGCTAAAAACAACAATTGAGTTTCTCTCAACGCCTTAACTATGTAGTTGATTTATCTTCTTTTTTCCAGTAAACATCCCAAAAGTAACGATAATTTTGAGAATCATATTTTGCTCGGTTTCTTCCAATTCGGTTTTGTCCGAGTAAATTATGATTTACTAAAAATGATAATAATTCGAGACTATTTTTTAAAACAAAATCGTTATCAATCCCCTTTTTAGATATTCATGATTATTTTGCTTTTTTTATATTTTTCCTGAAATTCTATTTTTTCCATTATTTCTTCTTTGGAAAACATTTTATTTTTATCGCAAACAACTAATTTATCTTTTGAATCATCGTTTCTAACTATGGCTATAACTTTCCCGTTAAACTTCCTTAGTTTCTTGTTTTCGTCAATAATGTAAGCGTCTTGAAAGTCATTGTCTAAGCCCTTTAAGCCAGGAACATATCCATAATTTTGCTTATATGATACGCCATTATGATCAGAGCCTATCGGGTGATCAATGACCACATTTACTGTTTTGCCTAGATATTCCTCCAAAATCTCTGCATAAAGGAGGCGCCTCATGATGTTATATGCCTTTTTTTCTATAGGAGAATTATCATAATTGACGCTTTCCATCATTCTTTCTGCCGCATCAACGATGTCGAAGGTATGGCAAATATTGTAATATTTAACTATCTCGTTCGCTTTGAAAAGCTTATATACGATTTTGCTTGATAGGTTGTATTTTATCGAAATGCATCTATAAACATATCCAATCCAAAACATTTGATCTTGGCTATATTTAATTTTGCCATAATTGCTTTCGCCAAATTCTTCTTCTAAGGTTTCAAAGACATCATCTTCGGTCTCTGAAGAAAACAAATATAGTTTGTTATCAAATGATTTAGCTATTGAAGAATACATGAATCTTCTAATGAAAATTGGTGAGCTATATTCAGTTTTGGAAACAGAATCTTCGAATACCTTCGCTTGTTTTTGACATAGTTTAATTTCTATTGAACTTAATGGTTTCATTTCAGTATCTCCTCGATATATTTTCCTTTGCCTTTATATTCAATTTTTGCCATCTTGACTTTTTGCATGCCATTATCAGTCAAAGATATCCTATTTTGAACGCATTTTTCTTTTTCTTTTTTGCATACGAACATCTCTCTAATAAATGATGTGTTTTCGATGGCTTTCTTTGTTTTTAATACATATTGAAACCCTAGATTTGTGGCAGCTAATGAATGTTTGCATTGCTCATCAGTTATATTTCCTTCGATAAAATCTACAATTATATCGAACATTCGATTATCGGCGATTGGAGCAATTATCACATCGCAATCTTTGATTTTATCCAATATTCTTTTGACATATATGTTTTCCTTATAATCTTCTATCCAGCCTCTAAAATACGCTATTGCAATCATCCATTCGGTATTAACGTCAAATTTATAGGTTTTTAAACCAGTTAATGTCGATTTGAAACAATAAACCTTACATGTGTTTAGGAAACTAATGTAATTTGCCGCTTGTTCAAATGTCTCGCATAGATAAAATCCAAGGCCAAAATCATTATTGGTTTTTGAGCGCGAAGCAAAATTGATTGGCATTTCAAAAGGTTTTTTAGCTCCATGAAATAAGATTACACTGGTGCTATCGTTATAATCTTCTTTATAGAATTGTTCGTAAATATTATTGAACTTTATGCCTTTATCGTATGCATAAGAATAGAGTTTTTCCAAATTATCTGGATCAATTACCTTTCTATTGTTAGACCAATTATTAACCGTTTCAAAAGCGACGCCAAGTTCCTTAGCAAGCTCCGTTTCCGTTAAATTCAACGTTTCACAAATTACCTTAATCTCTTTAGCAACGTTCATACTCAATCTCCTTCTTTAACTTAGTTATATTCTGGTTCATAAACAAGTTTAAGAGATTAATAAAATTTATCGGTTGATATTCAAATAATGTCGAAATTATCTTCTAATTCTCTTCAAAGAAGTCATCAAGATCTATAAATTCAACATTTTCGTGTTTCCCACATGCATTTCTAGATTTAGAGTTATAAACACATATTTATAACAATTTAAACCAATAGAATTTGTTTGTTTTATTTCCTCATCTACGATTTAAACAGTTATTGGCTTTTTCCTAAATTTAGCTTCATAAAACATATATCAATTGGGGTCAAAAGTCACAACATCAAACTCTCCATTGAGGTGTTCTTTGAGCTTATCGTAATAATACTTGCCTATTTTTTCAAAGGTCGGTTCAATTTGTCCTAATTTGTTTTTTCTTATTAGATATTCTTTGCAAATCCATTCAGAAATAGGTAGGGCATATCGTTCCTCAAGTCCTCCTTAATCTATTTTTCATAGAACGCATCTGAATCCATTATTCTGATTTGCGATAAGTATTTAAAAAGTATCTACAGTAAAAAAGAAATAGATTATCAGAAATATAGTAGCTTGTTTTCTCTTTTTATTTCCCTCGTTGATTGGATTTGTTTTTGTAACAATTTCCATTTTCATAAGTTTGTCTAAAACATCAACTAGCGTTGGGCCACTAGAAGCATGTGATTGTGAAAAGATATCACTGTATTTGCAATATCCTCTAGCTAAAGCCGAGAAAACCTCATTAGCATTTTTCTAGAACATCTAAAAGTTATCTAGAAATTATCTAGAAACATCTAGAAATGAAAAAATCGTTTGTTCAAGATTTATCAGATTTTATCAAAACTTTTTATCTAGAAAGATCTAGAAATAACAGTTCAAGAGAAATAAGCCAAAGAGGAGGCTTCGCACCTATCAATTACTCTCGAATTTTTGCCAAAATAAAAAAGGGCCTGATACAAAATTGATCAAGCCTATACGTTCCTATGGTGCACTGAGTGGGATTTGAACCCATACCCGTTTCCGGACTGGCTTCTGAGACCAGCGCGTATACCATTCCGCCATCAGTGCGTGAGTTAAATATACTCTTTAATATGTATTTTGTCGAAATGATTATTCAGCCAAAAATCCAAAAATCTCCTCCCAAAGTTCCTTATTTTCATTTGTCGCACGTTTAATATCCATCTCTATATTTTCTTTAGATTCAGGGGATAAAATACCTTTAGAAATAATTGACGATACATAATCTTCCGCGTCTTTAGATTTATATACTGAATGTTTACGTCCTTTGACAAAGATCCATTTGAAACGAGGGTTAGAACCAAATTTCTTATGCAAAGACTCATAGCCTTGTTTAGGCGTAACATCTTTATCTTCATCACCTTGAATATATAAAACTTTAGCAGATGATTTACTTAAAACCTTAGATGATGAAAGGCATCCATATTTTGGGCAAAGAGATTTAAGAGCTATCCACATAAAAGGTCTAAGAATTATTGTTAGAGGTTTTGAGAAAGTGTCTAAAGCAATATCAAGCGGATTATCAAATCCAGCAATATCAACTACTTTTTCAATATGGTATTCATCTTTTGCTGAAATTGCCGCACCATATCCTCCCCAAGAATGGCCTAAGGCATATCTTTTTAATCCTTTTGCTTTTGGATCATTATCAAGCCATCTAAAAAAATATTCTTGATCAATTGCAGAATGTTCAAGGGAATAAATCTGCCTGCCTTCCGATTCCATGCATCCAGTATTGTCGTAAGCATAAACAAGATATCCTTTCTCAGCTAATATAGATATGGTTTTGATATATGATGCTCTGCCATCTCCTAAACCATGAAAAAATACAATAACCCCTATAAAACCCCCATCTTTTTTAAAATAACGTGAGCCAGAAAGGTTCCATCCATGTTCTGTTTTGAAAGTGAATCTTTCCTCGTTTAACCCTAAATCTGAGGCATGGTAATAAGGAAGAGTTGGATAGCCATCATACCTATGTCCAAAAACTTTTTTTAGAGCAACTCTTAAAAAACACATAAGAAATTATTTCCTTCTTCCGCGCCAGAGTTCAAATAATGATGTTATGTATTTATGATTAACAAGAGCGACAAGAGCTAAAGCTTGTTTATCACTTATCCCACCCATGCACGCACAACGGATAGGCGTTTCCATAAGCGATGATAACATCTTATCCATCCCTTTTTCGTTTATCGCTTGAACGGCAAATCTCTTCTTAAATTCTTTGATGACTATTTTACCTATCTTTGTATCTGCAATTTCTCCGAATGTGGAATTGATTGTTATTTTTCTGCTCTTATTTGGGAGATCGTTAACATAATCTCTTCCTAATAGGTAGGTGAACTCATCATCAACCAAAGAGAACGGTCTTTTAGGTGAAACATTATAATAATTAGGCAAATGGAAAGTCTCAGATTTCGCTTTGAAATCACTCTTGACGTGAATCTTTACGCTTAATCTTATATCTTCAGATGAAGACCCTATTTCTAAAAGATAATCTCCATCTTCAACGGCAAATCTATTTTTCTCGGTTGACCAAATAGCAAAATCATCAAATTTAAGATTGAATTTAACGCTCTTTCCAGCCCATGCCTTAATGGCAATTTTATTGAATGATTTCAAAACGCGTTTAGGCTGATATAAAGCAGAGTCCAACGGAGAAACGTATAGTTGAACGATCTCTTCACCGTTTCTTCCGCCGATATTGATGATGTCACAGCCAACACTGACTTCTTTTCCTTCCTCAAGGTTCTTACAAGATACGTTTAAGTTTTTGTATTCATATTTTGTATAAGAAATTCCGTATCCAAATGGGAATTGGACTTTCTTTTCAGCCGTTAAATAATAACGATATCCAACAAAGATACTTTCCTTATATAAAGAGAAATCATTATTTCCAGGAAAGAATGTGGATGAAGGGACATCAAGGTAACGGATAGGCCAACTTTCAGCAAGTTTTCCTGAAGGATTAACTTCTCCAAGGATGATATTTGAAAGAGCTTCAGATCCTCCTTCACCATAGAGATATGTAATTAACAGGGCTTTTGCGCGGGAAATTGCCGAAAGTTCAACTGGCGATCCAGAGCAAAGAACGACAATCACGTTATCATTTATTGCGCTAATATTCTCAAATAAAGCATATTGCTCAGTTGGTAAACGCATACTTTCTTTGTCGTATCCTTCTGATTCATCAATCTCTGGAACGCCAAGGAAAAGAATGACCTTTTTATGAGTTGAAGCCAAATCGCAGGCATCAAAATTCATGGCCTTTTTAGCATCTTCGCTTATCTCATCTAAAGAATAACCGGGTTCATATGGAACGGGATGTTCACGTCCTTTGTTAATTACATCAAGGAAAGAAAGGGATTTTTGCGTTTCTACATGGGAGGAACCACCAGCTTGAATACGTGGTTGTTTAGCGAAAGCGCCAATAACGCATACGTCATCATAACTAGCTAAAGGTAATATCCCGTCATTTTGCGTTAATACAATGGATTTTTCTGCCATCTTGATTGCTAAAGCGTGATTTTCTTCAGTTTTAGCTTCTTCACCCATCTTTGTCTTTGAGCATTTACCTACAAGATTAAGAATTCTTGATGCGGAATCACGAACATCACTCATTGGCAATTGATGACGCTTAACTGCTTTGAAAAGAACTTTGTTACGTTCCTTATAATCAAAACAAGGCATCTCAAGATCTAAGCCATTCTTATGAGAATCAATTACTCTATCAACTGCTCCCCAATCTGAGACGACAACTCCATCATATTCCCATTCTCCTTTAAGGATATCTTTCAAAAGATAACTATTAGAAGTTGCATGAAAACCATTGATAAGATTATAAGAAGCCATGACCATCCAAGGTTTGCTTTCCTTTACGACAAGTTCGAATGGTTTTAGATATAGCTCATGAAGAGCACGGGAATCTACTTCAGCAGTATAAGTGAAACGTCTTGTTTCTTGATTGTTTAAAGCAAAATGTTTTAAACAAGTACCTACCCCCTCATTTTGACATCCATTAATAAATCCATTAGCCATCTTCGCGGAGAGAAGAGGGTCTTCTGATAAATATTCGAAATTTCTTCCACAAAGAGGGTTACGTTTGATATTTACCCCTGGAGCAAGGATTACATTAGTGTTATGTGCTTTGCATTCATTTGCTATAGCCTTACCAAATTCTTCCATCAAGGAAGGATCCCAAGAACATGCATTCAATGCAGCTGAAGGAAAACACGTAGCTAAAAAGGCATCGTTTTGAATATCTTTCCTTGCTTTTTCTTCAGGAGTTTCAGCAGGCTTTCTTAAACCGGCAGGCCCATCATTCATCGTAATTGAAGGAATATCATATTTAGCTATTTCATGGGTTTGCCAATTACCTTTCCCCGATAAAAGAGAGATTCTCTTCTTTAATGGCAAATTAACAATATCGTTTTTATACTTACTCTTTTTCATAATGATGAGCTCCAAACAAACTATAGATATTTTACAAATTTAAAAGAAAAAGAAAAAGGCTATTTATAGCCTTAGTTATGTCTTGTATCGTCTTTGTAACATTCGCAGAACCTAGCAAAGAAAGATTCCGGCTCTTTTTCTAATTCTAGATGAGCTAGAGAACCAATCTTGTTTGCCCTAAATGAAGCAATTCCTTCTTCTCTTTCCTCGGATACAAATTCTGTAACTGAAGAAGGCAAAAGAACGGTGTTTTGCCAAATAGAATAAGGCGAGCAATTCATTAAATGAGACATCAAAACGGATGCAATGCCAAAATGACAAAACAGAACGATAACTTTATGATTAGAGTCATTAACATCATAATGGAAACCATTTCTCTTATAGCCATTATCTAGAAGAATCTTATCAAATTCTTTAATGACTTTATCATATTCTTGAAGGATAGTGGCACCTTTTTCGTTGACTATATTTGCCTCTCTCCAATTACTTGCATAAAGAATCTTTTCTTCTTCAACAACGGACGGCAATAAATCCCAGCAACTCCAGAAGGAATTATCTTTTTCTTTCCTTCTTACCTTTCCTTTGAATTCAACAAGCCAAGAGCAAAAATCGGTTGGTGTTGTAGAATAGTTGTTTGATGTAGCAACCTCAAATGTACGTTTAGCCCTTCCTAAAGTAGAAACATAAAAATGATCGATTTGAGGATAATGATCCTTTAGATAATAAGAAAGGAGTCTTGCTTCTCTTTCTCCTTTTTCGGTTAAAGAATCACGTTCGTAATCAGGTTCTGCATGTCTTATGATAATGATCTTCATTTCTTTTCCTCTATGGCTAAATAAGAATTAACTGTTTTCCAAAATTCATCACCTAAAAGATATTTGGTGATCGTTTCACCATCATCAAAAGTAATATCAACATGGCTTAAAGACATGTCAGTAATCCTTCTTCTTGGCATGGCATTAGATGAATTTAACGCAGTTTTAAGGAGATATTGATAAATTTCCTTATCAAATGGCAAATTTTTGATAAATATGTCAGTTTTATCGGTGATATTTTCTTTTATGTATTTTGCTTCATTATTTGAAAAATCCAAAAAAGCATTGTAAAACCCCTTTAGATTTAATCCTCTAGGCATTGAAAAATATATTCTTAAATTAATTACGCTTCCCATATTTCTGTTGTAGGTATCTCCTTACTTTCGCCATCGATTATAGAAAGAAGATAGAGTGATATATCTTTATCTTCAAGATCGAATCTTTCTTTGATATTTCTTTGATAGGTACGAAGTTGATCAACGTACGCTTCATCATCGATGTTCTTCGTTTTGTAATCAACGATTGTATAATGCCCGTCTTTTACAAACATCAAATCAATGAAACCAGTCGTTTGGTTTGCCTCATCGTAGAATCCATATTCTGAGAAAACCTTATCCGCACTTAAGGCCTCTTTCATCAATGGGTTCTTTAAGAGATTTTCAATGATTTGTTTCTCTTTAGGAGACTTAATATATGAAAGATCAGGATTAGTGAAATCAAGCATCTCTAAAAGACGGTGTAGTTCAATACCAAATGAGAGTTTATCATTAATCTCACCTTCATTTTCTTCATCTTTGATTGACTTTATTTTTGATGCACGAGCTTTTATTCTTTCCTTAAATTCAATAATGTTTTGAGATGGAGTTATATCGATTCTCTTTACTACTTTTATTCCTTCTTCGTTATGAGTATCGCTTTCGCTAACTTCGAAAGGAATATCATAGATTTGAAGCTCATCATCGTAGTCATTTGTTTTATATGATATGCGATACAAAGACTCGCAATTGTCTTTGTATTTGGCAAAGCAAGCAACGACGCTACGAACGAAGTTTGTATGTTTAGTTGTATTTGGTCCAAAGCCTATTTCTTTCCATCCAGCTTCACGTTCTTTTGCCTTATCAGATAAAACAGCTTTTCTTAATGATTTCCCAAATGCAACAAGCTGTTCTTCTTTTTTGCTTGCATCTCCGCTTATTTTGATTGCTCCCTCATCTTCAGAAGAATCCTCAATTTCAGAATTATGGACAAATTCATCTATCTCTTTAAGCGTTTCCATCTCTAAAGTATCAAAAGATCCGGTGATATATTCGCTTACATATTTATTTAGAAGAACCTCAAAAATATCATCAGTCTTAGAATCCAATAAGTCTTTCATGTAATCGATATAATATTTTTTATAGAACTCTTCATATATAGCATTTGTTTCTTTAGATAATTCTATCTTCGATGATGGACGTTTGATGTTTCTAACCTTATCTATCAATTGATTTAAACCATCAAGTGATTCTTGTTTTAAAAGGCCTTTAGAAACAATTCTTGCAAGATAATCATTATCAAATGAAGGATAATGAGGACAAGTTGCTAACATGCCATAAAGAGTCTCTGCCCTAATATCTGAATCCTCAGATTTCAAATCATCACCAACAATGTATAAGGCGTTCTCAGCACGTGTTAAAGCAACATAGAACAAACGTACATGTTCATCATGATCGGTTCCATTTTCAGAAGGAAGACTTTGTGCATGCCTATAGGCAAGGTTATAGATGCTTTCTTCTGTTTTTCCTTCGGGGATTAACAAATTAGGTAACATTATCCCAAAACGTCTATCAAAGAGATAGTTGCTGGTATCTCCCTTACTACTAGAACCTATATTGTTGTAACTAACAGGCATGTAGACGATTTTTCTTTCTAACCCTTTTGAAGCGTGGATTGTCATCATATCTACGGCATTAGAACTTTGATAGACCGAGGAATCAGAAAGTTCGAGTTCGTATTTATCAAGGTTATCTAATAATTCAACAAAATCAGCTAAACCTTCACCTGATTCTTCTTTTGCAAGAACCATGTTATAAATAGATTCAATCTTTGCGATGTTATCTTCGACGTTCCCAACCTTATGTAATTTATCAATGATATGGAAAGTATTAATGATGCCTAGGAAAATATTGCTAAAGGTGGAATGTTCATATTCTTTGATGAATGTTTGAATTTGAAGCCAAAGAGGGTCTTCTTTTATTGAACTTAAATCAACGATCTTTGCTTGAGCGCCTTTTTTGTTGCAATCGTAATTAAGCAAATCATAGATTTTTTGATCGTCATATTCATATGCGTAGCTTCTAGCGATAGAAACGAAATAATGAGCAATCTCATTGCTTGACGATCCTTTTTGTAAGGCGTTAATGAGTTTTACGATGGATTGCAAGACCATTATTGAATCAATTGAACGTAAATCCGCGTCGATTGAAACGTTTAATGGAATGTTTTCTTCGTTGAAAAGGGATTGATATAATTCAAAACCACTTTTGACTCTAGTTAGAATAGCAAAATCAGAATATTTGCATGGGCGTGTTTTTTCGCCATTGTCGCCCTTATGTGCGCGATCGTATATTAAGTATCCAGATTCTACTTTGTCTTTAATGTCTTTGATGATTGCTTTTGCTTCCCAGATTTTGCAATATTCGCTCTTAGAACCATAGCTTTCTTTGTAATCATCATTGATGCCAGAACGGGAAACTATACGTTTGATTCCAAAACCTTGATATGGTGTTTTGCCATATAAATCTACTTTATAATCGTATTTCAATTGTTCCATTTCATCTAAGTAAGAAATTGAGCCATGGTTCAATGTCATGTAGTTTTTGAAGATGCAGTTAATATCATTTAAAAGTTTAGCTGCAGAACGGTAGTTCTTGTTCATCGCTATCACTTTTTTCTCTACCCCATCTCCTGAAGCATAGTCGTATTGTCTATTTCTAAAGAGCTTGACATTGGAATTTCTGAAAGCGTAAATGGATTGCTTAGCATCCCCGACACAGAAAATATGAGAACTGTTTCCTTGCTTGTTTTCCTTTAAAAGGGAATTTATGAAATCTTCTTGGAAATCATTCGTATCTTGATATTCATCAACCATGATGTATTTGAAACGCGTTCTTATTTCTTCTGCTACATCTTCATATTCAGGCATGGTAAGAAGTTTTAAGGCTAAAGATTGGATATCTTGGAAAGTGAAGAAATTATTCATCTTCTTATATTCAAAAAGTCTCTTATCGATTTCGCTAACGATATCAAGAATTAAATGAATATCATCTTTGAAAGAGATGAATTTGTTCCATTCTTCATTAAATGTTGGAGCAAAGTCAAAACAATAATTAAAGAATTTCTCTCTGGCAAAATCCTTGAAGATAGATACTGCAATATCGCGTTTTCTTGATGATGCAAGTCCTTCAAGATCTTTATTCTCTTCGTGGAAATTTTGAACATGCACGATGAAATCATAAGAATCATAGGAAAGAAGACTTCTTAATCCCTCAAAAACAGGGACAACATATTCTTCCTCTTCTGAATCTTTGGTGTAATCAACGTTTTTAACATCACGTCCAAAAATCATGTCACTATTAGTCGTGAAAAGGCTCTCAATATCATCTAAATGATAATCATCTTCATCGTCATAATAACTCTTATATTTGATTTCAACAAAAAGTCTGTAAAGATATTTCTCGATTGTCTTTTTGCTCTCAGAAACGAATTGATCAACACATTTTTTAAAGAAGTCTAATGTTAGATATTTTTCATCATAATTATCAACGAAATCTTTCTTTGCTTCAGGGGTAAATTTATTCCAAGATTGATACACGCCTGCCACGATTTCTTTTAAATCAGCATCTTTTTTGAGACAGAACTTGATTAAAGTTTTAACGATTTTTTCTCTTTTTTCCTCTGACGAATAATACTCATTGAAGATTTCATCTAAGAGAGAATTTGTTTTTGCATCAATGATGTTTTCTGGCGCGTTTAGGATGTTATCTCCTATGCCTAATTTAGATGAATAAGACTTTACTAGATATGAAGCAAAGGAATCGAACGTTTGAATGTGGGAGGAATACATTTGCTCAGCTTTGTAATATTTTTTATCTTCGTGTTCGTCTTTTTCAATTTCAGAAATTATTCTTTCTTTCATCTCATGAGCTGCATTATCAGTAAAGGTAAGGATTAATAATTCTGATGGTTCGATAAGGCCTTTTTCGATTAAGACTGCAACTCTAGTTGAAAGGGTCTTTGTCTTTCCTGAACCGGCTCCAGCGGAAATAAGGATATCCGTGTTCATCGAAGATTCGATGGCTTCTTTTTGTTCTTCGTTCTTGCCTTTTAATTTTTCATTTATTCCGGTAATAACTGTTTCCATAAAATTAAATTCTCCTTACTTAATTTTGAAATGATCTTTTACTTCTTTAACAAACGATTTTTTGTCACGAGCATTGTGGTAACAGATATCTTTATATTGGCAAAAGTCACAAGATATGCGTGATCCGCTGGTGATTTTGTCTTTTAATGAGCCTCTATTTGTTGGAGCAATAGGGAATTGATTATCTTCAATTTTCTTGATTGTATCAATCATTCCCTTGATTGAATCATTAACTACATCGTCTAAATTATATCTTTCTAGGCTGCATTTCTTTCCAACGATATTTTCATATGCGTCAGATTTGCTGAAAATTGTCGATATTTTGAGATAATCTCCCGTTTTGAATTCACCTTTTTTGTTTGCAGTTACAGTGACATCATAAGAGCGATAGTAGTCTGCATCACAAAGACTGATACCATCTAATTTTGAGTTAGCTAAGGCAACGCTATCTTTTAGTAGGTTTCTATTTTTGCCGCTATCAACGTATACGCTAGAGATAGAATTCCCATAGACATGTTGAATTCCAAAACCACCAAATGTGGCATTTTCAATGAGGTTTTTTAGATTTTCAACATCCTTTAGAGGGTAACGAAATGATGTGGCCGGATATTTATTCTCTTTGATTGTTCTTAAGGCGTAGTAATAAAGAGGCAACTGAACTGATCTTCCATACGGTGTTGAATAAATATCAAAAGATTCAGATCCCGTTTTGTAATCGATTATTGTCCAGAAGTATGAGTCTTCTTTTTCTCCTTCTGCTTTTGTGCGAACGATCTTATCTATCTTTCCGCTAAAGTTATAGGATCTTCCATTTTCATCATTGAGGGTGAAATAAACAGGTAGCTCTGCAGTTGAAGTTACATAGCCCATCTCATTAACGTGATTGACGTATAACGGAATGAGTCTCTTTAGATGAGTATGATAGACCTGAAGAATTACATCATCGTAAGGGAGGCATTCGATTTTGTCATCTTGGAAGCCTTTCTTATATGCTTCAACGGCTTCCTTCCATTCTTTTTCAAAATTGTAATTTTTATCAAAGATGTTCTCGCATAATTTATGAACGAGATTGCCTAAATAACGGTTACGTGGATCAAAGTCGTTGCTTGGAAGTATTTTTCTCATTAAGTAGGCGAATGGGCAATCAACATATTTCTCTAGGTTAGTTAGATAGTAAATTGGTTCGTCTGAAAATATCTTTCCTTCAATAGGCTTAAAGGAATGGTCATATGTTCGATAATCAAATTCAGGAACCTTTGAACAAAAATATGTATCAAGGAAGAATGAAGAGTAAAGTTTGCTTGCTTCTTCGGTAAAAGATATTCCACTCACATCGAAACAATCAAAGGCCTTAACTTTTTTGTCCCATTTTTCCTTCTCTTTAATAAATTCGGAATCAAATATCTTATCTGTTAAATGCTGGGTAACACGTGAAAGGAGAGAGATATTGTTATAAGTGAGGAAATTAGATTTGAATCTTTTATCAATTTTAGTTTTCACATATGAAGTATTTACTTCGAGTTCTTCTAATTCTTTGTCAGAAAGAACATCATTATCGCTAAAAATCTTATAGAAAGCATCGTGCTGGAAGTTTGTAACATAATTAATGTTTCTATCAGAAATAAAGAATCTATCGGTGAAGGAGATACCTGCTCTAGAACCAACCTGAGTATAAGTTTTTGAATTGATTATTTCGGTAAGACAAGAATAAGCAAATTCAAAATCATCCAATGAATCTAAACCGTATTGAACAATTAAATCATGGAGTTGCTTTACGTCTTGATCTTGTAGTTCTTCATCGGTGAAGGAGAAAGATTTGCTGTTAAAAATGTCTCTAACTTTATTTCTAACTGAATCAATGGATAGAATTTTATTGTTAGCGACTAGCAAAGTCTTAATGCCAAATAGTTGAGAACAATAATTGGCATAATATAAATCTGCTGGTCCATCACAAATGATAGTAATTTTATCTTGGAGAGATGGATCTTCAATAAGCCTTTTCCTGATATTTCCGTAGATATAGAAGAATTGCATGAACTTATTTTTGAAGTTAATTATTTCTAGACGACTCTCATCTAAGACTGGTTCTATAAGTTCATCTTCAAAATATAAATTTTCGAACTTAGCCAACGAATAAGTAACACCCTTTCTTTTAGCTAGAGAAAGAAGTTCTTTGTCTTCTTCCATCTCGAAAAAGATGATTTGATCATAACGTTTTAATTCTTCCATTCCGTATGGATCGATAGAGATATAGTCTTTAGGAATTGAGTTAAATAAACTTTTTACTTTCTCATTTTTCTCTAAATCGCCAAAAAGGAAAATATGGACGAACTTCTTACCTCTTGAATAATCCACTTTCTGCTTAATCAATTCGGGAATTGGATCTTTTGCAAAAGAGAAAGAAACCATTGAAGCGAAGTCTTGCTTATTGATAAATTTTATATTCAATTGAGGATGTTTGTTTTTGTAAGAGAAAAGAATAGGAAGATATTCATTTCTTGTAACAAATAAATATTTTTTATTCTCGATTAGTTCCATAAATTTACCTCGTTGTTGGCTGCACATCAATTATAAGGGTTGGTTGACTAAAAGTCTATATA
>CAVIBR010000021.1:0-26454 GCA_963641445.1 Bacteroides uniformis
ACTCTTGAAGCATGTCTTGATTACATCAATTCAGATGAATTAGTTGAAATTACTCCTCACGCAATAAGAATGAGAAAGAGAATTCTTGATACATCCGAAAGAAAGAAATTCGATGCTCACAAGAAAGCCGAAAAGGAAGCGTTAAACAAATAAAAACAATCAGGAATCATCAATTTGATTCCTGATTTTTGTTTTTTATGAAATATTTTGAGTCTTTATCTAGCTGAGTTTTTAACTCTTCCAATGAAGCAAATTTCTTTTCATCACGAATGAAATCTAAAAAATATACTCTTATATCCTTATTATATATATCATCATTGAAATTCAATAAATGACTTTCAAGGATATTTCTTTTGAGTTTTCCGATGGTTGGATTATTGCCAATATTGATTATTGATTCATATTGTTTTCCATCTACTTCAGTGTAGCCTGAATAAACGCCTGCTTTTGGCGAAAGTTTATCTAAAGGTATTTCGATATTTGCCGTCGGATAAGAGATTTTTCTTCCGTTTTCAAATCCATGAATCACTTTCCCGCTTATTGAATAAAGATAACCGAGTTGTTTGTTTGCTCCTTTGATGTCTCCTTTTTCTAAAAGAGAGATAATCGTGCGAGTGGAGATTTTTCCATTATCATCTTCTAAAAGAGGACAAGCACATACTTCAAAGACTTTCTCTAAATCTGAAATCGTTCCTTCTTTTTTATAGCCAAACGTATAATCCGTTCCAACGACTATTCTGCGTGGATTGATTTTTTTAAGAATTTCATCAATGAATTCATTTTTACGTAAATTCAAAAAATCCTTATCGATATGAATGATATATGCAACATCAACTCCACCTTTTTCAAACAAATCAAGCTTCTCAGATAGGGAAGTGAGTTCAAATCCCGATTTTGCATTAGGCAAAAAACGGCCTAAGTTACCATCAAAAAGCAAGACGCCAACGAGATTTTTCTCTTCTTTTGCCTTCTTAATCAGTTCAAAATGACCTCTATGAACCCCATCAAAATAGCCAAGAAGCAATGAACCACCTGCTAAAGTAGGGATTTTGTCGCTTTTTTTAAAAAGGATTTTTTCCATTAGAAAAGTCCTCTTTCTGGTTTGTAGGTCAATGTGTCTTGAACCTTTTTATAAATAGCTAAAGCCTTGCCATCTTTCTTTATTACGATTTGCTCGCCGAGATCTTCTCCAACATAGATCATGACTCCGTCATAAACCGCTTTAAGATCTTCTTCGTCTTCAATTTCAAAAGATTTGAATGAAGTTAAATACAAAGATGGATCTACGATTGAATTTTCGTTTAATGAACTTAGCTTTATTGCATCTTCTACTTTGAATGGGCCTAGGATCGTTCTTTCTAAAGAAACAAGATGACCAACCGTTCCAAGTTTGCTAGCGATATCTTCACCTAATACTCTTATATATGTTCCTCTAGAAACATCTGCTTCAAAAGTAATGATATTGTCTTTGCAGGAAATAAGTTTTAAATCAAAAACATGGATTTTACGTGGTTTTCTTTCTACTTCGATTCCTTTATGGGCTTTTTTATATAACGGTTCTCCATCGATTTTAATGGCAGAATGCATCGGAGGGGTTTGCTCGCTATCGCCTAAAAATGTTTTCAATGTTTCTTTTATTTTTTCTTCATTTAGCTTACCGATATCTTTTTCTTGAACTACTTCACCAGTTAAATCACCAGTTGATGTTTTGATTCCAAGCTTTAAGGCTGCGACATATGTTTTCCTCGAATCGTCTAAATAAGGAAGGAATTTTGTTCCTTTGTTTATTCCTATGACTAATAATCCAGTTGCAAAAGGATCGAGCGTTCCCAAATGACCGACTTTTTTTGTCCCATAAAAATGTCCGATTGCATTATCAACATTTCTTGAAGTGAGACCTGCTTCTTTATTAATAATTAAAATTCCATCATTCATACGCATTTATTATAAAATAAATGAAAATTAGGTTAAAATAATTTGATGAATAATTATCATTTAAGAAATATATTATCCTCCTTAAGAAATGCCGATATGCATTATTCCCTGATAGACGATAAAGATCGCATCGTTCTTGGACTTTCAGGAGGAAAGGATTCCCTTTGTTTGTTATACGCTTTATCACTCTATCAAAGATTTTCAAAGAAGAATTATGAAATATTCCCGGTTCTACTAGATTTAGGTTTTAAAGATGATTATGATTTTTCTCCTTTAAAAGAATTTTGCTCATCTTTAGGCTACCCGCTAAAAATAGTCGATTCTAGGTTTGTTTATCCAGCACTCTTGACGCATACAAAAGAAGGCAAACATGTTTCATGTTCTCTTTGCTCAAGAATGAAAAAAGCAGCCATGAAAGATGTTGCTAAAGAACTTAAGGTCAATAAAATAGCATTTGCTCATCATCATGATGATTTGGTTGAAACATTGGCGATGAATGTCATAAATTCAGGAAAAATCGCTACTTTCACACCAAAAATGGAATGGAAAGAAGAAAAAATCACCTTTATTCGTCCTTTTATCGAAGTCGAAGAAAAAGAACTGAGAGGACTAGCGAATGATTTGTCGTTTCCTATTTTCGATTTAGGATGTCCTGCAAATAAGCACACAGAAAGACAAAACGTTAAAGATTTCCTTTCTTCTTTATATAAGAAAAATCCTGAAATAAGAAAAAATATCAGCAGATGTCTGATTAATTATGAAAATTTCGAGTTGCCGTTTAATTATTCGGAAATCACTTGTAAAGGCGATCCAACTTATTCCTTAAAGGAAATAACGACTCCTTCAGAAATGAGAAACACAAACATTTCTTTGAAGAAAATGAAGGAAAACGAAAAAGATTTTCTTATTCTGCATAAACACAAAAAAGTCGGAGAGATTTCCTATCGTTTAGTTAGAAACCACGTCTATGAGATTTTTAACTTAGACGGAGATAAATATTCGCAAAATATTGCAATCGATGAATTAGTTGAAAGCATCTCAAAAAGGTCGATACCTGCTACATTCATCCTAACTGGCGCAAAAAAGGATGTAGCTTTAGTATCTTCTTTTGAAAAGAGAAAAGATTATACGATTAGTGGCCTTCATTATTTAAAGAAAACAAAATAAAAACTCGCTTAATAGCGAGTTTACTTGTTTTATAAGCCTTTTTTGGCGTTTTCGATATCCTCTTCTTCTTTTTTTAGAAGAGCATTCATCCTTTCTTCATCATCAAATCTTGTATCATAGATGAAGACGATTTGAGGGACTTTGTATAAATCCATTCTTTTTGCAAGAGAAGATCTTACAAACCCTTTGCAACGGTTAAGTTCCTCTAAATGTTTTTCAGGATTTTTCACACCGATAAAGGAAACATAAACCTTTGCTAAAGAGTTATCGGAATTCATCTCAACAAGATTAACGGAAGGGATTCCTACTTTAGAGTTCTTAAGTTCAAATGTGAGGATGTCAGAAATATTTCTAGCAATTAAGGCTTTGATACGTCCTTGTCTTTGAGCCATTATTTCTTTTCCACCATCTCGTATCCTTCGATGATGTCTCCTTCTTTGAGATCATTATATCCTTCGATAGTGATACCGCATTCGTAGCCTTCTTTGACTTCTTTAACGTCATCTTTGAAACGTTTTAAGGAGCCAATTTTTCCTTCGTAAGTGATAACACCCGCTCTTAAAAGGCGGATTTTCTCATTTTGCTTGATAGTTCCTGAAGTAACATAAGAGCCAGCAACCGTACCGACGTGAGTGATCTTGTAGATATGACGCACTTCGGCTTGGCCAGTGACGTTTTCCACTTTCTCATATTTGTACATGCCCTTCATTAAGTTGGTCATTTCATCGATTAATTCGTAAATGATTCTATGTGGGCGGATTTCGATTTTAGCTTCAGCGGCTTTTTGGGAAATTCTTGCATCTGGTCTGATGTTAAATGCGTAAATAACGGCATTTGAGGCTTGGGCAAGAAGGATATCGGAATCGTTGATTGCACCAGCTTGGGCTGCAACAACCTTGATTTTGATTTTATCATCGGAAAGTTTTTCTAATGATGCTTTCAAAGCTTCTGCGGAACCATCCGTATCAGCTTTGATAATGACATTGATTGTTTGAACATTTCCGGCGTTAACAAGATTATTTAAATCTTCTAAGGACATGGCTGAGGTTCCAGCTTGGGCTTTTGCTTTATTTGCTAAAGCTCTTCTTTCGGCAATATCTTTTGCTTCTTTCTCGGTTGGGAAGGCCATGAATCTATCGCCTGCATTAGGGACGGCAGATAAACCAGTTACTGATACTGGAGTTGATGGACCAGCTGATTTTAAAACTGTTCCATATTCATTGACCATACGGCGGATCTTTCCATAAATTTCGCCGACAACAACATAATCGGAATTATTTAATGTACCGTTTTGGACAAGAAGAGTTGCTTTTGGTCCTTCTCCTTTATCAAGATTTGCTTCAAGGACTGTCCCTATCGCATAACGATTAGGATTTGCCTTAAGTTCCATCATTTCCGATTTAAGGATGATTGTCTCAAGAAGATCGTTTAAACCTGCGCCAGTCTTAGCGGAAGTTTCAACCATTAAGACATCTCCGCCATATTCTTCGCCAATGATGTTATGTTGCATAAGTTCTTCTTTAACGCGATAAGGATTTGCGCCTGGAACGTCCATTTTGTTGATAGCAACGATAATTTGGCAATTAGCTGCTTTAGCATGGTTTATAGCTTCAATTGTTTGAGGCATAACACCATCATCGGCTGCGACTACAAGAACGACGATATCGGTAACATCGGCACCTCTAGCACGCATGGCAGTAAATGCAGCATGCCCTGGAGTATCGATTATTGTGATCTTTTTGCCGTGTATTTCTTTTTGATAAGCACCGATTGCTTGAGAGATTCCACCTGCTTCTCCGCCAGCAACATTCGTATGCCTTATGGCATCGATAATTGACGTTTTGCCATGGTCAACGTGGCCCATGACGGTAACAATAGGCGCTCTTTCACGGAGATCTTTCGGATCATCTTCGATTTCAAGATCTTCGAAATGCTCTGCGTCGACGATTTTTTCTTTTTTGAAATCATAATCGTATTCAAGGCAAATTGTGCCGATCGTTTCATCATCTAGCATTTGGTTAATGGTGACCATCTTGCCATTCATGAACAAAAATTTAATGATGGCATTAGCTGGAACGTTGATTGCTTTAGAAAGTTCAGAAACGCTTAAAGGTTTTGAGTAAACAAACACTCCGCCGTTTACTTTTGCGAAATCTTCTTTTTTCTTTTGGAATGGACGTGACTCAAAATTGGCTTGACGAGAATTTCCTTTGTCATTCTTTTTTGAGACGAATTGATTGTTTTTCTTCATTATTTAGCCCCTTTCAAAGATTTACTAACATAGGCCAAAGCCGCTTTTTTATCGACAATGCCTATAAAATTAACTCCGTCATGGCCAAGTGCTTTTCCAAGTTCTTCTGACGAGAAACTTTTTTCATCGACTGGCAAATGACGGTTTTTAATTTGCTTTTTTATCATCAAAGACTGATTGCTTGTTAAATCATTGGCGATTACAACAAACTTAGCCTTATCAAGGTGGGAAAGGAAATCCTCGCCTATAATGGCGCGTTTAGAAACATATAACAAGCCTAAGAAACCTAGCAATTGTTTATTTTCCATTTTTCCTTTCCTCCTTTTTTGTTTTTTTATAAATTAATTATTATCGTAATATTCATCGAAATCGTCGTAGTCAATGGAGTCATCATCATTTTGAAGGGCTTCATTTTCTTCTTGCTCGATTTCGGCAAGTTCTTCATCAGAATAGATTGGCATTGCTTCTGCTGGTGGAACTTCGCTTGGCGTAACATGGGCAACTTCTGTATCGGAGATGTTGTGTGGACGTTTGCTCTTGCCAAACTTATTGCCTTTTTTCTCATCTTTCTTTTCAGAGGAAGTGGCAAGTTCTTTTTCGAGTTCATCAAGGGTTTTTGTTGTCTTGACAGCGGTTGTTTCGGTAACTTTGACTGGTTCTGGAACAACTTCTTCTTTGACTTCTTCCTTAACTGGTTCAGCAACTGGAGCCTCCGTAACTGGCGTTTCTTCGACTGGTGTGTCTTCTAGTTCAACATCATCTTCATCAATTTCAGGAACGACAGGTGTTTGCTCAGCAACTGGCTCATTAGCCTTTGAAGCCATCTCTTCTGCAGAACGTTTTGCGTATTCTTCGCGGCTCTTGGCTTTCTTGAGTTCTTCTGCGGTCTTTTCGATTTCTTCGATTGGCGTATATTCAATTTCTTCGTCTTCTGCATCAGATTTCTTATAGATGCGGATAGACCAACCAGTTAATTTATTTGCTAAGGATGAGTTGGATCCTTTTTTGCCAATGGCGGTTGTATAAGCATCATCATCAACAACGACTAATGCCGTTGGATAAGGTTTGGAGTTCTCATCAACGATTTTGACGCCAAGAACTGTGGCTGGGCGCATAGCTTCAGCAATATAAAGAGGGGTATAGTCGCTATAAGGAATGATATCGATCTTCTCTTTGAATTTGGCGTTTCCTAATTGGCCAACGACTTTTTGAATTCTAGATCCGCCTTGTCCAATACAGGCGCCAATAGGATCAACATCATCAACCGTTGAAGCGACCGCAACCTTGCTTCTTGTGCCTGCTTTACGGGCAATTCCTTTGATAACGACTGTTCCATCGTAGATTTCATGGATTTCTTCTTCGAATAATCTCTTTAAGAATCCTTCGCTAGAACGAGTTGCTTTGATTTGTTGATTCTTTTTAGAGATATTGTTGTCGCCTTTTGGCTGTTTGACTTCTTCGATATAGACTTTAATGATATCTCCAAGTTTGAAATCTTCATCACCGATTAAATCTTCTTTCATTAAATCGGTTGTGCCTTTGCCAATATTGACAGTGACTGAGGAACCAGAGACTGCTTCAACGGTTCCGGTAACTAGTTCACCGATATGGTCTTTATAGATTTCATAAAGAACTTCATGTCCTGCATCATTGATTTTTTCGGTTAGAGCTTTACGGAAAGATGATGCGGTGAGTTTTGAAAGAGTCTCAAATGGGCAATAAACACGATAATCTTCACCAACTTTGATATTCTTGGCCTCATTTTCAATAAGGGAGATTAAGTATTTCATTTCAGCCTTTTTATCAGCATTTCCACGAGATTTTAAGAAAGATAATTCTTCTTTGATGGCATCGATTTTATCTTCTGCATCATATTGAGCATCTTCAGCGGATATTTCAAGATAATCGTCTTGAACTTCTTCAACGACTTTCTTTAATTGGCATATTGTGACATGACCATTAACTTCATCGATTTTGACTTCTACTCTTGCTTCTTCCATCTCTGGAAGTTTGGATTTTGTCAAGCGTGGTCCATGTAAATAAGTTATGTAGCCTGCTTGAAGAGCGTCATGCAAGGCATTGATGACGGCTTGGTGGCTGACGCCTCTTGCTTCCGCAATAGCGTCAACGGCTTTTTCGAATTCTTCTACATTCATAATTGTTCCTTCTTTTTAAAACTTTATTGCTAAACGAGCTTTGTCGATCGTTTCACGTTTGATTGTTATTTTCTTGGCTTTAGTTTTTTCTCTGATACCAAGAGTGACTTCTACAGGAGTTACTTCTAATAAGTCTCCTTCGAGAGTGTTTTCTCCTTTATAAGGATGAGATAAATGGAAATTGACGTAATTTCCTTGATAATGTTCGAGTTTGTCTAACTTGATTGGCTTTTCAGCGCCAAGAGATGATACATCAAGCGTATAGGCGCTTGGAATCGGATCTTCTTTGTCGAGTAATGGATTGATGATATCACTTACAAAGACAATGTCATCAAGGGATATTGGGGAATCTCTATCGATATAAACATGAAGTGTCAAACCATCGGAATCGCGGTTAAGAGTAACTTCAGCTAGTGTGTAACCTTCTTTTTCAAGAACTGGTTCTAATATCGCCTTAACATCATCTATTTCTTTCATTTTCTCCTCCTAGATAAATAAAAAGGTGGCTCCTAACGGATACCACTCAAGAAATATGAGCGTCGTAGAGCCTTTTCCAAGGATCATCTACGTGAGATATTATCGAATATCTTTAGTTCTTTTTCAAGGGAAATCTTTATTTTCGTTGAATAAAAAGTAAGTTAAATATTCATTGCCTAAAAGTCGTGTGAATTGTATAATCGTGCTCTAAGCAAAAATTACATATTCATAGGGGAGGTTTTTATGACCAAAAACGCTTATTCAGTCCAAAAAAATAGGACAATCAATTAAAATATTAAGAACGAGAAACGAAATGACTCAAGAAGAGTTAGCCGATCGTATTGGCTATAGTGTTAGAAGCATTCGAAGAATCGAAAATAACGGAACAAATAACATCGAAACCGTAAATGAATTCGCGACAATATTCAATGTTTCCGCCTTAGACATCCTTAATGGATGTTTTCTTTTTCACGATTTCTTGGCAAAAGAAATTCATGGTTATGCTTTTGTTGCTTAAAAAGCATTGGCAGTTTTCACCATACAGCACTTACTTCAATCTGTTATTCATGCACGTTCACGCCAGGCTGAGCAAAAGGGAGCTACCCTAAAACTTCTGGAATGGGGTTTTCACCGTAACAACGGGAGAAATTGAATCATTCTCCAACTTTCAGCGAGTTTCAGCAATTAACTTTTAACGGATTATCAGTCCATTTTTTAGTATGGCCTACGCCTACTTGCACCTGCTAAAGCTGTTATAGGGAATCTCTTCCCGTCAAGCCAAACACTTCCTTCAGGAACGCAGATACTAATTTCCTAGATTAATATCATCTCGTGGGGCATATTGCTATGGAGCCTCTTGTCGTGCCAACTCTTAGCAGTCATTTACATCGAGAAGCGTGTTGCGCCACTAGCCAAAGCGGTCTTTCAATCCCGTGTACTCCTTAATGAGGTCTTGTTAGAGATGCAGTATCCCATATCTCCTTCTTTCTTGGTTAGGCCCCAGCCACCGAACAGGATGACTTCACTGGGTTCCAATGCTTGTCCTTGACTTGCAAGAACATGATTATTATATGAGGCTTTTCTGAAAATACGTGAGGACAAGAAATGTCCTGTTTTGTTTAAAAAGTAGTTTTATCCTTTATGTCAAAAGCAGCAAATTTCGTTAGAGACATGCATGTCAAATAAGAGAAATATTAATCCAAGACAGAAAGCAAAATAAATGCACTCCTTAGTATAAGTCGGCAAAAAAACTATATTAATTGCTCTTTGTTCTTCATGAGACCATAGCTAGAATATTTATGATTAATATGGCATTTGCAATTATGCATGCATGCCTAAATAATGATATGTATTCCAATTGCTTGTAGAAATTTAATTCAAACCCATATCGTTCTTTATACTTATTTAAAATAGCTCTTTTTTGTTTGAATCCCGTGATGGCGAAAATTATTAGAAGGATTATGCATAACACTCCAAATGGAATGATACATTTCCAATCTCCGCCGTATTTGCTCATAAAAAGAAAGAGAAAAACGTAATTATATAATTGGATGATGACCGTGCTTATCAGAAATAGCAATGAATGTAAGGAAATAAATATATCAAATTCTTTTGCGTCTTTATTTTCCAAGACTTGTAAAAGGCCGTGGTCCAATTTCCAATAATAAAAAGTATAAAAACAGAGTAATATGACATAAATGACAAAATACGCTATTTCCATTAGTTTCATCGGGGCCTTTCTTGCGAAATTAGACTATTAAGAACGTTTTTTTCTAATATGTTTTTATCGGCAAAGCGTTTAAACAGATTGCTACGAAATTCTTTGCTAAGTAAGAAAAAAGCCTGATTTTCATCAGGCTTAAGTGGATATTGTTTGGTGCCCCGACGCAGAATCGAACTACGGATTGAACCTTACCATGGTTCCGTTATACCATTTAACTATCGGGGCAACGCCTTTTAATGGGCGAAAATGATTATAGATAATTAGTCTTAATCATGCAAGAAGAAACTTACTATTCTTTAACAATCTCACCAAGAAGATCGTAAACCCCTGCTTTAAGGATCTTAACTTTTACGATATCTCCTTCATTGAGTTTTGCGTCAGACTTGAAGAATATATTACCATCAATTCCATCAGGAGCATTCCAATAAGAACGGAGGGAATACATCTTTTTCATCTCATCGTAACCGATGACGAGTCCTTCCATCACTTCTCCTACTTTTTCTTTATTTAGGGCGAAGGTGATTTGGCGTTGTTCTTCCATGAGTTCTTTATAACGTTGTTGCTTAGTTCCTTCACGGACTTGGCCTTTGTAATTGTATGCGGCCGTTCCTTCTTCACGAGAATAGGCGAAAACTCCTAAATGATCGAAACGAATTTCTTTGATGAAGGAAAGAGTTTCTTCATGATCTCTCTTTGTTTCACCGGGGAAACCAGTTATTAAGGTGGTTCTTAAGACCGCTTTAGGCATAAGTTCTTTAATTTTTATAAATAGAGCTCGCATATCCGAAACAGTTCCATGACGATTCATCTTCTTTAGAACATGATTTGATGCGCATTGAATAGGCACGTCAAAATATGGAGCGATTGATTTAGATGATGCGATAAATTCAAGTTCTTCATCGGTTACTTCTTCTGGGTAAAGATAAAGAAGTCTGATTGAATAGAAGCCAAGGGAATCAAGTTCTTTCATCAAATCAAGCATATTTGGCTTGTTACTCGGGAAATCTTTGCCATAATGCATCGGATCTTGAGAAACGAGAGAGATTTCTTTGATTCCATCTCTTTTTAGCATTTTAGCTTCTTCGATAATTTCATCAAATGGTCTTGATTTCATTCTTCCTCTTATATAAGGAATGGCGCAGAAAGCGCACATATTATCGCAACCATCGGATATTCTTAGATAAGCAGAATAACTTGAGGTGGATATGACTCTTCTTAATGGTGATATAGGCAAAAGGTCTTTTTCTCCGATTAATTCACCGATTTTCGTATGAAGAGTTGAATATTCTTTGATCGGAACCCAAAGGTCTACTTCAGGAATAGCGTCTTTAAGTTCTTGAAGGTTTCTTTCAACAAAGCAACCAACTGCCACAAGTTGAGCGTTGTATTTAGCCATTGAAAGAATGGTCTCTATCGCTTCTTTTTTAGCGTCTTCGATAAAACCACAAGTATTAACGATTATTAAATCAGCATCATTAGGCGAAGATGAAAGAATGTAGTTATTAAGAGGGAACATCGCTAAAATCATCTCGGAATCAACGAGATTTTTAGCGCACCCTAAGGAAACGAGGCAAACTTTTTTCATCTTTATTTAACTTCGTGAGCACCTTCTTGAGGAATTGAAACCTCAAGGATGTTCTTCTTTGGATAATATTTTCTCATTCCTTCCATGAAAGCATCGAATTCTTCATTAGGAACGAAGCAAATGATGGAACCGGCAAGTCCTCCACCCATAACGCGGGCAGAGCCACGTTTGAGGAAAAGAGTTGCTCTTTCTACTGCCTCAAGAGGGGATGTTGAATAATTCCTTCTTATCATGACGTTATGAAGCAAAGCCATTTGGGAAAGTTCGCTTTCTTTTTCAAGTTCAAGGAACCAATCGAAATTATTTGTTTCAAAAGCTTTTTTCGCTCTTTCGACTCTTTGATTCTCGCCAACGAAATGCAAAGCTCTTAATCTTGCTCTATCTTCCATCGTGACAACATGGATCTTTTGATAGAATTCTTCAAGAGGAACTTCGGAAAGCACTTCTTTTCTATAAACATTTCTTGCAACCTGTTTCATATCGTTTGGCATCTCGGAATATAAATCAGAAAGTCCGGCATGAGATGAGCCAGGGTTGACAATAACGATTTTCATATCCCAGGAAGGGAATGGGAGAGGTTCAACGATTGGATTTGCCAAATCAGAGAAATCAAGATAGCAGACTCCGCCAAAGGATGAGCCACATTGATCAAGGAGGCCGCTGGCTTTGCCAAAATAGACGTTTTCAGCATATTGGCCAATTTTGGCTTTTTCGATTTTGCTGATTTTTCCTTGGTTATAAAGGACGTTTTCTACTTCTGCGACATATAACTCAAAAGCGGCTGAAGATGAAACACCTGCACCTTTATAGATATCTGAAATAATTGCTGTATCGAATCCACCGATTTTGTATCCGCAGTTTTGAAGGGCTTTTAAAACGCCTTTAACTAAGGAAATTGGGCGTCCTTGCTCTTCTTTTATCATTTCCAAATGAGCAAGATCAACTTTGAATGAGCCATATCCTTCGGAATAGAAATTGATGATGTTATCATTTCTTTCTTTTAAGGCGCCTTTGATTCCTTGAGAGCAGGTTGCAACGATGCAACGTCCTTTTTGGTGATCTGTATGATTGCCGATTATTTCTAATCTTCCATATGAAGCGAAGTGTCTTGTGGCATCTTCATTGAATTCTCTTTTGAAAATTCTATCGATATTTGTGTATTTTCCCATAATTAATCCTCAAATGCTTTCTTAACAAATTTTTGGAAACCCTCTTTTCCTTTTGGAGTGTCTTTGAATACTGCAACGTTTCTTAAGATGTTGCGACAAACATTATTTATATATTCTTCAGCGCTCTTTCCTTCTTTTATTGCGGAAATAAGGGCGGAGAAATCCTTCATATCAGGATATTTATCCAGATAATCTTTTTCATCTAGTTTAGCGGATTCTTTTGCTTCCTCGATTTGCCTCTTTAATCTAGCTGGAAGGATGAACAACCCCGCCGCTTCAATTAAGCCAATTCCCTCATGTTTAATGGAGAAATATTCTGGATGAGCATGGAAGATTCCTTCTGGATATTCTTCGTTTGTGCGGTTATTTCTTAGAAGGAGGTAAAGGTTATATTTACCTTCGTTTTTATGCGCTATCAATGTTATCGCATTATGTCTAACGCCATTTTCGCTAGAAATAATTTCGTTTTCTAAATCATCATAAGTAAGCCAATTATCAAGGATCTTATCAGCTTGAGCGATGACATCTTCCTTGTTTTCTCCCTCTACTTTTAAGACAGAGAGATAGAAATCAAGGATAGATACCCTCGTGCCTTTGCTTGATTGATAAATGGATGAAAGGTTCTTCGCTTTGAAAATAGGTAAGACCGGAAGACCGCCTTGGAAATGCTCGTGATCAAGGATTGAGCCACCAACGATTGGCAAATCTGAGTTGCTTCCTAAGAAGAAGGAAGGAAAGATATCGACGAAATCGAGCAATCTAACAAATGTTTTATGTTCGATATGCATTGGCGTGTGCTCATCTTTGAAGCAGATACCATGTTTTTTGAAATAACCATATGGAGAATATTGGAAATACCATTTTTCTCCAGCTAAATTCAAAGGGATGAATCTGATTGTTGAACGAGCAGGTTTTTTTGCATCGCCATAGAAGCCAAGATTGTCATGGCAAAGTCTGCATTTTGGGTAATCAGAAGAAACCTTTGTGAGAAGTTTAGCGATATCTTTGTTATTTTTCTCTGGTTTAGAAAGATTTATCGTAATTTTTAAGGATGGTCCCTCAGAAAAGGATGCGTCCCATTCGAGGTTTTGGTCGACCTTTGTTTTTTGGAAATAGCCATTTGCAATCGAAAGATCGTAGAGATAATCCATTGCTTGTAGGTCTCCCTCTTTGAGATAAGAGAAAAATGTCTCATTAACTTTGGAAGGAGTTGGAGAAAGCAAACCAAGGATGAAATCTGCTTTAAGGAAAGCTTCTTCTTCACTGATTCCTTTTTCTTTTACTTCTGAATCGATGATATCTTGAATTAGGGTATCAGGAACCTTTAAAGCAGCAATCTTTTCTTCATCAATCTCTCCATCATATGGAGTGTCTTTGTCGAAAAGATGCAAAAGGATGTTTTTGAAATAGATTTCATCTTCCTCATCCATTCCTAGATGGGTTTTAGCATAGCAAATTAGTTCGTTAATCGTTTTTTCAATCATACTTTACTCCTTTATCATAAATTTATATTCAATGAAATGTCTTTGTGAAACCCCTTCTTTTACTAGCATGTTTTGGAAATCAAGGGCTTTGTATTCTGGTTCAATGGCGACTGAACAATGTTTGGAATTGGTTTTTCCGTTGCTTAATTCTTGGCCAAAAGGACCGCAGTTGCTTGTATAAATGACTACGTCATCATACGAAGAGGTGAGATAAAGAGCATATTTATCATTTTCTAAGATAACATGGGGATTTTCTTTGTTTCTTCCTTCTTTACGGAAAGCGGTGTCTAGTCCACCATTTGAAGCAAAATAGGGGTTAGAGATTACTTCATCAATGATTTTTCCCTCATTTAAGTTAGCAAAGGAAGGGATATCTATGTATTCTTTCGCGGTTAAATCTTCGTTATATGTGAGGATTTGATCTGCATCTACCTTAAGGATATCGTTCTTTATTGAATCCTCTCCGCCAAGATTGAAATAACTATGAATCGTTAAGTCTATTGGCGTTTCTTCGCTTGCTACAGTTTTGAATTCTATACGAACTCTTCTCTCTTTTTCTGGAATGATGTAACGAACTCTTGTGGAAACCTCTCCTGGGAATCCTTGTTCAAGATTTTCGGAAGTAAGGTAATAATCGACCACAAGTTCATCTTTGTTATTGGACATATCCATGTTGAATAGCCTGAAGGAATATCCTTTTGCTCCGCCATGGAGAGTTTTTTCTCCCTCGTTTTTATCTATTTGATAGGATTTTCCATTAAAAGAGATGATTCCATGAGGGATTCTTCCTGCTATACGGCCAACGCATTTGCCATGGTATGCATCATCTTTCATCCAGGCTTCATAATCTTTAAAGCCGGCAATCATTGGAACTCCATCTAATTTGATTTGATAGATTCCGGCACCAAAATCCGATAAGGTAACTTCCATTCCTACGGAATTGGTGGCCATAAGAAAGGTTCCATTTGCGACTCTTTTGCTTTCAATAATCATTTTCTTAGCTCCTTGATTATTTCTTCTAATTCTTTTTCTGACAGTTCTAGGGGCACGGGATATAAAGGATTAGCCTCCTTTGCGGCATGTTTCGCAAGAAAAGGCACATCTTCTTCTTTTATTAAATTTTCGAATTTTTCTGGGATCCCCATTTCTTTGTTCAAGTTTTTAACCCACGAAATAAAATCATCCTCGTTATTAAGTTTAATCCTCTTAGCAAGTATTAACAACTTAGCGGAGTTTTTTTCTTTATATATATCTAAGATATGTGGCAGGATAACAGCATTAGCAAATCCATGGGGGATATTGTATTTTCCACCTAAAGCGTGGGCTATAGCGTGAACATATCCAACATAAGATCTAGTGAAGGCCTCTCCAGCGAGATAAGATGCTTTTAGCATGTCAACTCTAGCTTGGTCGTTATTTGGATCTTTATAGAAATTAAAGAGAGATTTATTGATTAAAGAGACCGCTTCTAGTGCAGCTTTTTCAGTTTTCTTTGTTAAAGCGTTTCCCAGATATGCTTCAAGAGCATGCGTTAAGGCGTCCATGCCGCAATTAGCAATAAGAGATTTTGGAAGACTTCTTAATAATTCATCGTCAAGCACGACCACTTGAGGCATGAGTTTAGGTGAATTTACGGCAAATTTATCGCATTTTTTTGCATTTGTAACAACGGAGGCGATTGTTGTTTCTGAGCCGCTTCCAGCCGTTGTCGGAGATGCTATAAGCATCGGATATCTCTTTTTTACTTTAAGTAAGCCTTTCAATTGTTCTAGGGTGGTCTTTTTGTTTGCTAAAAGCGCTCCAACAGCCTTAGCAGTATCAATGATAGAACCCCCACCAATCGCAATAATAGAATCGGTTTGATTGGAAATAGCGGTTTCTTTCGCCTTATTTATCGTATCAAATTCAGGGTTTTGCTTAACTTCTTTGAATTCGATGTATTGAATTGAAAGTTTGTTAAGTTCATCAATGAATACTTGATAATGTTTTCCTTTAGAAACAGAGTTTGAAACGATAATAAAGGGCTTTTTGAAACCTTTTTCTTTTAGAAATGATGGGATTTTTAATAAAGAAGAATTTCCTTCAAAAAGTTGTTGTTTAGGAAAAGAGATAAATGGCATGGCAACTTTGTTGAGAAAAAACTGATATGTTCTGCAATAAGCTTTTTGGAAAAAGTTCATAAATCAAAGGAATGGAGAGAAAATTCTAAGGATATGCCACAGAAGTCCCTTTCTTCTTCTCCATTTTCTCCATTTTTCGTAATCGATTTCTTCGCAACGGGATAATGTCTTGAGATAATCTTCTTTGATTTCTTTAGCGATTCCCTCTCCGATAATTAAAGTTCCGTTTTCTGAGTGAAGGTATAAAGAACGGAAATCGAGGTTAATTGTTCCGACCGTTGAAAGTTCATCGTCGGAAACGAATGTTTTAGCGTGGATGAAGCCATCGGTGAATTCGTAGATTTTAACGCCCGCTTTCAAAAGGATGCCATAATATGACCTTGTTAATTGATAAACAATCTTTTTATCAGGGATTCCTGGGGTAATGATACGAACATCAATTCCCGAAAGAGCGGCTAAGGTAAGGGAATTAATAAGATTTTCTGAAGGAATGAGATAAGGCGTAGTTATATAAACATACGAATTTGCATTATTTAGAATTGAAACATAAGTGCTTTCGCCAGCGTTTCTTAGGGTATAAGGAACATCGCCATAAGGGAGAACAAGGCAATCATTGGAGATGTATCTATCTTCTTCAGGCATGAACTTTCTTGGTTTGTAATAATCGTAATCAATGATTTTATGAGGGTCAAAATTCGTCATCCAAGTTGAAAGGAAAAGGAGAGTGTAGCCATATACCGCTTCGCCTTCTACTCTTATGGCATTATCTTTCCAAACGCCGAAACGATTTTCGACATTAATATATTCATCAGCGAGATTAACACCACCCGTATAGCCAATATATCCATCGATAACCATGATTTTTCTATGGTCTCTTTGAGAAAGACGGGCATCAACAAATGGTTTGACCTTGCCATATACGCGGCCTTTGATACCGTTTTTTGCTAATTCATCTTCGTAAATGATTGGTCTCCATGCAACATTTCCAACATCATCCCAGATAACACGAACATCAACGCCTTGCTTGGCTTTTTCTTTAAGAATTGCATATATGGAGTCCCACATTTTGCCTTTCGTGATGATGAAAAACTCCAAATAAATGTAATGCTTGGCTTTCTTTAAGTCTTCAAGCATTTGAGGGAACATGTTTTCGCCAAAGGGGAAATAAGTTACGTTTGAATGTCCATATAAAACTGCATTTGTGGAGTTTTCTAGATATTTTGCTGCTTTATAGCCAGAAGAGCTTTTTTCTTTTGCAATATTATTGATTGATTCAAGTTGCTCGGCATTTTTCAAGATGGAGAAATAGTTTTTGAAATATTTCTTCTGCCTACTTGACGTGTATTTATGTGCGAAAAGAATATAAAAGGTAGGCCCGATAATCGGAATCATACCAACGATAAATAGCCAGGCTATCTTAAAAGATGAGGCAGATTCGCTCATTAAAATAATTAATCCAAGGATGAAATTAATGATAATGACTTCAACGAAAACTGAAATAACTGCCGCACTAGAAAAATCGTATATCGCATACAAAACAACGCCAGTGATAATCAAAGCGATTTCTAGCAATACGGTAATATAGGTCAGAATCATTGACCAAGCGCGTCTACGAAAAAATCTCATACCTCTATATTGTATGAGAAATTTTCTTATATGTTAAGACTTCTCTTTTAGAGAAGAATGAGATCAATCATCAGTATCGAATGCTTCTAAGCCTTTCTTAACGGAAATATTGTTTCCTCTTTTTACGGACTTAACAAAGAAGAAGACAATCATTGCACAAACTAAGCAAATCAAAGCGTATAAAGGAAGGAAGGAGAACGAGAAACCAGGGATTAAAAGTAATGATCCTAAGGCTATTGGAGTTATTGTTTGAGCAGCCATTGATGCGGCATAGTAGTAGCCGGTAAAGGCACCAATCTTCTTTGAAGAGCAAAGTTCAACGACCATTGGGAAAGAATTAAGATGAACTAAGGACATTCCAAAGCCCTTAACGAACCAAACAATATAAATGATGAATGGGAAAGTCCCGCTGTTGGCAGAGTTTTTTAGAACCGTGAAGTTCATTATTAGCCATACGGCATAAGCTATTGCAGTTAAGGAAAGCCCACTAAATATCGTCCATTTACGGCCAATTTTCTCAGCAACATAGCCACCTAGGGCAAAACCAAGAACCGATCCGATTCCACCAATAATGGTGTTTATCATGTTGCTTGAAGAGGAAGCTCCAAGATAATAAATCGTGTAGTTACCCATGAAAGTTCCTATCCCGTTATCTGCCATAAACCAAAAGAATTCGGCGCCAAGAATGAGGAAGAGCATGATTTTGTTAGCCTTCGTTAAAGGCTTATCGTCATCAACTTTATCAACAGTTGCGGCGACTTCTTCTCCACGAGCCAACTCATCTTTCATTTCTTCCTTGATCTTGTTTTCCTTGATGAGGAAGAAAAGGACTAAGGCGGAGATAACCATCAAAACAGAGGCGACAAGGAACGGGATTTCAATAGCCCAGATATTGTTATAGGCCCAGGTGTGTTCAGCTAAAACTTTTTCGCTATTAACGATAGTTTTCTTTGAGCCAAGATACTCCGACATGACGAAGAAAATACCCACTACAGTTGCAAATGCCCCACCAATATAACCCATGATATTGATGATGCCATTTGCCTTTGAACGTAGCGGTTTTGGCGTGATATCAGGCATTAAAGCAACAGCAGGATTTCTATACATCATCATGAAAATTACAACAATAGCCATCATGGCAATAGTTCCAGCGATGTTGTTGTAATGATAGAAAAGTGGAATGAATGGGAAGGCTACCGCACAAACGAAAGTGCCAACAAGGATATAAGGCATACGTTTGCCGATTTTCGTATTGGTCTTATCTGACAAATGACCAAAAATAGGGAGAAGAATCAAGGCGGCAAGGTTATCCATAGCCATGATGACACCAACAAGGTATTGCAATGAACGCACTTGTTCATCACTTGCCTCCGCCGTTGTCACACCATACATCGATTTGAGGAATAAATCAGTAAGAATGGTTGGACACCATGAGTCATAAACCTGCCAAAGTAGCAAGATTCCGAAGAATGCGAAACCAATGATAAAAGTCCGCTTGATGTTGAGTTTAAAAGGTGCTGCCGTGGTAGAGGATTTCTCCCCCGTCAAAGGCGCTGTTTTATTTTCCATATGCCCATTTAATTTAGCACATATTGAAAAAAAGAAAAACAATAAATCGGTAATTTGCGTTCTTTTTACCGAACAATTACGAAGTTTCAAGCTTGATTATTTCTGTATGGAGGAGTCCAATCTAGGCCTTCTTCCTTTAGAAATCTTCGTTTTAAAGCATTAAATTTCTGTTCAGAAAATTCTTCTTTGTTTTCAGAGAAATATTTATCGATTTTTGCATTAACTTTATCTATTAGGCGAATGTAGAATGGATTTGTTTCTACTGGATCAAAAATAATTGCAGGACTCTCGTTTTCTAAAGCAAAAAGCATTTTGCCATCATCTTTGCCGAATTGAAGAATTAACTCTTCAAATGAAGGCATGTATTGGCTCCTTTCATCGTCTTCGAAGCGTTTTGCAAGGGAAATGACATCTTTTTCAAGCGAGATCGCTTCATCTTTTCTTCCTAATTTGTTTGCTAGGAATGACGCTTCAGAGAAACAATATATCTCTTTTCTAACATCTTCGAGAATTTGGAAGTCATTTCCTAAGTCTCTAAAAATTGCAAATTTGATATCGTGGGTCGCCTCAATTTGCTTAATTAGGCTAAATGCTTCTTCTATCGCTTCTCTTCCTAAGAAAGTTTTTCCGTCGATTTTCAACGCTTCAAAATAAAGGAGATCGAGGTTGATCATATCCATAGGGGAGAGAGGGTAATTTTGTTTAATTATCTCATTGCGAAAAGAAAGTATTATCTGAGAATAGTTTTTGGCTTGATCATCTATGACTTTTTTATAGAGAAATTCGTAATTTTCTTTTAGGTTTTTATCTGTTATTTTTTCATCTTTTTCCATACGCTTAATTATACCAATGTAATAAGAAAAGGTCACCTTTTTAGAAAGTGACCCCAAAGAAAATATTATTTCTTATTTGCCTTTTCCTAAGAAATCAAAGACAGCTGGGAGGATCGCAACGATACCACCGATGATAGATAAAATACCAGCGATGACCCATCCGGCGCCTAAGCCATAGGAGATACCGGTAATGTCTGTTGTGATTCCGTTAGCGCTTCTGAAACATGGAACTTCGATAAATAAGAAGATACCAGCAACAACTAAAGCGATAACTGCAACAAGATTGAGGATGCCTGCAACCTTATCTAAAGCGTGAATTTTTAGAATTGGGAGAATAATGCCAGCAATCAAAATAATCATTGCAACTAAAATAAGAACGAATGCAACGATTGCGGACCATGTAGCTGTAATGCCATCACTACCAAAAGTGCCTTCAATGCCACTATAGGTTCCTGTTTTAGAATAGCCGAATGCGGATCCAGTAACAGAAACTGATGATGTGCTAAGCATTAAAATGAAAGCAACAACGGCCAATAATAATGCGGCAATTCCCGAAAATTTTAAAACTTTTTTCATCTTTATATTTTCCTTTCCAAATAAGATTATGAATTATGAAAATACTATTTTCAACTAAAATTTATTAGTCTAAAGTTTTTAAGGAATCGTTCATATCTATTTGCTTTATTTTAGGGAAAAGCAATAGGTTTGTAATAAATGTAGCACCTATCAATATGGCATAGGAAATAAGGTAAGAATACCACTTAACATCCTTGATCGAACCAAAATCCAGCCAATCAAAAACAAATGCCATAAGGCCAGCCGCAATAGGTAGGCCAAGCAAAGCCGCTCCTAAGGATATGATCAAAATCTCTCTAAAAGTGTATGAAGAGCATTCTTTTTCGTGATATCCAAGGACTTTAAGGGTGGCAATTTCTCTTTTTCTATCTTGAATATTCATGTTTGCTAAGGAATAAACAACAACGATTGCCATCGCCAAAGCAAAAAGAACGATTACCGTAGAAATTAGGCCCATAGATGAAGCAACATTTCCAAACAATGTATCATCTTTAAGCGAGTCAGAAACATTTAGCAAGCCAAAACCAAGCATCAAAAGAACAATCGATCCAATAACAGAAAGGGAAGTTAAGATGAGATTTTTCTTTTGTCTGAAGATGTTTCTAAAAGAAGATTTGAAACTGAATGGCAGTTTTTTCCAAGCGAAAGGAATCTTTTCTAAAAGAATTTTCTTCCCTGCTTTTGGAGTTTCTTCTTTCATAAGATTTGCTGGTGTTTCTTTGAAGAGCCTTAGCGAGCAATATAAGGTAACCGATAAGGAAATAAGCAATACGGCAAGAAAAAGAATGAGTGCGGAAATGTTAAAGAAAGATATGTGAAGAGTCGAGGACATTTCAAAAATAGTTTGATATGCAGGCAAAACAACGGTAGGTACCAATGGCAATCCTATCAAAAGGCCGGCTATTCCGCCTAGGAAAACAGATACGAAAGAGAAAAGCAGATATTTAGAAACGATCTTTGTTTTAGAAACGCCTAATGACACATAGGTTGCAATAAGAGATCTTTCATCTTTTATGAGTCTTGAAATCGTTATCATATTCACCAAAGCGCATACAACCAGGAAGAAAAGAGGGAAGACATATGTTATTTTTCGCACTTTTTCATTATATGTTTTGAAAAGGTTATATGAAACGTTTTCTTCAAGAGTTAATGCTTGAACTTCATCTTCTCCGAAAAGAGAAATTAATCCGTCTTTCTTTTCATCGATAGCCTTCTTATAAGATTCACTGAAATATTGATTGCCTTGCTCGTAAACAATATTTATATCGGTATATGTGAGGAATGGTTTTAGTTTAATATCGATTCCTAAGGATGCAATATGGATTTTCTCTGGAAGGAGTTTTTCATCTAAGTAGAATGCCGAATCAATATATTTATCATTGTCTTCAAGCATGGCATTTTCTTTTTGAACGGAGTTATATAATGGCGAAGATACGATACCCACCACCTCAAAGTTGAGTGATGAAAAACCTAATAGTTCACTAATATCGATTCCATCGAGCATTTCACCTAATTTTTTTAGATTAATCGCTACGGTATCGCCTATTTTATACGTATTTCTATTTTTATTTCCTTCAAGAGCTAAAACTGGGATGTTCTTACTAAAATCATACGTTTCTGTTGGATTTTTGCCATCTAACAAGGTTAACTTTGCAACTTCAGAAGAAAGATCTTGGACGTAGATTCTATAAATATTATCATCGGTTTCATAATCCATATTCATAGAAGGAAGAAGATATTTAACGCCTTCATCTTCTTTTATTTTTTCTATATCATCATCGGAAAAACCATTTTCGGTTTTATTCTTGAGAATGATATCAGGAACGTTTTTTTCAGAATAATTGTTTTCTATATATGCATCTTGGTAAAGCAAAGGCATGGTTGCAAGGCCTGCCGATAAGGCAAGGGAAATCAAAACTATGAGAGAATTCCCGATAAATCTCCCTTTATTTTGAAAAAATGATCTCCATACAGTTTTATTGAACGCTTTCATTTTTACCACTCTATGTCCTTGATATCCGCTGGATTATCATTATATGTATCTTCGATAATTTTCCCATTTTTGATTCTAAAAAGATGATCAGCCATTTTAGTTAAGGCGCTATTATGGGTGACAATAATAACCGTCTTTCCTTCTTCTTTTGAAGCTTTAGCTAAAAGAGATAGGATTTCCTTACCAGTTATATAATCAAGAGCACCTGTCGGTTCATCGCATAAGATTATTTTAGGGTTCTTTGCTATTGCTCTAGCGATTGAAACACGTTGTTGCTCTCCACCCGATAATTGAGATGGGAAATTATCGATTCTATCGCCTAATCCGACTAATTTAAGAGTTTCTTCCGCATCTAAAGCGTCTTTCTTTAATTCTGTAGATAGTTCAATATTTTCTTTTGCCGTTAAATTTGGCATAAGATTATAAAATTGAAAAACAAATCCTACTTCATTTCTTCTGTATTCAGTAAGCTGTCTTTTGTTAAATTTGGCAACATCCTGGTTTTCAACGATTAATGAGCCGCTTGTTGCCGCATCCATTCCGCCAATAAGGTTTAATAAGGTTGATTTACCTGCGCCAGATTGGCCAACGATAACAACTAGTTCTCCTTCGTTAATGGTAAATGAAATATCATCAACGGCATGAATGACGTTATCGCCTGATTTGAAGTCTTTTCTAAGACTTTTTGCTATCATTATTGGTTTTTCTTTAATTAATCTTTGCATGTGATTAATATAAATAATTTTTAATCCAATGAAAAGAAAAAACCTGATTTTTCATCAGGTTAAATTCTAATGGTGGCCCAAGCCGGGCTCGAACCGGCGACACAAGGATTTTCAGTCCTTTGCTACTACCAACTGAGCTACCGGGCCACGCGTACTTGGCGGACCATACGAGATTCGAACTCGTGGTCTTCTCCGTGACAGGGAGACATGTTAGGCCGCTACACCAATGGTCCAAGGCGCATAAAGAATTATGCATAATTTGTCTCTTTTTTGCAAGAAAAAAATTATCAAAAAATCACTTTTCATCTCAAAAATCAAAAAAAGGCCCGTAAAAGGCCTTTAAAATCATCTTTCGATTAATAATTTTTTGCACGTAATTCAAAGAATGATTGTGGGTGTTGGCAAACAGGGCAGATTTTTGGAGCATATTTTCCAACAACTATATGTCCACAGTTGCGACATTTCCAAACGCTAAGATCATCGCCAACATAAACGACTCCGCCTTTGACTTTTTCGACTAAGGCTTTATAGCGTTCTTCGTGTTCTTTTTCGATTGCGCCAACCATTTTGAATTTATTGGCGATTTCGATGAATCCTTCTGCTCTTGCTTCTTCTTCGAATTGCTTATACATGTCTGTATATTCGTAATTCTCTCCAGCTGCTGCAGCTTCAAGATTTTCAATGGTTGACCCAATGCCATTTAAGTATTTAAACCAGATTTTGGCATGCTCTTTTTCATTTCCGCTTGTTTCTTCGAAGATGGCTGCTATTTGTTCATAGCCTTCTTTACGAGCTTTTGAAGCGAAATATTGGTATTTAGTATGAGCTTGGCTTTCGCCTGCGAATGCGGTTTTTAAATTTTGTTCAGTTTTACTTCCTTTTAATTCCATTTGAAGTACCTCCTATACGTATAAAAATATAGCAAATTTTTTATATCTTAAAAAGAAAAACGCTCGAAAAAAAATCAAGCGTTTATGTTAGTTTTTCCTAACTTTGTAAAGAACTATCTTTACTTGTTTTCATCTTCTTTTTTCTTATAAATGTAACGCCAATACTCAACGTTATCTAAGGATGCGGATGTATCTTCCATATAGTTATATACTGCTTCCCTTAAAAGAGAGGTTCTCTCGCCTAAAGGCTTAGACATATCTGGATAAATTGGATCAGAAATATGAATTATTGCTCGAGGTTTTCTAAATTTGAAGATTTTATGTTCTTCGTAAGTGACGCACATTCCAAAAACCGGTGCGCCAAGTTGGGCTGGATAGGTAAAAGACTGCTCAGGGAATGGGCGAATTCTCGTGCAATAAGGCCAAATATGAGCCTCAGGGAAGATTATTATAGGTGCGCCTCTACGATATCTCTTTTTTATACATTCATTGAAAGACTCGACCTGTTCTGGATATGAAGGCAACGGAATTGCTGCTAACATACGCAATAAGGGGATAAGGATTCTATGGGCCATGACGTTATCGGACGTAATGATGTAAGCATGACGTGGCAGGCAAACTCCTACAGGAGCGAAAAAGGAATCCGCTCTAGTCGTATGATTGCCATAGATGAAATAGCCTTTTCTTCCGATTCTAGCTTTTTTAAGTTTCTTCCTTCCTCTAACTCTAAAACCCCAGCCGATTTTTCCAACAATCCACATGATTGGAACAGCTATGACATAGTAAAGAAATTCTTGAAAAACCCAATAGACAGGTCTCCAAACATAAAATTTATAATTTTTCGGCAAAGGAACGTTCTTAAACTTACTTCCGGAAAAATCTTCATTTATCGGATCTGAATAATATATTGTTTTCCTTACTTTCATTTGATTTCTTTCTTCTTTGCCGTTTCTTCGACCATTTTAACCATCTTATTCATGCATTCATCGAAATCGAATTGTTTGCAATAAGAGATATATTTCTTTGCTAGTTCTTCTTTTTCTTTTTTGTGCTCGTACCAATAATCTATTTTTTTCGCTAAATCATTTGCGTCGTTTAGCTTAAAGAGGCATTTTTCGTCAAGAGCAAATGTTTTAGTCGCAGATCTTGGAGAGTTATTGATAAGAGGAACGAGCCCGCAGGAAAGTGCTTCTAAGCAAGAAATTGCCTCAATTTCGATTTCTGATGTATGGACATATAAATCAGACATGTTTAGATATTTGATTAGCTCTTCTTTTTGGAAGAAACGGTAGATTGGTTCGATTCCATTCTTTTCCGCGCAGCGTTTCATTTGATTAAAGCGAGGACCACTACCAGCAAAAACGATTTGAATATCATCTTTATGCTTAGACTTAGCAACAGCCTTTATAAGGAGTGTTTGCTTCTTCTCTTTTGAGTATCTTCCACTCATTAAAATTACAAATTTCCCTTTCAAATCCCCTTCCTTTTCGATATCTAGGTGATGGAAATCCTTTGAAATACCATTAGAAATCACGTATCCGTTAGTCTTTTGATTAACGGCTTTTTCGAATGTATCTTTAATAAATTGAGTAGGATAGTGAATAGCGTCTACATCCTTATAGAAATGTTTCCAGAAATTCTTATATACGAGTTTGTTAGCAAGCTTAGAGGACATTAAGTTAAAGAAATGAGCTGTTACGTTTTCAGCTTGGACATGGAAACCTGCTACAACAGGGAGTCCTTTTTCTTTTGCCATCTTTACGGCTTTTCTAGCTGTAGCAAAAGGCATCATCGCATAAACGAGATCGGAGCCGTTAATCGCTTCATCCAAGGTTTTATGGTCTGGTTTGGCTAAAGAAACGCCATTTTTATCAACAATGCTTTGAAATGGCCCAACCCAATAAGTATCGACAATATAAAAATCTTTTTTGTTTTTCTTATCTTTGTCTGGGCAAACGACTCTGACTTCATGTCCAGCTTTTCTTAAAGCGGAAATCAAATGAACAGCGGCAATAGTCGTGCCGTTATTAGCTTCTCCGAATACATCAGCTATTAAAGTTATAAGCATTCCTATTCCTCCTAATCATAAATATACCGATGAATCATTTAATCGGCTATCTATTTTATCTAAATACTTTAGTAGAAACAACTTTCATAGAAAAAATGAGCTAGATT
>CAVIBR010000022.1:0-19047 GCA_963641445.1 Bacteroides uniformis
GAACCCCCTAGGGGGTTGTCCTGCAGACATGGATTCAATGTATATCTTCGTCCTGCCTGCTGTCTACTTTATTAATAGCATTTCACGGAGCTCGCGAAAGGGATAAAGAGCAAGAACTACCAGGAGGCAAGGGCCGCCGTCGTTTTGGCGCAGGCGTCTTTCGGCTCAGACAGCGTTTCAAAGGGAGGATGGGCGCAGGCGATGGAAAAAGTCAAGAATGCCTTCGCCGCATTCGACCAGAACATCCGCTCTCCGATAAGCGTCCTCGAGGGGATATTGGGCGAGGACAACCCTTTCGTCGTGCATCTGTCGCAAGACGCAAAAGACTGCGAGAACGAGCAGAAAGACCTCATATCGTCATTCAAGGACTCGGTTTACGGGGAAGACGCCATCGAGAGAGCGGGGTTCAAATCCACGGATAAGCTCGAGAGAGCGCTCGCTGAGAAAGTCGAGTTCAAAGGCAGAAAGATTGAAATCAACCAAGCCCTGAAGATAATCAATACCCAGAAGACGGCAAAGACGCCTGAGACGTTCCTCAAACGCGGAGGCTCATTCGACATCAACGGGAAAAGAGTCGACACGGGAAAACTCACCCAGGAGGATATGGACGGCTTGATTTCGCAGATTCCCGAGAGCGTGATGAAATGGAACGATGAGGCAGTAGCGCCGTTTTTCAATGGCACGATGAAAGACTACATCGAGGGAAGATTCAAGGAAATAAGCGGGGTCGGTCTCAAGATGGTCGATGGCTTCTATTACCCGACATCTGCCGTGGGAGAGAAGGCCCCAGACCTATCCAAAAACGGCGGCTCAATCAACCTCAGCGACTGGGGGATAACGTATTTCAAGGAGAGGGCGACCAACACGAACGCCTCATATAATTTCAACGGAGGTGTCCTGGCCGACATCAACTCATACATCGCCAAGGTGTCTCAATGGGGAGCCTGGGCGCCATGGTATAAGAAACTCAGGATGCTCGAGAACACCCAGGTCTTCGGTAAAGGCACGACGCTCAACGCGGTTCTTGAGAAGAACATGGTCAACTGGAAGCCTCTCCGTGAGTTCATACACAGGACCGCCCTCGGTCTCAAATACGACGGCTCGGTCAGCTTGCTCGGGACCGTGGACAACGCCCTCGGCGGAATCTTCTCGAACCTCCAGCAAGTGGCGATGATGGACCCATTTACCCAAGTGAAGACGCTAGGCTCGGATTTCACGGGCTGGCAATTCTTCGGAACCGAGACCGTTTTCAAAGGGCTCTCCATGTACTGGCAAGCTGGCGGGCCAGTGAGCGAGGCGCACGCAAGGGAGGTCATCGAGAGATACTCCCCGACGCTGAAGTCCAGATTCGCCTCATCCGAGGCTTTCTCCGCGAACCTTGGGAAAAAGGTGAAGGGGAAATTCACCAACGCATGGACGACTCCAGTGAGGTTCCTTGACATGCACATACACCTCAAGGCGTATTACATGGCGCTTGCGAAAGCTGAAAAAGAGTTCGGCAGCGGCGCCACGCAGGATGAGATTGAGAGAAGGGCTGTCAGGCTACTTGAGGAGTACAGCGACACGACGCAGCCTACGACGTCCGCATTCAGGGTCGGCATGTACAGAGCGGGCGCCAACGGGAAAATCGTCAAGCAGGTCTTTGGCATGTTCCAGTCCATGGGTCAGAACATCTACCAAGGATTGTATGACGTGACGGTCGGCTGGAAGAGCAAGCTCAGGATAATTGGCAACTACGCCAAGGCTTCCGACGAGTTCGGGGCACGCGCCGAGGAATACGCCAAGAAGATGGCGGACGCCGAGGACAAGGCGAAGAGCACAGGAAGCCAGGAGGAGAGGGATAAATTCGAGAAGGAGGCCAAGGATTTCAAATTCCACAAAGAGGGCAACGAGCAATCCAAAGAGGCGGTTGACGAAGCTTTGAGGAAGATGAAGGGGAAATACACCGGCAGATACTACGCCGGCAAGCTCTCCGCCTACATAGCCGGGCTCATAGGCTCAGGCCTCGCGCTCACGCTCATAAGCAAAATCAAGAAGAAAGCCTATGGCACAGAGGAATGGGATGACTGGGATGCCAAGGAGCTCACAGAGGAGACGGCGTACCAATCCTTTGTGAACTGGATACCTTTCGTCGGCACGATAGCCAACTTAATCAGGAACGACAGCGATTTGACCGTGTTCACCGTTGATAACCTCAACACACTAATAGGCTCAGCCAAGGACATGGTCGAGTCATTCTCCGGCGGGGACGGTTCCAGGATGACTGGCAAGACGCTCCAATTCCTAATGTACACGGCGCAGCTCTTCGGCATACCGGCACAGAGCATGTGGAAAATCGTGAATGGGGTCTGGTATAACGTCGACAAGGAGAGCAACGTCTCATTCAGGGAGATGATGGGTCTGCTCACGTCATCATCGATTAAATCGAATTACAGCGATGCGATGAAGAAAGGGCAGAAAGCGAAGGCGGTAGCCTACATAGATGTGTGGACGGGCGCCTACTCGTCAGGCTCCAGCAAGGAGGTGAGCGAGGAGATATATAGGCTAAACAGGCTCGGCATCACGGGCGTGACCCCAAGCGCCTACCCAACCACCTACACGGATGACAGCGGGACCGTCGTCACGATGACCCAGAAGGAGGTTTCGGATTATCATGCGATATTCTCGAAATCGGCCCAGCAGGCGAAACGACTGGTCTCAAGCGCCTATTATAAGGATTTGGACGACGAGTACAGAGGCAAGGCCCTCAAGGCTTTATGGAACGCGTACTCATCGGCAGCGAAGCACAAATCCTATGGTAAGGCGATGACGGGCAAAGCCGCCAAACTGGTCGCGGCAACAAATGGGGACATCGATTTGGCCAAGTATCTCGCAGGTTTGCAAAGTCTCTCCGGAAAGGCATCCTCTGAGGCAGTCAGCGCAGCCAATTCGTTGACGGGGTTCAATAAGGCTGAGAAACTTCTCATCCTATGGCTCAACGGCTCTACACTGACCGAGCAGAACATCAGTATGCTCATATCATGGCTCGTCCGCAAGGGCTCATCCGCATCAGATGCTGGAGAGCTCTTCTCATGATGGGTGTAAAAAATGGGTGTAAAAACACGTGATAATGCGGTTTGACGCGGAATGACAAAATTAAAAAATGTCGATAAATACTATAAAACGTTATATTCCGTTGAAATAAACCAATTCCCTCCGTTCCGACCATCGTGTCGACTGATAATTCCTGGCTTAAATGCTGGGAATTTTTTTGTTTTTTGCAAAAAGGTGCAACATATGATTAATAAAAACCTGCTAAAAGGTGCATATTATGAAGATACAGTCCTAGCAAAAAGGTGCAAGATATGGAAAGAAGCTATTTAGAAAAACTCATAGAATGGAACAAAGACAAGGATAGAAAACCGATGCTAGTTCTTGGAGCTACAAAAGTTGGAAAAAGCTATTTGATCGAAGAATTGTTTGCTAAACAATTTTATAAAGGCAGATATTTAAAAACCGATTTATCCGATGAGCCTGAATTTGTTGAATTTGCATTAGATAATCCATCTTTATCTAGAGTTCTTGAATATATTCAAATACATTATGATTTTGTCCCTGATGAGAATCATTTGCTTGTTTTTGATGAAGCGCAAGAATGCTTACCAATAATAAAAATGATGAAACATTTTTGTGAAAAAAGAAGGGATATACCCCTTATTGTTTCCGGATCATTGGTAAGAATTAAACTGAATAGGCAAACGCATAAAAGAGGAGGATATGCAGATAAGTCTTTTTTATTCCCAGTCGGTAAAATTAATCAATTAACAATCTATCCAATGACGTTTAATGAATTTTTGATTAATTATAAAAAGTCTACTTATGACTATTTATTGAACCATTTTCTTTCTCAAAAAGATATATCTGATGATATCCATGAAGAATTGATGGATATATTTAATGATTATCTTTTTGTTGGTGGCATGCCTGAAGTTGTTTACACCTTTATTAAGAATAAAGACAACAAGTTAGTCGCATATGAAAAAACTTATGAAAAAACAAAAGAAATCTATACCGACTATCTAGCTGATATGGAACTATATCAAGCTAGCCAAGAATCTATCCTTAAGAGTAGGCTAGTATATAGAAACATTTATTCCCAATTGAATAAGGAAAACAAAAATTTTAAATGCTCTCAAATAAATTCAAAATACAAGACAAGAGATGTAACGACACCAATTGAATGGCTTGTTACGGCAAACGTAGTTAATAAATCCTACCTTTTAAAAGAACATGTAACTTCCCCGTTAATTGAATCTGAGGAATCGCTATATAGGTTATATCTAGCCGATATGGGTGCCTTTACCTTTCAAAGCGGTTTAAATGCGAGATCGTTTGTGATGAATAAAAAGAATTCGTTAAGCGGGATTTTCTATGAAAATTATATATCTACAGAACTAGTCTCACATGACTTCAAACTTTTCTATTGGAAAGGAAAAAGAGACTTTGAATTTGAATTCATTTTAGATTTGAACGGGCGAATAATACCTATAGATGCGAAGAAAAGCAAAGGATCATTAGATTCTATAAGTGAATTTAGAAGTCATAATACAAACGATATTGTAATTAAGGTATCTAAAACAAATATGGCTTTGATGAAAAAAATAAAATTTTGACATTACCGTACTATTATTTTTCTCTATTCCTAGATCATAAGGATGATTTATTTTAGCTTTTTTAGCATTTGTTTTTACTGTTATTCATGATTTAACCTGGTTTTAGCGTAGATTTTTCGATTTTTGTAGCTTTCGTTACGTTCTAGAACGGTTTTGGCAAATGAAGTATTTGTTATATGCGTTCATACAGATTGGCACTACCAAACGATTTCTGAGTTGTTTTGGATATCTAAATGGCCTACTTATAATTTTTACATAGGACAAAACGATCTAATCAATAAATATAAAAGGGGCAAAATGACCTATTTGATATTAAACAAGATGACGATTAATATATAATTCAATAAGATGGATGAAACGCTTTCATAATTTGTGAAGATTTCATTTGAATGCTTTTAACTATCATAAAAGAAGTCTTTAGAATATAATTCTAATGTTATGGACAGCAGAAAATATATTATCGTTAAAGGCGCTAGAGAAAATAATCTAAAAAATATAGATGTAACTATCCCTAAGGATACTTTAACTGTATTTACTGGTCTTTCTGGTTCGGGAAAATCCACTTTAGCTTTTGATACTATTTATGCTGAAGGCCAAAGAAGGTATGTTGAATCCCTTTCACCATATGCACGTCAATTTCTTGGTGGAGTTGATAAGCCTGATGTGGATTCAATCGATGGTCTTTCTCCTGCTATATCAATCGATCAAAAAACAACCTCACATAACCCCCGTTCAACGGTCGGGACAGTAACGGAAATATATGATTTTTTACGTCTTCTTTTTGGAAGAATAGGTGTCCCATATTGTCCAGAACATAATGAGCCAATTATTGCATTTTCTCCTGCAAAAATGACGGATATGGTTATTGAATATCCGCTAGGAAGCAAACTTCAAATCCTTGCTCCAAGCGTTAAGCATGAAAAAGGACAGCATAAAGACACCTTAGATTCCATCAAAAAAGCGGGTTTTACAAGAGTAAGGATTGACGGAGAATTTCTTCTTCTCGATGATGTAAAAGAATTGGATAAAAACAAAAGGCACGATATTGATATTGTTATTGACCGTATAGTTATTAAAGAAGGCATCCGTTCTCGTGCCGCAGAAGATATTGATTTGGCTCTAAATTACGGACATGGGTACGTTATTTTGTATTCTGATGGCTCCGAAAAACTTATTTCTAGCAACCACACATGCCCAATTTGCGGTTTTTCCGTTCCTAAATTAGAGCCAAGACTGTTTTCCTTTAACGCCCCTCAAGGCTATTGTCCTACATGCCATGGCTTAGGAATATCTCGTGGAGTTTCCGAAGAACTCTTAGTCCCAGATCCAAACAAAACAATCGATGAAGGAGCTATCCGTTACTATAAAAACATCATTCATACAAAAAATCTTGAATGGCAGGAATTCAAATACCTTTTAGACGCATACAAGATTCCAACTGATGTCCCATACAAAGATTTAACTCCAAAACAAAAACAAATAATACTTATTGGTTCCGATAAACCATTAGATCACGTTTTAACTAGCGTTAACGGAAACACCATGAATAAACGTGGTTATATTGAAGGAATTAAAACTTTTATCGAAAGAAGGTATAGAGATTCCTCCTCTAAATGGATGTTGCCATATTATGAATCTTTCATGCGTGATGAAACTTGTCCAACATGTAAAGGAGCAAGACTTTCAAAAGAAGCATTGGCAGTGAAAGTAAACGGCTTAAACATTTATGAGGTTACTCAATTAACCATTGATAAACTTATCGAATGGATTAAAGACACAAGAAACAAACTCACCGAGCAAGAAATGACAATTGCCCGTCTTGTTTTGCAAGAAATTGAAAATAGGGCTCAATTCCTTTCTGATGTAGGCATTGATTATCTAACACTAGATCGTTTAGCCATGACTCTTTCAGGAGGAGAAGCTCAACGTATCCGTTTAGCCACTCAAATAGGTTCAAAATTATCAGGTGTCCTTTATGTTTTAGATGAACCATCTATTGGCTTACATCAAAGAGATAACGATAAACTCATCAAAACAATGAAAGAGATGAGGGATTTAGGCAATACCCTTATTGTCGTTGAACATGACGAAGACACCATGCGTTCCGCTGATTATCTTGTTGATATTGGCCCAGGAGCAGGGGTACATGGAGGAAATGTTGTCGCGGCAGGTTCTCCGGAAGAGGTCGCAAATAACGAATCTTCCATAACCGGCGACTATCTTTCTGGAAGGAAATTCATTCCTATTCCTAAAACAAGAAGAAAAGGAAATGGGAAAAAGATTGTTCTTAAGGGATGCACTTGCCATAACCTTAAAAATGTTGATGTAGAATTCCCGCTAGGAAAATTAGTTCTAATCACTGGTGTTTCCGGCTCTGGAAAATCATCCTTAATTAATGAAACATTAGAAAAGATATTAGCAAAGAAACTTAACAAAGAAGACTGCACGCCTGGCGCATATAAGAGTGTTTCTGGCCTTCAATATGTGGATAAAGTCGTTAATGTTGATCAACAGCCTATTGGCAGAACCCCGCGTTCAAATCCTGCAACATATATCAAGTTATTTGATGATATCCGCTCGTTATTTGCTGAAACTAATGAAGCAAAAGAAAGAGGATTTGATAAAGGAAGATTCTCTTTTAACGTTCCTGGAGGAAGATGTGAAAAATGTCAGGGAGCAGGCGTAACTTGGGTTCCAATGAATTTTTTACCAGACGTTTATGTCAAGTGCGATGAATGCGATGGCAAACGTTATAACCAAGAAACTTTGTCATGTTACTACAAAGGTAAAAATATCTATGATGTTCTTGAGATGCGCGTTGAAGAAGCAATGCATTTCTTTGAAAATAGACCTGTCATATATCGCCGCATAAAGGCTTTATATGATGTAGGGCTTGGGTATGTTAAACTAGGGCAACCCGCTACAACCTTATCTGGTGGTGAGGCCCAACGCGTCAAACTTGCAAACGAACTTCAAAAAAGACCTACAGGCAAAACGGTTTATATTCTTGATGAACCAACCACTGGTTTGCATACGGATGACGTAAAACGCTTGATACGTGTATTAGAAAACCTAGTTGATCATGGCGATACGGTTATAGTAATTGAACACAACCTCGATATGATTAAAGTGGCGGATTATATTATCGATATTGGTCCTGAAGGAGGATATCGCGGAGGGGAAATAGTTGCTAAAGGCACCCCAGAAGAAGTCGCAGAAAATCCAAAGAGCTATACTGGAAAATATCTAAAGCCATTGCTTGAAAAGGCTAAGAAGAACAATCAATACGAATAAGGAGGATTTATGACTACTGCAGGAATCATTTCATTAATTATCGGACTTATCTTCATAGTTGGGGCTTTTACCTTCATTATCAAGGATACCTTGTCCTTTTATAAGAACACCCTTCGCTTACGCTTAGAAAAGAAAGAGTTACTTCGTTTCTTGGTCTATATTGGAGTTTCAGGCGTAGGCTTCATGCTTTTGCTTATGTCAGCCTTCCTTTCTCACCCAGAATGGAAAGATATAACTGTTCATACTACTGGCGTTTATCAAGGCGAAAGCATTAACTATGCCGGTAATTACGCCTTAACTGTCATTGGCGGATTATTCTTTGGCATAGGTCTTGCATTATTCGTTCCTACTTTTTGGATTCATCTTTTTAAAGAGAAAATTGAAGATAAGCAGAAGAAACTGATTCAAATTCTCTACTATGTCTCCATCCCTTTACTTATTTTCTCTTTCTGGATGTGGTCGGAAGGATACGCTTCATATCTTTATTATCCTTTGCCAAATGGCATTTCTATCACTGATAAAGGCTTCCAAGTTTCAACTTCCCATAGCAATCCAGGCGGGTTTCACGTGGCTTTTTATGGAATTGTTATTTTGCTTGGCGCCCTTATGTGCTTATTTGTCTCCGATCAAAGGATGTACAAACGTTACCATAAGCACGGCTTATTAGAACTTATATTCGTTGTTGCTTTCCCTGCTGGAATAGTTGGCGCACGTGTTTGGTATGTTGTTGGCAACTGGTCTAGAGAATTTGCTCATAGAGACTTCTATCATGTATTTGAGATTTGGAATGGCGGATTAACTATTTTAGGTGGCGCTTTCTTTGGAATATTAGTTGGTGCTTTGATGGCTAAACATTCCAAAAAAGGACTTGATGCTAGATGGACTGTTGATGAAGTAGTCCCAACAGTTTTAATCGGACAAGCCATAGGTAGATGGGGAAATTTCTTTAACACTGAAGTATATGGACGCCCTATCTCGGTTGATTATTTCAGATGGCTTCCAACATGGCTTGTTGAGCAGATGCATATTTCCACTTCTAGTGCCTCAAGTGCAACAGCTGGCGTAGGCATGATATATGCTCCTCTTTTCTTGATTGAATCTGTTTTATCTATCGCTGGATATTTCATTATTCAGTATGTTGTTGGAAAACTCTTAAACAAGTGGACGGCAAAAGGCGATAGAGTCGGTTGCTATTTCTTATGGTATGGCATTGTTCGTGTCATTATGGAACCATTCCGCGATACAAACTTCAACATGGGAACGGATAACGCTTGGAGCATTTGTAACTCTTTGATTTATATCTTGCTTGGCGTGATGATTATTGCCTCTGCTCATTTGCATGATAATTACATAAAATCCAAAAAAGGGTCATATTTCCCACTTATTTCTGCTGGAATTCTTATTCCAACCTTCATTTTCCCTCTCCTTCCATCCTTAACGACATCATCAGATAAAGATGGAGCGGGCAAAATCGTTTCATATAATGGCTATGATCTTATTTTCTCCGGCAAAACCCCTCTCTTTTTAGCCGCGTTTATTGTTTTAGGGGTTGCGACTATTGTTTTCATTGTTTCCTATTTTGTTATTAAGAAAGATAAACAAAAAGGCTATTACGTCTTGCTTTCTGGTGGAGTCATTTCATTAATTGGCACAGTTCTTTATTTGATTGGGAAGAACATCAATAGCTTTGATGATGACTTATATGTGAACCTTTCTTATGGTTTCATTTTATCTGCCACATTCGCATTAATGTCTTTAGCGATTGCCTTTATATATTTAAGAGACACAAAAGTTTTAGAGAAGGCGGAGGTCTTAGCTAATGAGGCAAACTGATGTTTTAATCATTGGTGGAGGTCCAGCCGGAATAACTGCTGCCTTATATCTAAAAAGAGCTAACGTGTCCTTTACTTGGGTTGAAAAAGGAATGCCTGGTGGCAAATTAGTTAATCTTGCTGAGGTAGGAAATTATCCCGGTTTACCTACATTAGATGGGTTTACATTAGCCACAGATATGCTAAATTCTGCATATTCCACTGGAGCCAAGCTAGAAACCTTAGAAGTTTTCGAGATTCAAAAAGAAGGTAATTTCTTCAATGTTAAAACCAATAAGGAAGACATACTTACGAAAACCGTTTTAGTTGCAACAGGCCTAGCAAATGTCGTTTCTATTAAAGGTGAAAAAGAGTTTTTTGGTAAAGGCGTGTCTTATTGTGCGACTTGCGATGGCCCTCTTTTAAGAAAAAAGACCGCAGCTATATATGGAAAAGGAGATAGAGTTCTAGAAGAAGCGCTTTATTTGTCAAATATCGTTGCAAAACTCTATTTAATCACGCCTGATGAAGAATATGAAGGGTCCGAAAATCTTCTTAATTCCTTAAAAGAAAAAGATAATGTAGAATTCATTTTCGCTGCAAAAGTCACCTCGATTAATGGTGAAGGATTTGTTAAATCCATTACCTACAAACAAGGAAATGAAGAAAAAGAGATTGAAACTAGCATGATTTTTCCTTTTGCCGGCGAAAGAAGTGCGGCAAAATTCCTTTCTCCGTTGAACATTGAAACAAATAAGAATTTTATTGTTGTCGATGAAAACATGATGAGTAACGTTCCTGGAATATTTGCAGCGGGGGATGTTGTATATAAAAAGTTAAGACAGATAGTTACTGCAGCGTCAGATGGTGCTGTTGCAAGCAGTGGAATAATTTCCTATCTAAATAAATTAAAGAAAGAGACTAAATGAAAAAGAAGGAAGGGATTTCTTTTGCTGAAAAGGTAAAAGAAGAAAGTGCTAGAGCAGAAAGAGATGATGAGGAAAAACGTTCATTACTCTCTGCTTTCATTCGCTTAAATGGCTATCTTTCTATCAAAGAAGGAAAAGAAAGGCTTGATATTTCTTCTGAATCTTCTTCAATTGCTAAAGCCATTTACCAATATCTTCATGATTTATATGGAGTTAACGCTCGTTTTGCCTATACCCGTTCAGCTGGATTCTTAAAAAGAATCGTCTATCACGTTTTACTCGAAAAAGAGCCTGAGGATATTCTTAATGATTTAGGAATTGACTATTTCTTCATCGAAAATCCAAAGAACCTCGTTTCTAGCCAAACACAAATTGCCGCTTATCTTACCGGAGCCTTTCTTGCTAAAGGATCTATTAATAGCCCTAAATCGTCTTCCTATCATTTAGAGTTTGCCTTCAAAGATCAAAACTATGCCAAATGGATCATGAAGTTGCTACAACATTATCCATTAAGGCAGTTTAATGCAAAACTTGTTCAAAGAAGAAATCAGTATGTCGTTTATCTAAAAAGAAGTGATGAAATATCCGACTTCCTCATTATTCTCAAAGCAAAAGAATCTTGTCTCGAATTTGAAAATGTCCGTGTGGAAAGAGATTTTGCAAATGTAACTAATAGATTAAGCAATCTTGATACGGCCAATTATTCTAAAACACTTAAATCAAGCGAACTTCAAATTGAACAAATAAATTATTTCCTTCAAAGAGAAGGCTGGGATCATTTTGCTAACGAAAAAACGAAAATATTGATGCAGCTAAGGCTTGATCATCCAGACGCTTCGCTAAATGAACTCGCTCATCTGCTTTCAGAAGAGCTAAACACGACTATTTCTCGTAGCAATGTTAATCATATTTTCCGTTACCTTAACGAAGAATATAAGGCCGCTAACCTTTCCAAGAAATAACGTTTTTTAATCGATAGAAAATTTACCGATTTATCTATGTGTATTTTCTTTTATTTTCCGTTTTCTCTTTGCTATAATACCTTTGCAGTTTATAAGGAGGACATAAAGTAACATGTCAATTAAACTAGCTATTAACGGATTCGGCAGAATCGGCCGTCTCGCATTCCGTCGCGCATATGAAAGCGGCGAATTTGAAGTTGTTGCAATCAATGACTTAGTTGATGCAAAGACTCTCGCTTATCTTTTAAAATACGATTCAACTCATGGTGTCTGGAACAAAGACGATATCGATGCTGATGAAACAAACATCATCTTCAAAGGACACAAGATTCCAGTTCTTGGCAAGAAAGATCCAAAAGAACTCGAATGGGGCAAATATGGCGTCGATGTTGTTTTAGAGTGCACTGGCCGCTTAAAGAGCCACGAAGATGGTGACGTCCATCTCCACAATGGTGCAAAAGGTGTTATCATCTCTGCTCCATCTTCTTCCAAAGACATCCCAACATATGTCTATGGTGTCAACACAGACAAACTCACAGCTGATCAAACAATCATCTCTGGCGCTTCTTGCACAACCAACTGCTTAGCCCCAGTTATGAAAGTCCTCAATGACAAATTCGGTGTCATCGGTGGAACAATGACAACTGTCCATGCTTATACCAACGATCAAAGAATTCTTGATCTCGCTGGAAGCAACCTCCGTAGATCCCGTGCTGCTGCTGCCAACATCGTCCCAACGACAACTGGCGCTGCAAAAGCTATCGGCAAAGTCATCCCTGAACTCAATGGCTGCTTAAACGGCAACGCCATCCGTGTTCCAGTTCAAGATGGTTCCCTTTGCGATTGCACAATCGAACTCAAAGACGAGAATGTTACCGTTGAAGCAATCAATGCAGCTATGAAAGCTGCTTCTGAAGGCGAACTCAAAGGCATCCTCGGATACAACGAAGACGAAATCGTCTCTTCCGATATCCTTGGCAACACCTATGGTTCAATCTTCGATGCAACCATGACCATGATTGTCGAAACCCCAGAACACAAGAAGTTCGTCAAAGTCGTTGCCTGGTATGACAACGAATACAGCTTCACTTCCCAATATGTCCGTCTTGCTGGCTTATATGGCAAGATCCTTGGCGCAAAATAAGGAAAGTCAAATCTGAAAATTAGGCTCTGATTCAATTCAGAGTCTTTTTTTGTTTACAAAGTAACTTTATAATCTTTTGGATGAAAAAACGTTTCTTATTGATATTACCTTTGTTATTAGTTTCTTGTTCGAACGATAAAGAATCAACTTATCCACAAAATTCGAGTTCTGGCGAGGAAGATCCATCATATTCGCAAATTTCAAATCATGGTTATTATTTTGGCACGACCATGTCGGTTACTTTGTTTGGCTCGTCAACAGAAGTGTTGGATCATGTTTTTGATATTTTTTCGGAATATGATGCGTTAACTGATGCATATTATTCTAAGGTGGACTACAACAATCAACGCATCAATAACATCTACTTTCTAAATAAAAATCAAAATGATGGAGTTGAAGTTGAAGTGGATCCTCGCCTTGCCTCCCTTTTATCTTTTGGCCTAGAAATGCAGGAAAAAACGGCATTAACAAAAGAAAATGGAGAAAAAGAATACTTTTTTAATCCTTTAATTGGAGAGATTTCCTCTGCTTGGAAAAATTTTATTGAAGAGCACACGGTAGCATTCCCGTCTGAGGAATTAATAAATCAATATTTAGAAGATATAAAAACTTCTTCCCTTGAAGTTAATGGCAATAAAGTAAAAAGAACCGGAAAAGCCAAGATTGATGTTGGCGCATACGCTAAAGGATACGTGATTAAAAAGGTTCAAGATTATTTAAAAGAAGAAGGAGTTTCCTCCTATTTCATAAATGGCGGGTCTTCCTCCTATGGCCTTGGATCATTTCCAAACAGTAAATCTTATAAAATAACGATCAGCAGTCTTACGAATTATGGTTACTCTCAGGCATATTTCAATGCGGATAACACGTCTATTGCAACTTCTGGTATATCTCAACAAAACAAAAAATATGACGGAAAAACATATACTCACATCATAAATCCGAATACTGGAAGTGCTTTAGCCACTAACGATACCGTAACAATAAAGGCCCCTGACGCAGGAATATCCGATATTTTAAGCACGGCTATTTTCCTCGGTGGAGAAGAATTAGCAAAATCTCTAAAGAAGACTCTCTCTTTCGAATATATGATATTTGATGGAGAAAATATCGTTTCATCTGACGGATTAGGATTAGTTTTGCAAAAATGACAAAAGCAAAAGAATTTTTCAAAAAACATCTTGGCGATATCATCGTTGGAGTTGGCCTATTAGCCATTACTTTTTCCTTGCTCACATATTATTTAATCCCTAGAAACCAAGGAAAAAAGATTTTTGCTGATGTTTATCATGAAAACACGATCATTTACAAAAAGATAGATTTATCCGGAGAAGATAGGGAATATCCAATAAATATCAAAGAAGATGATTCCAATATAGAGATGGTCGTAGAAGTGAAAAACCACAAGATAGGTATCCATTCTAGCAACTGTTCAAATCAATATTGTGTTCATCAAGGATTTACTGATTCTATAATGCAAACCCTTATTTGTGCGCCAAATAAGGTATTTGTTACTTTATATTCAGAAAATTCTTATATAGATTCGGAGATTATCATATGAAAAAGAGATACTCCGTCCATAAAATATCTTTCCTTTCGATAATGCTAGCCTTAGCAATCGTTTTAGGATACGTGGAATCATTCATTCCTTCACCTGTTGCAGGGGTAAAACTTGGTTTAGCAAACCTTGTCGTCCTTATCTTGCTTTATTCATGCCCATTTTATGAAGCGTTCATAGTTTCGATCCTTAGAGTATTTATCGTTTCTTTGCTAAGAGGGAATATCTTCCAAATGCCATTCTACATGTCTTTAGCAGGGGCAATATCTTCTTATTTGATGATGTGCTTTGGCTACCTATTATTTGAGAAAAAGCTTCATTTTATCACAATTTATGGTGTTTCTTTACTTGGAGCATTTACCCATTCTTTAGCCCAGGTTGCAGTGGCGGCTATTTTCGTTGAACATGGTTTTACTACATTCTATTATTTCCCGTTCATTGTCCTATTTTCTTTAGCAAGCGGATTGCTAACTTCTTTCCTTGCTGATAGGCTTCTTTCAAGCCGTCCAATCAAAGAACTAAAAAATAAGTAAAGAAATATTTGTAAAATAATTTTTTAGGGGCTAGAATCTAGTATGCAAATAATGCAAAAAGAAAAGGAGCGATTCATAATGAACGCAAAATCAATTAAATTAGGCCTCTTTGCTTTAGCAAGCGCATCAATGCTCGCAAGCTGTGGTGGACAAACCATGTCCCGTGCAGATGCAGAAAAAGAACTTGATGCTATCGCTGCAAAGACAATCACCGCAACAAAACTCACCTATTCCGATGGATGGGACAAAACAGTTAACAACACCTGTGTCGTCGACAAAGACGGACTTTATGCTTATCGTAAAATAAATACAGCCGTTAAAGTCACAACAGATAACGTTGAAACCACTCTTATCAAAGCTGGAAGCGAAGCTTTTGCTTATCAAGATGGCACAAACTATGTCATCGGCTTCAGCGATGGAGAAACAAAACAATACATCACTAGCACAAAAGATACTGTCACAACATTAGTTGGTACTTTCTTAACCGCTGCTGATAAATATGCGAATGGCGCTTATGGCCAAGCCGCTGGAACATCCAAATGGCTCAAAGGCTTTGACAAGACTGAAGCAGCAACTGGCAAAAAAGAACTTACAAAAGATGATTTAAATTCTTTATCCACAGATTGCACAGTCAAAGGCTACATCGGCAAAGAAACTTATACAAAGAAAGCTGATGGCGAATTCACGGCTGATATCACCGCTATGTATCCATATCAACAACCTTTAATGGATCAAGGCGGAGAAAACTGCATCTACGAATTCAAGAACTACCAGTTAACACGTCTTTATAACAACTATCAAAAATATGAAGAAAAGTTTGATTGGACAAATGCTAATACTTCAGTAAAGATGGAAGGCTATACCGCTGTTGCTAACACAGATTTAATTACAACCGGTGCCGTTGTTGCAAGCGCAACCATCTTATTTGGCTATTTAGCTCACGGCTGGTCCGACTAATCATCTTTTAGAAAGATAGAATTTCAGAGATCGTCATTTGGCGATCTCTTTTCAATTCAAGTATATCGGTAAAGTTTTATTAATATATTAATAAGTCTTTTAAAAGTGTTATCATAAAGAGGCATAAGGAGAATTAATAAAATTTTATGCTTACAGTAGAAGACCTCAAAGATTTAAAAGGGAAGAAAGTCTACGTTCGCGTTGACTTTAATGTCCCACAAAAGAATGGCGTTATTCGCGATAATAACCGTATTAAAGCCGCTCTTCCAACAATTAATTATTTAGCCGATCATGGTGCTCGTCTTATTTTGATGAGCCATCTTGGAAAAATCAAATGGAAAGAACCAGATGCAGCCAAGATCGAAGAAATGAAAAAAGCCAATGATATGGCTCCAGTTGCAAAAGCTCTCCAAGAATTAGTTCCAGGCAAGAAAGTTTCTTTCTGCCCAGTCACACGTGGCGAAGAATTAAAGAACGCTGTTGCAGCTCTTAACGATGGCGATATCTTACTCGTTCAAAATACCCGTTATGAAAAAGGCGAAGAAAAAAACGATCCTGAATTAGCCAAAGAATGGGCTTCATTAGCCGATGTCTATGTCATGGATGCTTTCGGCAGTGCTCACCGTGCTCACTCTTCAACAGTTGGCGTTCCATCTGTCTTAAAAACAGAAGGAAAACCAGTTGCTTTAGGTTATTTAATGATCAAAGAAGTTGAAAACCTCACACGTTGCGTTGAAGTCAAAGACGAAGATAGACCATATGTCGCTATCCTTGGCGGTTTCAAAGTCTCCGATAAGATCAAAGTCATTGATTCCTTACTTAAGAAATGTGACTATGTCTTAATTGGTGGTGCTATGACCTACACCTTCAAGAAAGCTATGGGTATGAGCGTTGGCAATTCTCCAGTTGAAGAAGACCAATTAGAATATGCCCGTAAATGTATCGCTGAAGCAAAAGGACGCTTACTCTTGCCAACAGACGCTGTTGTTACAACCAATTTTGATCCAGCAGATACAACACGCACAATCAAAACTGTTGATACAGTTATTGAAAAAGGCGGAAATATCCCTGATGGATTTGAAGGATGCGATATCGGTCCTAAGACTGCTGCATTCTATAAAGAAATCATCTCCAAAGCAAAGATGGTTTTCTGGAATGGACCAGTTGGTGTCTTTGAACAAGATGAATTCCAAGCTGGCACAAAAGCTATTTGCGAAGCAATTGCCGGACTTGAAGGAAAAGCCTTCACGGTTTGCGGTGGCGGAGATTCTGCTTCAGCCGTTAAGCAATTTGGCTATAAAGAGACGTTCTCCCACGTTTCAACTGGTGGCGGAGCCTCATTAGAAATGATCGAAAATGATGGCCACCTCCCAGGTGTTGACATTCTTCGCTAATTGGTGATTAAGATGAGAAAGAAATTATTACTCGGCAACTGGAAAATGAATAAAACACCATCAGAGGCAAAGGCTTTCGCCCTTTCTGCTAATGAGATGGTTGATTATGCAGTTGCAAATAACATCGAAGTTGGTGTTGCTCCTACTTTTGTTTGCTTAGCAACAGTTAAAGAGAACATCAATCCAAAATGCATCGTTGCCGCTCAAAACGTCAATGAGCATGATTATGGTGCATATACTGGTGAAATCTCTATTCCTATGTTGAAGGAAGTTGGAATTTCCTGGGTTATCTTAGGACATTCCGAAAGAAGAGAATACAATGGTGAAACATCCGAAAAGTGCAACGAGAAGATCAAAGCCCTTCTTGCAAACGGAATGACCCCAGTCTATTGCTGTGGCGAATCATTAGCAACTTTTGAAAAAGGTGAGACAAAATCCTTTGTTGCAGAACAAATCCATACCGGACTTGCTTCATTAACTGCTGAAGAAGCTAAAAAAGTTGTCATTGCCTATGAACCTATTTGGGCAATTGGCACAGGCAAATCTGCCACAAAAGAAACTGCTGAAGATACAATCGGTTTCATCCGTTCAGCTCTCCATGAGATGTTTGGCGATGCTTCCGAAGAAATCCGTATCCTTTATGGTGGTTCAGTAAAACCAAACAATGTCGCTGAATATATGTCCGAAAAGGATATTGATGGCGCTTTAGTTGGTGGAGCTTCTCTTGAGCCAGCTTCCTTCAAAGGCTTAATTGACGGTATGCTCGTTAAATAAAAAACGAATTTTGATTTAATTTTTCCTCCTTGGCTATACAATAAGCACAAGGAGGTTTTTCTTATGGAATTTAATTTTAGTGAAAAACAAGAAGAAGTAGTCGCAAAAGACTTGTCATCTTCAAATTTTTTAGCCAAAGTTTTTGGCTATATGTTCATCGGTTTATTGATTACTGCCGTCGTAGCCTTTGGATGGAATTTCGTTTTGCAAAAGATTTGCTTTGATGCAAACGGGCAACTTACCGATAATGGCGCGACAATAGTTTTAACAACAGGTGTCATTTCAATTGTCGGAATGCTTGTAATCTCATTTTTGATAAGCATATTATCAATATTCAGGCAAAAAGCACCTTGGGTTGGTTTCATCTTATATGCTATCTGTGTAGGTTTAGCCCTTACTATTCTTCTATTTACGGGAATTAGTGTTGCTGTTTTTGCTGAGGCTTTTGGCATTACCGCTCTTGCCTTTGGTTCAATGTTCTTAATTGGCTATTTCACAAAAACAAAGATCAACTGGTTTGCTTTCATAGCGATGGGACTTGGAATTGCTATTTTATTGACATCGCTTGTTTGGGGAATCTATTTCTTAGTATCTAGACAAAACTCTATCTTACTTGATTGGGGAATTTCTCTTGCAATCATTGCTTTTGAGATGATCATTGTTGCTGCAGATGCCTATAACATCAATAAAATTGCAACCAGAGGAGAGAAGAGCACGAATCTTGCATTATTCTGCGCCTTCAACATGTATTGCGATTTCATAGTTATCTTCATTCGCATTGTTGCACTCTTAGCAAGAAATAAAGATTAAGAAGAAAAAGAAATAAACTTTAGAGGCCCTAGTGGCCTCTTTTCTTTGCATACGCGTGCACATATATGCGCGCTATAAAATAAATATTCATTAATAATATAAATTGTAGAAAAATTTTTTATCAAAAAAACGGCTTACTATCGAGACTTTTCAAGTTGCGTTAATTTTTTTTCAACAAAACCCTTGCCTTTTCCCGGAAGGGGAGTAGAATATCTCTCGCTGACCACGA
>CAVIBR010000023.1:0-17985 GCA_963641445.1 Bacteroides uniformis
TTATTTTTCGAATAGTTTAACACTATATTTTAGGGTTAACGCCTAAAGTCAGGTAATATATTATCACGCATACGCATACAAGCGCGAATAAAAAGTATTTTTATTTTCATGCGCGTGCGTGCGATATTTTTAACTTTTTTGCTTGACTAAGAAAGAGCCAATATTTAGAATTATCGATGCGTAAAGGCTAGCAGGCTTCTATGTTTCTGTCTGACGTTATCTAAAAAATGAAGTAAGACCGAGCTAACGGTACCGAAAAAAGATAACACCCGGGGAATAGGAAAAGCCCTCTATACTTTGTTAACGCAAAGAAAGGAGACATAAATATATGTCAAAATACACTGGATCCAAATGGAAAAAATCCCGTCGTCTTGGTTTTAGCGTTCTCGAAACCGGCGATGAACTCAAAAAGAGAACTTATGGCCCTGGACAACATGGTCAAGATCGTAAGAGAAAACCATCCGAATATGGCGCTCAGTTAGTCGAAAAACAAAAACTCAAAGAATTATATGGCATGAACGAAAGACAATTCCGCCGTATGTTCGTTATGGCAAAAGCCGATAAGACAACAGTTACCGGTACAGCCTTCTTCCGTATTCTCGAATCCCGTTTAGACAACCTTGTCTATCGTATGGGATTTGCCCGTACAAGAGCTGCTGCTCGTCAATTAGTTAACCACGGCCACGTTACTGTCAACGGCAAGAAAGTTGATATCGCTTCTTACCTTTGCAACGTTGGTGATGTCATTGGCTTCAAAGAGGAATCCCCTCTTGCAGTTGTCAAAGCTTCCATCGAAGGAAAACCAGCAATCCCTGCCTATGTCACGGTCGATGCCGAGAAATTCCAAGGAACATTCGCTCGTCTTCCAGAAAGAAACGAACTCCCAAAAGAAATCAACGAAGCTCAAATCATCGAATACTACAACAGAAAGTTATAATCTTCGAGATTACCAAGCCCCTTATTTGGGGCTTTTTCTTTATTCAAAATTCCAAAAAAAGGCGGTAAAACCGCCTTCGATTTGTTTGGTTGTATTGTTATTCTTGCGTTGTTTCCTTTTTCTTAGGAAGTTCTTGCAAAGGATATTTGTTTTCGTCTGCTAAATCTTCTTTTGATGGAAGGCCAGCAAAATCCCAAAGATGTTCACTGAGTTTCTCTTGCGATGCATCATCGCTAGTTTTTTCGTATGTTGAAAATGCGATACTGCTAGAGAAATTCAATGATGAAACGCCAACGACAGTTGAAGTCGTATCTTCATCATCAGACTCTTTGTTTTTCAAATATGATTCATACACCGAATCATCGATTGTTAAATCAAAATCCAATTTTGAAGAAATGAGTTTGTTTTCATTGTAATTGATGGAATAGTCGAACTTTTTGACTTCAAGGCTATCGAAGACTTTTTCAGAAATCGTTTTAAGAGTTTCTTTTGTTACGACAATATCGGCAAATGGACTATCTTCTTCTACTGGAAGCTTGAATTCCCAATCATCATCCAAAGAATCAATGAAATCGTTAACACAATCTTTTACTTCTTTGCTTGAGAAATTAACGCTTAATGTGTATGTGCTACCAGATTTGGTAGAAATGAAGTTATCATTAAATTCAATCGTTGTTCCAGAAAGGAAATCAAGAACTAGATCGCCAACATCATAGGAAATAACATCGGTTTTTGATACGTCTTCTTCTGCTTCATCAATTGTTAATTGAAGATATCCTTTTGGATTGATTGAGAATGAAGGACCTTGATTTACATCATCGTTTTTGTAAACTGAATAGCCTGCTTCATCAAGTTTTTTAAGCATTGGATTTTTGGCAATTTCAACAAGCAGTCCTAAATCCGATTCTTCGCCATTAGAATTGTAATCATCATAATAAAGACGATCTTTATACGCTTCGCCAGCATAATAGAAGTTTGTCGAAATATCGAGTGCGGCAATTGCTTTATTTGTTGCGACTGCACCATGTTCCATAAATAATGGCGCAATTCCGTATTTATTTGGCTGAATATTTAAATCATCGATCTTAAGGGATTGATTAATTTCCTCCAAAGAAAAATCATCATTCAAATGAGTTGATGAATACGTTAAAGAATCAACATTGATTATCGCATCCCAATTTGTTTTCTTGATTGCATCAGCATCGGCAGCGCTGGATTCGTATTTCTTACCTGCAACAGTTGTTTTAATTGGCGAAGCAACTGATTTAAAGCCATTTTTAGAAACAGTATTAGAAACTGCTTTCTTTAATATTTCAAGATTTGTATCCGCTCCTTCTTCAGTAGAATTCGAAGAAGAGTTATTTGAGTTCTTTTTATCTTCAGAAGAAGATTCAAAACTCGAGGTATTGTCAGATTTATCGGAGTTTGACGAACTTTTATCAGGGTTTACGTTATTGCAAGATGATAAAAGGAAGGTCGCGCTTAATAAAGGCAACATTATCAATTTTCCATTTTTCATAATCTTTTACCTCCACCCTTATATTTAAAAATTATTTATAAATAATTTCAATGAAAAATTTAAATTAAGAAGCAGTAACTGCATCATTTTTATGAGCATCTATGTAAGTTTGGTATGCACTAGAGACGCTTGACCAGTTATCAGCGTTATCTAAATCGATGTTTATGATTGTTGCAGATATCTTTGAGCCAGATAGGGCAGTAATGTTTAAATCGACTGAGATATCGCCTTGGCTAAAGACATATCCATCAACTACGCTAGAATAAGCTGATTGCAATGAAACTGAAAGATTTTTCAAGGAATCATCGCCTTTCATTAATGCGTCTACCGCAATAACCATATCCCACTTTCTTGAAGATTCGTCATAAGCATAAGATGAAATGACTTGTTCTAAATCCATCGCTTTGCCTGATGTATCGGTTTTTGTAATAGAACTTTCAATAGGAGAATAAATTGTTGAGTTAAGATCTAAGATATCTTTAAATAAGAATTTCACAAGATGCGATGTATCAGTCAAATAATCTGTATGGTATTTACATGATCCATAATGTTTTGAACCGCTATAATCAGTTTTATTTTTAGCAAGATTATAAGTTAAGTAAACATAACCGCTATTGTCGCTATAAGGCTTGCCTTCATTATTAGAATAATCAATATTATCATAATAAAGGACGCAGTTTCTATAACTGTAACGGCTTGAAAATATTCCGCCTTCTCTGTATGTTTCTGAATAAAGAGAACTAACTGGAACATTTATCGTTCCGTATGCCTTAACGACAAGGCCATCAACAAATAGCCTGACATCAATATCTAAAATTATGTTATACGGAATTAAGCCGACGACTTTCAAATAAATGCCGATATTCGAACTTGTCAAATGATATGTTTTAAGATTTGCCGTGTTATAGAGATCTGAAATGAGGGCAGACATGCTAGTGAAATCAGTTGTAGTTTTCGTATGGTCTACTACGGTTGTTTTGCTTTCATCATAATCGCTTAAGGTCAGTTTGATATTCATTGTCTTTCCGTTGAAGACAACATTTGATATTTCTAAAACCTTAACGTTATTTGCTTCATATCTAAGCGTGACGGCGAAATTATTATCACCATTTTCATCGTTAAAACCAAACGCTTTTCCAGAAAGAACTATTTGTGAATAATCACCTGTAAAGGTTGATGAGACAAGAAGATTAGCTGCTAGTAAAGGAGAATATTGTCCACTCTTAAGAGCGTCAATGACGTTTGAAGCTGCAACTCCATTAACTATCTTAAAGAATTTGTTAAAACGTGGATCATCAGAGTTATAAACCTTTTTAACTATCGTGATTATATCTTCAAATGGGCCGATAGACATTTTGCCATATGTTCCTGCTTGGGAGGAATCTTTAGCCATTTTATCTTCGTCATAATAGTGGAAATAAGCTGTTTCTAGTTTTTCTAAATCAAGTGAAACATGATGCTTTTTATAATCTCCATTCCCAGTATAGTTATTATTATCATCGTATTTTCCGACTTGTTGACCAAGCAAAATATCCAAATATCCCCCGTCAAACTCGTATGAAATGTTATTTTCAATATGTCCTGTTAGGTTTGCTTCTCCTTTAATTGAAGATAAACCAACACCATTAGAATCAACATAGGAGCCTTCAATTGCAAGATGAAGTTTTGGAGAAGAATAAATGTCATAGAATTGAGAATAAATATTTGGAATCTTTTCAAGGAAATAGAAATTATCCAAATTCATGCTTGGCTTTTGATAGTTTGTTAAAAGAATAGTCGTATCGTTAAGATAAAAACCTTTTAGTCCAACATTATTCAAAGTGATTTTAGCAAGGTTAGCATCGTTTGCATTGAGTTCGATACTAATTTCACTTTCTGAAGAGAAGCCTAAACCCTCCAAGTTAAGCGATATCTTAACCACATTGTTATCGTTAGATAGGGACTTTATCGCATCAACTACATCTTCATAACGGCCTTTTTTGATATTAGAAACAAAGGATTCATCGAGTAAATTTAGCAATTTATCTAATAAATCAACGCTATCACCAAAATCGGCTTTTATTCTTGCTATAAGCTCATTTAAAACATTTGATTTAACAGCAACCTTCATCACATCGTTGTAATTAAGATAAGTTTTTTGTTCATCATCTTTTAACGAAGTGAAAGAAATCGAATTGTAATTTGTCGTTGAATTATCCTTTAGAGAAACAAGGACGTTTCCGCTAAATTCAGAAGAATTGATATCAGCAAAGATATTTCCTTCTAAAGTAACGTCTTCTTCGGAGGCTTCATGTTTATTAGTTTCAGCAATTTCATGATGAAGAGTTCCATTTATTGAAACGCCAAATTGTGCTGATGAAGCAAGATTATGAATCTTTCTAACTAAATCCATCGAATCATACACTTCTTTATAGGAAGAAGAATCGGATGGTATTAAATTCTTAATAGAAGTCAATTCATCATCATTTCTTGTTGTTGAAAACTCAAATGACAAATAAGATTCACCAACAGTCACTTTATCTGAATAAACTTTTGTTAGGTTATAATCTGCATCTTCTTCTAAATGGATGTATTCGTTATTTCCAATACTAATTTTATAGCCATAGCCATTAGAAACATACTCTTCTTCATATGAAAATGAATCAAAGGAAGTATCTTTGCTTAAAAAAGAATCGAAAGTGTCGTAAATTGAATCAGGCACTTTTAAAGCGTTTTCTCCAAAGATGGTTATTATCTTAGAAACCATGCTTTTGTATGTAGAATCTGAATATTTATATTTAAGTCCGAATAAATCAAAATACGCCACTTCATCCGTGTAATTTAGATGAGCAGCTTTGCTAACGCCATTGTAATTAACGCTCATATTTAAATCTAAAGCGTTGACTTTAGTTGAAGGTCTAGCAAGGCGAAGAGAGGCATTTTCTGTTTTAATAACGCTATATGAAGATCCTTTTTCTTTGAGATTGAAAGTTAAATCAAGGCTTCCTTCTATTCCTTCAGTCTCATTTAATGACTTAAAGAATCTATCTTGATCGGTATAACCGCTTGGCAATATATTGCTTGTTGAAGAAGAGTTTTCTTTTTCAGTTGCATTAGTATTGACTGCCCCATTTTTTCCGAAAATGCCAGTAAGGAAAGATGCACCAACGATAGTTAGAGCAGCTTTCTTTAAAATCATTTTTTTAGGCATTTTTGTAAATAACATATATATGGGTCAACTATTTTGCAGTTAGAGCATCACTTGAGTGATTGCTAATATAAGTGTCGAATGCACTTGTTGGGAAATCGTCAGCGCCAATGTTTTCTAAGGATACATCAGCAGCAACTTCAACCTTAACTCCGGCAAAGATTGTTAATGATAAGCTTAAATCGCTTATGTATTTGTCGCTTGTGCCAGTTACCTTAAGATCGAGGTCTTTTAAGAAATCGTTACCAAGTAATCCGCCTAAGTCTATGGAGAGATCCCAGATTTTATTTTCGTTATCGAAAGTGAAATCTTTGAAGAGTTTCTCGGTTGCTAAGGCAGATTTGCTTTCAGGTAAGGCGATGCCATTAGTATCAACCTTTGCTAAGAGACGATCTTGGAGATTAATAACATCTTTTAATAAGAAATTAAGGATGTTGTCAGTCTTTTTGAAATAGGAAGTTTCATATTTGTAATATTGATTTTCGGTGAAATCGTATGTAACGGTGTTTCCGTTTTCATCCTCTGCTTCAAACTCGCCGAATGGGTTAAGTCCGTGGACATAGATGTTGCTATCATCGTAATAGAATTCAACAGTACGGTAATAAGATTCATCACCGTGTGTTCCGAATAACCAAGTGTCATTATTAACGGCAGGGATTAATGGAATATTGCTTAATGTTCCATAAATCTTTGTTCCACCTTCTTGAATAGAAATATATAAATCAACATCAATATCAATGATATTAGCAGTCCATAAAGTTACGGAAACAGAGCTTGTTAAATGATAGGAATTAAGTTCATTAGCAGTATTGAGGAAGTATTCTCCTAAAGTTGTAACGCTAGAGAAATCCGTATAGGTTGCGCTCTTATCTAATTTAGAAAGTTGATTGTCGTACTTTTCTAAGGAGATTGTGACATTAATCTTTTGACTAGAAATTTCGAAGTCTTTCAAGGAGATGCTCTTGATATTTCTGATGGTTTCGTTTGTTGCTTCGCCGTTTTCATCCGTGACAACCTTTTGGGTATCAGCAAAGGCGATAACAACATTGATGTCATTTTCAAGGCCTAATATCTCACCATTTATGACGATATTTGCTTCAGAAGAGGAAATTGAGCAGGAATTAAGGATTTTAGCAGAAAGGAGACTTGCGTATTTTCCAGCGATAACTTCATTGATGATTCCGCTTGTGGCGTTGCTTTGCAATGAAGAGAAGATTCCACCAAAGCGATTCTTGAAAGATTCATCGCCACTTAATGATTTGATTAAATCAACTAAATCAGTGATATTTGAAATGGAGATAGAGCCATTTAAGCCTGCATATTCATCTTTTTTATCGTTATCGTTGTAATTGAAGAGTGCTTTCTTTTCATCAACATCAACAGTGAAGAGATGATTCTTTGTGTAGTTAGCATTTACTTGAGATAAAACGATTGAGCCGGTTCCACTCTTAAGATTTGCATCGAAGCTTGTTCCACCATTAAAGGTCAAACCATAGTTATTTTCATCAAGCACGGATCCTTCGAGTTTGACTGTTGCTTGCTTAGAATCGACTAAATCGCTTACTTGATCGAACATATCTGGTAAGTGTTCCATCTTATAATAACCAGAATTATCAAATGTTATTGTTGAAAAGGAGTTAATATCGATCGTTCCTTCAAGAGCGAAGTTCTTTGCTTTGATTCCTTCTAAAGATACTCTAGAGATTGGGGCGTCGGTCGCACCATCAAAGGTGATGGTAACTAATGAATTTTCACCAAATCCAATCTTATCGAGCTTAACTTTAAGGATGATTTTGTTGGAAGATACTTCAATCTTTTCTACTTCATCAGCAATTGCTTCATAATGTCCTTTTTGAACGGCTTTAACAATTTCTGAATCGAATACGAAGTAAAATATCTTTGCTAAATAAGACATGTCTTGGCTATTTCCATCTGTTTTCATCTTGCCAAGCATCGCTTCAAGAGTAACTAAGTTGGTGGAAACCTTTGTGACATCGTTATAATTCAAATAAGCATTTTGTTCTTTGTTCTCATTTAAATAAGCAACATCTAATTTTTGGGAATAGCTATTATCAGCAGCATTTGCTAAATCTAAAGATGCAAGATAGTTGTTATTTCCAAAATCGAAATCACCATCTAACCCTAAGGACATATTTTCAGTGAAATCATCTTCAGAATGGGTTAATTTTAAATCCATGTCTAAGCCGAATTTCTCTTTTGTAACAGCATTACCGACCTTGCGGATGATTCCTTTAAGCCCCATAAGGGAGGTGTAGTTTTGATAATCAGCAGGAATGGAAGAACGGATTGAGCTTATTGCATCTTCGTTAATTGTCGTATCTAAATCAACGTTGATTGTCACATCGCCGAATTTAAGATCGTTAGCAACGAGTTTTGTGAGGTTATAGTCTCCATCGCTAAATAAATTAAGGGCGATAATGGTTCCGCTTAAATCGATTTCTAATTTGTATTCTTTAGAATTTTCTCCATCATTAACAAGAGTCCAAGTCATCTTAGTATCGGCTAAAGAACTTGAGGAATCGGATGTTGAGTCCGAGGAGTCGGATGAAGAATCACTACTTCCAGCAATCTTATCGAGTACATCATAGAATTCATCAGGAATTTTTACGACTGAATCGCTGAAAATGGAGATTAATTCGCCAATTAATGATTTATATTCAGTATCAAGATAGGCAATCTTTCCTCCCCAAAAATCGATATAGGCATTGCCATCTACATAGTTAATATGTGTCGTGGCTTTTTCAAGATTTGATGTGTTCCAATTATTGTAATTAACGGTACCTTGTAAATCTAAGCCAATCTTTTTAGTGCTTGGCATTGCAAATTTGATGCTTGCATCGCTAAGAGTGACGGTATTCATCGTCGAATCGTCATCATCTTTGTCAGGGAAAGAAACGGATAAGTTTAAAGTTCCTTCAACACCGGTTGTTTCAATGAGTTTTGAAGCGAATTTATCTACGGATGTTTCAATATCATTTATATCATCGGTAGTATCTTTATTAGTGGTGTCAGCACCTGCATCGCCTTGAACAAAGTTCGGGAATGCAAAATATGTTACCGTTCCGGAAACTCCTGCTAATAAAGTAAATATTAACGCGGAACGTACGCTTCTTTTTTCGAAGAATTTAGATAATTTCTCAGTTTTTTTCATTTTATATACCTCTTTTATTCTTTACTTTTATCGTATTGAGTTTGTTCATTAATTTTTGGAATTGTTATCTCTCCGCCTGTTTGGTAATAGGTTGTAACATTACCAATGACGTTTGACCCTGCTCCTGCAGATGTTTTCGCGTAATATTTTTCATAATTGGTTGAAGAGATCAAATTGAGTTTTGAGTCCGTTTTGAAGGTTAGATGAACGAATCGGAAGACAGGGGGTCCTGCTAAATCGGCAGTCGCTTGCATCTGGACTACGTAGTTTTTAACTGTTATCGAAGGATCGAGTTCTAATTCAATCGTATAGCCAGAAGAAGTTTTCTTAACTCCCGTTGGAGTGCTTGAAGTAACCTTTTGATCTTCTTTTGCTAAGCATAAGTCCGAAACTATATAAATGAATGGCATTCCATCAAGATATCGTCCTGCTTTTTCTTTATATTGTTCACGTGTCCAGACCGATTTATCTGCTTCATTGAATGAGGAATCGTATACGTCTTTTTCTACCGTTCCTTGATAACGTGTGACTTCTGAATCTGCATTTTCATAAGTTTCATACATTCTCCAAGCAGCTTTAACCACGCTAGATTTTGAAAGGGATTCTTCGAAATATTCATTGTCTTTCTTAATGAAGGTGGAACGAATTTGCTGATCAACATTCACCATCATGACTTGAGCCGAACCGCTTCCATAGCCTTGAGCAATCCAAGAATCCGCATCATAGAACTTCTTTAGGGCTATATTTGCCATCTCACAAGGAGTAAACACGGAAGAATAATCACTTGTATTTGTAGATTCGAAACGTTTTATAAGCTGATCGTAATCGACAGCGTATTTGCTTGTATCGATATTATCATAGTTACCTGTCCCTCCACCATTGAAGATGGTTGCAAGGACAATTCCTAAGCCAATACCAGCAGTTATTGAAATAGCCCCGCCAAGAGACCAGAATATGAGAGATTTTTTCTTGGACCACTTTTTCTTCTTTTCATTTGGTTGATTTTCAGAAAAAACATCGTCGATTTCAACACCAGTTGAATCTTCAGAATCCGTTTTATCAGTTAACTTTTCTAATTCCATCTTCGCTCCTTGGCACATACATTTTAAATGTAAGTATTTTCAAGTAACCCTATTCGGCATTTTTTATTCGTAGAAAGCCATTCTACGATTCGTAGAGTTATTTTTACTAGTATTTATCGGACTTTTTATTTTTCCATAATCAAAGTTTCTACAAGTGAAGAAATTGGCAATAGAGTGTTATAAAAAATACTTTTTTGCAATATTTTTGAAATTTAAAAATGTGTTCTATTAGGTTTTTTCTTATCTTTTTATTACCTTTTTATAAGGTATGAAAATTATTTCCTTAAAAAATACATTGCATGCCTAATTTTAAGGAAATAAACTACATATATATGGAAGAATTAGAAAGCATTGTGGCGGAAAATTTGGCCACGTTAAGAAAAAACAAGCATCTCACTCAGCAAGAGTTAGCAGAAAAGATTGGCTACTCAGATAAACTAGTTTCTAAATGGGAACAGGGGAAAGCCATTCCTTCTTTAGACAAGTTGATGATGCTCTCCTCATTTTATAATGTGAGTCTCGATGAATTAGTTGCAAAAGATGGATGTAAAAAGGCCAATGCAAATCCAGACGATGACAAGAATAAAACAAATAAGATAGTTATTCTTGCCTTAGTAGCAGCCTTTATCTTCTTCGTTGCTGTTGCAGTTTTAATCAACTCCATCATGACTTCTTCCCCCATGGCATGGATTGCTTTTGTTTACATGGTCCCGGCCATTGGCTTTGTTGATGGGATTTTAGATTTCCGCTTCTTTGGAAAAAATACCGCTTTATGGGTTCTATTATCCATAGGTGTCTGGGGTATTTTACTTGCTGTCTCTCTCCATTTCTTCTACTATCTTGATCAAAACATCTTCTACATATTGTTAATTGGTATTCCTCTTCAAATAGTTATTATATTATTTGGTCAATTTAAATAACTTAGAACTCATTTTTCGTACGTTCTTGAAAACTAATAATTTCGAGTCAACAAAAAAAGATGGGAAAGCCCCATCCTTTTCTGCTGTTATGCAAACTATTATGCTAAGGAGCCCATCGGATCCCATGGATGGAGATGAATTGGCTCTTTTGAAGCGGCTTCTAGTTCTTCTTCAGAGAGATATTTTTTCAAAATTACGGCTTGGTAGACAAAATGGTCAAAAAACGAATCGCTCATAACGAAATATCCTTCATTACCGCTATCTTTGCCCCAGCTGTTCTCTATTTTCCATTTTGTTGGTTTGGCACCCACAAGATTAACTCCAGTAATAACCATGGCGTGGTTCATCGCAGACGCTTTGAAATCAAGCATATCCGTTTTAGCAAACTTGATATCAAATCCGAAGGTATTTAAATAATCGAAAGCTTTGTCATCCCATGCTGGTGTTGCTCTGTCCCTATAGAAAGAAACATCGCTTCCAAACCAAACAAGTTCATTATTTATTAATTGTCCGACGATTAATTCTTTCATCCTTTCCATTGGAAGATTTAGATGATTAATCGGTTTTCCTTCAACTACATTTCCTAAATAATCAACTGTGTAGTTACGCATAAATGGTTTATCAGCTGTTGGAGAATTGATTATCGACTGATATTCATCAATCGTATCACCGATATATTTTTCAAAAAATGATACAGGGGTCAATCCTTTTTCGATATGATGCCCTTCTTTATTGACATATTCAAAATCAAATTCTTTTGGAGGAACGCCAAAACAGTTTAAGAAGAAAGCATAGATTTTCTCCATCGTTTCTTCTTTCAATTCTCTTGCTTCTTTAGTTTTTCCTTCTTTTACCATTTTATGTGCTTCAGCGGCAAATCCCCTAATAACTGAATTGACGATAAAATCAGATTCTCTCGTCATTTCTGACTGGCAGGTTTCAAAAAATGCGCTTTGTGGAACAAGACCATATTTTTTAACGAGATTTACAAACATATCCCATTGGCCACCATCGGATATTGGGTTTGCTAAAATATAAGCAAATTCACGATCATCTGGATCTCTGTCGGCTAATTTAAGGATGCTTTCCAAGGCAAAATTGGCTTTTTCGATTTTGTCATATAAGGAAATATAATTTTGCGAGAGTTCAAAAGAAGAAAGATTGCATTTCTTCGCGATTATTTCTCTAAGAACGTTTAAACCAGCGAAAATCCAGCAACGACCAGATTGTTTTTGATTGCAAACTTTCAATGTTGGAACATCTATATTGAATGACATATTTACGACTTTGCATGAGGAAACGTCAAAAATAACATTCGAAATTGTATTTCTAGTTAATGAATGACGGATGATTGCATTTACTTTATCTCCCTCATATTTCTTCATTATTTCTTCTGCTCTTGCTCTATCTAAGGAGCCTATTGTTGTTTTATCCATATTATTTATCCTTTCTTAGTTAGACTTAACTTACTTATTGTCTATCTAATCCCCTTTATTTTCAATAAGATTGATTGTTACTTAACTAATTTAAGTTTACAATATTGCGAGAAAACGAGGTAAAGGTATGCAAACGGATGAAAATTTAGAAAGATTCCTTAGATATGTGAAAATCGATACTCAATCTGATGAGGAATCAGCCACAACTCCAAGTGCTTTCAAGGAACTTGATTTAGCAAAACAGCTTATGAAGGAACTTGATGAACTTGGAATTCCTAATGAATTGGATGAATATGGTCGTGTCTATGCCCATTTAGATGGTGAAAAATATTTACCGGTTATCGGATTAAATTCTCATATGGATACCGCTCTAGAAGCATCAGGAAAGAATGTTAAGCCACAAATTCATGAAAATTATGATGGAAAAGATATCAAATTAAACGATGAATATACTCTTTCTCCAAAGAATTTCCCTGAACTCCTAAATCATGTTGGGGACACGATTGTTACGACTTCTGGAGATACTTTGCTTGGCGGAGATGATAAGGCTGGAATTGCAATTATCATGTCAGTTCTTTCTTATTACGTTAAACATCCTGAGATAAAACATCATCCTATTGCAATCTTATTCACGCCTGATGAAGAAATCGGACGTGGTCCAGAGCATTTTGATGTAAAAAAATTTGGCGCAGAATTCGCTTATACAATTGATGGGGATTATCCATCACATATCGACATCGATAATTTCAACGCCTCCCACGCTGATATTAAATTTACTGGTGTAGGAATTCATCCAGGTGAAGCGAAAGGCAAAATGATTAATGCCATTCGTTTAGCCGAAGAGTTCGATTCTTTATTAGATTCTAATGAAAAGCCTGAATATACCAATGGTTTTGATGGATTCAATCACATTCTTTCTTTTGAAGGAAACGCTGTTGAAGCAAGCACTCTTTATATCATTAGAAATCACGATAGGAACTTATTAGAGAAGCAAAAACAAGAATTTATTAATGCTAGAGATTTCCTTTTGAAAAAATATCCTAACGCTAAAATCGAAGTTACTCTTGCTGATGATTACCGCAACATGAAAGAGATTCTTGATAAAGATCCTCGTGCAGTAATTCATGCTAAAAAAGTCTTCAAAGAACTAGGAATTGATGCAGTTTCCTTACCAGTTCGCGGTGGAACGGATGGCGCAACGTTCTCTTTCTTAGGATGCCCAACTCCAAATCTTGGAACGGGATCTTACAATCATCATGGCAGATTTGAATATCTTTCATTAAAAGATTTTAATCAGATGATCGAGATTGTTAAAGCCATCGTCAAAGCATAAAAAAAGCCAGTCAAACTGGCTTAAATGTCATTTTGGCTGGGGCGACTGGGATCGGACCAGTGTATCTCGGATTCAGAGTCCGATGCCTTACCACTTGGCTACGCCCCAAAATGCTTAAATATTTTACTCGAAATAAAGCATTAAACAAGAAGAAAGAAAAACAAAATTATGGAAAACAAGAAAAACAAAATTACGATGATCGCTGTTGGCGGCGGTTCTGGAAGCGGCAAAACAACTCTCGTCAAACGTTTGTTTAAGGAATTCCCTGATGCGTCTTTCTTCTCTTACGATTCTTATTACAAATCTTATCCAGAAAAGACTCTTGAAGAACGTAATGCTCTTAATTTCGATGATCCGGCAATTCTCGATGAAGAATTATTCGTTAAGCATTTGAAAGATATAAGAGAAGGCAAAACTATTGATGTTCCCGTCTATGATTTTGCTCTTCATTTAAGAAAGAATGGCGAGCATGTGCCAATTAATCCATCAAATGTCGTCTTTGTTGATGGAGTCTTGATATATACAATCCCAAACCCTCGTGATTATTTTGATTATTGCATTTATGTCGATGCTGAGGCAGATGTCCGTTTAGCTAGAAGAATCATTCGTGATTCCGAAGAAAGAGGAAGAACACCACGTTCTGTTATTGAGCAATACCTTGCTACAGTTAAGCCTATGCATACTAAATATGTCGAAAAAGGCAAAGATTATGCTGATTACATCTATCTAAATTCATCCAATAACGGATTGAATGAAGATGAAATACAAGATTTATTGAAAGAATTAAGAAAGGTCGTTATTAAATGATCATTGATGCACATGTTCATCTTGCTTCTTGGCCAACAACCGCCAAGTGTCGCAAAAATATCCTATATTCGATGGAGAAATATGGCATTAGTTATTCTCTAATCAGCCATTGCGATTGTTCTGAATTTCCTTCTTTAGATGATCGTTATCCAGTAAGAAAAATATCTCAAATCCAAGGGTTAAAAGAATGCCTTAACTTTGCAAAAAAGCATCCAAATGAGATTGGCGTGCTTGTATGGATAAATCCCCATAAAGAAAAGTTAACCGATGAATTAAAAGAATTAATCGAAAGTAACATTTCTTATATCCACGGCTTTAAATTTCATCCATGGGAATCTCAGATGAAAATAACTGATAAACGACTTATTCCCTATCTTGATTATATATCTTCCTTAGGAATGCCTCTTTTAGTACATACGGCAAAAGATAAATATTCATCGATAAAAGAATTAGGGAAGGTTGCAAAGAAATATCCGAATATCAGCTTTATCGCAGCTCATCTTGAATTATGTACGGATGATAAAGAATATGCGATAAATATCATAAAAAAGAATCCTAATATCTATTGTGATACAGCATGGGTTAGAGTAAAAGATGCAAAAAAGGTCTTAAAACAGGTTGGAATTGATAGGATTTGTTTTGGCACGGACAATCCAATCGATGGAAAAGATACCCTAGCCAATGAAATGTATGATCCATATTTAAACAATACACCTTTATTAAATAACGAGCAAAAAGAGCATTTGCTTTATTTAAATGCTCTAAAAATTTATAACATCAAGTTTTAAGAAGTTTTATTTACTTTCTTTATCTTGAACTTCAATAGCTTTTACTGTCTCTTTATTGTCAATTTGCTTTTTGTTATCGATTTGTTTAACCTTTTCTTTTCTACGGAGTGGAGACTCTCTTTTAACTGGTTTATTTGATTTAGGTTCTTCTTTTTCTACTTTAACAGCCGTGTACTTTGGTTTTTCCCTTTGTTTAACAACAATTCCAGGTGCATATCTTTCAGGATTTTCTTTTCTCCAAAGAATTTTCCAAAGAGAGAAAAGGAATGCCGTTCCTTCAATAATCAATAAGAAAATCGCAAAGAATCTAACAAAATTGCCCCATGAAAAATTTGCAACATCAAATCCAACCGAGCCAAAGAAAGATCCAAATAAAAGAATTAACGATCCAAGAATATTTATTCCCCTAAGAACCGTTTTCAAAACAAGAATATGATTGAATCTTTTTACTCTTAATCCTTCTTCGGAGTGAAAATAGGCGAGACATATACTAATTATCGTTAAAAGCAAGGAAACTATTCCAAAACCTAAAGCAACATATAAATAAATGCTTGATGGATTTTTTCCGTTTTCAACTATTAGGCCAATTCCAGATACTAGCGAATAAACAATCCCAAAAAGTCCTAAGAAAACATACGAAAGTAAATATATGGTTTTCGTAATTTTATTTTTATAAAACAATCTTGCTTCATTTTCTTCCATAATTAAGCACCATCCTCGTGATCTTTATATTTTTCCGATCCGTTTCTTCCGGATTCTGGATCCATTTCGTTTTCGTGGAGCATATCGTAATCCTCCCCGGTTTTTTCGCCTTTCTTTTTTCTCCTATAAGGCACGAATCCTTTATTTTTTCTAGTTCCAAAATACGGCATGACTAAATATTAAGCCAAATTAGGCTATACCCCAATACCAACGCGAAGAAAAATTGCATTCCGATGATCGCGAAGCTTCTTTTTAAATGCTCTTTGTCTTTCAAAAGATAAAGCAATCCTAATCCTGCAGATGCGCTAAGGCCGGAAAGCAAAGCGCCAAAAGGAATAAGACCATTTATGTACAAATTAGATATCAAAACCGATGCAGCGCAATTAGGGATTAAGCCAACAATCGTTGAAAATAAAGGGGAAAGATAGTAGTTATTGCTTAAAAATGTAGAAATATTGTCTTCTCCAACTCCTAAAATGAGTAAGCCAAAAAAGAATGCAATCACATAAGAATAGATGAATATTTTCAACGAATGGACAAGAGGGTGAAGCAAATGTTCATGGTAGGGGTTCTCATTTTTTCCTTCTTCAATATTATGATGGCAACATCCAACATGGATTTCCTCTTCTCCTTCGCATTGTTCCATATGTTCATCAACTTCTTTGCTTTTCTTTAAGAAAACAAGATCGAGTAAAATTCCAACGATTATTGCAAAGGCAATCTTGATGCCTACTACAGCAAAACCGATATACCATTTCGAGTTCCAATTGCCAAAAAGAATAGGCAAGGCTTCATCTGAGCAAGCGATGAAAATAGCAAGCAATGTTCCTATGGTTAAGTGACCTTTTGTATACAAATCTGCTCCTACTACAGATATTCCACATTGAGGAATTGCACCCGCTAAAGAGCCAAAAACTGGCGCCAATCTTTTCTTTCTTTCCAAAAGATGAGCAATCTTGTTCTCACAAAAAGAAAGAACGACATAAAGGATTATTGCAACCGCAAACACCTTTAAGGAATCTAACAATGTATCTAAGGCTAATTCGCCAACTGCTTCAGGACTCATAACTATTTAATTATAATAGTTATCATCTCTTTTCTAAAGACATATGATTAGCAATTTAGGAATAATTGAATATAATTGTAAGGATTAAAAAGTTAGAAAGGAATTAACGCTTGGCTATTTCAGATTAATAAGCCAAGTCAAAACTAAATATGGAAGAAAATGACGCAAAATACGACCCTAGAATCCGTCGAACAAAATTAAAACCGCATAAAGACTCGTCTTTTAAAAAGATTATTGCCATTGTCTCTGGGAAAGGTGGAGTTGGAAAATCTCTTGTTACATCTCTACTTGCCGTATCTTTATTAAACGAAGGACACAGCGTTTCAATAATGGACGCCGATATCACTGGCCCATCTATTGCTAAGACATTTGGACAAGACAATTACACTTGTTCAGGAAACGAAGAAGGGATAATTCCTGCCACAACAGAAAGAGGAATAACCTTGATTTCATCTAACAACCTCTTAGATGATCCAACTTCTCCTATCGTTTGGAGGGGATCCTTAATCTCTTCTCTTGTTTCTCAAATGTTTACCGAAATGGTATATGGAGAAAAGGAATTCCTTCTTATTGATATGCCACCAGGAACAGGCGACGTTCCTCTTACGGTATTTCAACAATTGCCAATAGATGGCGCAATCATTGTTACTTCTCCTCAAGATTTAGTCGCAGATGTTGTCACAAAATCTATCAAGATGGCGAAAATGCTTAATATCAACATCCTTGGCGTTGTTGAAAACATGGCTTACGTTAAATGTCCTAAGTGCGGTGAGAAAATTTCTATCTTTGGCAAAGATAACGTTGAAAACATGTTAAAAGAGATGAATGTTAATTTGCTTGATAAAATAGGAATCGATCCTGAAATTACCGCTTTAGTCGATGAAGGAAAAATCGAAGAATATAAAGGTGATTATTTAAAAAACACCGTTAAAAGTGCCCTCGATTTGCTTAAATAGAAAAAATGAACTCCTAATTAGAAGATTGAAGTGAACCCCAAAAGTTGGACCGAGGGATCTGAAGTCTATCAAATCATAAA
>CAVIBR010000024.1:0-17057 GCA_963641445.1 Bacteroides uniformis
TTATGGTTTTCTTTTGCTCTCCTTCCTCAATTTTGCCCTCTATAGGCAAATTGGGGTCAAAAACACAAACTTATTGTAAGTCCCGAAAAGTGTATTTTTTCTAGTCGTTTTTTATTGGAAAAGTGTATTTTTTTACATATAATTTTATTGGAAAAGTGTAATGGAATTGAATATGTACAGAAAAATAACGCCTTATTTAAATGAATATTTAGAAAATGACCATGATTATATTCTTTGTATTGATGGAGCCAGACAAACAGGCAAAACATATATCATAAAAGAACTAGCCTCAAGTCATTTCAAGAATTACATAGAAATCAATATGGTCAACGATAAGGCTGGCAATAGAATTTTCGAAAAAATAAATACGGTTAGCTCTTTTTATCTAGCATTGGGTTCGATTGCAGGAGCTAAGCTCGGAAACAAAAGGGATACAATTGTTTTCTTGGATGAAATACAAGTATATCCAGAATTGTTTACGTTGCTGAAGCAATTAAAAATAGATGATAGGTATAAATATATATGCAGTGGATCGGAATTAGGGATAGCTTTAGGAAAAACTACCTCAATTCCAATGGGTTCAATACTAGAAAAGAAGATGTATCCACTGGACTTTGAAGAATTTCTTTTAGCAAATTCACTTAGCGCCGATGTAATTTCGCACGCAAAGGAATGCTTCGAAAAACATATTCAAATTGAAGAATTTCTTCATAATAGAATATTTGAATTATTTAAGACGTATTTGCTAATTGGTGGCATGCCTGCAGCGGTAAAAGAATTTTTGGAATCAGAAAACATAGTTAAAGTAAGAGAGATTCAACAAGAAATTATTTCCTTATATGGCGAAGATGCCTCTAAATACGATAAAGAGAATAAATTAAGAATTAAGCGTATATACGATCTTGTCCCATCGAACATGGAGAACAAAGTAAAAAGAATTCATTTTAAAGATATAGATGGGAAAACTAATAGATTCACAAAATACGAAAATGAGTTTGATTACTTATTATCGTCTGGAATCGTGCTTGGCGCTAACGCAATAAGTGAGCCTAAATTCCCGTTATTACAATCAACGAACAAAAACTTAATAAAATTGTATTTGAACGATGTAGGCTTATTAACTTGTTTGCTTTATAAAAATAATATACAAGCCGTAAAAAATGATATGACCGGCGTTAACTTAGGCTCCGTGTATGAAAGTGTTGTCGCCCAAGAATTAAAAGCGCACGATCATAAACTCTTCTACTATGATAGAAAATCCGTAGGAGAAGTTGATTATTTAGTGGATGATTATGCTGATCTTTCGATTTTGCCAATAGAAATAAAATCAGGTAAGGATTATACAAATTTTAGAGCCTTGCCAAAATTAGTAAGCAACGAAAACTATAGAATTAAAAAGGCATATGTAATGAATAACAATCCAGAAACTAAAAATGATGGAAAAATTTATTACACGCCTATTTACAATATAATGTTTATCTAGATATCTGTTTGTCTATTATACAAATCCAATTACATAAGGGTTTTACGGCCAATATTTGAATATTTTGATTTTTAAGGCAAAAGAAAACACCTACTTTTTGAATAGGTGTTAACTAATTTATTTTTTGTAATTAAGATAGGTAATGAACTCTTGTTCAGAAAGCCCGTTACCTTTATCTCCATCAACATAGTAAGGCATAGCAAGGTCAAGACAGAATTGAGCTTGGTCTTGATCAGATACGCGATTGACGATTGGCGTAAGTGTCTTTTCATCAAGTTCTGCAGCCATACGAATAAATGAAGTATTCGCAGATTGAGAAGCCATGGCATTTTGCAATGTCTGGTGAGAGATTCTTACATAAGTAAATCCTAATTCATGTAACTTTTCTGCACTTACAGAGGAGTTAATATCATAAGAATGGGCTGAGAAGAGGATTCCGAAGGCACTAGCGGCTTTTATGACTCTGCTTAGCTCATCTTCAACACCAATCACTGAACGTGTCTCTAAGGCTATTATAAGCATGTTCTTTGGCATATCCGCATCATCAGCAAACTTCTTAATGTTTTCTAAGAATGATGCAGCAAGCACAGAAGAAACAGACATCGTTAAGCATAGACGTTTAATTCCTTTTGCCTTAAGGATCGTATCGGAGTAGTTCTTATAGAATTCCTTAACGTTATTAAGTGCTAAATAATCTAACTTATCGATGATGAAGTTATTTGTGGCAATCGGCAAGAATTCATGTTTAGAAATGCTTTCGGAGAAATACCCCTTTAAGCCTAAGGTAAATTCAATTCCAACAGGTTTCATACTTGGCGTATCAACTAAAGAAGAGAGACGCATATCGACTTGGTTATGAGCAAGTGATTCTTGTAAGAGTTGAAGGATGTATTGCTTACGGTTGGCTTTTCTTGCTTTGTTACGACCTACTTCAAGAAGGTATCCTTCACCCATTTCCTTAGAACGAGTTAATTCTGAGGCAATAAGGGAAACCATTTCGAAGTTTGTCTGTGCTTCAGAAGGATATACAACAGATGAATAAGCAAGCTTTAGATTCAAGGACGATCCACCTGCTTGTAAAGGAGTTTCAAATAGTTGAGCGATCTCTTCAGCAAAGGCAAACATACCATTCTTATTCATAGATTTAAGCATGAAGACAAGCGTGGAATCGTCATAACGATATAAGATATTTCCATATCCTTCATCTTGAATAAGGCTGACCATGTTTTGAAGAAGAACTTCTTTGTTTTCAAGTCTATAACGAGCGACTAAATCTTCTAGATTCGTCACACGCATAGCAAGAGCAATGCCATAGCCTCTAGTTCTGATTTCTCTATTGATTTCATTAGAGAAGGTCTTGGCATTATAGATTCCAAGGCTCTTATCAAAGAGATTTGTTGAAGAAGAGGTGAGACGTGCTTCGCCTTCAATAACAATCGTTGAGGTGTTATTTCCTTTGCTTCTATTTGTCGAAAGGATGCTCATTGATTGCTCTGTTGGACCAAGCTGGGCAATAGATTTCTTGAGAGTGCCTTTTCTTAATGGGCAATCCTCACAAGGTTCATCTAAACCCATGATGGCTTTGTAGCAGAGTTGTCCTTCTTTGATATTTTCAAACTTCTTTGCCATATTTTCGGAGAATTTCAATAAGGCATAAGTCGTATTATCAACCGTGTATAGGAGTTTATTGTCTCTTTCAACGAGAGCGTTGAGAGTTGCCTCATTAACTTTGATTCTTCTTTGAGAATCTAAGCCAATGATCATGACGGCAATCATTGAGAAGAAGGAATCCGCACATTCTCTTTCTAATAAATCTTGAGATGATTTCTTCGTGTTAGAAAGGAAATAAGCAAGGCCTTTCTTTCCATCCGCGCAAGACATAGGGAAGAAGAAGCCGCTCTTAGCATCAATTGATTGCATCTTCTCAGATACTTCAAATGGTAAGAGATTAACATCATCAACAAAGAAGAAGCCATCAACGCCTACATGTTCGAATATAGGATTAAGAAATCTTCCAGGAATATTCTTTGATCCGCCAAAGAGGTTAAATCCTTGCTCATCTGCATTTCCTGAAGCGGCGTGCTCAATAATAACCGAATAGGAATCGTTTGATTCGTTATATAGAAGAACGCCTGCATTGGTGAATTGCATGGCCGAGCAATAATATGAAAGAGCATTAGAAACCGATTCAATCATATCTTGCTCATTCTTCGCTAATAAGAATTGCTTATAGAAATATTCATTAGCTGAAAGGAGAATAGCTCTACGTGGCTTTTCTCCAATTCCGGCATATGGAAGAACAAGGTCATTTCCTCCATCAATTATCTCTAATGGATTGGCTTTTCTAAGAGCAATCTCTGCTAAATCAATAAGCTTGTTTTCGGAAATTGATGGGAATATCGACGCGCCAACCTTTGCTGAATAGAAGATGACTAAGCCTGATTCACTCTTGATATCAGTAACAGCAAAAGAATGAATGAATTGCTCACAACGTGTTTTGAAGATTGCAAGCGTACTAATCTTTTCAACAAAGATAAGATAAGAACCATTCTTTTTCTTACACATGATGGTTGGTGAGAAAATCAATTTGATCGCACGAACTAAAGTGCTATCAACATCATCAGGGATATTTTCTGCGCCAATGGTATCTATAGCAACTAAGGCACTAGTGAAAGATGATGAATTTCTTATCGTATTACGTAAGGCAGTTGGAAATTCTTCCTCAGTAAAGACTTTTTCAATAATGACAGTCTCATCTTCATTATTGTTTCTTTCGTTTATTTTAGCTGCTAACGCATTAATCTTATGTTGCAAGGAAAGAAGACTCTTGCTCTTATATTCTTTGTTATTAAGTTTGATACGTCCTGCATCTAAGGAATCAATTTGCTCAAGGAAGTTATCAGTCGCATTCTCAAGTTCATTTGCCCCACGTTTATATCCGTAGATTAAGAAACCAACGAATATAAGTAAGAAACAAATACAAACAACTGAAAGAATAAGGAAAGGAACATATAAGTCATTTCCTTGATAAGCAAAAACAACGCCTAATATAGCAAAGGTAGTAAGGCAAATTAATACTGTCGCAGGATAAGCGATTAAGAAAGGAAGACTCTTTCTGTAATTAAAGATCTTTTGCGAGGTTTCTTTAATGTTAAATTTCTTATTTTCCATTTAAAACCTCCTGCGATGTGCTAAAGTCGGAACGATTGTTGAGAAGGATCTTCGTAAGCACACGTCCAATTATAGGGGTTGCCTCTAAGCTTTTGCGACGATAATTGAGCAATTGATCAGGGGTGTCTAGCTCTAAAGCAACAACACGTATCGTTAATAAGGAGACTTGTCTTTGATAGCAAACCATAGCAATTCCGCCAGATGAGGTGTCGTATGCTCTAAGCATGTTTTTAACGTAGGCGTAGTGGTTTTCTTTTAATTCTTCAACATCTTTTGCCGATGTATAAATTTGTTCTCCGCTTAAAAGATATCCTCTTTCAGCAAAGCTTCCTTTTCCTACTTCAAATGATGCAGCCTCAGCCTGTCCGGACATAGAATTCTGGAAAATATAGAATTCAGGTTGTCCTGGAATCTGACCGTATGGGGTATGAATCAATGGGTTGTATCTAACTCCATCGAAATAATAACGATCTGCAATAAATAAGTCGCCTTGATGGAGATGCTTATCAAAAGATATGCATGAGCCTGTATTAACAACTAAGTATGGATCATATTTATCGATGATCATGCTCGTTACTAAAGCAGACATGACATTGCCATATTCTGTCGCGGCAATAACTATTTCATCGATGCCGAAATTACCACGGTGAACCTTAATTCCACATGGTAATTCATCAATCTTTTGTCCGGATGTGAAACGTGACGTGTAATAGAGGATATCGTCTTCTGTTTGTCCTAAAATGGCAATCATTCTTCAATACCTCCTTCCTCATCGTCTTTGAGTTTCTCTTTCTCTTTTCTAATATCTTCTTCAAATTTGTTATGGTCAAGAAGAGCTTCAAATTCATTGACTTCTAAAGGCTTAGCAAAATAGTAACCCTGAACTGCATCAAGGTGATGCTTAGTAAGGATTGCTACCTGGGTTGGATTTTCAACACCTTCAGCAATAACAAACATCTTTAAGCCGTGAACAAGAGAAATAATTGAAGAGACAAGCGATTCGCTAGTCTTATCAAGTTCAACGTCATCAATAAATGATTTATCTAACTTAAGAACGTCGAAATCAATATTCTTAATAGCGGATAGGGATGAATATCCAACACCGAAGTCATCAATTGAAGTGGAGAAACCTAATGCTTTAATCTTACGAATGATGAAGCTGATGAAGGATGTATCTTGAGCAGCCAAAGATTCGGTTAACTCGATTTCGATTGATTTAGGATCAACGTTATATTTCTTAATTGTTTCAGAGAAGAAGGTGATGAGGTTTGGATCATAAATCGTTCTTCTAGAAAGGTTAACAGAAATAACAAGTTTTCTCTTTCTTTCTTTTTTCCATCTAGCAAGATCTTGGCAAACCGTTTCAAAAACGTAATGGTCGATATCAACGATCTTGCCACTTGCTTCAGCATAAGGAATGAATGATGATGGAGGAAGGTAACCTCTTCTTGGATGTCTCCAACGGATAAGAGCTTCCGCGCCATAATATCTTCCTTCAGCAATATTCCATTTAGCCTGGTAATAGATAAGGAATTGTTTCTTTTCTAGAGCTTGATCAAGCTCAAGGGATCTTTCTTTTTCAAAGTCTCTTGTATCAATCATTTGAGGATCGAATAATTTGATATCGCCAGAAAGACGCATACCTGCATCAAATCTTGCTGCAGTATTAGCATCATCGATTGCTTGATAAATCGTTTGATCACCAGAAATAATATTCGCGCCAATCATAATAAAGGCCATAGGCAAAGATGGAAGACGGCCTAATTCAAGGTTTATGTCATCAACTAAATTTTGAAGAACATTAAAGAATTCTTCCTTATTAGATACGTGGGCGTAGAAATAATATTTATTCTCACGGTTAACACCATATATCCAGTTTTCTTTTCCATTCAATTCTTTTTCGATTGATGCTAGGAATATTTCATTTAATGAGAATATATCAACTTGTCTAAAGGTAGATATTGGCTGGTTATTGAATCCGTGAATATAGATAGCGCCAGTCATTTGAATCTTGCCTTTTTCGACTTTGTTCATGCGCGATGCTGCTTCTCTTTCGAAAGTTTCATCATCCCAGATAAGAACATCTTTATCAAAGATGGTTTTAATCCATACTTGACGACGGAAAAGAGATTCACGTTTTGCAAAGAAACTTGAGATTGCGACTAAATCCACAATCGTTAAAGCATAGCTAATAAGAATGATGATTGTCGCACCAAGTTCGTTAATAAAATCATATTTTGCAAGCAAAACAATGCTTGGAAGAACAACTCCAGTAACAAAGAAAGCTAAAAGAATAAAACAGACGATAATGATATTACGTAAGGTGTTAATTTTCTTATCCATCGTTATTTTCCTCCTTTTTTCTTCGCTTCTTTTTCAAGTTGTTTTCGCATTTTTTGCTTTTCTTTTTCTTTTTCCTTGTTGATTTGCTCTCTGAGTTCTCGTTTGAGATTGAATTTCTCTTCAAACAACATCATTGCTTTTTCATCGTTTCGATCAATTCCCGCCTTATCCATTGCTTCAAAGAGCTCTGTTTCGTAGGCCTTTTTCTCTTTTTTGTAGTTAAGGATGGTTTGAATGATTGTTATTATTGCGATTGTTGCAATAGGAACAATGATGAGTACAGGAACAAGCCAAGGTGTTTTACCTGCTGCCCCAGCGGCTTGAGGGGAGACATAGGTTAGGAAGGAGCCGAAGGCATCAGAATGAGCGACAACGGTTCCGATATAGTAAGATTCAGGAACAGTTTCCCAAGCTGTTTCAGGGCAACCCCCACTAAGATCTTTACAAGACCATGCATTAAGGTTATCGCCACGGGTGTGAAATACCAATCCTTTGTCATCTGTCGTTATCTCTAAGACTCTGTGAGTATCGGCAGCGCCGAGTTTTGGGTAATAGAAGGTGATAACATCACCTACTTTAACATTTTTAGGATCGTCTTTCTTAATTATGATGCCAGTTCCAGTATTCAATGAATCAGGATTATCTCCTTCCATCGAATCTGTAGCAACATAGAGGAACGATGTTCCAAAGACTGATGGAACTCCATAATTCTCAGGCTTATTTTGAGTGATAAGCATTGAGGCCTGGACATAAATCATGAAGACGAGAATTACGCCAAGAATGATATCGATGATTCTTGAAACGGTCTTCTTCATTATTTAAGTTTTCCTTTCAAGGTAACTTTCTTAGCCTTAGGACTCTTTCTTGTTTTAATAAAGACATAGTCCTTTTCAGCTCTGAATGAAGGAACATCGCGAACATATTTCTTCTTAGGTTCTCCTTTAGAAGAAGGTTGTTGAGGTTCTTCTTTAGTTTCAGCTTCAACATCAGTTTGAGGTTCATCTTCAATGATTGGTGAAGGTTCTACAGGGGATTCTTCAACATTTGAAGTTTCTGAAGGTGAATCAGAAGGTGTTTCTTCAATTGTTTCCTCTTCAGCAGGCGTTTCTTCTACATCAGGAATATCATTTGAAGGAGTTTCTGCAGGGATTTCCTCTTGTATTGGGCTTTCTTCAACAATTGGTTGGCTTTCTACAGGGGAATTTTCGATTTCTGCAGATTTTTCTTCTGTTTCCTCAATAGATTCAACCTCGTTTTCCTCAATTGGAGAGGTTTCTATAGGGGTTTCATCGATTTTTGGCTCCTCTATAGGAGTTTGCTCATCTATAGCAACATCATCATTCTTAGGTTCTTCAGATGGAATGTTATCTTCCTCTTTGTTTTCCTTATCGTAGATGACGATATGCCTTCCCTTTGCATTGATGAATTCAACTAAGATCTTACGCTTGTCGCCATTCTCTTTTTCTTCGATTTGTGGTTCATCTTCGTTTGATGACTCTTCATCAAGATTGATATCTTCAACAGGTAATGGACCAGCATCGACATCTTCAGGTTCTTCTTCAACTATTGGAGAAGGTTCAATAGGAGTTGTTTCTTCTTGAGCTGGTGTTTCTTCAACGGCTGGTTTAGATGGAGTCTCTTCAGGAACAGATTCGGCTGGAGTTTCATCTATTACGGGTTCAATAGGTTTCTCTTCATCCTCAAGAAGGAGTTCATCATCGATTGGCTCTTCAGGAGTTGGTTCATCTTTTTCATAGATAACGACACGTCTACCTTTGGAGTTGATGAATTCCGCTTTGATTCTTCTTCCATCAGGCATGATTCCTTCATCGATAAGAGGAGTCTCTTTTTCTGACTCATCTTCAAAGGAGATTTCTTCAACTTGTTGAGGGATATAGATGTCTTCGATTTCTTCTTCAACTGGTTTAGGTTCAACGTAGCCTTTATCTGCTTCAGCTTGAAGACGGATTTGCTCACGCGTTCTTTCAAGTTCGTCTTGTTCGGCTTGACGGGCTTTCTCTTGTTCTTCCTTAAGACGCTTTTCTTCTTCTTTTCTTTGCTTCTCAAGGGCTTTTTCAATGGCTCTTTGCTCTTTGAGACGTGCTTTCTGGAGAGCTTCAAGAAGTTTCTGACGTTCGATTGCTTCTTTAGCAATATCAATGGATTTTTGTTTTTCTATTTCTTCATCAACGAGTGTCTTCTTATATACTTCATCGCGATAATTCTCTTCAATTGCTAAACGCTCTGCTCTAGCCTCTTCAGGAGTTAAAGCCATAGGAGAGGTGCGTTCCTTTTTATGTTCAGGGAATTGATCATAGAGGAATTTACCATCATGGAATGTTTCATCTTCAAGGGTGAATAATACTTTTGGATTGATAGTCTTTTCTTTGACTTTCTTGTTTTCGATTTGTCTATCTTTGACACGATTTGAATGCAATGTAAGCATATCGGCTAAAACAAGGCCAAAGATTTCTTCAAAATATTGTTGGGTGAAATCCTGTTCGGTCTCCGAAACAGAATAGGAAACGCCTAAATCGGTATAGGAATCGATGAATCTCCATAATTCGTATGCGGCATGGTAGTAAGGGTTCTTAACAATCATGTTAGTCATATGGATTGGGTTAGCAACATCTTTTGCTCCAGCCATATCATTAACCATGAATGGGGAACGCATAAGGTAAGCGCAACGTTCACGGAGAACGACTAATCTCTTTAATATTTCTTCGTTTTTCTCTTTGTTGCCGTTATCTTTTGATGGAGATGAAACTTTGATACGGGAATCAATCTCGTATTTAGCTCCATCAATATTAGACGTGGATTTAATAAGAATAAGATCAGAATCAAGAGTCTCACCATGATCTTTGATGTAGTTAAAACGTTTCTCAATGAAAAGAGAGCATTTCTTTATTAAGGTCATGACAAATCTGTTTTCATAGATTTGCGTATCGATTTCCGCGTGAATGGTAAGAATCTTTTCAGGAGTAACGTTACCTTTCTTATCAACGGAGTGAACAAATTGGGTATGTGATGCTAAGTGGGTAATGGATTGAGCGTTGATTTTCTTTGCTAAACCCGCTTCGACGAGTTCAGGCTCATCCTTAATGAAGGTACGAGGATTAGCGATGATCGTATCGATAGCGTCAAAGCCTTTTTCTAATTCATCAACGAATTTAGAATCGAATTGTTTTGATTCTAAACGTTCAGTTTGACGAATATAGTTCTTTCCTTGCTGTCTAACCTCTAAAAGCAAAGACTGAAAAGCGGATGAAGAAGATATTAAATTCTTCATTCGAGCGAGATACGCTTTTTGGGCGTTCGATAATTTCAGCTTTGTTGAGGTTTCTTTTGCCATAGGTTAGATTAGGAATTTTGTTTGATTAAGAGTTTGATTTTGGCTTTGGAAAGTTTGAATTCGTTCTTGCCAAAGAGTTTTGTTAATTGAGCATCGAGTTTGATTAATTCGTCACGTAAGAAAGCGACGTTAAGAACTTCGAATTTCTTTAAGATCTTAGATTGGAAGACATAGTCAACTGCGCCAAGTTCTGTTCCGCCACAAGCGACATAGCAAGGAACGAATAAGCCAAGTTGCTTCATGATACGGTTACCAAACGCTAAGCGGAAATGCTCAATGACATAGGTATCGAGTTCTTGGAACTTCTCAAGGGTCTTATTTGATAATGGGAAATCTTGCATAGCATTATCATATAAGTTCTTAAGATATTCATATGGGAGAGGCAACGCTTCAGTGAATGGTGCTTTGAATTCAACACCTTTGTTATCAAAGAAGAGAGACATAGCACGGTCATAGACCTTATCCGAAATAGTAAATGTGGAGTCATCGTTATTAGCTGTTCCAACAAACCAAATATTTTGAGGAATAAGCATTCTTCCGTCGGTAACGTGTTTTGGATCGTCGGATCTAGGCGCGGCAACAAGGGAAATATTCCATTCAGCAACATTAGGCATTTCCATGATGGAAAGGAATTCAGCAAAGTAATATTCGATACGGGCTAAGTTCATTTCGTCGAGGACAACGATGTTGATATCATCACGATATGTTGCTTCATAAATTGCACGTAAGAATTCAGTCTCAGTGAATTTATGGGTGAAGTCGTTATAGTAGCCTAATAATTCGGAACGGTCTCTCCAAGATGGTTGAACGGAGCAAATAGCCGCGTTATGTTTGAAGAAACGTCCTAAGGCATATGGTAAGGAAGTTTTACCTGTACCAGAGATACCTTCGAGAATGATGATTTTTCCTGTGCCCATGGCTGCAAAGAAGACACGGATTGTATCAATGGTGTAATAAAGTCCCATTTGGGAACAAGCAAAGTTTCTAAATCTTTCGCAAATCTCGGCTAGAGTGATATTTTGCGCATCCTCTGGAAGAGTTGTCTTTGTTTCTTTTCCTTCATATTTTTGATCAACGAGAGTCAAACGTGGGAAACGGATATCATTCTCATCTGTTTCCTCTTTCTTTTCTTCGATTTCTTCTTCCTCGTCTTTAGCAACTATGGCATTGCCTTCCCCTAAAGATCCTCCGACTCCTAATGATCTGACTTGTAAGCCAAGAACTCTGTCTTTCTCTTTGATGGTTTGATAAAGTTCGAGGTTAAGACGTTCAACTTCAGCTTGAAGTTTTTCTTCTGAGGCAGTTGATTTTCTGAAACGGACATATTTTCTTATAACCCAGAAAATCAAGAAACAGATTCCACCAATCAAGGCAACAAGGAGAATGGCAAATATAACAAAGAAAAGCCATCCACCAAAGCCAAATTGAGGGGAATAAGTGGCAAAAAGAGAGTTGTAATACTCAAATTGAGATGGTACAGGAGCCCATGGACAAGCGAAACGCATGTTAAACCATGTTCCTAAATTTTGGAAGAAGGCGATAATCATCTCCTTCAAATATTCAAAGTAAGCAGCCATATGTTTACTCTCCTTTAATCACTGAATTGGGTTCCTAAGCCGACAAAGCCTAGGTTGAGGGTGAAGGCACCATTGCCTATTGCTTCGGTGACATCTAAGTCCCATCCCTCTAAATAAATCGTCACTACGACCCTTGTTGCTACATCTTCTTTTAAACGAGCAAGCGGATAAGTGGAAGATGGGTCGTAGCTGCCTTGAGAATCCTTTAAGGATAATTGCTCAAGGGTATATGTCTTCTCTTTTCTAAAAGAGAGACCATTTTCCACACTCTTATTATAGTTGAAACGCTCCACGCCTGCCTTATGTTTGGCATTGAAACATGTTGCTCTAGCACGTGGAATATCTAATTCTGAATCTTCTTCTAATGGGGAATCATAGATGATTTTGTCTTCACCATCATATTCACCATAGACAATTTCTTTTGAAGAAGAATAGTCATAGAAACCATCTTTCGTTGTTGCATCAAGAATTCCACCAAAGACCGTATTGCTTGAATGCAATTGATTTGGCTCATAGATATAGAAGCCATCCTTAGAGAAGAAGGAGACCCTTGTCGCATTAACGACGTTATCGAGTTCATCGACTGTTACATCACTTGATGATGAAGCTGTCTTGAGATTCTCTTCATGTAAGGCTTTTGCAGACGTATCTTCATAATCAAGGAAGAGATACATATCTGAATCAGCCAAGAAATAGAATTCGAATTGAAAGAAGCCAGAAGTGGCAACCTCGGAAGAATGATAATTGCCATTTTGTGAATATGCTGCCCTTAACACAGGAAGAGCTGTTTCATAATCTGTATTTTCATTCAACCACAAATCTTGATACATGCTTGAGGTGTCAGCCAAAGCGGAACCAGCATGATATGATGGGTAATAATCATGAAGGATTGAATCATTCAACGAATCATAGTAATGGATCTCTCCATCAGAATCCTTAAGTCCAATCTTCAAGGCATGACTTTCCGTAATATTGAAATTCATGAATTTGACTTTTCCTGAATCGGATACGGCAAACCAAGCAAGAGTAGAAGTTACAGACGCAGACAAAGTCAAGACGAACGATAAAAGACCAACCAAAAACAACTTATGGTTGGACATTACCCCTTTTCCTTTGTAGTGCGTCTTGTATTTCTTCATCGTGATTCCTACTAGTGAGCGCTAAAGGCCATCGAGAACGTAAAAGATGCGCCTTCCGGAGCAGTACCATAGCAATCAGGATCGTTTCCTTCTAACCAGCAAACGGCAGTAAATCTCATTCTTTCTTCAGGCTTCAAGGTTATTGCTTGACGATTGAAGATGGTATATGCATCTTCAAAAGGCTCACAGTATCCGTGATTACCATCATATGTGTATGAAGGAGATAATTTGTCGTCGCTTTTTCTGTATGTTGAAAGGCATTCACGTTTGTCGCCAGCGGCATTCGTATTAACGCTTTCAAGGGCATATACAGTGAAATCATGGCTACCAGTGCCGTCTTCTTTCCAAATGTTTTCGAAAAGAGCCACACGTAAATAAGTGTATGGTTGAACGGCACCGTTAGTTGGTGAAACATAATCATCGATTGTCATCTTATAATCAAAGATGGCATCTTCGTTGCTAGATATATTCTCCGCGTAAAAGGTGAATACTAAAGCAAGATCTATTGTCGTTTCTTCTCCAGATTCCGCTGAAGTTTTCTTTTTTGTGAGATTATTCGAACCATAAAGGTTGTTATCACCTTTTAGGGTATCAACATAATCGAGAACCGTATCAGCAGTTGTGATATGGGCGTTGGATAATCCTGAAGCAGTCAAAAGCTCGCTTGCGGAACCATCGACCTTATCAAACAACTTCAAAGTTGAAGGGGCCACACGTGGATCCATCTTGATGGTAAACTGTCCTGAGACTTTGCCTAAAAAGGAGATGATACCTAATATCAAAACTCCGGTGGCCGCAACTCCAGTAACAATGCAGGCAATATTTCTTTGTTTACGCCTACGCGCGTATTTCGCCGAGGTAGGGTAAAGCGAAGCATCAATTTTGCCTTTCTTGTCACCTGGTTGCAAATCTGGTTGTTTATTTTCTAAATTTGCCAAGGTGTATGCCTCCAAAATGAAAAACTTGGAGAGCGAATGAGAAGATCGCTCAGTATTGCATCATTTCCTATTTTAAGCCTTGTCTGGGACCGCTATGTATTAAACCTAAAATAGTTATAGATGTGTGCCCAATTGGAACAAGAAACGGTTCAGCCAGTTGCCCACTAAGTCGAAGAGTATCTCGATTGTTCCGCGGTAGCTGGCTGCCATCTTCTTTTTGGAAGGCCCTTTAGCTTTGCGCCGCCAGATTTCTCTGACTTTGCGTTTCTCGTATGAAATTATCATAAAAACGCATACCTTTGTCAATATCTTTCTTAAGAAAATAAATGAAGAAATATATCGAAAGAGACTAGATAATATTTTTACCTAATTCAATGAGATGTTATTAGATATTTAGTAGATTCTAAGTATAAAAAAGATTATTTGCTGTCTTAGTAAACATAAATAAACAAAACTATCATGTATGCAAGGGCAAATATTGAAAGGCAAATGCCGAAAAACAATCTATAAGGACGATATGGAGAATCAGGCGCATACCTACGTTCCATCGACCTATGTATATAATCTAAATACCTATCTAGCAAACTACGATGATAACGGTTATTTCTTCTCATCGTTGTTCATTTCTTCTTGAAGTTCTTTAAGAAGTTCTGCTTTAGCTTCTTTCTTGGCTTGTTCAACAATAGCAGCTTGTTCTGCATCAGAAATATCAACGTGTTTCTTTGTGGCAACAATAACCAAATAGATAATATCTAAAGCTAATATAACAAATATAGGAATAAGAACAATGAATAAGAAGGCAGTTGGATTGTTCTGTAACCATCCAATAAACGGTCCGTTATTTGCTAAGTTATGAGCCATATAGTTAGGATCGACATCTGGGTCATTGAATGTAACAGTAACAAGAATAGAAGTAACGATTACGAAAACGACTATAGCAAGTTCTGCAACTCCAGCAATTATCAAGCCAATTTTCTTTTTCTTATCCATATCAAAACACCTATTTTTTTCTTGCTTACATATTCTACCACCTTATTTATTAAAAGAAAGACCATTTTTTAAAGCGACTTTTTCACTTTTTCTTGCAAAGAGTTTTTCAAAGGGTGATACTATTATTGCTTTCAGAAGACAGCTTGCCCAAGCGTCAATATGATAAAAGTCTTCCGAAGCATTGCCCAAAATTGTCGCCCCCGGACCTTCAGAGCCGGCTTTTCGCGCTTTGGGGAGGGGTGGGACGCCAAAGAAAAACATATATATCAGGATGCGCACCAAAGGAGATGCGCGGAAAAGGAAAAAGAGAAAATGAACACAAAGACAAAGCTCATGCTAGGGCTATCCGCCCTCACAGCCGGCACGTTGGCCGCCGGGGCCACGGGGACCTTCGCGTGGTTCACCACGAACAAGACGGCCATTGCCAACTATACCAAAATTACTGCAAGAGCCGATACGAGAAAGCTCAAAATAGATATGGCCGGTTTAACCGATACCAACTTAGGAGAACAATCTAACTATACTGCAGCAACAAGCACCGAAGCGGAGAAATGGGCTGATGAAGTTAAATTAAACTCAACGGCTTCTTATGTAAGCGACATTTCATCAAAGGACGGCATGAATTTCGTAAAACCTGTATGGGTTAATGGAGCCGCCAATGATGCTTACGTTGAAAAAGATTTAAAATCCGTTGCAGTAAAAGATAATATGTTTACGCAATATTATGTTAAATTAACTAATACAGGTTCAGCTGCGATGAATGTTTTCCTTAATCAAACGACTGCAATTACTGCCACGGATTCAAGCAAAGACGCTGATGTAGCATTAGCTAAATGGACTAGAGTTGCTATTATCAGTTACGGCGAAAATAAACCTACAGCCGGAAGCACAACTGGAACTCTTGCTTGGCTATTCGAGAATAATATTGGTGAAACTGTTGAAAAAGGAAAATATGTTTCCAGAACAGAAGAGGATGCTACATCAGAAGAAACGGTAAAACCATACAAACTCACTTTGAGTGACGTTGATGCCAATACTCATGTAGTAGGTGCATTCGGAACTGTCACAAGCACCACCGCAACAACTCAAAAAGGGTTTTTAGCCACAGTTGATGCAAACAAATCTGTTTATTATATGATTTCTGTTTGGATGGAAGGAACAGAAAATGACACTCAAGATAAGGCAGATACCGGATCTATTGATGTAAAATTAGGCTTCTCAGGCATTGATGCTTAATTTACAACTTTAAAACGCATAAAACAAAGGTTCTTTAACATTTAATAGGGATAAGAATGCTCGCCATCACGGTGAGCATTTTTTCGAGTGTGACGGACATGTCATATATCTATAGGGTGAAAGTCCCGAGTAGGAATGTCGTTATAACTACATAGTGAAACTCAAGTCTAGTATCGTGAGATATGGGATGAAAGAAGAGCGTAGCAAATAGACTGGGTAACGAAAAGAAACTTGATACAAGGCGATTAGCTTGTGATGAGATAACTCGACATATCAAAATCACGAACGACCGTAAAAGTTAATCAGTAGATCAAGTGCTCAAGGCTAGAAAGATATATGTCTTACCCCGTGAGGTCTTGGAGGTTTGGAGAAATCCAAAGTCGAAAAAGGTTTGCTCCAAGAAGTCAGCAGAAGCCATAGTAGCCGAAAGGCGAAGGGCTGAATAAACAAACCTTTGCAAAGTGCAAATGGGAGTGTCTATCCAATCCGCACGGATGAGAAGCAGCAATCGTACATTGTGAAAGGTATGCCTAAGACGATGATGATAGACAAATCAAAAGGAGGAAACGCAAAACTATGCGATTGATTGAGGAAATTGTATCTAAAGACAATCTGAATCAAGCCTTTCTAAAGGCCACAGGAAACAAAGGTGCCTCAGGCATCGATGAAATGGCTTGTGGCGAAGCAAAGGATTATTTGAAAGCCCATGGTCAAGACTTAATCAATCAAATCTTAAGTCGTGAATATCAGCCCCTTCCTGTTAGAAGAGTTGGAATTCCAAAGCCAAATGGTGGAATTAGAAAACTAGGCATTCCAACCGTTGTTGAT
>CAVIBR010000025.1:0-16742 GCA_963641445.1 Bacteroides uniformis
CATTCCCGAGATTCGACCTCCAGATAGGGAGGGTCATATCGAAAGGCGACCCATCAAGCGCGCTTAAGGCGATCAAAGCCGTCATCAGTGGCGTCATAGGCGCCGGCTACCCAGCCGCGTTCGAGGCCTGCATATCAGACAACGGCACTGAGTTCGCGACGTTCTACGAGATAGAGTCTGCCGGCACCCCAGGGCAGATCAACGCCTTCTACGCGAGGGCTATGAGGTCGGATGACAAGGCGGACTGCGAGAGGAACCACGAGATCGTCAGATACGTTTTCCCAAAAGGAAAAACGCTCGACGGAATCAGCCAAGGCGAGATCAATGGCGCTTTCGACAACATCAATTCGTTCGTAAGAGAGGGCAAGGGCGACAGGACGCCTTACGAGCTCGCTGAGCGTGCGCTCGGCAAGGCGTTCCTAGACGCCCTTGGCATAAACAAAGTAGACAGGAGGAAGGTTAACTTAAAGCCCTTAATTTAGCCTCCTCCCATCGGCGAACCGACCGGGGGCAGCCTATCCGTAATTACTTTCGCGATTACTTAGTCACAGCAAGCGCGGATGCCCTTTTGGGTCGCCTAAATTATTGCCAATTCGCCAAAAAAGGTCAAGAAATGACAAAGTAATCGCGAATGCCTGGCGCAAAAAGCTCGGTCGCAGCAAAACATCAATATTTTTGTACTTTACTCTGTCAAGTGACCAATAAGATCGAGGTATATACACCAGTTCTTTGTTTTTGCATTTTCTAGAATTTCAAAAAATGGCTCATATTTTTTAATAAAGAAATCATATATAACCATTCTTATTTTTTGGCATCTTTGGTTAAAATCGCACAAAACCTATTGTTAAAATCAAACGACGCAAGATCAGAGGCCATAGACCATTATTAACTTATACATTATAGTCAAAGAAAAAAGGCTTGATATTGCTATCAAGCCTATAGTTGCTATGGAGCACCTGGCGGGAATCGAACCCGTATAGCTAGCTTGGGAAGCTAGTGTTCTACCACTGAACTACAGATGCATGTCAAAAGACTCTATAATTATATCTAGAGTCTTTGTTTTGTCTAATTATATTTAACTTATTTCTTACCTTTGACGATGGCTTTGGAGATTTTGCCTTTATTAACGCCTTTGGATTTATGGACTTGTAAGGTGGCTCCTTGGTTTTTAGCCATCTTAGTGCAATATTCTTCTGCTTCGACTTTGGTGTTGAAAAGTTTGATAACTTTATCGCTTCCACGAATGAAAACTTGCCACTTATTATCGGAAGCACGTTTTGAAACGTGATAGACTTTAACTCCACCATCTTTCTTTGCTTCCGTCTTCTTTGCTTCAACTGGAGCCTTTGTTTCAACTTTCTTTGGCTCAGCCGCAGCCTTTTTAACAGCGACTTTTTTTGTTTCTTCTTTTTTTACTGCCATAATTTTTACCTCTTATTTTAATTATTATTCTAGGCTTATTTAATAATATTTTCTAGTTCTTTTAAAGTATCGATTATTAAAGCGTTTTTTGCACTTTGTAATCTTTCTTTGCTTTGATGTCCTCTAGCAACAAGAATCGATGATCCGTTTAATGCCTTAGAGACCTCATCATCATGTAATGTGTCACCTACAAATGCAACATTATTTATATCTATATTTGAAGAAAGAAAATATTGTTTTGCTTCTTCTACCTTTGAACGGCCGTAGATATCTTTAATTCCAATTACCGTATCAAAGAAATCGTAAATATCTTTTTGTTTCAGTTCTTCTTCAAGGGAAGATTGTTTTGTCGCAGAAAGAACAATCAACTTTTTGTTTTTCTTTTTGAAGAAATCTAATACTTCAATAACATCATCAAATAGTTTTAGATAATTGAATCCATTTCTGTAATCTTCATCGAATTCTTTCGCCAAGGCTTCAAAATTATCATCAGGAAAGTTAAAGCCTGCTTCTGCATAATAATCAATTATTGGGAAAGTAAAGATTGAAAGATAACGCTTTTTTTCAATGTTGCCTAAATGTCCTTTTTCTTTGAGCATTTTATTTAATAGGAAAAGACAAATGTCTAAATCATCAATAAGCGTTCCATTGAAATCGAATACGATGTAATCTGCTTTAATATTTTCCATGAGTAATATGTTACATTAAATAAAGAAAAAAACTCAAGCGAACTTGAGTCAATTTTAGGATTGGTGGGTAGTAAGAGGCTCGAACTCCTGACCTTCTGTACGTCAAACAGATGCTCTCCCAGCTGAGCTAACTACCCAGTCCGTATATTTAGCGGCTCTTGCAAGTCGCTTAAGTATTATAGTTAGAACGTATTTTCGAAGCAAGAGATTTTTTAAAAATTTTTCAAAAAAGAAAACGTACGAGATTTTCGCACGTTTTAAAGACATATTTTAGTCTTCAGAAGCAAGTCTTCTTCCTAGGACAACTCCCATCACCGAAGACATCATCAACCCTCTCGTCCAGCCAGAAGAATCTCCAAGACAGAAAAGATTTTGAATGTTTGTTGTAAGATTCGTGTCCATCTTTATTCTATTTGAATAGAATTTGATTTCAGGAGAATAAAGAAGAGTCTCACTTGATGCGAAGCCTGGGACGACATGGTCAACTGCTTTGATGAATTGAATAATATCAGTCATCGTTCTGTAAGGAAGAGCAGCCGTGATATCGCCAGCGATTGCATCAGGCAAAGTTGGAACGATATTTGCTCTTTCGAGTTCTTTTTGCCAGGTTCTTTTTCCGTCAAGTATATCGCCAAATCTTTGGACCATGATATGGCCATTGCCTAACATATTCGTCAATTCGCCTATTTTTTGTGCGTAAAGGATAGGTTGATTGAATGGTTCACGGAAATTATGCGAGCAAAGAATCGAAACGTTTGTGTTTGCGGATTTCTTTTCTTTATATGAATGGCCGTTTACGACTGCAAGGTTACCATCATAGTTTTCTTGGGCGACAAATCCACCAGGATTTTGGCAGAATGTTCTAACCTTGTCTTTGAATGGTCCACAATAACCGATGAGCTTAGCTTCATAAAGGTTCTTGTTGAGCGGTTCCATAACTTCGTTACGAACTTCAACGCGAACACCTACATCAACTGGTCCCGGAGCATGGGCGATATCATATTTAGAACAGATTTTTTCAAGCCAATCAGCGCCTCTTCTTCCAGCAGCAATAACAATGCTCTTTCCATAAATTTCCTCTTCATTTGAGGAATGATATTTGTGAGCACGGACACCGACGCATTTCTTTTCTTCCAAGATAACGTCGTTACATTCATATCCATAACGGATTTCAACACCGTTATTTTCAAGATATTTTTCGATAGCTAAATAAATGTCGTGGGCTTTTTCTGTGCCTAAGTGTCTAATTGGGCAATTTACAAGATGAAGGCCTGCTTCGATAGCACGGAGACGGATACGTCTAATTTCATCAGTCTCATTTTCTCCTTCAATATGAGTATCGGCTCCGAAAGAGAGATAAATGGAATCGGTATATTTAATTAATTGATCAATTGTATCGTAGCCAAGAAGTTCTGGAAGGGCTCCTCCAACTGAAGAAGAAAGAGATAACTTTCCATCAGAGAAAGCTCCTGCTCCTGAAAATCCAGTCGTTATTGCACATGGATCGCAATGAGCGCATTTTCCTAATTTCGCTTTTGGACAAGAACGTTTTTCAACGCTTTGGCCTTTCTCGATCATCAAGATACTTTTCTTTGATCCTTTTTTGATCATTTCTAACGCGGTAAAAATCCCTGCTGGACCGCAGCCAACAATAATAACATCATAATGGTTCATAACTATGTTCCTTTGGGTTTCCCTTAAAAAAGATACACACATTTTCACAAAATGTTGATAAAAATTTTAATTTTTTACTAAAAAAACGCTTTCTTACAATTTGATATGAACGAAAAAGAAATATGCCTTTCAAATTTAAGTTTCTTAAAATCACTTCTTTTTCAATATGGTTTTTCAAATTCCAAATGGGTTTTATAGGGGATTTTTGATTTTTTCCATTTTCAAAAGACGAATTCTAATTGATTTTATGCTAAGCAAATCATTTAGACGGTAAAGAAAAAAGTCCGATAACAATTACCAGACTAAATTAGCAAGTGGTGCCGTCTATAGGGCTTGAACCTACGACCTACGCGTTACGAGTGCGTTGCTCTACCAGCTGAGCTAAGACGGCGCAATAAAAAGGATAAAACAAAATGGTTTTTTTATCAAGATATCAATAATTTGATTTCAAACGGCATATAGTGAAGAAAACCGCTAATGCTTCAAATATAATGGCAAAATAATCAAGCAAGGTTAGGAATGTTCCAACTGTTGGAGAGGCGATTAAAAGAATAGTTGGTACAGCAAGATTAAACAAGATAACAAGAATGATAAATGCCAATGTTAAATTTCTTAATCCAACATACGATGCATATCTTCCAGTAAGGAATTGTCTTAATCTAATATAGACGAAAATACCAACAATAAATGCAGCAAGATTTCCACCTAAGCTAATCATTGTAGCAATAAACGTATAGATATCTGTGCTATAAATGGCAATGAAATTTCCATAAACCAAGCCAGTTAAGACAACAGCTCCAAAATCCCATAATAGGTAAAATATGAACATCAAAATTCCGTTATATGCTATTGACGTTCCTTGGATTGAACCATAAAGAATAAAGATAAAAGAAACTAGCAAAATGAGATAATTCCATAATGAATTCATCATGACATATGTGTTCGTTCTATTAGTTATAGAAAAATACGCTAAGGCCCCAACCAAGAGAGCAAGTCCAATGGAGGCAAAGATTATCGAGAGATATCTTTTGTAATGATATTTAAGTTTTTGAAGAAAAATTCCTTTATTCATATGCACTATTGTATACATTTTTTGTATACTTGAAAACATGATAGATTTTAAATTTCATCACGGCAAAAATGAGGATGTGATTAATGCCATAAACAAAGTTGGTTTCAAAGAGAGAAAACCATTTTTGCCTAGTGAAAGAATTTCCTGGTATTTAATCATTTATTATCAGAATATTGCTATAGGGGTCTCTTCTTTTATTGAATCTGACCCTGAAACATGGGAAATAACTTCAATTTATGTTTTAGAAAAATTAAAGAAGCAAAAAATCGGCTCTTACCTTTTGAAATTCATGCAAACTAAGATAAGAGATTTAGGCGGAAGGTGGGCTATTATTTATTCTCCTTTAGCCTTAAAAGGTTTCTTCTTAAAGAATGGATACCACGTATCAAATAATGGTGAAATCATTGAAAATAATGGAGACGTATTATTAAAAATGGCAAAATTCCTTCCTGGGAAAACATATCGTCCAAGAACTAGATATTAGATTGCTTTATTTATGATGTTCTGTGTTAAAACGGTATAGATCAACGTCTTCATGTTTAGGGATTCCCGCTTTCCTCTTGCAAATCTCAATTTGCTTTTGAGGAGTAAGAATTCCCGGAAGATTAGGGAGTAAAACGGCATGCTTATTATCTGCTTCAACCATGACTCCATAAATTCTTGGGTCAAGGTCATCAGAAGATAAGATAGGAATTAGATCAACCACCACATCTACTTCAACGATAATGTTATTTAATTCCTCTCTCGTTAATGGGTCAAATCTTGAATCATTAAATGCAGCACCAATAGCGTTAGCAATGATTTCTTCCGTTAGATTTTTCTTTTTTGGCTTTATTGTTCCGATACAACCTCTAAGTTCTCCTTCGTAATATATCGTTACGAAAACGCCTTCTCTTCTGCTGCCTATTTTATTAATCATCAGAGGTGTAGGTCTTAAATGTTTCTTGTTGTTGAAATAATATTCGATTGTTTCTCTAGCAAGTGAAACATATGCATCCGCATGGGCTTTTCTTTCTCTAGCGATTAGTTTTTCTCTTTCACGATATAAATTTAAGAAAGCCCTTGATTGGTTATCGCCTTTTGGAGTGTAACAGCAAAAGCCATAACCCGTTCCAAATGGAACTTCATGCGAAAGGCGAAGACAATCCAAATCATAACGATCTAAACATCCGGCTAGAATTGTGAAAGCGCGATGCCCACATTGAACTGCTTCACCCATCAAGTTTCTATCAAATGAAAGCAATTCACCAAAATTCATCTTGGACATAATTTTCATCATAAGATCATCGTATATAGCACCTTCAGGTCTATAACTATAAGCACCTTCTTTTGATTGACAATGAGAAAGATCGCCTGAAGCAATAACAACTGCTTTTCTTCCTAGTTTATCGATTGAAGATCTGATAATTTGGCCGAAACGGTAATGTTCTGCTAAAGATAAGCCAGAAACACCAACTCTAACATTTAAAAAATCTCTAAATTCACGGTTAATAAAATAGAGTGGAACCATCGTTCCATGATCTAGAGATTCTTCTGAACCATTTTCCATCCCACCCTTGAAACCACAAACTTTGCATTCATAGGAAATTTCTTTTGCGAGGATTTTGTCGTATAGCATGCGGAAAGATATTTCTGGCGCTCCACAGCTTTTGAATGAACCTAAAGCAACTTCTCCATCAGCAACCTGAAAGAAATCCGCATAGCTCTCAGCATGAGGAGAAATCCAAATGATCGTATCAGGGCGTAGTTGGGCGACCTTTTTTGCAATAAGGTTGAAAGAAGATATCGTTGCTGGCATCTCTTTTTCTTTGCCTTTGCCAACCTCTGGAATGGCAAAAACAGGATGGGGAACCATGAACGCACCTAGAATCGGCATATTAGAAGAGACCTTTCTTTAAATAAATAGAATCTTTTTCGGTGATTTTTCTAATTGGTTTAGCTGGGACTCCATAAGCTAGATAATCATCAGGAACCTCTCCTGTTACAACCGATCCAGCGCCAATAACGCAATTGTTTCCAATTTTTGCTCCCCCAGTAATCGTAACATTTGCCGCAATCCAGCAATTTGAGCCGATGCTAATAGGTTTTCCGTATTCTTTATCTGTCATCCCGTTTGGACCGAGATACATATTTCTTTCTGATGCTACTAAAGGATGCAAAGGAGTATTTATTGAAACGTTTGGACCAATTAAAACGTTATCGCCAATAGTAACTTTGCATGTATCTAAAACAGAGAAATTGAAGTTGCAGTAAAAATTCTTTCCAGAATAAAAATTGCAACCATAATCAAAAAAGGCGGGACCAGTAACATAAATTCCTTCTTGAGCATTTGGCAAAAGTTCCTTGATTATGGCATTTCTTTCTTCTTGTTGATCTTCATCTAATCTATTTAGCTTAGAACAAAGGGAATGAGCATGTTGTCTTTTTTTAACGAGTTCTGGGTCGTTGCAATCATATATCATTCCTTTAAGCATTCTCTCTTCTTCAGTCATATTTCTAATTCCCAACCAATTTGATGATATTTTAAAACATTAATAGCAATTTGGTGACTATTTCTTTTCATTTTGTTTAAAAACAAACATTTTGACTTTAAAATGTTCAAGATATAACGGAGGATAGAAATGAAATACACATGTCATCATACCGATAAATGGATTTATGCCAATATGGATTTGGCAGAAGAAAGACTAGAAGACAACAGCAAAGCTTTGATAATAATCGCTGGCGCTTCATCTTCAGGAAAAAGTTTCCTTTCATCTTCTTTAAGCCAAGCCTTCAAGAGGAATGGTAAACGTTGCCTTACTTTTTCTCTTGACCAATATAACTTCGGTCTTTCGGGAATAATTCCAAACAAGGTTAATCTTAACTATTTCAACTCCTCTATTAAGAACATTGAAGAAATATCAAAAATCATTAAAAAAATAATCATCGATATTCCTTTTGAAAATAAATACGATGATGCCTCAATTGCAAAAATAAGGGAGGCGTTAGTTAATTATTTCAATAAAACAGATCTCGAAAAATTCTTAGAAGGCCTTCAAGAGGAATGGAAAAAGCTTAATTTCGATGAACCTACCGTCTATAACTTAGCCGAGGCCGCAGAAGACATCAAAAAACTCTTCAAAAACGAAAAGATAGAGTCTAAAAATTATTCTAAATTCTATTCAGAAAGACTTCCTAGTGAAAAAACATTTGATGGAAATGACTATGATGTCATCATTGTTGAAGGAATATATGCCCTAAATAAAGAATTCGTTTTTGACGTCAAATCATTGAATCCAATCAAAAACTTCATTGAAGGCAATCCAAAAACATTATTCTTACGTAGAATTATCCGTGATAAGAAAAACACCTCCGCTAGCACTCCTTTTACTGTGAGTTTGTATTTCAAATACATTATCGATTCCTACAACAAAACAATTCTTCCAAATAAGCAATATGCCGATATAGTCCTTGAAAATGATTTCACGTTTTCTGAATTAAGAACGGGAGATTTGTACACGACAAGAGATACTTTTCCTATCTTGAATGAAAATGCAATTCCTGAATTAATGAAACAATCGTTCATCGAAGACGTATCATTTCAAAAAGACTTTTACTTTACCGTCCCTGGCGAAAAGCAAGAGAATGAAAATCTCCTACGTTTCCGCGAACGTTCTTTTGATAACGGAAAAACATATGTTCCCGGTTCATTAGTTCATAAAGGCGCTCCTAAATTTAGAATGGATTCGAAAATAATTAGACCTATTAACGTTTTGCTCGATGAAAAATCCATTCAACAAGTTTGGCCTAATAATGATGATGCGTTATTTGCCTTCTTAAATAATGGTTTCCAATTAGGAAAAGCGGAAGAAAAAAGAAAAACTAAAATCATTTATAAAGGCCAGTCTTTTTCCATTTATGAAGTGAGAGGAAAACAAGCTTATATCGAGATAGGGCAAGAGAATAATCAAGAAGTTATTGAAGAAGTTAAAAACATCGTAAAGTAGCCTTTTTAGTCTTTCTACTTCTTCATGAAATTGAATAGATTAAAAAATATTTTTTAATTTAATTGACATTTTTTAAATTAAGTCTATATTGGTTCGAGTGCGAACTATTATGGAGGAAGAAGAATGTTCAAATTAATGAAAAAATTCCGTCCATTAGATTGGCTATTTGTTCTGTTAATTATTGGGCTCACCATCTTCCAAGTTTGGTGCACGATGAAACTAACCGACTATATAGCTGAACTAATGAGGGAAATTAACTATATAGCCTATCAAAAAGATCCATCCTTGCTTGGCGAGCAAGTCTACAACTTATACATTGCCTGCGGGTCTGATTGGAATGCGGTTAAAGAAAATATATCCTCAATTCCAGGATTAGATCAAACTTTCGTCAAAACAGTTATCGCGATAGCTGATACTAATGCAAATACCGTTTTAATTAGTGCTTGTTATCTTTTGCTTTTCATTGTCTCTTATACTGTAACGGCAATGCTTATATCAATTATCGCTTCTGCAATTACCGCTCATTTCGCTACAACAGTCCGTTCAGATATTAATGCTAAGGTTTCATCTTTCTCTTTAGCTGAAATTAACAAGTTTTCTACTGCTTCATTAATTACAAGAGCAACAAATGATATCGAACAAGTTCAGATGTGCATTCTTTTAATGCTAAGAATGGTCTTTAGTGCGCCTGTAACAGCCATTTGGGCAATTTGCAAAATTCAAGCTACTTCAACTGAACTTACCTTAACGACTGGAATTGCCATTTTCTTCCTTGTCGCAGTCTTAGCTGTTGCAATGGTTTTAGTTCTTCCAAAATTCAAAATTTCCCAGCGATTCGTGGATAAATTAAATGGAATCACAAGAGAACATATCACTGGTATAAGAGTCGTTCATGCCTATAACGCGGAAGATTATCAAGAGAAAAAATTCAATAAAGCCAATGATGATTTAACCAAATTAAATCTCTTTACTTCTAGAGCCATGGGCATTCTTTCCCCTGTTATGACTATCGTTATGGATGGAATAACTATTGCGATATTAGGCGTTGGCGCCTTAGTTATCAACAATGGCAAAGCGGATTATGCGACCATCTCTGCTTTCTCAACCCTAGCCACCCAAATAATCATGTCATTTATGATGTTATTAATGATGTTTGTCATGTGGCCAAGAGCATCTGTTTCGGCAAACCGTATCAATGAAATTCTCTCTACAGAAGAATCAATAAAAGATCCTGAAATAGAAAAAGAGGGGACTTCTACCGGAGAAATTGAATTTAATAACGTCTCTTTCACCTATCCTGATGGAGAATCTCCAATTATTTCAAACGTATCTTTTAAGGCAAAAGCTGGCGAAACAGTTGCAATTATTGGCTCAACTGGATGTGGTAAATCAACTCTCGTAAATCTCATTTCTCGTTTATATGACGTAAGCGAAGGAGAGATCAAAATTGATGGGGTAGATATCAAAGACATGAAACAAAAAACTTTACGTTCAAAAATTGGTTTCATTCCTCAAAAAGGCGTTCTATTTTCTGGCGATATCGCTTCAAATATCGCTTTTGGAAACCCTTCTCTAAACGAAGATGAAATGAAAGTTGCTTCAAGAATCGCTTGTGCGGATACGTTCATTGAAGAGATGGCCGACAAGTATCATTCGCCAATAGCCCAAGGAGGAACAAACGTTTCCGGCGGTCAGAAACAAAGGCTTTGTATCGCTAGAGCCTTAGCTATTAAACCAGAAATTGCTGTTTTTGATGATTCTTTTTCTGCTCTAGATTTCAAAACCGATTTAAAGGTTAGGGAAAATATTAAAAACGAACTACCGAACATGACAAAAGTAATTGTTGCCCAAAGAATTGGCACGATTATGGACGCAGATCAAATCCTTGTCTTAGAAAATGGCAAAGTCGTTGGTCAAGGCAAGCATAAAGATCTATTAGAAACTTGTCAAACATACAAAGATATCGCATTATCACAACTTTCAAAGGAGGAATTAGGCTTATGAGTCCACGTCCAGGTATGGGTCCAGGCAAGGGCGTTAAATTAACATCTAAAGAAGGCACTAAGACCTTGTCACAATTAATGGAATCAACCAAAAAATATTGGTTTGCTTTCATTTTCGCCTCCATCTTTATTTTAATTAACGTCATCATTTCTGTTATCGCACCAAATTACGTCGATGATTTAACAAATGAAATCTCTACTAATGCAATAACCGCTTCTATTAATCTTAATGCAGTTGGCAAATACGTTCTTATTTTAGCAATGATGTATGTGGCTTCAGCAATTTCTTCATACGTTTCATCTTTTATTATTGCTACCGTTACTCAAAGATATGCCAATTCTTTAAGAAGAAGCATCGTTTCAAAAATAAACGTTTTGCCTCTTTCATATTTTGATTCTAAGCAAATAGGCGACACACTTTCTCGCGTTACCAATGACGTTGATTCTTTATCTCAATCAATCGATACTGCTATATCTTCATTTTTAAGTGCGATTTTCATGCTTGTTGGTGCCTTAATTGGAATGTTTGTCAAATGCTGGCAATTAGCGCTCATATCGCTCATTTCCATTCCTTTGATGCTTATTTTCATCGGTGGAATAATGAAACTTGCTATGCCTCAATTCATTAATAGGCAAAATCAAGTTGGCGTTGTTCAAGGATGCGTAGAAGAAAAATTCTCCGGACAATTGGTCATTAAGCTGTTTAACGCCGAAGAAAAACAAGACGAAATATTCGAAGAGAAAAATCAAAAACTCAAAGAGTATATGTTTAAAGCTCAATTCTTTGGTGGATTGATGATGCCAATGACATCTTTCATCTCCTATCTTTGCTATGGCGCGGTAATCGTTGGGGGAGCACTTCTCATCATAAATGACGTTCCAGGAGTAAATCTTGGCACGATCGCTGCATTCATGATTTATGTCCGTCTTTTCCAACAGCCATTTACTCAAATCGCTCAAGCTCTTAACCAGATGCAAACAGCCTTAGCCGCTGGCAAACGCGTGTTTGATTTCCTTGGCGAAAAAGAGCTATCTAATGAAGATGATATTTTACTTAAATTCACTGATAGCAAAGCAAAAGGAAATGTCGTCTTCGATGACGTCTCCTTCTCTTATGATGAGACACGTGAAATCATCCATGGGTTCTCCGCTTCGATAAAAGAGGGGATGAAGGTCGCTATCGTTGGTCCTACGGGTGCAGGAAAAACAACAATGGTTAACCTTTTGATGAGATTCTACGAAATCAATGGTGGACGTATAGCGATTGATGGAGTCTCCACAAAAGAAATTTCCCGTAAAGAATTACATGATATCTTTGGGATGGTCTTGCAAGATACTTGGGTTTTTGAAGGAACAATAAGGGATAATCTTATCTATAATGGCAAAGATGTCTCTGATGAAGAAATTTTGGAAGTTCTAAAAGAGGTCAAGCTTGATCATTTCGTCGAAAGCCTTCCAAACGGTTTGGATTATGTTATCACTGATGGCAATAGCATTTCTGGTGGTCAAAGACAATTGATAACAATTGCAAGAGCGATGTTAAGAAATTCTTCGATGATGATTCTAGATGAAGCTACTTCTAACGTTGATACAAGGACAGAGGAAGTCATTCAAGAAGCAATGGATAAGCTCACAAAGGGCAAAACGTCTTTCGTTATTGCTCACCGCCTTTCCACTATTCGTAACGCCGATATGATTTTAGTCATGAAAGATGGTAACATAATTGAGCAAGGCAACCATGAAAGCCTCATGAAACAAAATGGTTTCTATGCTTCATTGTATAACTCTCAATTTGCCTTCGAATGATATTTATGGAATATAAAGACTATTTAGTTACAGCACGTTCGGAAAACGACGAAGTAAAAGCAATTGCTATTACAAGCAAAAACTTGGTTGACTATAAAAGACAATTATTTAACCTCTCACCTATTTGTGCAGCTGCCTCAGGAAGATTGATGAGTGCCGCATTGATGATGGGAAATTGGCTTAAAAATGATTCAGACACCTTGTGTTTAGAAATAGTTGGTGATGGGGAACTTTCTCATCTAGATGCTATCGCAAATAACAAAGGCGAGGTTCGTTCCTATATCTCAAAAACGGATGTTATTTTGCCACCTAATGCTGCAAATCACCTCAATGTTGGTGGAGCAATAGGCAAAGGCCATCTTGTTGTTATCCGCGATTTAGGGCTTAAGACTTCTTATGTATCTCAAGTTGATCTTCAAAGTGGTGAAATTGCTGAAGATTTAGCCTTTTATTTTGCTAAGTCAGAACAAACTCCTACTGCTATAGGATTAGGAGTACATTTCAACAAAGAAACCGTTGAAGTGGATCATGCTGGTGGCTATATCATCCAATTGATGCCAAATACATCCGAGGAAACGATTAGAAGCTTGGAGAAAAATCTAGCAGAAACTCCTGACGTTACAAAAATGTTAATTGATAACGGCGACTCACCAGAGAAAATGTTAGAAATCGTTATGAAAGGTTTATCTCCTAAATTTGAGACAACTAAAGACGTTTGTTGGAAATGTAATTGCTCCCATGAAAAAGGGTTAAAAATCATTTCTTCTCTATCTTTAAAAGAATTGAATAGAATTCTTGATGAGAAAGAACCAGTTGAAATAAATTGCAATTTCTGCGGCAAAACCCACATATATAGCGAAGATGAGATTAAAGAAATCATTGCTATGAAGGAAAAGAAAAATGGCTAAAGATTTTTTCGATAGTTCAACAGGATTGATGGATTGGAAGTTAAATAACGTTGAAAAAGAAACCGATCATCCTTATTTAAATTTTTATATTTTACATTACCAAGTAAGCGGAAAAGACAAAGAGCATATTTATTTCACCGCCTCAAGAAAAGATAAAGATTCTTTGAGAGCTGTTACTCATGATTATACCCATCCTGATGGAGTATTGATTGGTATCTATAGGTTTAATGAAGGAAAGCTTGAGATTCTTATGACTAAGCAATTTAGAGAGCCGATAGGAAGTTACGTTTATTCCATTCCTGCAGGATTAATCGATAAAGGGGAAGATTTAACAGAGGCCGCAAAAAGAGAAGCAAAGGAAGAAACAGGCATCATCTCATTAAAAAATATTGAGGTATTAACTCCCTTATCTCCTTCTTCTTCAGGTTTATCTGATGAATCAAACGCCTTCGTTATGGCTGAAGCAGTTTCTCAATCCAATACCGCATTAGAAGAATATGAAGATATATCAACAAAGTTTGTCCCGATTGATAAATGTTTAGAATTATTTAACGATGAAAGATACATAATTCCTATGCAAGCGAGATTATGGATTCTTTATATGTCAGAAAGATTCAAGACAAAATAAAAACCGGCTAATTGTAGCAATACAAAGCCGGTAATTTTTCATGTTTTTATTCGTGAAGAGCGGAAAGTTCAACTAAGCATTCGCAAGGGAAATCAAGTTTTTTCCATCCTTCGATTTCCTTAAGGTTGATTAATGTCAAAGCTGCAACTGGGGTTGCGCCTGCGTCTCTAACTAACTTTGCTAAGGCATTCAAAGACCCGCCAGTAGCAAGTAAATCATCAATCAAAAGAACTCTTTGACCAGGTTTTAAAGCGATTGCAGGGACTTCTATTTTAGCTGTTCCGTATTCTAGGGCATATTCAACTTGGTAAGTCTTTCCAGGCAATTTTCCAGCTTTTCTTGCCATGATAAAACCTTTATGCATCTTATAGCCAAGAGCTGCTCCAAATAAGAATCCTCTGGCTTCAGGACCGATAATAACATCAGGGTTATATTTCTCAGCAAGTTTAGCAAAATCATTAATGCAAGATTCGAATGCATCAGGATCAGCTAAGATAGGAGAAATGTCTTTAAAAGAGATTCCTTTGGTAGGAAAATCAGGCGTTACAGAAATATATTTTGAATAATCCATTTTTTGTGACCTCACTGCTCTATTATAGCGATATTATGCAATCTTTAAAGCAATAATTTGTTTTTTATTTTTGATGGTAAAAGAATGCTTTTATATGGTATTATAAAACCTGACTTTAGGCGTTAACCCTAAAATATAGTGTTAAACTATTCGAAAAATAATTCGGCGTTGATAATGTTATCAACGTCTTTTTTCTTTAAATAAGCGTTGTCTAAATTGGATAATCCATATTGCTTTTTTATAACGTTTAATGTACTTGAATTCGTCGCGTTATTAATATATGTTTTTTCAGGTGTTTCAGTCGCGGTATATTTTCTTATAAACTCAATCATTTGACCTACTGGTAAATCATCTTTAAACACTTTAAGTTCTAATAGTCTTAATAATGTTAATGCTAAATAACATATTGTGAAATGACCATATATTGATTCTTGTTTTTGTAAATATACTGGTCTAGCTTCTAAATATGTTTTCATTATTCTAAATGATTCTTCTATTCTCCATAAACCATGATATGCATCATATATTTCTCTCGCGGATTTATTTACTTCTGAAGTAACTAAAAGATTATATCCGGCATATGCTTTGTCTTCATTAATCTTTTCTGAATTTAATAAAGGCATGCTTTTAACAAGTTCTCCATTATTATCACAAGAGACAAAATTAACATATTTAATTGAATCTCCATATTCTTCTTTCATGTTTTGTTTTATAGTAGTCAGTTTAGCTGCGTTATCAACTTGTTTTTGTATTTGTGCGATTTGCTTTCTTGCTAAGCTAGGATTATATGAAACAACTCTTTTTTCTTTGACTTTAAATTTGATTTCATTGTTATTTTCATCTTTGAACTTATACTCATATACATCAGTGCATTCTTTGTATTTGTATATTAATTTGCCACTTTTATCTAATACATTTGTCCATTTATTTTGTTCATTATCTAATAAAACCCATTTCTTTTCTTCAGCACTTAGATTCTTACCATGAACTGATTTAGAAAAGATGTATCCATCATTGGCTTCTTTTACTGCAGCATAAATGTTTCTAGCACAATTTAAGCCTTTATCAGCCACTTGTACTATTTTTGAATTAATATTGAATCTAGATTTTAAATCTTCAATAGATTTTCTAATTTCAGGTTTTTCCGATTGATTTCCAGGATAAAGTGACATTCCTAAAGGTATTTGTTGCTCATCTAATAATAAAGCTTGACCAATAATAGGAAGATGTCTTTCTTCTTTAGAAGGACCTTTTTGTCTATCGTCTTTAGGCAAATCAATTTCAAAATAGTAATTAGTACAATCAAAATAAGCTTTTTTAATTTTTCTAGGGAATTTCAAATCAATATGATGATTCATAACTTCAATGAATTTTTGATAATCTGAACCAACGTAATTAATCGCATCAAGTATTTGATTATAAGAAAAAGATTCTATCCCATAAATGTTAGGCATAACATTTTCAAAAGCATTGTGTTTAGAACCAGGATTAACAACTTGAGCATAAATCATTGATTGAAGAAAACTAGGCATATTAAAGTGAAAGTTTTTATTAGAGGTCATTAAATCGTAATCTCTATTAACTTCTAAGTAATCCCACATAGATTTTAATAAGAAATATCCAATATTCTTTTTAAAGGAAGTATCACCAATCTTTTTAATATTTGTTTCCTTAACATTTTCATTTAATTCATCAACTAACTTTTGCGCATAACTAATAGGATCTTTTATCCCGTTAGCGACTAAGTCATCATAATATCCAATAGCTTTAAAAGATTTGTTTCTTCCGCCCTTACCAGGGACATAACAAGATTGATAAATTTGTAAATATAAACCTTTTTTAGAAGGAGTAGTTTTCTTTAAAAAATATCTCATAAAATCACCTCAAAGTATAATAACACCTTAACACTATATATTATAAGATAATAAAAAATATTTTCAACATTTTTAATAATATATTTATATATTATTAATTTGCCAA
>CAVIBR010000026.1:0-16052 GCA_963641445.1 Bacteroides uniformis
ATTTTATCTAAATACTTTAGTAGAAACAACTTTCATAGAAAAAATGAGCTAGATTAAGTTTTTATAAATGACACAAATACACCAATCAAAATAGTTATTTTTTATGAAATATTGGTATATGTATTGCTTATTTATCGTATTTTTTAATTAATGAAGATAATTCTTCAATTGATGACAAAAAATAAACGTCTTTTAAACGTTCTTCGGTAGAAAGGCCTTCGGTTATGAGTTTGTCGAAAAATAGTTTTATATGGTCATAAAAACCATTGATATTGTAAAAAATACAAGGGGCATGTATGTGTTTTAGACTTGATTTCGAAATAACTTCAGATATTTCTTCAAGTGTGCCAGTGCCTCCAGGAAAGGCAATGAAAGCATCTCCTAATTCAATCATTTTAGTTTTTCTTTCAACCATATCTTGTGTGACTATTAATTCGCTCAAATCATTGTATTGAACTTCTTCTTCGATGAAAAATTGTGGTTCAACACCAATTACTTTGCCTCCGTTTTCGATTGCAGATTCAGCTAAAACGCCCATTAAGCCTGTTTTTGAGCCACCATAAACAAGAGTATGATTGTTTTTCGCGATCCATTTTCCTAATTCTTTGCATTTTATCTCAAAGGCAGGATCTTTTCCTTTTGATGCGCCTAAATAAACTGTAATATTCATGTTCATCATTATAAAGATTTTTATCTTTTAAAGAAACAAGATGATAAAAGTAACGTATCTATTGAAAATACAATTGTTATTTCTGATTAAAGATGCTCTAGCCTTTGTATTAAGCAATCTGCTTATGCTTACTAGGATAGGAATGATCGGCATATTTAAACGATTTATTATTATTTCTTATCATCCAGTGAAAGAGATATACCATAACTAGAGCCTCGATATCTTTTAGCTCATTTTTTCAAATATCTAGTATCATATTTTTGATTGCACTAATTTTCTTCTGATTCCTTTTTTTCTTCAATTGCAATTTCTTTTAGCCTTTCTGCCAAGAGCAATTTTCCATTTTTGATATAAGAGTAAATAAGTCCGTTACAAAACCTTTCGCCACTAATCAAAAATGCGTAGCCACCTTAATAAATACAACATACATTTAATGCGCGTAGGCAAGTGCTAGGCAAAAAATCAACAATGATATTCGATAATTGCCAAAAACAAAGAAAAAAGACTGATTTTTTTGTCAGTCTCGTAATTGATTATTGGTTGCGGAGGATGGAATCGAACCACCGACCCCCAGGTTATGGGCCTGATGAGCTACCGCTGCTCTACTCCGCGATAAGTGTGCCGCTTTTTGCAGCCTAGTTATATTACACTCATGAAATGTTTAATGCAATACCTTAATTTGAAAAAGGCCCCTATTTAATCGAAAACAGGGGCCTTTAAGGGAGGAAATCCTATTATTTAGCTTGATAAGATTTCATTTGGAACAATACTATTCCATCATTTAACGTGATCGAATATTCAATAATTAAGCCGTCACCTTGATATTTGCAAGTATAGACTGGATAACCATATTCAGATGTGGATTTAGTCCAATTTTCATAAATTGTATATTCATCTAAAAGAAGGTAGGTGTTAACTATTTCTTGAACTTTCGCTAAAGTCCATTGCTTTCCGACGAAATTATGTAAGACGAAATAATAGTCGTTGTCGCTGTTATAGCAAGTTATTAATGCGTCTTCGTCTCCTTCTTTGTACCCTAAATAAGCATTGAATGATTTAACGAGTTCATCCATCGCTGTTGAAGCGGTGTATGGGGTTCTTGCCGCGATGGTAATCTCACATTTGCTTGTACGAGCTTCAGCTTCATTTGGAGCCTTAATTGTGGCAGTTATTGTTGCTTTAGTACCAATTTCAGCTTCGCTAGAAACAGTAACTAAGCCATTTTTATCAACCGTTACATCTTCGTTGTCGGAAGAGAATGTAGCTTCATATGGCAACATTGAAACATTGAGTTTAAGTTGTTCAGATGAGCCTCTGCCGATTGTTAATTCTTTGTTTTCAAATTCAAAAACAGGTGTATGGGCATTTCCTTCTCCTTTAGAGATAAATACTTCGGTAATGTTATTTTCTCTAGAGAGAGTAAGACGTAACTTGCCAGTTGAATCTTCGAAATATAACTCTCTATCAGAATTTATTCCATCGTAATATGCTCGGTTATAAAAGTAAGAAGCAAGATATTTATATGAAGATAGGTCTTTATCCCAAATTTGAATCTTTAAAGCTTCGCTTCCTTTTTCGTTTGTGACGCTATATTTAATTTCTTCGTTGGTTGGAATTGATGTTGGAATTGGACATGCCACATTGATATTTTTCTCTTCCAAATATGAAGAAATCCCTGCAGAAGGCCATCCTTTTGAGAAATTAGAGATTGGCTCGGTGAGTTGAACAAGAATGCAGAAAGCGTATTGAACTGCCAATTGTCCTTCATAGTTATAAATATAATATGCTTTTAAGGAAACTGTCTCATCCCAGGTTGCAAAATTGCCCCAGCCATCTCCATGGAGTCCTGTTTTTTCTATTTGAGAATAATAATCCGTGTCATATTCGAAATTGGTTTGGGTTTCAGCGTAAATATAGACCTTTCCATTCTTTTCATAAGAATAGTATTTTTCTATATCGCTAGAGGTAAAAGTTGGAATGGTGATTCCACTGCTTTGTTCTATTTCTTCTAAAATTTCTGAAGGCCAAGATTCACTAACATTAGGAACTGGGGAATAAGCAAATTGGAAATAGTTTCCGTTTTGATAGGATAAGCCAACGGAAACAAATGAGCCATTTTCTAAGAATTTGCGAAGAATATGCATGTTATAGACTTTGCTTAAGGACACCTCTAGAACATATCCATCATCTTCTAGGACAGCCAAGGCAGTATCTCTTAAGTCGATTGTGGAATAATCATAAAGAAGGACGACATCTTCAGATGATTGGTGACTAACATAACCCTCGCCCATCGTAAAGAAAGGCAATGTTGTGGTTATGGCAAGTTTCATTCTTTCTAAATCATCATCAGTCCATGTCGTGTTGGTTGTCAATTTTGTTTTTAGATTGTTATAGCAAAGAATTACGTTGCCCGCTTTTGTTTCAACTCCGGTTTTCTCATCTACTTCAGCATTTCTAAAAGTATAGGAAATATCATATCCTTTGTCAGCGCCATCTTTTGTTAATTCATAGAATGGAAGGCTATTTGAGCGACGTTCAGCTTTATCGTTAAATCCTCTAACGGCGTACCATCCTTTGTCTTCAAGTGTTTCGTAATAATCGCCAAGCGTGAATGAATTCGATTCATCGGTTATTTGAAGGATTTCTTCCCCGTTTGTGCCTTTAGCAATTGAATATGAGATATTGTCTTGAATCAAACCTGTTGGATAAGGCAAAACTTCTCCGCAATATTCTTTCATTAATTTTTGCAATTCTGCATCCCAAAGTGAGGAAGAATCGGAGTTTGATGTTTCTGAGCTTTGTTGTTCTTCAGATGATGCTGAAGCCACTGAAGAGTAAGGCTCTGTTTCTGATTTGCTTGAACCAGTTTCTTCTCCGCAGGCAAAAAGCATAGTAGATGTAAGAGTCAACAAGCATATTTTCTTGATTTTTTTCATAGATTATCTCCATATTTCATCTAGGGAATTATAACATAAATGATCAAACTAAAAATCGGTTTTTAAATATTAAAAAGTCATAACTGAGCAAATGATCAATTAGAGTCATCTAACTCAAACTTTCGTTAAAATGTTTCAAGATAAGAAAATCAAGTATAATTCTAAAAAAATTATGGTAAAATTTATCATGTATGGAAAAGAAAATAACTGATGCCAAAGAAGATTTAAAAGAAACACGTCTTGCCTTGCAGGAAATTAAGAGGAAGAAAGACAAAAAAACAAGAAATTCAGCCATAATGGGCGCAATAATGATTGTGGCTCTCACTGTAGCGGTGATTTTAATGATAGTTAATTTCACCGATCTTAGTGAAATAGCCAATGTATTCGCTTCAATTGGTCAAAACAATAACTGGATTTGGCTTTTAGTCGTATTTTTGCTTACTGCTATCTTCCTTTTCTTTTGGCCATTGAGTTTGATTGCTTTCTGTAAATCAAATGGCATTGATAAAACGGTAGGAAAGCGGAATCTATTTAAGATTTCTACAATTGAGCAATTCTACAATAACGTTACTCCTTTCGCTTTTGGCGGCCAGCCAATGGAAATTTACTTGATGAAAGAATGCGGGGCTGATACATCAAAAGCTACAGGTTCTGTTTTAGCAACTTTCGTCGTTCACGTTTTAGCATCTAATATTTTCGGATTTATCGCCATCTTCTTCTTCCCATATTACATCAAAGGATTAACTGAAGGCGGAATTAATGGCTTAACTAACTGGCTTAATCCTGTCGCATTTACAATCATCGTAGCCGTAGGTTACTTTAATAACTTCCTTACTTTGATAATCATGCTTTTGCTTGGCCTATCAAAAAAAGTGAGAAATTTACTTGTTTCTGCATTAACGAAGATTTCCGCTTGGCGAATGTTTAGAAAGTTTCTTCCTTCAAAAATCAAAGATTTTGAAAGTTATTGCGATCGCACACAAACTGCTTTTAAAGAGATTTTCGCTCATAAGGGTGCTTTCGTTAAGGCGTTAGTGTATCGCTTAATTACAGATTTAGCATATTATTCGATCCCTTTCTTCCTTCTTTTGGCGGTAGGAGTTGAATTTACTGGCGTAAATCCTTTCTGGATCTATATTCTTGTGATGTTTGGCACTTCGTTTGCGATTACCGCTGTTGTATGGGTTCCTACCCCAGGAACTACTGGGGGAATTGATTACGCTTTCGCTGTTGTAATGGCTTCTTTATCGGTTATTGGCTTAGGTGGGACGCTTTTTGCAAAGGAAAACGTTTGGGCCACTTCTCAAACGATTTCCCTCCTTTGGAGAGGCTACACTTATTATTTCGTTATCATCTTTGGCCTAATTATTTCTATCATTTTAGAAATCCAATTGGCAAGAAAGCAAGTTAAAGAAATCAAAAGGCTTCAAGCTGAGGCAACTTTGATTTCTAGAGACAATGAAGATGAACCCTCAGACGAGCAAAAATAAAAGACCAATAATATATTTAGAGTCACAAGAAAGAAAAAACATGCAAGCGATTGATTTGCATGTTTTAATTTTCATTTCTGGCAGGAGAAGAAGGAATCGAACCCTCATTAACGGTTTTGGAGACCGCTGTTCTACCATTGAACCATTCTCCTATAATGCCTAAGTTTAAGCTTGGCATCGACCTTTTTCCAAAGGCGCTCAAGTATTATAATCCTTTTAAGACTTTATTTACAAGAGACATATCAACTTTTCCACGATAATTCATGCTGAAATGTTTCATGACAGCAGGAACCGCTTTATCAGGAAGACTTGCGATTATCTCTTTGATTTCTTCTTCGGAAAGTTGAGCAGGAATGAATTCCTTTAAAGCATCTTTTTGCTTTTGAATTTCAAGAACTTGTTCTTCTCTACCTGCTTTTTGATAAGAATCCATTTCTTCATCAAGTTCTTTAACGACTTTTTGAATCAAAGAAAGAACATCATCATCTTTTATTTCCTTACTTGGATCTTTGCTCTTTAAAAGTTGGTAACGGGAAATAATTGAAGAATAAGCGCTTCTTTTTGCCTGGTTCTTCTCTTTCATTGCCATTAAATTAGCTTTTTTAATTTCATCAATTAACATTTTTTATTCCTCCATCATTAGATTTTTAAGACTCTTTTTCTTTTGATGACGTTTCTTCAAATCTTCCACAGGTGTAATGAATATTCTTCTTAATCCATAGAATGCTGGCAAGATTTCAAGACGTCCTAATAACATCGCTAAATCTAGCATCCACAATAAAGAATTATATTGGACTAGACCATTTTCGGCCTTGTACGTAGCAAAGTCAATAATGGTAATGCCAGTTCCAGAAAGGGATGTTCCCCATTCGTATGAGGCTTCTTCCAGATCAACGTTTCTTAAGCAAAGAAGAGCAACCGTACCAATAATAAGGACGGCTATATATAGGATTGAATAGTCCATCGCTTCTTTTACTTCGTCTTGATCGATTTCTTTGTCTTGTGCAAGCCTTGTAATGACGTCGGTATGGATGAATCTATCAGATGAATTTCTATTTTTGAAAGATGATGCGAATTCTTTGAAAAGGAGAGCGACACGGTATTGTTTTAAACCGCCGGCAGTTGATCCCATTCCTCCACCAATAGACATACAAATCAAAGCGATAAACACCGAGAAATGTCCTAAATACTTTAATGATGGGAAATTCGTAAATCCCGTAGTCGTAATTGAAGAGACGATGTTATAGAAATTATATCGTAAAGAAAGCCAAATGCTTATAGCCTCTTGTTCATCGTAATAGTTAGTATGTTCATTGAATGTGACTAAAGCCGTGATAATAGTTGAAAAGATTATGAGGAATGCGGCAATTTTAATTTCTACATCCTTAGAAAAACTCTTTATCTTTCCAGTTAGTAATAGAGTGTGCAAAACGAAGTTTGTAGCGCCTGCTAACATAAGAACACAGGTAATGCCTTCAATTGCAATGGCATTTCCGCTATATAAGAGATTACCGTTAGAAAAAGACGCATATGTCTCGCCTGAATAGAACATTACAGACTGAAAACGAGTTGAAAATCCACCAGTGGCAAGAGCTGCTGTTGCATGGCAGAAAGAGTCAAATGGAGTCATGCCAGCTAGCCAAAGGGCGATGCTTCCAGCCGCAATCCAGCCAAAATAGATGCCGAAAATTAATTTGGCATTCTTTCCTAAGTTAGGTAACAAACGATCGTTATGTCCTTCAGCGAAGAAGAGCTTAAAATTGTTTTTACTCGAAATTACGGATGCAACAAGCAAAACGAGTCCAACCCCACCAACAAATTGCATTATTGCGCGATGAAAAAGGAATACATGAGCCCATCCGTACGATGAGGAATCAACGCCTGTTAAGAATGCTTTTTCAGGAAAAACAGTGAGACCTGTAGCGGAATATCCAGATGTCGATTCAAAAAACGAATCGGTAAAGGACATTCCAAGGTTGATGGCCACGTTGTTGTTATTTAATTCCGGAAAAGATGTTAAATAGAAAGGAACAGCGCCAATCACTAAAGCGGATATCCAAAGCAAAACAAGCAACAACGAATCTTCATTTTTTTGCAATTTAGCTTTTTTTCTGAAAGCGATAGTTAAGAAACTAATTAAACCGCCAAGAACGATGTATCCTGCGCCAGGAATGATAAAATCTAAATAACATTCCCATTCCTTTGGATAGAAAGCCAAAATGGCTAAAGGAAAAATGGTAACTAGGCCTTCAACTATCATGAATAGGCCAAAGTAACCAAGAATTAAACGCAATCCTTTTGCTTCCTTAAGATGTTTCATATTCGATATCTATTATTTTTTCTTTTTTGGAGAGGCATCGCTCTTAGGAGTTGCCTTTTCAGTTGTTGTTTTTGAGGCTGATTTGCTTTTTGAAACAGTTTTATTCAATGAAGAAGGTTTGCTAGTTGAAGCTGTTTTCTTTTCTTTTGAATCGGTTTTAACTTCTTCCGTTACTGCAACTTCTACCTTTTCTGCCTTTTTCTCACCATCGGTTTTTGTTTCAATTAAACATTCTTTTTTAGTTTCGATTGATGCAGGGGTCGCCTCTTTTTTGATTTCGCTTATGTTATTAAGAGTTTTTTGAACTTGGTTTGCGATACTCTTTTCGATATCTCTTGCTGAGGCACGAGCCATTATGTATTTCGTTAGTTCTTTCTCATCATCTTTTTTGCATGTGATAACCAATGTATCACGGGGTTTTAAGACGACGTTTCCTTTAGGGATGATGAACTCGCCATCACGCATGATATAGGCAATGTTAGCGTATGAAGGGAAATTGATATTCATAATTGCTTTATTGCAAATTCTGTATCTAGAAAGAAGAGTTGCTTCAACCATGACGATTTTATTTGCGTCAAGGTTCATCGAACGAATCAAGTTTCCTTCAAGCGATTCCGTCTTAATGTTTTGCGTAAGAAGGTAGGTTGAAGAAATGACTGAATCAATGCCAAGCTTCTTATAAATCTCAACATTATCAGGGTTTTTGACTAAGCAAATACATTTGCGAACATTGAAAATTTTCTTTGCTAAAATGCAAGAAACGTAGTTATCTGTGTCATTATCAGAAAGTGAAATAAACAAGTCTGCATCATAGATGTTTGCTTCTTCTAAAGCATATGTTCTCCAAGGATTTCCGACATATACGGATACGTGTTGGTGTTTAACAAGGTAATCTGCAACATCTTTATTGGAGTTTATAACAATTATTTTATTTCTTCTGTCTTCCTTGAAGGAGTCGATTACATAGTTAGCTTCAAGGTTGCCATTGGCTATAACAACTATCATTATTTGTCACCCTCCGCTTCAATAGAAAAGAATTTATTCGCGCTTAAATCCGTTGGATAGATCGCTTTAACATTAGGAATTCCGGAAATAAGAATGTCTTTATCTGGATCATCAAAACGTACGTATACTTTAGGAACTTTGTAGATTATTCCACAAAGATGAGCAAGATATAGGTTAACATTATCGTTTCCGGTTACGATTATCGCCTCTTCTACTGTTTCTAAATAACAATCATTTACAAGTAGGTTGATATCGGTTGCTTGGCCAGTTATCTTGAAACCAGTGAAAGCATCATCTAGTTTTTTGAAAGATGAAGCATCTTGGTCTAAGACGATGACGTTTTCTCCTCTTGCCGAAGCTCTATCAGCAATTATGGATCCTAATCTTCCGCAGCCAATTATTAATATTTTGTTTTTTATTGCCATAAATTTATTTTACCCCACTTGTTTTTTCTTTTAAAGGTGGCAAAGGTGCCGTTGTTTTGTTTGTTTCATATATTTCTACATCAGGATGTTTGGAAGTTATTTCTTCGTATTTGATCTTTGTATTCTTCTTCCCAAGTTCTTTAAAGCCTGACTCTTTGTATTTCGTAAGACACCATATTATGTATTCTCTAGTTGCTTGAGTAATGAAATATTTATCCTGATGTGCTAAGAAATAATTGAGAGTCGTTTCTGGTTTAAATGTTTTAGGATTATATGTATATGAGGCGCTGAGCATATCGCAAATATATTCCGTCGCGTATTTCCAAGGCATCGTTTTCATTATGATTCTTCCACATAAGAAATCCGTCCAATATTCCCAATGATGGCCATTTCTTTTTGTATGATGTTGACAAATTCTTGAAAAATAATCATTATGAATTCTTTCTTCGAATACTGGAGAATGATTTCCTGCATAATATTTTGCGGAAATATTAAATTCTATTGGGGTATATTTGCTTAGGTCATGTTTCAACGCATGCCAAAAAATACCCATATGTCTTGCATTCTTAATAACTAAATGTCTATGTGAATTTATTAGATGTAAATGTTTTAAAGGATGAGACATAAAATAACCCTTGGTTATTATAGAACTTTTCCTTTGTAATTTTAACTCTATATTGGTCTTAATTATTTGTTACTAATTTTAATGAAATAAAAGACTTTTTATTAAAACATTTTCATGCTTAAGGTGCCTTAGTTTTCGTTGCTGGAAAATATCAATTTCTTAAAATCGAAGGGGTTTTTAATAGGGATTTTTGACTTTTTCCCTATTTAAAATCATTAAAAAAGGCCGTTTCTACAGCCTTAATAAGTCATTTATTGAATATGTGATTCGCACCATTCCTTAAGATTGTCAATTTTTTGATATCCACCATAGGAACCGGAATATTTAGATTCTTCTTCGTAGACATCTTTCCCAACAAAGGTTGTCAAAATCTCTTTGTATTTATTTTCGAGATTAAAATCCTTAAATAACTCTGGATAAGTTATAGCTGCATCGTAATATCCATCCATGAGAGAGATTTCGAGGTTTGTATAGTATGCGTTATATGGCATTTGGAGATATACGTCACCATTTTTAACTGCTTTGACATTATCAAAAATCGTTTTATTGGCATTGTATGCAGTGAGGGTTTGTTTCATTCCGGCTGCATCAATGATAAATTTATCCATATTTGGAGCTAATTCTTCAAAAGTTGCTTTTGTGATATCTTGTTGGCCTTGTGCAGTTAAATTAACCGTTGTTAAGGCATTTTTAATATTTGCAACATTAAACATAGGATAATTAGTATGAGTTGCAAGGAAATCTTTTTGGCCCCAATTTCCTATTCCTCCAACATAAACTAAAGGTTTGTCTTCTTCTTTGATATCTTTAGTTATTGTTTTTAATTCATTAATTGAGGAAGAAATATAATCAGTAAGGGTTTTAGTTCTTTTTTCTTTTGCGAGTATTTTGCCTAAGGATGTTAATATGGTAGAAATAGTGTCATCATAAACGGCTTGCTTTCCGTATTTTATTGTGAATACTTTTGCACCTGTTGCGTCTTCGATTTGCTTAGCTACAGCTTCTTCTTCGAAATCTGAAATTATTAAATCTGGTTCTAACGCTGTTAATGCAGTTAGGTTTGGACCAGTTTTATTAGCGGTTGGTCCTCCTACGCCTGCAGTTGGAAGATTTCTGAATTTTTCTTTATAGGCATCATAATATGGTCTTGCTATGCCTTCGAATGGCATAGTTGAAGCTTCTCTTTTGCTAGGATTATCAATATCTTCAACGCCTGCTAATAGGTCAAGATCGCCAATATAAGAATAAAGTCTTAAGGCACCGGCACCTATACAAACGATTTTCTTGTATGTGCCAGGATAATATGTTCCAGTTCTTCCTATTCCATCGGTTATATTATCACTACTTGTCCCTTGGGATATGTTATCATTAGTTCCTCCTTGGCAAGATGCGAGCAAGGTCGTAGCTAAAATTAGCAATTTTGTTTTTTTCATCATTTTCTCCTTTTTGCTTAATATATTTTCACTAAATAACCATCGTTATCTTTAATAAGCTTTACGTCTGTATCGTATATTTCTTTGATTCTTTCTTCCGTAATGATAGATGAATCGCCTGAATCGATTATTTTTCTTTCCTTTAAGAAGAAGAATTTATCTCCTATATAAAATGCTTCAGAAATATCATGAAGGGAAAGAAGAATCGTTAGTTTCTTTTCTTTTGCTATCTTTTTTAAAAGAGTTAATACCTCTTTTTGATGTTTAAGATCTAAATTTGCAGTTGGTTCGTCAAGTAATAGCAGTGATGGTGATGAAACCAAGGCCCTTGCAATTGAGACAAGTTGTTTTTCTCCTCCAGACAAAGAATTAGCCGGTCTATCTTTCAATTGAGATAAGCCTACCTCTTCAATGGCTTTCTCTGCTTTAGCTTTATCATGAGCACAAGGGAAAGAATAAAAATAAGGCAACCTTCCAAGCAAGACGGAGTCTAAAACGCTTAAGGAAGAAAACTCAACGTTTTGTGGAACGTAAGAGACTAATTTAGCTCTTTCTTTGATTTTTATCTTTCTAAGATTGTTTTCTCCCAAAAAAATATCACCTGTTTTTGGTTTAATAAATCCCGATATTATCTTTATTATTGTGCTTTTCCCAACCCCATTCGGGCCTAATAAAACCCCCACTTTTCCTTCTTCAAGTTCGAGAGTCGTGTTTGAAAGGATGGGTTTTTCATGTTTTTCGTAAGAGAAGGATACGTTCTTAAGCGAGAGCATATTTGTTTCCTTTCTTCGTAAATAGAATGATTAAGAACATTGGTGTGCCAAGTAAGGCCGTTATTGCTCCAACAGGTAAAGATGTCCCTTGACCAATTAATCTTGTAAAAATATCACAGATTAGTAATAAGGATGATCCAGCCATGAACGAAGTCGGAATCAAGATTCGATGATCATTGCCTACAATCCTTTTCATAATATGAGGGGCGATTATTCCAACAAAGCCAATGATTCCGCAAAATGAAACGCATAAGGCACCGACCAAAGAAGCAATTAGCAAGGAAACAAATCTAAGTAAGGAAGTATTGATGCCAACGCTTTTGGCGAAGCCATCTCCAGCATCAAGGGCGTTAAACCTATAGGAAATGAATGAAAACCCAATCAATGAAAGCAAAATCACAAACATTAGTATATAGTTTTCGTTCATCGTTAATCTTTCTAGATTTCCAAATGACCAGCCAACTACTGCTGATAATGCAACATCATCAGCGAAGTATTGCAAAAGTGTGGTTCCAGCTTGGAAAGAAGAGCCTAAAGCTATGCCAACTAAAACAACCGTTGTCGGATGAAACCTATGAAAAGAAGAAAATAGCAAGACAAGCAAAACACAAGCTAGTGCAAACAAAAAAGCAACGCCAGCTACAGAGAATGGATTATCTGAAGCGGATATAAAAGAACTTGTGCTAGTTCCATATAAAGCAAGGATTATGATGTTTGCTCCGAAAACTGCGGCATTTGAAATTCCTAAAGTCGCAGGCGAAGCCATAGGGTTTTTCAAAGACGTTTGCATGATTAAGCCGGATAGGGCTAACCCTCCACCAATTAAGAATGCGCCGATATTTCTTGGCAGCATAATTTTTTGCATAATGCGATTTGCTGCAGTGTCACTTCCACCAAAAAGACCTAATATGCAGCGATCGATACTCATGTAATTAGGAGTAACAATGAAAGAAATTGCAAATAGCAAAATAGTAATTCCTAATAACGTAAATAAAACAACCAAGTTTTTCTTTTTACTTTTTGCAAATGTAGTAGGTATTTCTCTTTTACTCATAAAACGGCAATAATGATTAAATAACTTTATTAATAAAAAAGCAAGAAAACAAACAATTTAGAATATTTTGTTTTGTTTAATATCTAACAATAATACAAATTATTCGTTATAATATGGTTATATGAATAAAAAAGAAGAAAAAACTATCGCTTTGATACTTGAAGCATTCGAGAGACTTCTCGAAAAGAAAACTTATTCTGAAATTTCCGTTTCGGACATCATTCTCGAAAGTACGGTCTCTAGATCTACTTTCTACGCGCATTTTAAAAAGAAAGATGACGTGCTTAAATCCGTTTGCGTTTCCATATTTGAACATGCATTTTCAAATAACCATTCAAAAAACGGAGAAATAGCAATGTATGATTATAGGGAGATGACAACCCATATTTTCTATCATTTTAAGGAACAGCAAAAACTAATTACTGCTATCTTTTCTTCCGGCGCATCCCATCTTTTCTATTCAACGCTTGGGAATGAAGTAAAAAATCTTATGAAGGTAGCTTTGCCAACTATAAAAATTCATCATCCTAATGTGCCAAACGATATTTTGATACATTGCATGTCCGGCGCTTTCGTGGATTTATTAAAGGGGTATGTAATAAACGATCACGAAGAGAGTCCAAATCAGATGACTGCGTATTTCTATTCTCTATTTGAGTGATATAATTTTCATGAGGTAAAAACATATGAGAACTGTCGTAATTACTGGCTCAGCCCGTGGATTTGGATTTGCGATGATAAAGGAATTTTATCTAACAAATATATATAATGTCGTTTTATTGGACGTTTCGGAAGATAATTTGAAGATAGCTAAAGAAGAATTATCTAGAATGAACAAGAAAGGGAAGGTTCTTTGCTATGTTGCAGATGTAACCGATTCCGCTTCTATTCGTCATGTAATAGAAGAAACGAAGAAAGAAATCGGTTCTATTGATATTTGGATTAATAATGCTGGCGTTAATCAAAAGATGAATCCAGTATGGGATACTGATGAAAAGACCATTTCCCGCTTAATTGACATCGATTTAAAAGGAACTATTATTTGTTCAAAAGAAATCCTTTCCTTCTACAAGGAGCAAGGAAGCGGGCAAATTTATAATGTCGAAGGATTCGGGTCCAATGATGCTTACAAAGTCGGCTTGTCAGTTTATGGTACGGCAAAAAGAGGCGTCACTTATTTTACTGAGGCACTAGCTTATGAAGTAAAAAAGGAAAATTTAAACGTTCAAGTTGGAAAAATAACTCCAGGTATCATGATAACTAATTTTATAAACCATAATCTTGGAGATGGAGAGGAATTCCAACTTTCTGAAAAAACTAAGAAAGTTTACAACATCTTGGGTGATTATCCAGAAACTATCGCGGAATTCATGGCTAAAAAAATTCTTAAAAATACCAAAAATAACGTAAAGTTTGCGTGGCTAACGAATTTCAGAGCCTTCGCGAGATTCATTAAAGCCCCATTTTCAAAAAGAAACTTCTTCAATGAATAACAAAAAAATGCAGCATCAGCTGCATTTTTTTAAACGTTTGTTACCTTTGTTCTTTTTTGCTTCGTAGAGCTTGATATCCGCTTCACGATATAATTTATCAAATGAAGTTTCTTCTTCACCATTGAAATTTGCAATCCCAATCGAGGCGCTCATTCTAAAATTTTTATCGCAGGATAAACGAATTTCATCGATATGATTAAATAATTGTTTAAGCAAATCTTCTTTATCCAAAGTTTTTTCGGAGAAGACAGCAAATTCATCTCCGCCTAAACGCATTATGACATCTTTTTTATCAAATGTGTTTTTTAGTGCTTCGGCTAGTTTAACGATTGCTTCATCGCCGATGGCATGCCCATAGGTGTCATTTATGGATTTAAAATTATCTATATCAAGAACCATAAAATTGCCAGCAGTTCTTTTTGCAACTAAATTATCAATTTGTTTTTCGCCTGAGTATCTATTTGATAATTGAGAAAGAGAATCAACTTCAGAAAGCACTTTCATCTTTTCTGTTGCTTCGTTTAAATTGTTGGTCTGCAAAGAAAACATAAAGAAGACAATTGAGAAGATGCCTGCGTTTATTCCTAATGATTTGATATCGAAAATGCTCTCGAAAAGCATCGCAAGAACAACGTATGAAAGGATAACGATTATCAATCCTACATTGAATTTCTTGTTTAAGACTTTAGTTAAAATGATCTGTGTTCCCGCTTCAATAAGGTAGAAAATAGTAACAGCCATCGAGAAATAGCCTAATGGGCCTCTATGGAAAATGTTATCTTCAGAGAAATAGAAAACCAATTTCGTGAAGTAAGCGAGCTGCTGAACAATGATGCAAGCCGCAAGCGGAATCAAATCCAAATAAACGAGTTTCGACCATTTTGTCTTCGATTCTTTTCTCAAGAGATAAACGAATGGATAAATCAATGCGGGCCTGATGATATAACCGGCAATGGAGAAGATGACTCTCCAGATATTCCAATGGTCTAATAAAGCGCAATATAGTTCAAGATTGTATGAGATTATTTCTATTGATTGCAAAGCAAGCGAGACGAAAAAGACTATTTTTTCACGCTTATTAAAAGTCTTTCCATAAAGGAGAAAAATCAATTGGAATATTAAGCCAATTATTGGAGCGAAGTTGTATTCTACAAACAAATCAATAGTCATAATCAATATGTGCGTCTATTTTAGCATATTTTCAAAAAAAAAAAAAAACAAACCTTTATTTATTGGGAATTGTCCGTATTTCTTTATGCATTAGCAATAATAGGTTTAACCACGCCAAAAATTGTTCTATTCAAAGAAAAAAGGCAACATTCGATATTGCCTTAATAATTTTTGTGGTGACCTGTACGGGATTCGAACCCATGAATGTATCCTTGAAAGGGATATGAGTTAAGCCTCTTCTCCAACAGGCCATTATAAATGGCGCTCACTATAGGGCTCGAACCTACAACAAATCGGTTAACAGCCGATTGCTCTGCCATTGAGCTAAGTGAGCGCATTAATGACACGGTTTCGCCGTGCATGGAATATATTAATTATTATCGATTATTTTTGCAAGCAATTTTTAAAATTTTCTTTAAAATGTTAAATGACAAACTGATCGCTAAACAATAAACAACCCATCCCAAAAAGCCGAAAATTTGCCAGCCGGCGGTCCTTTCGTATATTCTAGAGACCCCGGGAAGTTCGCAGAAGAAAGGAGAAAAAGCAAATATGGCGAACATGAAGAAACTAGACGACGAGGCGAGGATGAGGATCCAGGCATGCCTCGCCAAAGGCTACAAGCCAAGCATCATCTCGAAGGAAATAGGGTTTTCCG
>CAVIBR010000027.1:0-12055 GCA_963641445.1 Bacteroides uniformis
CGGAAAACCCTATTTCCTTCGAGATGATGCTTGGCTTGTAGCCTTTGGCGAGGCAGGCCTGGATCCTCATCCTTGCCTCGCAGTCTAGTTTCTTCATATTCGCCATATTTGTTTTCTCCTTTCGAGGGCGAACTTCCCGGGGGTCTCTAGAATACACGAGAAAACCGCAGATTGGCAAATTTTCGGACCTTCGACACGATTGCTTGTCCATTTGCGATTACTTTGTCATCTAACAAAAAAAGTATCTATTGATCATTGCATATCCGCTAATTTTATTTTGTGTTAATTTAAAAAGGAGTTTAAGGAAACGTCTCATCCACAAGTTTTTAATCTTACTCTATGAATTGAAGGAATCGAGACATGCCAATTTACGCTGATGTCACCAAAAAGCACAAAATTTGGAGCCAAGATATCATATATCTGTTCTTTGCGTTATTGTTCGCACATTTTACGACCTATTTTTGGAAAAAATATCTCCGTTTATCTTTCCGCCTTTGTCATTATTCAAAGTTATTAAGGTGGTCAATATCGAAACAATTCCGTTGCCAACAAATCTTCAAGCACGATAAGTCAAGTACTATTCTTGAATTGCATTATGCAATATGCTGCTTCTTAAAGCTGTTTCTTCTAAAACAAGTCTCAAATATTGAATATGGAATAGGAAATTTCATTCCCTTTTGCGTCATATAATCCTTAGTGTTAGAAGATAATTGTTTTTTTACTCCATCTAGATGGATGTTGTGTGGTTTCAACAACATGAAAATTCATATTATTTTTCAAAAATGAAGTGCTGCACAATTTACAGCCATTAATTGATGAGCATGCATTTATAATAAGTATCGGACTTATTATTTCAATTCTATCAATTAAATCCGCAGAAAACGGATCCTTCTTATTATTCCAAAGCTGGTCAAAAACCGAATTTATAATATTTCTATTCCCTGTATATCCTAAATCGCATTGATATCTTATCGAATTCATTATTACTATATCAAATTTTTGCCCCTTATTTGGCAGAGTAGGAAAGCAAATATTAAGATGATTATTTATCAGGGTAATCAATTGTCTATTAATTCTATATCCCGTTGCTCCGTTTGCTGGTTTAAACCTTGGACCAATATATTCATCGTTACTTGGCGATTCTAAAAGCAAAACAATTCTTTCGTTTATGAAATTTGGATTTGCATAATTAATTGGCACTCTTTTTTGGTTACTATTAGACTTTTGGGATTTTTTAGATTTAGTTTCAAGACACAATATCGTCCCTTGATTATATTCAAATTGTGAGCCGTTATACTCAATTTCACCAGCAATATCATCATCGGTATTTCCGGCGTTTTTTACCGCATGAAACATAGATGATAGTAGGAAATTGTTCAAATCATGAATCATTGCTCTTCCTCCTTCCTAATCAATTTTAATACATTATTAGAGCTTCAAGATCATCAGAGCACCAGTTAGTTTCTTTTTCCATAATGTCTTATTCATAAGATATTATAGAATATTTCCTAGATGGTTAACGTTGTTTCGGCTTTTTACTGTTTTCATTTTGTTTCTAGAGGTCCCAAAAAAACAAACGATCAACAAAAGGAGGATCGCAATCCATCACCAAACACGAAAGGTAAAACATTCCAACGCACTATAAACCTCCTCCAACAATTCTACTTTCATCTAGATTGATTAAGTTAGACCTTCATTTATCGCTAATAAAGTTCCGTTTTCTATTAAAAACACCATTATTTTGGTATAAGATGATATATAAGAGGTCAACAATATGGCGAATTATAAGTTTTATGTGGATGAATACGCTTCAGAATTAAAACAACATCTAAATCTTTCTGAGGAAACATGGTTAACAATCGAAGAAGACATCAAAAACTTCTACGATTCCGAAGAAAAAGAAACTTTCTCCGGTTTCCTTAATAGAGTTTTTAGGAATTTCTACCAACAAGCTGACGCAAGCATAAGCCTAAGATACATGGAGAAAGCAGATGAGTTAGAAAAGTTATATTCTTCTCCGGAATTCTCTTCTTTTGATAAGAAAACGATCAAGATGTTCATCGATAAATGCGCCCATGTATATGAAAGTGAACTAAAAGCTAAAGCACTCTCTTATCCATCAGGGCATGGAAAGAAATTCAGAATTGATAAGAATTCTCTTGCAATTCTAAAAGAAAGTCTTGAAGCGGATTATTATGACAACACGATAGGATTGTATTTAAAAGCAATATTTGAAGAATACGCATCAAAACCTAGATATATTAGAGAGCAAATATTCTTTGGTGACACTCTCGCAGAAATAAATGAGGCGATAGAAAAGCAAAAGAAATTAAAGGTAAGCCTTCTTCAAAAGGTTTCCGTCGATGGAAAGATCCATTACGTAAGGAAGTTCTATGTCTTGCCGTATAAGATTGTTCAAGATAAGACTGATTCCTATAACTATCTTATCGGTTATAGCGAGCAAATAAGCGAAGTTGAAACTGAGGATGAAACTGGCAAGAAGGTCAAAACTTCTACTGTATCAGAAAAAACTCCATGTTGTTTCCGCTTATCAAGAATTGAGAAAGTCTCTTTGATGTCTAGCATGGGTGCCCATATATCAAAAGAGAGCTCTTCTCAGCTTGATAAGATGCTAATCGAAAGAACGGCAATGTTCATGTCTAGCGAAGTTATTGATATCAAAGTAAGATTCACCGAAAAAGGATTGGAATCTTTTAGAAGACAAATATATCTCCGTCCTCAGCTCTATGAGATAGATAAAGAAGATAAGCATATCTACATCTTCCATTGTACGGATGTACAAGCGCTTAACTATTTCTTCAAATTCGGATGGGACGCGGAAATACTTGAGCCATCCTATCTTCGTGAAAAGTTCATTAAAAGATATTATTCGGCGTTAAAAACATACCAAGGTGCTACTAAAGATGAATTAATCGAGGAATGCAAGAAAACGGAGGAAGAAAGCAAATAGAGATAGCATCATATAGAAAGGCTTTTCTTGCCAAAAAACCAAATCATATGATCGATTTCTTCTAGAGAAAACGAGGGATTGCCTTCTTCAATGTTGCTAGCCTTATCTTTAAGAGCGGCCACACATTTGCAATATTGTTTATATTTTTCCCATTTTTCTTCAGGGCTTAAATTGCTATCGATTTTAAACTCTAAGCTGCGAAGGTTTTTGTTCCCATCAAAGTAAATGTCCAAATAATCAGGTAATCTATCCGAAACAATCGAATCATATTTAGTATAATGATTCAAATAGTTAGTTCCTAACACTTTTGAAACACAAACGATGAACTTAGAGGCAAAAGAAAGGCAAGATTTCTTTAGCGGAAAACCATCCCTTTCCTTATCAACAATCGCAATAAAAATATCTTTTACACCATCATCGGAATTAAGTTTGTCAATTAATTCATGTTTTGATCTGCATAGAGAACCAATCCTTGAGGCAATATTTTGCATTTCTTCAATTTGTATATGAGTTTTATTTGTCCTATTTATATCAGCAATCACGTCATAAATTTCGTTCTCATATTCAGCATCATCATCCCAATCAGAGATTATTTGATTCAAATTACTTCTATATGATGGGTTGTCGTTTATTTCGCTTTCTACAATATCGCGATTATGCGCAGTCAAAGGATAAACGCCTCTTCTTTTAAGAAATGAACACGCAAACTCGTCAAACGAATCGCCGTTGGATTTCTTAACCAAACGTCTATAACATTTATTTTTCATCATTATCAATCGATTTTAGCGCTAATCGAGTTTGCAACCATATTCATAGAGCATTTATTGCCTCGGCTTCAGAATTTGCATTAACACTAACAGTTGTATCACTTTTGTGCATTTCCCCATAAAAATTTTCACGCATATACTCAACTACAACACTATATTCTCTTTTTCTATAAGCCCTGTGTTGAGCATATATTAATTCCTCCTTATGTCGATCATCTTCGAGAACAGCTATGGCCTCTTTAATCGAATCGGCACGTCCATCAATCATAAAAGATTCTATCTCATCCAAATTATCTAGATATTTCTTTCCGATAATCCCGTTGATCATGTCGTAAAACTCTAGTTCAAAGTCATCAAATTTATGATCTTCTTTGTATTTCTCGATTTCTTTTACCTTGTTCTTTTCGAATTCTTCTTCAATTCGTTTATCTGCTTCGTCGCATTCTTTTAGCGCTTTTTCGTAATCAAGCTTCTTATCTTCCCACATTTTGTGACGGATTTTGTATCTTTGATATTCTCTTCCTTCGTGAAATTTTTTGGTGCTTGCTTCGTAATTCAGTTTAACTCGTTCATTTATACGTTTTATTTCTAAACATTTGCGTTGATATTCCCCTTCCCTTGCCTTGTTTATAATCATTCTTATTAACATCACAAATAATGGTATGCAGGAAAGCAAACAACCTATAGCAAATACAATCCACAAAAAACCGCCACCATTGATGCAAGCAGCCAAAAATGGGACCACTCCAAGGATAAAAAACAAAATCAAAAAACGTTTCGCTGCCTCACCCCATTCGACATAGTATGTTTTTGGATCACTAGGATAAGAACACAAATTGCACTTTGCTGGGTTAACCGGTTCGACAGGCTTCTTTTCCTCAAATTTAGGCCTTTCGACATGCTTATCATTTCGCTTATACCTAATCTTATCGATGTCTTCTTCCATTTCTTTTAGTTTTGAATAAGACTCACGAATCGTTTTGATTTTTGATAGTTCCTCTTCCTTTTGACCGTTTTGCATGGGTTTCTCCTTTTTTCATTCACCAATAAGTTTTTTAAATTTATTGAAAATAGACTCGCAATCTTTAATCTCACTCATAGGTCTATTTGTGTATGGAAATATTTCATCAGCAAACGAATACCAATCGGAAGTTGATTCTAAATAAAGCAGTAGAATCATTGTATCAACGAAGGTTCTGCTTTCTATTTTATCGGCGGAAAATATCGTTATGCTATGATGGAACTCCCGATTGAATTTTCTCTCTGCAAGTTTGCTAATGCTAATAGCAATATCGTGGTTGTTGCATATTGAATCTAAGGACATACGAAAATTTTAGACCCCCCCATTTTTGTCAAGCAAAACTTCATCGGCAGCAAGCAAAAACCCGTTTCTCCACGGCAAAAATATTTTCTAGTCTTGTTCTAATTGCTATTCTGATTATCACAAAACTTAGGTGTTTTACCAAGCTTAATAAGATAATAAATGAGTGATATCAAGAAATCCTTTAGATTTTGAATCAAACAATTCTCTAAATCTTTTTCAAGATAGCCGTTGTTTTCAGGGATTTCTAAGAATTCCAACACAGCTGAATTCTTGATGAATTCAAATCTTTTCTCAACTAAGAAATTATTAACCGTTGATAACATCTCTTCCTCAACTAGGTTCTTCTTCTGAGATTTAAGCGTATGGTAGTAATACTGCGTTGAAACATTCCTTTGCAAAGCGCGAACGCTCCAGGTTTGGTTCTTAACATCTTCTTCATGCCAATCTCTTGCTTCACTATCATCGGCCCGCAAAAGAACTAAGTGATGAGACAAGGACAAAAAGATTATTCAGACAGTGTTTGGAAAATCCTTTGGTGGTTTTTATAAGGTCATCAAAAGTAATAAAGCGTTCCCTTGCTGCAACACATATTTCCCAGAAAGCCCCGTAGAAAGGCTCTTTATAATCGTTAAAGCATGGTTTTCCTTTCAAAATTTCTTAAGCCCATCTTTGAGCTCCATGAATGTCATTCAGCATCTTGATATAGCATGGATACAATATTCGCTAAATAATAGGATGGTATTCTAGTTCTCTAACGCCATAACGAATTTATAGTTTGAACGATCTATCAAATTTTCCCAGTTATGAAAAATCGAATATGACAATTGCAAAGGGTTACCTAAAAAATACAAATGAGGCAAAGAAAAAGAATGTTTGTATGAGGAGAACTTATCTGTTCTCTTCTAATAACATCTGTACGTCTTCTTCGTTATTGATTCCTGCTTTTTCCGCTTCGTCTTTAAAATCTTCTTGAATCAGTTTAAGCGCACACATTGTTGAATTTGCTAATATGACTTGATCACCATTCACAATAAAGGAAACTCTATCACCAACTTTCAAGCCTAGTAACTTTCTTATTTCTTGTGGAATCGTGGTTTGACCTTTTGACATTACTTTTGCTTGTTCGATATATTGGCTCATAATTATCCTCCATTAACCCTACAAGTAGGGGTTTCCCTACATATGTTTTAATTCCAAATCATTCTAAATAAAACAAATAGTTTTTAGAATCAGATAAAAAGACTAAACGGGTGATTTAAGTTAGTGCGAGCTTACTCAACAAGTCATCAATTTCTTAATGCGGTAAACGGAATGACAAAAACGCCATCTGGACGTTTATATGCTGCGTTACATAACCCGCATATGACTCCTTTCGCAATAGGCTCTTTCCCTTTGTTTTTCACGATATTGTCACAAACCTTTATTAGGTTGTTAGCCCCTTCTTCTATTCTATTTGCCCCAAGTTTTATTTCGAAAGCAAGGTATGATCCATCATCTGATTCAACGATCGCGTCAATTTCTTCACTAGCATAATTACGATAATGGTATAGCTTAGCGCCAATGCTTTGAGCGTATATGGATAGGTCTCTTTCAACCATTGCTTCGAATAGGAAACCAAAAGTGTTCAAATCATTAAGCAACTTCTTTTCGTTCAGATTCAAAATCGCACAGGCAAGTGATGGATCGCAGAAATGCCTTTTTTTCATTCCTTTGACTCTCAATGATGATCTTACGTTTGGATCAAATGGCATTTGATCATTGAATAGATACATCCTATCCATCCATTCGATATAACGACTCACCGTGTCAACGGATATTGAAACAGCATCTGAATCTTCGATATCTTTTGCAATTCTTGAAACCGTTGCAGTCGTCGTTTCATTTCTTGCTAATGATTTCAAGATTCGCTCGATTTTGTCTTTTGAGTAAGTTTTTCCATCATCATCGGTTAGATTTCCATTTATTATCGTCTCAATATATGAGCGAGGGGCAATCAAAGGATTTTTCGAAGTGATATTTTTCGGCCATCCACCACGAACGATTAGATAGGCAAGTTTTTCAAGAGAAGGCTCTTCAATGAAACATTCTTCAAAAGATCCTTCCGCTAAACCTTTAAGAGATATGATCCCGCTAGAATCACCAGATTCATATAAAGACATCGTATTCATCCTGATACTAGCTATTCTTCCTGAGCCCGAATGCATGATCCCTTTTGTTTTTGGAGTTGAGGAGCCAGTTAGAATCAGTTTTCCATAGCCTCCATCTCTATCAACAAAGGCTCTTGCAGCATCCCAAAGAGAAGGCACTTCTTGCCATTCATCAATCATTCTTGGAGCCTTTCCTTTCAAGACGAAATCCGGATTCATCTTTGCAAGTTCTCTGTTTGAGAAGTTATTTTTAGGGTCACCAACAAAAAACTCACTATTGGAATGAAAAGCTGAAGTCCATGTCTTTCCACACCATTTAGGCCCCTCAATGCAAATTGCTCCACAGCTTTCTAGATATTCTTCAACTGTTTTATCTATAAGTCTTGGTTTATATTCGCTAGGGGTTATTAATGTGCTCATTCTTGTCTCTCCTATATGGATATTATATTTTCATGCGGAACTTTTATCAATCTTCATGCGGAACTTTTAGTACATTCCATGCGGAACTTTTTTCTTTATTCTTCTGTTTTATCGGCATTTTGGAAATTTTTTATGATTTTTTAGCATTAACAATTTTCTTGATTGAAATTGAACATTTTTTAAATGAAAAATATGATGTCTTTGATTTTGAAAATAGATTGATCTTATAGCTATATCAAGAAAGCCATATAGTAAGGTAAATAAACAAAATCATTCTCGATTTTCAAGTCTCCTTCATGAAGAACACATCCTTGTCCAACCTTGCAACCATATGTTTTTTTGAATTTCTCGATTGATTTTATTGAATCTGAGTCAGAAGACTTTACTTCAATTGGAATGGTTTTATTTTCTCTTCTTATTAGGAAATCTATTTCGAGAGTTGTTTTCCTCGTTTCCTTATCGATTTTCTTGAAGAAATATACTTTCTGGTCTTTCATTCTCAAGGCCTGGGCAATTACGTTTTCAACAATCATCCCTTCATTAACATGTAGCTTGTCAAATAAGATCGCCCTATATAATTCATTTTCAAGATAGTTTTTGTTTTTATAGGCAAGAGATACTAGAAGACCAGTGTCCATCATGTAACATTTAAAAGATGGATCGATCATTGATAAATTGAAAGCGACCGATGGGTCATTGACGTTCTCAACGACATTCATGATCATGGCCTCATCTAGCCATATCATCGGATCTTTGTATTCCCTCATTCTAGCATTTGGGTCTATGTGTGATAGTTTGTAACATTTGTCGTGTTTCGATAATTCCGATGGAATATGCCAAAAGATATTTTTCACATAGATAGGATTTTCCTCTTTTTGCATGTCCATATCAGATTCATATAGGTTCAAGATGTTTTGCTTAACGAAGTCCACCTCACCGAAATCTTTCGTTTTGAAATAGCTAAGCACCGCTTGTGGCATTCCTCCAACAAGCATATATGCCCTAAATGAATACATGATTTTCTTATGCATGGATCCAAATGGTTTCTTCTTTTCGAAATGCTCCTTCAATATTCCATAAGTGAAATCATCTCCCATGGCCATTAGGAATTCTTCGAAATCCATTGGCAAAACATCCAAATGATATTCTTCGGACGGTATCAATATGTCTTTGGATCTTTTCTTGATGGTGGCTAAGGATCCTGTTTCAAGATAATGATATCTTTTATCTTCAAGCAACGTTTTTATCGCTTGCCTTGCTTCAGGAAAAAGTTGAATCTCATCAAGTATGATCAAAGACTCATTTACGTATAGTCTCGTTTTATAGAAAATTTGCAGTTTGTTGAAAAAGTCATCCAAATCTTCTAAGGAGTTTACAAACAAGTCCTTTATTTCATCAGGGGCTTTATCAAATCTTATCTCTATATAGCTTTTATATTCGTTTTTTCCAAGTCTTCTTGCCAAGGTGCTTTTCCCAACTCTTCGTGCACCTTTTAAAAACAATGCGTAATCTGGGGCTTTATTCTCTTTCCACCAAAGCATTTTCTTGTATACTTTTCTTTCGAATTCAACCTCGATTTCATCCATAAAAGGCCCTCCAAATCAATATTGCAAAAGCATTATATCACAATTGCGCCACACTTTTGGAGGCGTTTCATCACAATTGCGCCACACTTTTATGGGTGTTTCATCACAATTGCGACAATTCTAATATCTTCTTTAGCAATACATTACTTAATGAATAAAGAAACGTATTAGGCAATCTAGCATGACTTTGACTATGTTCTAACGCAAAGGAAAGACGTTCAATTTCGCCATTAAGAAATGGACGCATAAGAAAAACCATTCTAATTTGGAATTAGATTTAAGAAAATGATCAGGTGACATTGTCACATATGAAATTCATTTATAGGAGTTGCTTGAACCTCTCCTGCATTTGAAAGAGTCACGCCATCTTTGGCCCATAAGCAGTATTCCAAATGCACGAAAGACCATCTAGTTCCTAAATAAGCGCTTAGCACTCTTCTAGATTCATTTAGGAACGTTTTATAATCTTTTTTGCTGAATCTTGTCCAGGAAAGATTGCTAAGACGCATCGAACCAATTTCCTCTTGAGTACCTAATACTCTCTTCATGTTTTCTTTATCTCTTAACTTGCCTATGACAATCGCATCTACTGTCATATGGCAATAATGGAATAAATCCGCAAATTCAGAATAATCTCCATAACATGTTAGATACTTGAATGTTAGGTTTATAAGCTTTTGGGCCTGCCCATAACTCATTGGCGCATATCCAACCGCAGCTCTAATAGGATTTATTCCATCAAGGAATGAATCACATAGTTGCTCGTGAAATTCATCGAAATTAGGTTGATTATTGGCTTTGTTTGGCTCTAGATTAAAATATACCCATATACGAGAGCCTAAGCTATCTAGTAAATCTTCAACGTGTTCTTTGAAAGGTGCTACTTCAATAAGTTTATAGGCAGCTCTCCCCATTCCTGACTGACCACCTTGTTGGCTAGCACGTCTAAACACAGGACGGTCCGAATGAAAATAAACGTTTTTAATAGCCAACGTCACATCGGTTTTGCTACGGATGCTTCTTGAAGGGAAATCTGTCGCGTTTATCGCGCTTATAAATTCATTAATTAAAGTCTTGTTGATTGTTTCCATATTTAATTATCTCCTTTTTATATTTTTATGATGCTTTTTCGTCAAACAAACGAAGGAAAAGTTCATCATTTGGTTCTCTTTCTTCTCTTTTTTTGATTATTTCACAAATCGTGGCAATGTTTTTGCAAGAAGGCATTTGCTTATTTAAGAACGAATAGCCAATGGACTCGAAGTTAAAACTTTTAGCTCTTAGTGACCTCTGTTGACACCAAATATAGATGTCTCTTGAGTAACGAATACTTTCGTAGGTTGGATCAATGGCTGGGAAGTGCAAATCCGCTTCAATTGGAAAATGCCAGTTATAAAAACCTAGTGGTTCCAAATAATAATTACCAAATTCGTAAAAAAGGAAATCGATATCACCCGTCAAGTCTTCATATTCTTCCGATGAAGGCGATAAATTGTCCCTCTCAAGCATGCGTATCTCTGCGTAAGCACATAGAGCGAGTTTGCTAATCCACACCCTGTCACATAATATTGAGCCATCTAATTCAGATTGCTCCTGTTGCACAGAAGGGTAACCTTTTTTTCGACATCCTAGACTCGATCGGCCCTTATCTAACCATGATTCAATTTCATCACGGCCACGAACATCATCAAGGAAGTGGTAGATAGAGGTGCAAACTTCCTTAAAACATGAAGCGGCCTTTTCATAGTCTTTTCTTTTCAGATAAATTAAACCAATGCCACCGATGACTTCTCGCTTCAGACCTTTGAAAAATGCTTTTTGACCACCTATTTTTTCATGTATAAAACTTAGAGAAGGTAATGGATTTGCGGTTTGACTCTCGTGATTGCGTTCATAGCAAATCGCATTCTCCATCAGATTATTAAAGATAGCGTCTGTTTTCTTATAATCCCATTTGTCTCCAGTGAAAAGTACATCCTTATATATCTCATAGCTAGATAAAAACAAGTTTTCTTTAAAATAGCTGTTTAAAGAAGGCTGTTCCATTATTACTTGATCGCATTCAAAATCATAGCAATAATCATAATAAGGATGATGCTCCATTATCCTATTTGATTCGAAATCGAAATAATCCGTCACTAAGCCAAAAAAAGCCAGATAGTAAAAGAAATTGGCCTCGTTTTGATCTTGCTTGATGATATTTTTGTAGCCGACTTCTTTTAACTTTGCAAGCGTAAAAAGGAGTATCGGATCAAAATGTCCCTTCCAACTATGCCCAAATCCACCATCAATAATATCTGCTGCGCATTCACAAAAATCTAAATAGTGGCCGAAACCACCAAAACCTGGGGATTGATAATCACTAGAAAGCACGGACGGATTCCACCATGAACGTTCATCAAAACAGTCCACTTCCTCCATTCTCCATAAGCATTTATGAACGGAATTAATGCACTTATTAGAAGAAGAATAACGCGAATACTTAAAATCAGAATTATTAATACGCCAACTTTAAAATAGTCGAAAACCATTTCTCCGTAAATTTCTAAGGCTTTTAACGTAAGATCCTTGTCTGATAAAACATGTTTTAAATAGCATTCATATCCAGAGGACACCATAAGAGGGCGATGAACAGCAAGAGAACCTTTTTTATCTACTACTGCAAACGTCGTTCTTAATACAATGAATTTGTGTAATTTATCATAGCGTTCATTGCCAAGTTCGTCAGGATCATAGTAGTCATAATTTACTGTAGGAGTTCCAAACTCCCCAAGTTTGGCTCGAAAATCAAATTTGCAAAGCATCGCACAGTGAAAAACATCAGTCAAATTGTTACAATA
>CAVIBR010000028.1:0-10815 GCA_963641445.1 Bacteroides uniformis
TACTGTAAACAGTAAGCAATAAAACAATCTTGTTTTTCTAAAGAAAAAGATAAGTAAAGGAAAACTTTTCGCTTTCTTAGATGATTTTTCTTGTTTACGTATCTTTAATCTATATAATCTTGATTGGTAAATTTATGAAAAAAATTAGAAATTTTATAGAATCAAGCAAAGAAAATGTGAATAGATGGCTTTTCGATCACCTTCCAGTTAAACATGGGATTGATTTCACTTGGGCCTTGATTATTTCAACCGTTTCCGCTTTTGTTTTTGCTTTCGGCTTTAATTGCTTTGTCTCCTTACAAACATTAAAAGACGGAGCATACGTAACAGATAAATTCGTTGCAGGCGGGGTATCTGGTATATCGCAGACAATCACACTCTTTTTAGAAATATGCGGATTAAGATTTACTTCCTCCCAAGAACATTTGCTTTTCTCTATTCTTTATTTTGTTATAAACGTTCCTGTTATTATTGTTTCTTTCTTCGGAATCGGAAAAAGATATACTCTTCTAACCTTAATAAATGTTGTAGAAACATCTTTGTTCACTGAATTATTAAGCCCTCAAAATGTTCAAGTTATCTATGAAATAGGCCAATATGTTAGTGAACATGGGGGCTTATTAGCTCGTGTCATATTTGGCGGTGTAACGACTGGCTTATCTGCTGCAATAGCGTTCAAAGGTGATTTATCAACTGGCGGCATCGATGTTATCGCCTATTATATAGCTTTAAAGAAAAGAACAAGTGTTGGTAAATACTCCGTTATCATGAATGCCTGCACGTTAACTCTTTTCACCATCCTTTCTTGCACACAAGATGGTTGGGGTGCAGTTAACCTTGTTGGAGAACACCTTGCTAGAGCAGTTTTCTCAATCGTTTACCTCTTTGTCGCAGGATTAGTAGTTGATAAGATTCATACAAGAAACAAGAAAGTCAAACTTGAAATCGTTACCGATCAGGAAGATATGGGTACATTCATAATCTCTCATTTGCCTCATGCTGCAACAATGATCAAAGGAAAAGGCGTTTATACTGATAAGGATAAATACATATTCGATATCGTCATTTCATCTTATGAACTTAATGAAGCAGTAAAACTTGTCAAAAAAGAAGATCCTCAAGCTTTCATCGAAGTAATTCCTCTTACTCAAGTAGAAGGAAGATTCTACATGAAACCAATTAAATAGACTCATTAATTTGGGTCTTTTTTTCTTGCTATGTATTGACTAATAATATTTTCTTTACAATTTAGTAAGAAATTACGATAACAAGAAAAAATCTCGATAAATTGTAAAGATTGCCATTCACTAATAAATCAAATTGATTTTTCCATTGAATTAAACAAGATGCACAAAAATAATTGTTGACTATTGACTGAGCGATAATATAATGGGCGCATAAAAGCAAGAAGGAGGATTTTATATATGAAGAAAAGTTTTATATTATTACCAATCACCGGATTCTGCTTAGCTTTTTCTGGCCCAAACAATTTTGATGCTCGAGATGCTGGAAAAAACCTCTTGAATCCAAGCTTATCGTACATGTCAGAGAGCGTTTTTAACAACACGTTTCTTCAATGTTCTTTGAATGAAAGTTCGGTTTCTGATTCGAATCTGGATACTATAACTTATTTCAGAAACCTTTATGAATATTCTCCGATAAATTCTCATGGCTCTTGTGGATACGTTTCATTTGCCCAATACCTCAGTTATTATGACACTTTCTATAATGACTCGATTGTCGCTGATTGTTTTGAAGCAAATCAAGGAAATACAGAATCTCTTGAAAAAGCCAAAGAGATTTCCCCAGGAGTTAAAAGAGCTTCTTATCCTGAAGGATCGGAAGATTTATATAATTATGTTCAGACAAACAAAACGACCGATTATCAAGCGTATCTGATGTCAATCGTTAACAACGCATATAATCGTGACGAAACTAATTATAGTTGTTCTACTCATATGAGAGACTACCATTATATAGTTGATTCAATTAACGCTTTTGCAAATGCGAATTTTACTTATGTATCTCCTTCTGACTTTTTAGAAAATGCAAATCCAACAAGCGAAAAAGTCGTCACAGGCTTCGAAACTTACGTAAAAAAGCATTTAGATAATAATGAACCAGTAATGTTGCACATAGCTCGTCACGTGCAAACATCTTCCGAAGATGATTATTACGCAGATTATCACTCAGTTGTTGCCTATTATTATGATGATGAAGGTATACATGCCAATTTTGGATGGGGTTCATCATCAACTGACGTTATAATAGAAGGGAATGGCTATTATATAACTGAAGCGGGAGTTATTGATTTCTCTAAGGTTGATGAAACTCATTCAAATAATTATATGGTTAGTGGGCAGCATTATTGTGGGTGTGGAGTCGAAACGAATCATAGCTATAAATATTCGAGATATTCGACTGAAAAGCACAAAGCAAAGTGCGATTGTGGCTATGAAAAATTAGAAAATCATACAGTAAAATTATCTCTTGTTAGCACAAAACTCGCTTCTTGCACAAAATGTTATGCTTTAGTGGATTTATCATCAACGAAAGTTGATACGTATGAGTGATTAACAATTTTTGGGAGGTTATCTATTATGAAAAGAATTAAGAATTTAGTGTTAGCAACTTCGCCATTATTAATGATGGGAATCCTTTCGTCATGCGATAAAAATGAAACTTCAAATAACATAGTCACCGATGAACAAATAATAACAAATTTAACTAATTACTCTCTTGAATATCAATATAACATACCGGGTAATGAAATTTCTTTGAATACTATGTGGGATGGCTATGATGATGAAAACGGGTGTGGTATATCATTTTCTAAAGATCATAGAATTTATACCTATTTGTTAGATTTCTCTGGAAACGATACAAATTATTACTTTGTCTACATCAAAGAAGATAAAATCACCGGTTTGACTCCATGGGTTGATGATTATCTAAAAAATAAATCTGAATCTAACGAATGTAAATTTCTCAATGATGAAAAGGCGATAGATGGCAAATACCTTCTTTCAGCAAGAGAAAACGATGTTAATGATTTCTTAGTAACATGCTCTAATTCAATCGATCAAAAATACGAAGTTAATGGCTATAGAATGACTCTATGTTTAAAAGAGAAAAAAGTCACTATTAGTGAAAATGTCTCAAGTAAAAAATCAATAAACAAAACAATCTCCTTATATACGAGAGTCGTGCTTAATTATGATTCGAATAAAAATAGTTTTGAACGGGTTCAAATGACTGACACAGATTCTTGCTATAGAAATAATCTTTTCTCTTTTGAGGGAAAGATGTTAGCGACATATCCAAATGAAATCGAAAGCAAGGCATGTCTTTATGATGCAGTTATGGGTTTTAATGAAAAGAAAATCCATAAAGCAGCAAAAGCAGAAGTGACAGATAAAGGAGTCCTACTCCCTAGAATAGAGTTTGGATATGATTTATTAGACGATCAAGTTGAATTGCCTTCTGGCATTACAGACGCATATGGGTCTCACAAGAAAGAATTCCTCGATGCTTTCAAAGAATATGAATCGGAAGAAGAAAGCCAAAATAGATATGCTTATTTCGATACAGAAAAAGTAATGAAAATAATAAGCTAAACTTATGTGAATTGAACTTATTTAAAATGGCCGCCAAATTGGCGACCATTTCTTTTTCAAAGTTATCTATTTGATGTAAACGATTCTATGCTCTTTTCTTGCCAGTTTTGGCTTGTATTCAACGGCTGGATATCCAAGAATCACATTTCCTACGCCAAACCATTCGTTTGGATCATAACCGTTATCAAGAAGAAGTTTCTTACCGAATTCTCCTTCACAAACCTCTTTCGCGCGGTGAATCCAACAGGAACCAATCCCTAAGGAATACGCTGCATTTAGCATATTATCAATCGTGCATGATCCGTCGTATATGCCATTTTTCCCTTTAGCAATAACAACCACAACAACAGGCGCATTGTAGAAAGGGTGAATCCCTTCCCTTCCCATGGCCTTTGCATTTTCTTCCTCAAGATGATTTCTTACATCTTTATTGGTTACAACTAAACAAGCGGTATTTTGCATGCCCATGGCATTTGGCGCATATAAGCCTGTATTAACAATCTCCTCAATAATTTCACTAGGAGCTTCCTTATCTAAATATGATTTGCATGAAGATCTTGTAGTTAATGTTTTTATTGTCTCATTCATTTTTCTTGCCTCCTTTGGGATAAAATAATTATATATCAAAATAGAACTAATAGTTTCGAGGATGCTTTTTAAACGTAAAAAGTCAAAAATTCACGTTAAAACCCCAATGGATTTTGATTTGAAACCAATTGCTATACAGAAAAACTTAAACTTAATCGAAAAGTAGTTTTTATATTACATGCAAAGCAACTTATAGACTTCATCAACGAAGTAAGTGGCTTCAACCCCATTTCTTATTTTTTTGGAAACGGCCTTTGCTTCAACTAGATCAGATTCTTCCTCTGTGGTATCGAAAAACGTTCTTTTTGTTGCTTCGGATAGACTTATACCTTTGGATTTAGCATATTTGTTAGCTATCGCTCTTTCTTTATTGCTCATTTTTTGTGATGCTCATGCTGTTACCTTTTTTGAAATTTGATGTTTTTAATTTGAATATCACTAATCAAATATCAATATTCAAACACATAACGCTATTTTGATTTATAACGTATCAGCATTATTTATTCTATTCAACAAGAATTTTGCTTTTTTTCGATTTCAATGACTATGTAAAGTGTTTTACCCTCTATAGGAAAATTGGGATCAAAAACACAAACTTGTTGTAAGTCACGTCTTTCTTTAAAGTTAGATCTGCTTTCATAATATAAAAGACTAATTGAAAAATAATTTTAGATAGCTAAAATACAAGTGATACATATGCGAAACGGTCATTAAGGGGGTATATTTATTGACACTGAAAAAGACATATCAAATACAAACAAGAATTTGAAATTCTGAGATTTTTTCGTTTGTTTTTTAATCACTGATATCAATTTAAAAAACATCTTTACAGTTAAAAGAAAGAAGGAACAAGATAAATGACATCGTTATTAGTATTAAGCGGGGCAGCCATATCTGCAATAATGGGGTTAAGCGCAAAACAAGAAGCGATTAACACCATCTCAACTTCTGATGAATCAAATACCGCACAACAAGTTTTCGTTGAAACCGAAGAAACTCCAATAGGGACAAAATGTTATGTTGATAGCAATTCAGTTGAAGCGGTCGCAAAACTCGGTTGGGAAATTGAGGAGGATAATGAAGGCTTTTTCTATAAAACAACAAAAGGGAGGCAGAAAATTGTTAACGTTACAACGTTTAATTCTGATCTTGATGAGCTAAGGAAATACATTGTTACGGTCGAAAACACCTCCATTTCCATACAAGCCTTAACCGGAAATTTTGAACTGATTTTTATGAATAATGCTACATTAGGGTATATTCGTAGTTTTAATGCTAAGTATGTTGACGGAAGCAATAAACAAACGTTGGCTTGGATGGCAACCGCAGGGACAGTTGACCCTCGTTTAAACAAAATCATCGACCACATTAATGGATGTGATAACTATTTCTCTAATTTTGTTTCGAATGCTGAATACTCAAGCGTTTACCATTATGTAAAAGGGAATCCGCATCGTAATGAAAGGGAAAACAATTATGAATTTTCCTTGTTTAAAGATCCTGTGACTGGTCGTCATGAGATAGATCTCATACATATGTTTGCATCAATGGATGGATGTTATGATTATACCTATCTAGATCTCCAAAAATTACAATACATACCTGGTGTCAATCCTAATTTTGTGCACGATCTTGCCAGTTGGGGCGGAGATTTGCAACAAGTTATAAATAAAACTCAAAATTTGATAAATAAAAACGAATTAACATACGAAGAAGTTAATTATTCACCATTTGAATATTTTATGAATAATAATTTTGGCTGTCCTGAATCTGATTTAATCGCTGATATGGATGCTGTTAATGTAACAGATTTGTATCTTACTGGCCCAGGAAGAACTTCTGATGCTCTTAGGGATTATTATGGATTGATTCATTCCGATACGGAAAGATCTTCTAGATTTGTAGACGCTGTTCTTAATGACCAGAATCAAAATTGGACTGGTACCAAGAAAGAAAGATTTAAAAAAGAAGTTTATGACATAGTGGGATTATCGTTGTCAGGGAATAAATGTGTTGAATCAAACGACTATCTTTCAACTAATACAATAAGTAAAACTAAATTCGCGATCATGAGAGATGGAAACATCAACCCTGAAACAAGCGTTAGAAAGGCTATTGCTGATAAATTTTGCAATTATATATTTTCATTATGCTAAAAAAGAAAAAAATAATAATACCCGCGCTTGTTTCTTCTTGCACTTTGTTACTTGGCGGGTGCTATCGTGATGACCGTATAAACGCTCAATTGTCTGAAATGACTAAGGTGGCTAATTTTATTGGTCATGAAGAATCATCCTATGAAATTCGTATTCAATTTAAAAATCTTAACTACAGGAAAATAGATGCCGTCAATGATGTAGTTCCTTTGATTAGAGACAATCTCCCAATCGAAATGGATTATCAGGCGTATATTGAACAATCGGGCAAAAGGATTGTTGATGACATTAATTTAATTGAAATCAAATGCATTACGGAGAAAAGTTATACTTTTGTCTTACTAAGCGACTGGATATCTTGCCATATTTCGATCGAAATCGGAGAAAAGCTAGGCTCATATAGCTCAGATAGATACTATTCGATTGATAAAACTATTGGCGAAAAAATACGTGATTTTTGTCGTGATAAATTAAAAAATGATTAGAATACAATTACTAGGGAATACTTTATATTTTGACCCAATAACAGGTGTTTTCTCATTATTTCCAATCGTAACAGATGACGATAGCGAGATTCCGTCTATAGATGAGATAATTCCTCATGTCAAACCAACATGCTATTCATTTTGCCTTGAAATCTCTGATACATGTAATTTAAATTGTGATTATTGTTTTAATGTTAGCAAAAGCAATAAACTTCTTTCTTCGAAAACGGCCATTGAACAATTAGACAAACTTTTTGCTCTTTTTCCTGATGGACAAAAGTATTTTATTGATATGTCAGGAAAGGGAGAGCCGTTGCTTAATTTGAAGACCGTCTTAGAAGTAGCGGAGTATTGTCACAGAAAAAGTGACGAGAAACGTGTGGAGGTTTTACCAATGTTCGTTTCAAATGGAACGTTGCTAACGAAAGAAATAGCAGTAATTTTACAAAAAAGAGGAATTCTTTTCGGAGTTAGCATAGATGGAAATCAAATAATCCATGACAAGCATAGGAAAACTTTTAATGAGGAAACGACCTATGAAAAGATCATTTCAAACGTCAAATCTATTCCTAATCGTGATTACGTCGGATGTTCCTGCACGATAACGAATGATGTTTTTGATATTAAACAATCGGTAACTGACTTATCGAAAACATTTAAAACTCTTAGTTATAGATTTGTACGCGGAAAAGAATACGGTATAAACGATAAATCCGCAGAACTTTGGATCAAAGAATATGATAAATTGGCTATTTTTCTATATGATGAAGCACTTAGCGGAGTTTTAGATCATTGGTTTTGCCTTATGAATGGAGATGACTATTTTGGAAGATTCCTTTGCAGAGCCATCTTAAATAGTAAGACTATAAATAGATGTGATGGAGGAATAAGCAGATTTTCCATTGATCAAAATGGTGCAATTTATCCATGCTCTGCTGCTACATGTTGTAAAGAATTGGAAATCAAAAACGATTTGGAGATTTCATCAAAAGAAGAATTGTTAAGGCAAGCTCATGAATGTCTCAACTGCGATTTTAAATTTTTCTGCGGAGGGGAATGCCCAATAGAGCTTGCAAGGTTGAAGCATCCAAATTATGTTACTTGTAAACTCACTAAACATATGATTTGTTTAGCCTTCCTTATTAGTCTAAAAATAGAGCGGGAAAAACCTGATATTTTCGCAATTTTGCAAAAATTCGTAAGGCAAAAACATTTTAGATATAAGACAGACAAAGAGCTAGAAATATTTTTGGAAGAGCATCCAACTATTCCTTTTTCCGAGGCAAAGAAGGAGTTCGATCAAATTAATAAGCGTTATTAATGTATTTATCGCTAAAAAAAGCGTTTATTATAATCCATTCCCCAAAAATGAAATTTTTTCAATTTTGGGGAATAGAAAGATGCAAAGCAAAGTACGAACATGGAATTTGAATGTCATTAAATATTATTAGAGAGTTTTATTTTGACGAATTCAACAACCATTCGGCCGGATCAATGACTTTGACGCCATCGATTTCATAAGATGGCTGATATATTCTTGCTATAAGCAATTTTTCATAATTGTCTTTTATGGAAAGCAATGGCTCGATTTCTCTTTTTAACGTATCTGGGTTATGAATATCATATGAAACTTGAATGTAAATTCTCTTATTTTCGCTTATTGCAACAAAGTCGATTTCTTTTTTATAAAGCTTGCCGACGTATAACTCATAACCCCTTCTGAGTAGTTCGATTGCAACCATGTTTTCGAGCACATGGCCATAATCTTGATTTTTGTTTCCTAAGAGAGAATAACGGAATGAGGTATCAGCTAAGTAATATTTGTCATCGGACTGAAGGTATTTCATGCCTTTGATGTCATATCTTCTAACTTTATAGAACGCAAATGCATTCGTTAAATGCGAAATGTAATTTTGTATCGTTTTATGATCGACAATCATTCCAGACCACCTTAATTTTTGTTCTACATTTCTAATTGACAATAGACTCCCTATGTTGCTTGTCAAGTAATCGAGTATTCTTTCCAATAAAGGAACATTTTTAATTCTTTTTTTCTTAATGATATCTCTAACGATAAGTGCATTTAGAACATCATTATTTAAATATCTGTGCCTCATACTTTCATCTTTATAGAGGTAGCTTCCTGGCATTCCACCAAGTTGAAAGTAATCATTCAACGAATTATATATTGATTTTTCAACAGGATAATATTCAATGAATTCAGAGAAGGAGAAGGGGAATACAGGTATTTCGAAAGTCCTGCCAACAAAAAGAGTTGCAAGGTCTGAACTAGATAAAAAAGCATTTGATCCAGTTATATAGATGTCATATTTTTCTTCAGCGTGGAACGAATTTATAGCTTTTTCGAAATTATCGCATAATTGAACTTCATCAATCATTAGATAGTTTGGAACGCCATCCATATAATGATCATCTACGAATTTTATTAGCTTATCGCCCTGTTTTATTTCTTCGAATTTTGCTAAGTTAAAATTGATTTTAATGATATTTGAAGCGGGTTCCTCTAATGCTATTTTTTCTGCAAATGAGTCCAATAACTTTGATTTTCCGCAACGTCTTATTCCCGTTATCACTTTAATATCAGGCGTTCCTTTGCACAAATTCAGTATATCTAAATAACTTTCTCTTTCGATTAGTTTCATTGCAGATGCTCCTTGCTAAAATATTATATCAATCTCACTCCCCAAAAATGAATTTTTTTCAATTTTGGGGAATTGAAAATCATTAAATACAGTAACAATCGTATTTTTTAGTATTATCATTACATGAAAAAAGATTGCTAATTAAGGATAAAACAATTCATTCTTCTGTCAAAGCCGTTTCAATAAAACATTAAATTGGAAAAATATCCTAATTATTGGCTTGAAAGAATACATAGAAAATATGTTACCTACTCAAACGATATAAAAGAGAAAACAAGGTGAGGGTCGAGTCCCGCCTTGACGGATTTTGACGTTTCATAAATAGAAAAATGAAATAGCAGGCTAATTTTTGAAACGCTTGAAAAATCGGAATAGTTTGTTTAAAACAAAAAAGTTCCAATAAATGGAACCACTTAAGATAATATTTAGACGAATGATCTTTTGACAGTTGGTCTATAATAACGAACCCTGCCTGCCATGGGTAGAAAGTTCGTATCAGATTCGACTGGCGGAGAAGAAGGGATTTGAACCCTTGCTAGGCATACACCTACTAGCAGTTTTCGAGACTGCCCCCTTCGGCCACTTGGGTACTTCTCCGTAGCGTTATAAATAATATCGCTTTCAAGCCTCTCAAACAAGCAAATAAACTCTTATCATTTGATAATCTATTACGAATGAAACTATCTACTTTTACTAATGGAATAAAAATAGATTTTTCTTTTCTTTTGAAAAGTAAGAAGAGTAAATATATGTTACAATTTCTTTGAAATAAGGCAGGTAAAAACATGTCAGAAATAATTAAAGGAATTAATGTCCTTCTACCTACAGGCTATCAACCTTTAGATGTAACTATTGAAGATGGGAAATTTAAGGATTTTCTTCCTTCAAAAGAAACAGCTGCAAAATATAAAATGATCCCAGGTTTTGTTGATATTCATACGCACGGGGCTAACGGATTAGATTTTTCAACCGTTAAAAACGTTGATGAGATTCTTTCTTTGCTAGATTTCTACGCTTCAAAGGGAACGACATCCTTGCTTCCAACTCTTCTTACGGAAACAGATGAAGTCATATATCGTCAAATGGAACTCATCTATGAAACATCAAAAATTAATCCAATGATCAAAGGAATTCATCTTGAAGGTCCGTTCCTTTCTAAGGTGTATAAAGGCGCCCAATTAGAAGAATGTCTTCAATTACCAACAATTGAAAAAGCCGAAAAGTTCCTGCAAAAGTCCCACGGATTATTCAAATACATGACAATCGCGCCTGAATTAGAAGGCAGTAAAGAAACGATTGAATATCT
>CAVIBR010000029.1:0-10513 GCA_963641445.1 Bacteroides uniformis
CGAAATCGATCGCGGCGTTCGGAGGCATACCGCTCAAGAACATCTATGACTACACGATAGGATTCGTGTCCGGCTTCGACCCGAAGGTCGCCATAGAGAGCAAGAACCTCCTATACCAGGCCGAGAAGGCGCAGACGGCATACTCCAGCAACTTCAATACCGCCCTCTATGAGAGGGTGGGCGACGTGAGCGAGGACTGCAGGACCGAGATCAAGACCCTTTATGCCGCGGGATACGACTCCAAGCCATCATCCGTCTATGACACGTACAAGGATGCCAAAGGGGATGAGGTCACGATCTCATGGAGCGACAAGCAGACGATGAGAAGATACTACCAGAGGGCGAATTCCAAGCTCTCGAAGATGATCTCATCCGACTCGTACAGGCAGCTTGACGACTCCTCGAGGGCGAAAGCCATAAAGAGGCTCTACTCAGCCTACAGGGACGCATCGCTCGCGAAGGTCGTGACGAAAGAGGCGCCGACGAGCGTGGCCACGGCATTGGCATACGCCAACTACTCGGACCTCGGCACGATGCTATCGGCGGTCTCATACATATCCGCGCTGGAGGCGACCAAGACCGCCACCAAGAAGGAGAGGGCCGTGGCATACGTCAACTCCCTCAAGGGCCTCACCAAGGCTCAGAGGATGGTCATACTCAAGATGGCTGGCTACACGGTCGACGCATCATACGTGAAGACGGTGCTCAAGCAGGCCGGCCTCTCGAACGACGCCATAAAGAAGATAGCCTCCTGACGAAGGGGGCTTTTTCCCTTCGGCTAAAAAAGTTTATACACTGTCCAACAAAAATTCCGGACAAAAGAAAATGGTGCGTCCTTTTGAGAACGCACTTTTGTCCATTGACTGATGTTTTTGATGTTACAATCAATTTCTATTTTCCTATAAGTTCACTTTTAGACTTTTGTCAAGAGCACTGTTGAGTGCACAATTTGTCGAAAAGTGCCGATAAAATCTACACTGGTGCGGGAAATCGGACTCGAACCGACATGGGAATCCCATACGCCCCTCAAACGTACGCGTCTACCAGTTCCGCCATTCCCGCAGCGTTCCTTATTATAAGGAAACGTTTTTACTTTAGCAAGAGGAAATTTCAATTAAGCCAAAGAAGGGAAGAAAAGGCAGGCAATTCCGAAGTAAATAACTAATGTTAAGACGTCCATAACTGTTGTAAGCATTGGTTGCGCTAACAAAGCTGGATCTTTCTTTATTGCAGCCGCTCCCATGCAAAGGCTTGTTCCAACCGCCTTTGAGAAAATGATTGAGAAGAACATCGTTACCGATACTAAGGCTGAGAATGTTAAGGAATGGGTTGCAAATGCCGTAGCATGTTCGCCAGTGAATGCCATTCCATTCCAAACATAATAATTTGAGAAATCATATGTCGCACTATCACCTGGATAATTGATCTCGCCTAGAGAGACGATACCTGTATATTGTTCCATGGTTACCCAAATGAAGCAGAAGATGGCAACACAAGCTGCAACGATTAAGGAACTACGGAATTCTTTCCAAAGAATCTTTCCAATGTCTTTTGGACCAAATTCATTTGTTGCAAGGCCTCTAATCATCATACCGGTTGTTTGTCCTCCAGCATTTCCTCCGGTATCCATTAAGGTAGGAACAAAGGAGATAAGAATAGGTAAGGAAACGAAGATCATTTGGGATTCAAGACGGTTTAGAACCATTGTCGTGAATGTTCCTAAAACCAATAAAGCGATAATCCAAGGAATACATTTCTTAGCATTTTCGAAAACGCCTGTTTCGTTATATGTTTTTTCTGATGGAACAAGATTTGTCATATGAGCGATATCTTCGTTACTCTCTTCGGTGATAACGTCCATAGCATCATCAACCGTGACTATGCCAAGCAAACAATTATCTTCGTTTAAAACCGCCAAGGCATTTAAGTCATATTTTCTAAACATGTTAGCAACGTCTTCTTTATCTGTATTTACATGGCAGAAAGGTGCGTCTTTATTCATGATATCAGATAGAAGTGCGTCGTCTTTTGACCAGATAAGATCATCAAGGTCAACCGTTCCAACGAACTTACGTCTTTCATTTCTTACGAATATGGTATAGACGGTTTCAGCTTCGCGACCTCTTAATCTAATATGATCAATGGCTTTTTTAACACTCATGCCTTCTTTGAGCTCAATAAACTCAGTAGTCATGATGGCGCCAGCTGTATCCTCTTTATATTTAAGAAGTTGATTGATGTCTTTTCTCATTTCTGGATCAGCCGCAGCAAGAACTTTTTTTGCGAGGTTTGCAGGCATATCTCCGACTGAGTCCGCTAAGTCATCCGCATATTGTGAATTAACAAGCTCGACAAGTTCTTTGTTTGTCATTGCCTGAACCAAAGACTCTTTAAGATCTTGCGATAATTCATCGAATAATGAAGCGTTTTGCTCAGACTTCGTATCTCTAAAAAGAGTTATGAGATCTTTGATATCTAAATCTTCACATGCTTTAGCGATATCGGCATCAGGAATCGTTTCGAAGACTCTCTTCAATTCATTTCTATCGTGTTTGCTTATCGCGTCTAAGAGGACATTAGAATCAAAAGATGCTTCGTTAATGTCTTCTGAGGTTAACTCATCTATAGGAACATCAATGTTCTCGATATCGTGTTGGCTTATTTTTTCTTCTTCATCATTTTTCTTTTCATTTTCATCCATAATTGATGCCTCCTATCGTTTGTAGTGTAGCATTTTCAAAAAAATTTGTAACACAAATTCTTTAAATTTTATAAATTTAAGGACACTAACCGCACCTCACGTTTTATAATACTGAACGTAATTCAAGGAGAATTTAAATGTCTGAATTAAAATTTATTGTTGAAACAAGTGCTCGTCACGTTCACTTAACACAAGAAACCGTCGAGGTTTTATTTGGCAAAGGTCACGAATTGACCCCAAGAAAATATCTTTCTCAACCTGGCCAATATGCTTCCACGGATAAGGTTACTGTTATTGGATATAACAAGAAAGATCCTAATGGACCACGTCCATCTGCGGCCTTCTCAATTCTTGGACCAGTAAGAAACGCCAACCAAGTCGAAGTTTCTTTCACCGATGCTAGAACGCTTGGCTTAAATGCTCCAGTTCGTGAATCTGGCGATATCGCCGGTTCTGGAAAATGCACAATCAAAGGACCATGCGGAGAAGTTGATCTCGAGGAAGGGGTTATCGTTGCAAAACGTCATATCCACATGACTCCTGAAGATGCAGCCAATTTCGGCGTTGAAAATGGTCAAATCGTTTCCGTCAAAGTTAGCGGAACTGGCCGTGAGACAATTTTTGGCGATGTCGTAATCCGTGTCTCTAAAAACTATGCTCTTGCTATGCATATCGATACCGATGAATGCAATGCCGCCGCTGCCTTTGGTGAAATCTGGGGAACAATCGTTAAATAAAATGGCTGAATCTTTTTCCTATAAACCAGTAAATGTTTGTGCTCAAGGCTTCGAGTTTGTTATCGATGGCGATACTATCACATCAGTTAAGATAACACGTGGCTGCGCTGGCAATACACAAGGCGTTGCGCGTCTTGCTGAAGGAAGAAAGGTTGATGAAGTTATTTCCTTATTAAAAGGAATTAAATGCCCTGGAAGTAAGGGTATGTGTACTTCTTGCCCTGACCAGATTGCCTTAGCTCTTGAAGAATTCAAAAGAACTCATCAAAATGGCTAAAGTTTTAATTCTTAATGGCTCCCCTCACCTTGAAGGATACCTTTCTTCAATGATTGAGACTCTTAAAGCTGCCTTAGAGAAAAACAACATTCAAAGCATTCAATACAATCTAGCTTTCATGAACATTCATGATAGCATTGGAGAAGATTTCCCAATCCACGATGATATGGAGGGAATCTTAGAATCTTTGGATGAGTGCGATTATATCGTGCTTGCGTCGCCTTTGTATTGCTATTCATTTTCTGGATACCTTAAATGCGCGCTTGATCGTTTAGCCCATCTTCCTAATATCGAAAATAAGAAACTCATTTGTCTTATTAGTATGGGAAGTGAAGATGAAACTTCAATTGAACCATTAAAGGCACAATGTGTCCTTCTAGCGAAATACTTGAAATGGGATTTAACTGATTTCCTTTATATCAAAGGATGCAAGAAACCTACTAATATCGCCTTACATACAGCTGAGCTAGAAAGAGTTTATCAAGCTGGTCTGAAGATAAAATAATCATTAATCCCGACTTATGAAAATAGGCCGGGTTTTCTCTTGAAAGGACATTAAAGAAATCATAGAATATACGCACGGCGAAAGTCGAATATCCCGAAACGGTCAAAAAAGGACTGAAATAAACCGTTAGCAACTCCATCTAAATCGGTGGTAAGTGCTTGTCCCTAGAGGGCCCACACACCCTAACGATATTCGAAGAATGTAAGGAAAACCTTCTACTAGTGTGGAAGTTTTTCGCTCTGTAAAAAGGAGTATATCAATGGAAAAAGTTTTATTTACGTCCGAATCGGTTTCCGAAGGTCACCCAGATAAAGTCTGTGACAAGATTGCCGATTCAGTTTTGGATGCCTGCTTAGCCTTGGATCCACAAGCACATGTCGCATGCGAAGTTTTCGCTACGACTGAATTCATCGTTATTGGTGGAGAAATCACCGTTAGAGGTCATATCGATTACGAAGGGATTGCTAGAAATGTTTTGAGGGAAATAGGCTATACGAGCCCAGAAAGTGGCATTGGCTGCGATAGCTGCGAAATACTAGTAAAAGTCAAAGAACAATCTCCAGACATCAATATGGGCATCGAAAGAGGCAATGAACTAGACATGGGCGCAGGAGATCAAGGCATCATGTTTGGCTATGCGTCAAAAGAAACATCGAATTATATGCCTTTCCCTGTTTCTATCGCTCATAAATTAGTCAGGAAAGCAACCGCTTTAAGAAAGGAAGGGAAATTCCTTCATGCGCGCCCAGATATGAAGTCCCAGGTAACGATTGATTACACAAATCCTACCTCGCCTCGTATTGATACGATTCTTATGTCTTGCCAGCATGATGAAGAAGTTAATCTCGATGAATTCAAAACCTATATTCATGATCAAATCATGGTTCCGGTTGTTGAATCATTCGGTTTGAATACTGACTTCAAATGCTTGATCAATCCAACAGGTCGTTTCTGCATTGGAGGACCTATGGGAGATACGGGATTAACGGGTAGAAAACTAATCGTTGATACATATGGCGGATCAGCAAGACATGGTGGAGGAGCCTTCTCAGGCAAAGATCCATCTAAGGTTGATAGATCCGCTTCGTATTACGCAAGATATATTGCTAAGAACCTTGTAGCAGCTGGTGCAGCTGAAAGATTAGAAGTTCAACTCTCTTATGCTATTGGTGTTGCAGAGCCTCTTTCAATCAACGTTTCTTCATTTGGCACTGAACATTATTCAACCGAATTAATCTTAGAAGCGGTTAGAAAATTCTTTGATGCTAGACCTGGTGCAATCATAGAAAAATTCTCTTTAAGAAAACCAACGTTCAAATATGCTGATACAACCAACTATGGAGCATTTGGAAGAAAGGACATCGATCTTCCTTGGGAATGCTTAGATAAGGTTGAAGCACTTAAACAATTCTTTTCTAAAAACTAGCAAAAACCCCTAAGTTAATGATTAACTCCCTACTTAATGATTCTAAGTAGGGGTTTTTATATAGCAATTGTAAACGCTTACAATTTTATAAGTAAGAAATAGTTTCGATGGTTGCTGCATTTTTTAAACTGCAGTATTTACTTTTTTTGTGGTTCTTTTATTATGTTGTTGTAAGGGATATCAATATCCCAGGAGGTAAATAAATGAAGATACAAATAGTCGGTAAGAATATTCAAATTACCGACTCTATTCGTGCAACAATTGAAAAGAAATTAGCACGTGTAGAGAAATATTTCGTTAAGAGTGACGAAGAAATCTTAGCGAGAGTTGTAGCGGTTGCCTACACAGTTGGTGCCAAGATCGAAATCACGATTTTCACCAAATCCATGGACTTCAGAACAGAGGTTCGTGACAACGATTTGTATGCTGCCGTTGACTTAGCTATTGATAAGTTAGAAGATCAAATGCGTCGTCTTAAAACAAGAATGAATCGTTCTAAAAGCGCTGGTCAAGGATTAGGGTTAGGACGTGCGATTGCTTTCGAAAATTTAGCAGAAGACGAATCTGAAAACGGTGATGACGAAGTTGTTAGAACTAAGTCAATCTATCTTGAGCCAATGAACCTTGATGATGCCATTACAAGAATGAATGCTTTAGGACATACGTTCTTCGTTTATCTTGATGAAGATGATGACAAAGTAGCTGTTGCCTATAAGAGAATAGATGGTGGCTATGGAGTTATCGAAACTGAAAACGAATTGAAATAATCGTATTCAAAAAGTCTAGAGTGCTTCGGCACTCTTTTCTTTTTTCAAATTATGACTTAACCAACAAAAATATTATGTTGCCTAATAGATTTTGATGGGGTAAAATATCCTCATGAAAAAGACTTTGACAAGAAAAAAGATTAACGGACATTACTATTACTACCTGTCTCACAGAGTTGGAGGTAAAGTCGTAAGTGAATACTTAGGTACGGCATCGTCAACTAAATATAAGAAATATCTATATACCCTAACACATAAGGCATCCAAATACGGGTTAGAGAAAGTTAAGCAAAACAACTTCAAAAACGGTATTCCAGTCGCCTATGTTGAGGACGGGTATCTAATCTACGAATATTCAAATGGAGCTAAAGAATATTTGAACTCTAAATTACAAGTTGTGAAGGTGGGCAAAAATGGCAGAAAGAAGTAATGCGAAAGAACTGATATTAGTTTGTGGGGTAGAAGGATCTGGTAGAGGAACCTTTGCTGATTGCTTTAAGAATTCTTTCATGCAATCTCTCCCTGTTATGCCTTTATATCAAGGAATTATCGGAGGTTCTTCCTTTGTTTCAACATCATCTTTAACTGATCCTAAGCACATTAACTACATTAAATACGCCTCACAAAATGGCTACAAAATCACTCTTTATTATATTTTTGCAGGCAAATTACTTTCTATTGCTAGAAACCGTTTTAGATTTCTTTCGGATGGCTTATCTTTTGATGAAGAAACATTCAAAAAGACTTATGAATCATCATATAAAGGTTTAATTGAGCTTTATGAATATATTGACTTGGTTTTCTTTATTAAAAACCAGAAGGAATATGAGTTCATGGTAGCCTACTCTCCAAGTGAAACGAAAATTGATGAATTTAAGGAGGCAGTTAAGAAAGCAAAGTTTTTGGTTGACCACATAAAATAATGGTCAAGCAAAAAGAACTTAACTTTTAAAACCAATAAAGCTAAAATATCACACATGGTTATGCCTAAGGTTATAGCAACAGATTTAGATGGTACACTTTTCTACCCTAAGAAGAGGATCATGCTAATCCCTAAAGATTCTAAGAAATTCCTACGTCGTTTCATCGATGATGGGGGCAAACTCTTAGTTGTTAGCGGAAGGGGCAAATTCTTTGCCGATAAGGTAGCAAAGTCTCTTGATAGACCAGTAGATGCAATCGCCTGCAATGGATCCTTAATTATAGATAATGGAGAGATTGTCAAAGAAACTTTCTTTTCAATCGAAGAATTAAAAACGGTTCTTAATCAAATAAGAAGAGAGCACAAGTTGATGTTCATTTCTCTATTTTGCAAAAACTGCAATTTTGTAATCGATGTCTCAATGATGAAATTATTCCCTAGAATCGGATATCGTTTATACGAAGTTTATCAAGGCTGCTATCATGAAAGAGTCTTCAAAAGCGAAAAGGTTTACTATGAGCAACTAGAAAAAGGTGAGGTATATAAAGTCCTTTTATTTGTTGGCCCATGGAAGAAATACATTCAAAAATCTGAAGAGCTCACAGACTTGCTTAGCATCCGTTACCCAAATTTGAACTTTGCCTCCAGCAATCAAGCCATAGAAGTTACTCCGAAAGGTGTGACTAAGTCTTCAGGAATTGCATTTTATCTTGAAAAGAACAACATTTCTAAAGATAATATATTGGTCGTAGGTGATTCTGGAAATGATATTTCCATGTTTGATGGCTATTACGACAATAGTTATTGCATGTCGCATGCTCCAAAAAGAGTACAGTCTCATGCAAAATTCTTGATTGATCATTTCAGTGATTTGGAAAAATATGTCTACCCATCTGAGGAGAGTATTAACCCCAAGACAACTATTGAAGTTGAAGAAAGGACAAAAAAACAATGAATCAAGTTTCACAAGTAGTTACAACACTCGAACATTACAAAGTTGTTATCAGAGACACTCTTGAATATACACTTCCAAGAGACAAATATGATATGAACGCTTATAACGAGAAAAAGAGAAGCATTCTCGTTGAAGTAGATCAAAATACACCACTCAAGAGCATTATCAACAATTCTGGTGAAAACGGACAAAAATTAGAAAAATTAATCCGCGATTTCTATGAAGAAGTTTATGGCGATGGCTCAACAATCATCAAAGTAGCTGACAATGATCTTCGTGTTGATCATGCTCAACATCTCGCTATCTTCAAATCCGTTCTCCCAATTCATGAGAACATTGAAGGAATGGTTCGCGGCATCCTTGCTGATGCAAAGAAAAACGGCATTGATGTAGCAACAGTTGAAAACGTTGATACTCTTGAAGAAAGAATGTATCGCACAGTCGCTTACATGACTCTCACAAATGACTTAGTCAAATTATTTAGCGATTATAACCAAGCCCGTAGAGAAGCTAAAGGCGAAGAATCCGCTGCAAGCAAATTTATCGGCAATGATATCAACCAAGTCGTCCAATATCTTTCCATCGTTCGTCAAAATTCCCATATCACCGATTCCCGTTTCATGGGTGTCCAAGATAAGGTTTTCGAACTTGTTGAATTCATGACAGGACGTCGTGATTTACCAATGGGCAAAGGCTTTGGCGATGTTATCAAAGAGACACAAGATTCAATCGGCGGATTAGTCCGCGAAGTTGAACCAGCATTCCGTGATGCTTATGTTCCAGTTTTAGATGAATTAATCAAACAAGCTCAAGCAAATGACAACAAGATCGGTGGAGGAGATGCTCCAGCAGCTCCAGCACCAGAAGCCGATGCAACCAAAGTCGACTAATTAATTAAAAGAAAGAAAAAATATGGCAGAGACACAACTTAAAACAAAAAAAGTTCATAGCAAAAGATGGCATACCATCTGGCGTTCAATCGTTTGTGTTTTCGATGGCGCTTTAGCTTTGGGCGGGATCATCATGATCATTTTAGGTATCATCTCTGATTACCTTCCAAAGAAGAACAGCGAGAACTGGACTGGCAATGCGGATTTTACTAAAGCAACCGGTATGGACTATCGCTGGTTTGGTTTCATCCTTATTGCAGGAGCAGTTGCTATTATGCTTATTGCGTTTAATGTGATGGCTCATCGTGACGCTTCAGATAAGGAACGTGAAATCCGCCGTCAAGAAAGAATGAAAGTTTTAGCCGCTTCACAAAATAATACGGTTTCTGAAGAAACGAATGTTTCCAAAGAAAACGCTGTTGAAGTAGAAGCTAAATAAACTAGTTCTAATGAAAATTAACCCCACTTTTTGTGGGGTTTTCTTTTTCTTCAAAAATCCAAATATCTAAAAATGGTATGTAAAAAGCCAATATTTCGCTTAATGTTTGGTTGATTCTAGATTAATTATTGAAAAAAATACCCTTTTTGCAGGGTATTTTTGGAAATTTGATTATTTGACTGTTCCGAAGATTCTATCTCCTGCATCCCCAAGTCCTGGGCAGATGTAGGCATTTTCATTTAATTCACGGTCTAATGCACCGATGTATAAAGGGATTTCTGGATAGGCTTTTTCAAATGCTTCAACGCCTTCCGGAGCGGCAATAATGCAAATGAAGTGAAGATTCCTTGCTCCATGTTGCTTTAGAAGTGTTATTGCATCAATTGCTGAACCACCTGTTGCAAGCATTGGGTCAACGACATAGATTTCTCTATCGCCTAAGTCGTATGGCAATTTGCAATAATACTCATGCGGAATATGGGTTTCTTCATCACGATATAAACCGATATGACCAACTTTAGCCGATGGGACTAATTCTGTCATGCCATCAACCATTCCAAGTCCCGCACGAAGGATTGGGACGAAACAAAGTTTCTTTCCAGAAACCATTGGCTGAGAAGATTTTTCGATTGGAGTTTCAACTTCAACCATTTCAACTGGAAGGTCTTTTAATGCTTCATACCCTTCCATAAGAGCGATTTCCTTAACGACTCTTCTAAATTCATTTGTTCCGGTGTTTTTATCACGTAGAATTGTGATTTTGTGCTTAAGCAAAGGATGATCAAGCAATGTGACGTTAGGATACTTTTTTAGGTCCATAATAATGCCTCTTTTCAGCATTTTATAATACCATATAAAAGCATTCTTTTACCATCAAAAATAAAAAACAAATTA
>CAVIBR010000030.1:0-10088 GCA_963641445.1 Bacteroides uniformis
TATTATTTTCAGAATCGTAGTAATAAGCGTTTTCTCCTAAAACGGATATTTGAGCTGATTTACTGTTTGTAGAATCGTAGGACAGGACAACATCGCTGTCTTTATCTGCAATAAATGACATTCCTGGCATGAATTTTAAAGATTGAGAAAAAGATAGATCGGTGTTTATTAACAAAATATCAAAGAAACTAGAAACTGGGAAATTGTAGTCTTTGGTATCTACTTCTTTACCGGGGTTAATTACTATGTTGGACATTTTGACTGAACAATTGTAAAAATTAATTCTTAGCCTACGAGACAAGCATAATTTGGCTTCATCACTAGTTTCGGCTTTGTCTTTCGTTATTTGATTATTTTCAGTTCCAATTATTTCGACATAGGAATTTTCTTGCTGAGATAATTTGAAGAGTACCTCGTCGCTAGTTCCGCCGATAAAATTGATCGGTATGTTTTTGGAAGTGACGCTTGTCGTTCTAACGGAGCAGTTGGCAATGAACTTAGTCCATCCATCATCAGAATAGCAAAGGCACATCTTACATCTAAAGTACGGGAGAGAGTAGATCTGAAATGGCATTATTTTGCTATTAACTAAACTTAATGTCGCACTGCCACCACGATAATCATAAATGACAGCCAAAGTATATACCATTCCTCCATGAGCAATAACTTCCCCATTCTTTTTTGAATTCTTGATTAGCCCATACGCAATTAACGTACCGTTTTCAACATAAATGTTATGACCATTTAAATCCAACGTTACGTATTCGTTTGCGATATGTCCTTGGTAACCCGTATTTGATGCTGTTCCATAATTTGAACCAATTAGAAGCGTGCCATATATGTATAAATCTGATCGCAAAAAAACTGTGTATTGTCGTGAATGTTTGGAATCTTCTGGTTCAAGATCTTCGATTTTGGCTGATTCTCCCTCAATATACGCCTTGCTACTATTTAAACCGAAATTAACCGTAACACCTGAAGATATTTTAGTTCCTATTACTTCCTCTCCTTTAGACGTTTTGATCTTTGAGGTTTTATCACCAAGAAAAACATAGTTATCAGCCTCAGAATAAGAAGCGTCATTTGTTAAATTGAATTTGCCTTCAGCTGCAAAAGAATTAAAGTTATAAGTTCCGGTAGATGTGCATTCATTTGAAATTGTTTTCCCAAGGACGTATTTCCCCTCAACGCTCGTTTTATTAAAAAGTGCGTAGTAGGTTTTAGATTCCTCGGCATTGAATGGCAAAGTGATTTTTGTTTCGCTGGGCGTTCCATCATCATTTTGTGCGGCAAGCCCTGCAAATCTATAATTATCATCGTCTGTTAGTGAAAGAAGTTCATCCAAACTATCATACGTGATTTTATCGTTTAAATTAACCTTCGTCTTTTCTTGAATAGCATAATCGTAATAATTATATTTAAGTAAAACAGAATCGAGTTTTTTCTTCGATAAAGTATATGTACCATTATAAATATCAAACGTTCCTATTGACAGATGTTGTGACAGATGTTCTATTTTCCTTGTCACGTTTAGTATTACTGAATAGCCCTCGCAATCCCCTATCCCCTTATAGGTGTATGTGCCTTTGGCGATTGTCGTTTCGATTTTTGGGCTACCATCGGCAATGCTGTTTAAATAAGTAAAGAAACCCGTGTAATAATCTTTATTATTGTTCATACTATATCCGGTTGTTATAACTTTTCCTGGTGTCCCATCAATTGATTCCGCTTCATACGTCTGCGTTTCTAGCGATTCACATACCGCATACTTGAAACTCAAAGTAACCATGTCTCCATCATCTACCGCTTTATCGCTTATGGTTGATGTATCTGATGTATCTATCATTCCATCTGCAATATAGTCAGAAAAACCGATAACGCCAAATGTAGTTAATAATATTCCTAAGATACAGGTTATTAAAGAGAATTTCTTCATGATTAATTAGCCTCTTCTTTAGATAGAGAAAAAGTAACACTATATTTGAAAGATGAATTGGCTATTTCTGAATTTAATGTATCTGTATCTATGATGAATTCAAAAATAAGTGGAACTTTATAATCTATTCCACCTGTAACGTGGTCATTTTTCTGTGGATATGTCGTATCAAGTAATGCTATAGAAGATATTGAGATATCATTCTTAGTTCTCATAGGAAAAGAAAACAATGTGGATCTTCCATTGTTTTTTTGAGTTGTTTTGCTTGATTTAAAAGCGGCAAATGAATATCCGACATAGTTTTCTGGATATATAGCTAAAGAATCAATTATGTTATTTGTTTTACTATTATAACCGGAATATTCGAAAGTGATGGATAGATAGAGATCATCGTAGTAATCCATCTTGCCCATAGCATTAATATCAATGGTTGCTTTAACAGAAAAACAATGCGAATCTAGGTAAGTGCTTGTTACTGATCCATCATCAGCGTTTAAACGTTTAGATGTGGTGAGGCTGGTCGCACTTCCAGCAACTACGTCAAAGCCAAAATCGCTTAAACCGATAGCGTTTATTTCAATAACATCTCCTACTGCAACATTTATTGAATCAGTAGTTATTGGTGAACCTATTCCACTATACCAAGAAGAGAAACCAACGCTTAAAAGAGAGACACTACAAAGTAGTAGAATCCCCCCCCTTGAAATTGTGAAATTTTGTCTACCTCTCTTTTGTTTCATTCTTGTTTTCTATTTTAACACTTATTCAAGCTGTTTAAAGCAGAAAACTACATGTTCTCAAGAAGTTGGTCTTTCCATCTTGTGATGTATTGTTCTATTACATCCCAAGTTATCAATCCCTTACCAATGGAAACACCTAGGTATTTACACGGTAGGAGGTCATATATTTTCTTAGGGAAATATTGTTGGAATGATTCATATCCAAGGAGACCATACTTATCAATATCCCTTTGCATTTTATCTTTATCGAAGGCGAGGGTGGCTGGGTCATATTCAAAGATATTGAAGAGGCCATCCATGGATGAAGATAAGCTAAGCATGTTATCTGCGATTAAATTCAAATGATTTGCAGTTACAGGAGATACAACTTTTGTATGCATTCTCTTAACTTCACCAGAAACAAGTTTGATCTTGATTCTGTTGAGTTTTGAATCAACATAGGCAAATTCATGGCCGATGTATTCTAGATAATTATCAATGCTTAGATAAACATACTTATTCAATGTGAGATCGAAATATCCATGTTTATAGACGAGATCGGTTGTATTTCCATTGCTAAAAGTCAAATGAAGGACGTTACAATCTTTTGCTTCTTTGTTTTTATGAGCATTAACAATAACAACGTTTGTTTCAAGTTTACCAGTCTCATGGTTGAAAGAAATTACTTTATCACCTTTCTCGATTAATCCGGCTGGTTTATAGGTGCCATCGGCCATTAAGACTTTTGTGGTTGGGAGAATGCAACCTCCGCTTGATTCATAATAATATGCCTCATATATTCCAGAGGTTAAAGTCATATTTGAAGTTGTTGTATCCTTTCTTTTAAAGGAGATTGTGCAGGTTAATTTATAATATACGCTTTTTGAGGTTGCAGCTGGTGTGGTAAAAGTAGCAACGTTATTATTTATAGTCAGCATAGTTAAATCAGGATTTTCGATTGCTGTATATGGTCCGGAGTCATAATCGCTAGTCGATACTTTCCATTCGTATGAAACATTTGTACTAGAGTAAGTCACATTAGAGCAAGCATACGTTGCAGTAACTGTATAAGTTTTTTCGGTTTTGTTACTAGAAGTTCCCGATGGACTATCTAATGTAAATGATGACATATCAGTATTTGCGGAAGCGTCCCAATAATTGCCATTAGAGCATAATTTATATGGTGTCGTTGATTTTTCCAATCTAAAAGTAGATGGTGCTGAATCAATTAATTTATATGACTCAGCATATTCGATATGCCTATTCCAAGCGCTAGAGTCGCTGCTGTTGAGCATTTCGTTTGTTTCGAAATAATCGATGAAATTATCGCCGATAGTAATCATCCCTGTAGAACTATCACTGTTTACAATGCCGCCAAAATTGCTGTTAATGGTTAATTCTCCATTTACAAGAAATTTCGCTCTACCCATGTTCTGAGGGGAAAAATCAGAACCTCCAGTAATCATTTTAGGCGTATAGCCCTCATAAAAAGCCGTGCCGGCATTGATTATGCATTTTGCACCTTCATTTATGGTCAAAGAAGAACCGGATAAGAATTTCATTTTACTTGCGATTGTTAATGTCCCGGTATTTTGCGTAACTTGGTATTTGTAGGAAATTGGGCATTCAACAGAAGAAGTATCAACGTTACTTCCTGCCACTGAAATAATAAAGGACGATAGGCTCAAATCACCATCAATTGTAATTCTCGTGTAATTAGCTGTTGAATTTGTTGTGCTATTACTCACATCAGCAGTTGTATATCCAAAATTGAATGGATTATATTTCATGCTGACTTTTCCACTAGACATTTTAAATAAGCAATCATCGTCCTCTTTACTTAAAACCGATAACTCGGAAGAATAATACGTGCTCAAAGCATATAGTAAAGCAACCCCAGTCAATTTTGAACCGTATTCGAAAATTTGATTTGCATGACAATTTGGAAAATCAAAATAACTAAAAGGCATGGAATTCTTTGCGTAGGCGCTTGAAGAAAAAGATCCACCCCTATAATCATAAATGGTATAAGGCATCTTCATGCTGCCAGTCGAAGAATTCACCACTGAACTGCCATTATTGCTGGATGACTCCTTGATATAACCATAGAGGTTTATGTGACCGTTATTTTGAATTTTTGCTTTATCTTCCAATAAAATTTCACAATAATCGCCAAGAGTAAAACCGCTTGGCCTTTGGTTGCTGTTGCCGATGCCAACCTTCCCTGCAACCTCTAAAGTTCCATTGTTAGTTAGTATAATGCCTGAGGCGATAGTCACTAAATTCTTACGATTTTTAGCTACCGCAGTGGCATCCTTATCTGCGAATCCATCATTGGATTGATTTTTCACATTAGTGAAATCAGTATATGTACCATCCCCTTTGTCATCATATGGAATGCAAAGAGTAACTCCGCTTTTGATTTCGCAATCTCTAGTTATTGTAGGATTTGTTCCTGGAATAACATAGATAATTCCTGAAGTTGTATGCTCCAGAGCGGATTCAATTGTTAAATAATAAGTGATAACCTTTGAATCATTAATTGTATAAGCTACCTCGGTAACATCAGATTTAGATTTACTATAAGATTTTGAACTATCATTAAAAATAGTGATCCATGTACTTTGGCCAACAGGAACAATAGATAAAGCTAAAAGGCTAACAAGGAGTATATTCTTCTTAGATTTCATTGAAGTTCTGCCTCCGCTTTAAAGGAAAACATAAACACATTATGAGAAAGTTGAGGATATACCTTTGTTTTGAATTCATCTTGAAAGTCAAATGAGTATTTTATTTTGAACTTAAGCGTTTCTATGTTTGAATCACTCAAAGCGCAGGAAAACTTAGTTATGTAATTATTTGATGAAATACTTGGATCGCTAGATGGCGAGATATCATAAGCATCTACTTCTTCGGTACTCATTCCTAACTTTGCACCCTTTAGGTAAGTGCTAAATAATGCGTCTAAGGAATATGTATGAGATAGAATCGTGCTGATATAAAAATCAGTTAGATTGTCAACGGAATAATGGGTTTTCGCCGCTTCTTTCAGTTTTGAAACATCTAAAGTGAATCCAATACAGACATCACCGGTCGAAACAATCATTTCTTCTTTTCTATCGACGATGCCATCTTCACAAAATTCAAACATTTCTATGTTTTCGTCGTATGTGAAAAATGGTCCTAGTTCTTGAACGTCACCAACTGAAAGATTTATTTCTGCACTAGCAGGGGAACCTATTCCACTATACCAAGAAGAAAAACCAACGTTCAAAAGAGAGATGCTACAAAGTAAGTAATAGAATCCCCCCCCCTGAAATTACGAAGTTATGTGCGTTTTTCTTTTGTTTCATAATCTTTTCTTGTTTTCTATTTTAACACTAATTTTTGTTGGTTGAAGCATGTTTACATGTTTTCGAGGAGTTGATCTTTCCATTTAGCAATATAGGATTTGATAATGCTCCAATTTAACAATCCCTTTCCGCATGCTACATTGAAATATTTGCAAGGCAATAATTCATTAAAAACTTTGTAAGGGAAATACCCTTTGAACGCTTCGTATTCAGCTAACCCGTACTTTTCAATGTCTCTTTGCATTTTTTCTTTATCGAACGCAAGAGTATTTGGATCATATTCAAATACATTGAAGAGGCCTGAAATTCCACCTTCGACGCTTAACATGTCATCAACAATGACATTTAAATGGTAAGCACTAACCGGCGCAGCTAACTTGGTTAACATTTTTTCGATTGTTGCATTTTCAAGTTTTAACGTATATCTAGAGAGTTTGTTATCTATAAAAAAGAACCTATGACCGATGTATTCCTTGGCATTATATTTATTCAAATATACGTATTTGTTCTCTTCGACGTCAAAATAGGCATGCTCATCAATCAATGAAGTCTTTTTACCATTCTCAAATTGCAAATGAACTACTTCATATAAGTCAGCATCTTCATCAATGTGCGAATTAATAATTAATTTATTTGGAATTATCTTACCAGCCTCGTGATTGAAACACATTACCTCATCGCCGATTTTCAACGATCCAGCTTGTTTATAGGTACCGTCCGCCATTAAGACTAGAGAAGTTGGAAGAATGCAGCCATTCTTTTTAGCAGTCAATTGTATCGTTGCCGATTTACTAGATTGCTTTCCATCTTCCTTTCTTTTAAAAGACACCAGCAATTCAATCTTAAAAACAGCATTTTCAGTATTAACATTAGCGTCTGTGTGAAATATAACTTTATTGCAGTCTTCTCCAGTTACAGATGATCCTTTATTTTCTTCATTGAATATGAAGTAACCATTGACTTCTGGACCCGTACGTTCGCTTATTGTCCATGTATATTTAATATCTTCAGAGACAGGGTCTATAGGTTTGATATCGGCTTCTAAATTAAAAGTGCCCACGCTGTTGCCGTCTGATATACCGGTATTATTGTATTCATCAGTCTCGCTGATAGACACTTTGGATATATCTCTTATCAATGTTCCAGCGCTTTGCCAAGAAGCGTTGTTTGCTTCGGATTTATAAATTGAACCAGCAGTAAGTTCTGAAATTTGCGCTTCCCCTTGACTATTAAGTACATTTCCTTTTGCGCCGCCCCAATTATAAACATGCTCTGTGTCTTTTCCCTCTTTGCTATCGTTTACCGGTTCATAGCTCCAGCACAACGAAAAATTTGAATCAGCCATTTTGTTTGACGACGAAGTTATAACTCCGTCAAAACAGCCATTTATCGAAACAGAACCGTTATTTTCAAAAATGGCCGCTTCTTTGGTTGGATAGTTGAAAGATGTTGTACCGTCCGCAGCCGTCGTATTTTGATAAAACGAAACGTTTGAATCAAAAGTCAAATTAGCTCCAGCTTCACAATAAAGAGCGGAGCCGGGCATGAATTTTACACCACGAATGTTTGATGGGATTGTAAAATTAGAATCATCGCAAATATAAATGCTGTAACCCATTGGAACTGGAAGGTAACAATCCTTGCTATCCACAACATAAGGGTCTAAGTAAGCGCTAACAGTAATTTCAACAACCAAATGGTCAAAATAGCCATCTCCAGAGAGTCTCAAATCGGTAGAATGATCGCTAAAATTTGAAGATGTGGTATTCGTTTTTGAATCATTGAATTTCCACTCAAGCTTAGAACCTTCCGATGTCATGTTGATAAATGAGGAGGATGTGCCAATTAAATTAGCATTCGTTAACATATCTTTGACATTACTCCCCCATAAATGAGCCCTTCCAATCATCGAAGAGCCATAAAAGAAAGTCATTTTAGGGCGAATTGAAGCAACGTCGAACTGCTCATAAGGAAAAACATCATTATTATGGTAAATATCCCAGCTTGTAGTCCCTGAACTGTGATCATAGAAGGACACCGGGGTTGTTAAAGTCCCACCCTTATTTACAAAAATATTAGATTCATCCCCGTCTTCTTTAATGAAGCCATAACAATTCAAGTTTCCTTCGACAATTAAAGCTGATTTCGTCTTCATCACTAGTTCACAATAACTAGATGAAGCTTGCCCCTGAGGATTAGACCCTGAGCCAGTGATTGCCCCAATTGTCATGGTTGCTCCGCTTTCTATTGTTAACGTTTCTTGTTCTTTTAAAATAACCTGAGTTTTTCTATTGCTTGTATTATTATCAGCAAATCCCGTTCCGTTGTTGTCTGCCTCATTAAGACATGTTTCTCCTTCATAAGGCAAAAGAAAAGAATCGCCTTTCTCAATAATGTGACTTTTTTGGATATATAACGAATGTGCTAAATTTGGGATGACGTATATTTTATCTTCTTTGCCATTATTATATGCTGCATCGAGAGCCGCATCTAATGTGAAATATTTAGTATCGTCAATATACGCTACAGGAACTCTGCTAGATTTGGAAATATCTATTTCATCTTCCTTTTCTAGCATATCACCGGTTATCCATGCACCATAACCTACTGATGCAGAAATAGATGCTACAGCAGTGAATGATAAAACTAATAACGTTGGTTTCTTACCCATCTTCATATTAGAAAACCACTCCTGCTCTAAAAGCAAATTTAAAAACACCATCATCTAAATTGTCATAGATATCAGTCTTGAAATTTGTTGTTGGTGTGAATGTAATTTCAAGTCTTACTTTGAAATATACTTTCGATTCATTGAGATACGCAAAATCAGTAATCGTGAAATCGCAGCCTCTTTCCTTTGCAGATGAAAATAATGACGATTGAGTTAACGTTGTTGAATCACCAAATGCGTCTGACGTGCTATAGGTTAATGTTCCACTAGTTACTGACCCATAGTTAAATATTTGATGTTTAGATGTTTTATCAATCAAGAAAGAACGGATTGTTATTGGTGAGGAAGAATCAGTTCCAAGATAATCGCTTAGCTTTTTATCTTTTGCATTCATCTGGAAAGGAATTGTTATATAGCCAAGGTTGTAATTAGGATCTGCTACATCATAATTAGAATCAGATTGATTAGTATGTAACATAGCAGTTTCAATGAAATCAAATTCGCTTAGATCAGGGTTTCCTTCAAAGGTGAAGAAAGAGTTCTTATCTATTATTTCTCCCATTTCCAAAGAAACGCTGGCTCGTTGATTCTCCCCAATGCCACTATACCAGGTTGAAAAACCTACTGAAACAAGAGAAAAAGTGCATAAAAGAATTATTCCTGCTCCAAAAGGCGTATGTAGCTTTTTCTTGTTATATTTCTTCATAAAAGACAGACATTATTCTAGCACGTTGATATATGTGTTTCTTAATGTTGTATATAGTATAACACTATATACTCATTAGTCGAAGAGAATTTTAATGAGATATTTTAGGAAGGAAATATAGCGATGAAAACCATCGTCATCTAATATCGTTATTTTTATTTCATGCGCAAACGTTAAGACTAGGTCAGGAGAAATAAATATTTAGAAGTTGAATTTATGATTTATACAAGTATCTAAGGAATTATCATCTAAGTGATTTGCCTGAAGATTTTAGATATGAATACGATATAGGACATAGATGGTGTTTCTTTTGCAAGAAAGACCCTAATTCAACAGAAGAAAATGAAACGATTGGAGCATAGATGCCTTGGAATTTTCCAACCAAGAAATTCGGAGATTTCGATTTACCTCTAATTCTTGAAAATGAAAACAAAAAGCTAAAGAAGGCAAATAGGATATACAGGAGATCTTTGCCCAAGAAATTGAATATGTCGAACAAAGACGTGTTTGGTTAGAGGAAAGCAAGAAAAAATAGGAGGCCTAATTTCCTATTCAAAAACACGAAAATCACCTACAAAAACCACATATTTCAAGAAAATAAGTTGGAATTATGTGGTTTTTGAATATCCAAATATCTATTGCAAAAGTCCTCTCTTTTTAAGATCTAAGAGTTTGTTATTGAGTTTCTTATAGATATGTTCGA
>CAVIBR010000031.1:0-7824 GCA_963641445.1 Bacteroides uniformis
CTTAATGTCCCATTGATTCTAGAGTTAGCCAAAAGAATGGACTTCTTTTTATCAGGCCATGTCATCTGATATCTTTCTTTTTTATCATCAATGACAACATTAGATAATTCTTGCTTAAGAACGTCGAAATCAATTCTTTTTACAAGTTTCCCATTCTCATCTTTTGTTTCCTTAAGCGCGTTAGGAAATTTGCTTACAATGTATTCAATGTTGTCTTGAATGATATCCTCACTCATCATTTCCAATTTCTCAGCCATATTCTTATTCCTCCTCAAGCAATTGCTTGCGTTCTTCTTTGTATTCTTTCAATCTCGCGTTGTACTCGAATCTCTTCTTAGATTGTACTTCATAGCGGATTGCTTTTTCCGTTTTATCTATCTGGAAATCTAGCTTAGCAAGCTGATTGTTCCTTTTTACGTACATATCCACACTTTCTTTTTCATGAAATGGATATTTTAGGAATTTAGATAGAATGAATTTGTACGTTTCAGATACGCTGCTTCCTAAAGGGATATCGTAGTTCGTGCAATCATCCCAATTGGTTGCATAGTATTTATCTTTGTATTTATCTTTTTTATATGCCATCACACCGCATTCATATTCTTCGTGTTTGATTAAGAACAGTGTCATAAGCTTGATGTTTTTATCAAATTCTCTAATGAATATCTCAGGAATGTATCTTTCCTTCATGATTATCTCAAACACGTATACTTCCTTGATTTCCTTATCTTCGGATGCATTCAAAGTTCTAGGAGATATGATGTTTTTAAGAGTGACGGATTCAATTATCTTCTCTTGCTCCTTACATTCTTTAGAAGCATTAATTTGTTTATTCAAGTCCGTCATCTTGAATTTCTTATCGATTAAGGTTTTCGTGCTGAAATTGAACATCCTACCACCTCTATTTCACCACAAAGAAAGTGATGAGTTCAAAGTCATCAAGTCCTTTGATACTTCCTTCATATAGAACATCAGATCCATCATTGAACAAAGAAGACAAATCATTTGATTCTTTCACATCAATGATTGATGCGATAGAGTCATCAAGTAACTTGCTATATTTATCCATCTTGTAGCCATCTTTGGTTTCTTTATTGAATGCTGCGCAAAGCTTAGCAATCGGCTTATCTATGTGTTTTGAAGCCTTACGGATGATATCCAGTATTTGTTTTACTTCCATGTGATTACGGATGACATTTCCATCTTCATCAAGATAGACCAAATAATATGGATGAAGCCTATTTTGTCTATTGATGTTCACGCCTGGATTTCTATTCTTCAAAACATAGATGACGCCTTTAGGAATGCCTAAAGAATCATCATGTTCTATTACTGCATATAAACCATGTGGAATATTTTTAGGCTCGCCATGTTCCTTGATATAGGAAATCATGTCCATCCTAAATTCATTTAAGCCTAAATCTGTGATGGTAATGGATCCATCCACATCCTCAAGATCTTGAAGATCACCGTCTTTAAGTTTCTGAAGTTGATCTTTTCTATAATCCAAATCAGCTTGTTCTGAGGCGATGATGTTATCGTCTCCTGTGGCTGTCGCATCAACTAAAGCCATTCTATTCTCAACTCTCGAATTCAAATTGATGTATTCATCAAGAGAGCAATTAGGCCAGAAATTTATAAGCTGAACGTATTCATTCTTAGAACCGATACGGTCAATACGACCGAATCTTTGAACGATTCTAACTGGATTCCAGTGAATATCGTAGTTAATGCAGATATCGCAGTCTTGAAGGTTCTGACCTTCTGAAACACAGTCAGTCGCAATCAAGATATCAATATCATTGTTCTTATCTTCAGGATATATGATGTCTCTTTCTTTGGATATCGGAGAGAATAAAGTCAAAAGTCTTTCCGTATCTTTATCTCCACCGGCATTTGTAGCATTGCCTTTTGTTCCGCCTTCAATTCGAGCAGATTTAAGACCGTATCTGCTTAGCATCAATGGTGCAAGATTCTCATAAAGATAGTTTGCAGTGTCTGCAAAAGCTGAGAAGATAAGAATCTTCTTGTTATCTTCATTAAATGGATGTTCGATTTTATCTTCAATGACATCGATAAGTTTTTGGAGTTTCAAATCCTTCTCCGGACTTATCCATTCCATGATTTCATAAAGACCATTAAGGGTTTCAAGATCCTTTAAGAGATTCTTCTTCCAAAGGATTAAATCCATATCGGCAAAATCAATTTTGACTTTACCTAATGTGGAATCATCGCCTAAATCGAAATCTTCATTATCAAAATCATCCTCATCGACTTGATTAGCTACAAACGAGCTTTTAGCTTTGTTTAGTTCATAAGCCTTGATGGAATTAAGAGTGTCCTCATTTATCTTGCTTACCTTCTTAAGCGTGATTCTAAAAGAATCAACACAGGATTCTAAACGCTTAAGCATGTTGATAGACATTAGCCTTTGAAGAGCTTTTTCACGATCCACTTGTTTTAATGTAGCACGACCTACCGTTGTATCATAAAGTTCTTCATATTTTGCGATTTTGCTAGGAAGGACATAATCCATCGGAGCATATACAGCCATAGTAAGGCTCATCAATTGTTCGAAGATATCGCCATATTCCAGAACTTCATCTTTCTTTCCTAAATCACACGAATATGAAATAGGCTTTCTTCTCCTAGGAAATTTTCCAATATCAGCCGTATCGTAATATTTCGTGATATGTTTTCTTGATCTAGCGATAGTGACGTTATCCAAAAGGATAGAAAAGTCGATATCGAGAATATTCATCAAATCTGATGCCTTTCTTTCTTCTTTTGGTTTCTTTGACCATTCATTGAATGCTTGCTGAGCATTCTTAAGAATCGTATCAACATTTTTTGAAGTATCTAGTTTGGAGTTGAAATCTTCGTAGTCATCGCCATAAGCTAGGGCTAATTGGTTCTTCAAATCATTGAAACGATTGTTTACCGGTGTTGCTGAGAGCATCAAGACTTTCGTCTTCACGCCACTCTTCATAACTTTGTTGAGTAAGAAATCGTATCTAGTTTCCTTATCTCGATAGCTATTCGCATTTCTAAAATTATGAGATTCATCTATAACTACTAAGTCGTAGTTATCCCAGTTGAAGGAAGTTAGATCATGACCATTGGAATAGCCTCTCTTTCTTCCTAAATCTGTGTGATATAAAACATCAAAATGAATTCTATCTTTATAAAAGATATTCGTTTTAACGTTATCTCTATATTTATTCCAGCTATTAGCAAGTTTTTTAGGTGATAATACAAGGATATTCTTATTTCTCAAAGAATAGTATTTCATTACGCCTAAAGCTGTGAATGTTTTACCTAAACCGACAGAGTCAGCAAGAATACAGCCATTGTATTTTTCAAGTTTGTTTATAACCCCTATTACGCCATCTCTTTGGAAGTTATAAAGCTTATTCCAGATAATCGATGACTTAAATCCAGTTCCTTCATTTGGAAGGAAGTCTTCGGACATGATATCAGATAAAAACTCACTGAAAATATTGTATAAAGTCACAAAATAGATGAATTCAGGAGAATTATCCGTATATGCACTAGAAATATAATCGGCAATGGATGATGTTACGTCTTCAAGTTTTTCATTATCATCCCAGATGTTTTTGAATTGATTGAAGAAAAGCTTAGTAAAGGATTCATCATCACCTTTGACGATTCCTTGAATCATCATGTTATCTTTTTCATATCCTAAATCAACGGATGTGAATCCGTTTACTGGCATATAGCAGAACTTCTTCTCTCCATTATCGACATAGATGAAGTTTTGAAGTCCATTATCCGTCGTATTGGATTTGAATACGACTTTATTTCTAACCCATTCAGCGCACTCTTTAGCTATAACTCTTTGAGTGAGCTGATTTCTAAGTCTTATTTCAAATTCAGTTCCATAAAGAGAGTTTTCCCTCATATGCTTAGGGATGAAATATTCCCTTTTTTCTTTCTTAAGCTTATCTTTGATGCCATCATTAACAAATGTTGGCGTTGGAAAAATGAATTCTAGTTCTTCAATATTATTTAGCTGTTCCTTTAATGCTTCATAGGCGTAAATGGAAAAATAGGATGCAACAATTTTTATCTTTGATCCTTGTTTTATTTCCTTCTTTAAATCATCGCCAAGCAGTCTAGATCTATTGTCTATCGTTTCCATCAGCGCACTCTCCCTTACTTATTTTCTTCATTAACGTCTTCTTTTTCGTAAAGTTGAACGCCATTCTTTTTGCAGAGGTCGATTATCTTTCTCTTCGCTTTGATTGTTGGCTGATTTCTTCCGGTCTCCCATCGATTGACGGACGCAAAAGAAACGCCTAATTTCTTAGCCATTTCTTCTTGCGACAAAACCAATTTATTCCTAAGTGAAATCACCATTTTTTGATAATCGTATTGCATAATGCTCTACCTCTTTTTCTTTTCTTCAAAATTATAGCATTTTCTAATCAAATTTTCTACATAGAGTCCCTTATCCACATCAAATTCGTATCATTTACTCACTTCATGTTATCTAATCGAGAAATCTGCAAAATAAAAGTTCTCCCGATTAAGAGAGAACTAAAGTCAATATTAATAAATAAATTGATAACCTAAGTATATTTAGTAAAACTATCTATGAAATTGTATACAATTACCTTTTGAATCAAATAATTTGAATAAATAATTAACGTCAAACTCATAAAGTTCCAAATGATCATAATCAAAATTTAATTTATCGATGTCTTGATTCAAGATAATAAGCCTCATTCTAGACCTCATACTCGAGCCGGCTGTCGAATATCCACAAGCGTTTTTTACGCAATAATAGGAGTTGTCGATCAATATCATATCTGAATTAATATTCAATCTTCTTAATTCTTTAATTTCTTCTTTACTTTGATTTGCATTTGTAACAGTTTCGGCATCTGCCTTAACAAGAAGATCATTTTCCCAATTATCTTTTACGATTTTAAGGTAGTCAGTTGTATACCATATAATATTTGATGAATGATCAGTAATATCAATGAAATAAGCATCATTATTCAAAATCATTGCCATTAATAAATCACTACTTTGATTTCTCAATAAATCAAAAAAATCAGGATTCCCCTCACACAAATGCAAATGATAAATATTCCAGTCTTCAAGCATTTTATCTGCTTCTCCAGGATTTTTTAAAATACATTTAGATAAATGACCATTAACATCGTCACCATTTTCAAATTTTGATCTCATATCATAAATCAATTTCCTTAATCTAAGAGACTCTGTATCTGAACCAGATATTCTAGTCATAATCGTACTACTAATATGAACTCTTCTTTTCTTTTGAGAAATGAGTTTATCAAGGATAGATATATAGTCAAACATAACTTCTTCATAATCATTTCGATTATTATCATATGGTATATTTTTCTTCTCAAATGCATTTAGAATTGAAGTAACAACATCTTTATGGAATTTTTCTATATTGTTCATTGTTTTTTCCTCTCAAATAAATTCAGTATGCTAATCAAATAATTCAATAATGAAGACTAGTTAATCTATGCTTGTATCTTAAATTCAATCACCCTTTATTTTTTACCTCTTATAAATGTCAAATCTCTGCTTCAAATCAAATTGTGGGTTTTATTGTTGTAATAGAAAAATAAAGGATCCACAGGATTGAACTATCCTATGGACCCCAGTTGTTTCAAAGGTTAAATTTTCGAATTGAGATTATCGTCGATTAAGCTTTTCTGGAATAGAATTCCAATGTGGCATTAACCTTGCTCATGACAGTATAAGCGTCATTAATCTTGTTGACGATGTTGGAATCACCTCCTTCAAACCATGCGACACATGTGACTAATAATGCATCTCCGTTGGAAGGAAGGACGCCGAGGGTTAATGCAGACTTTGAAAGGTTTGCATCGCCGTCTTCCAATTTGGCCGTTTCTGTACCGACTTTTGCATAATTGTTTCCATAATTTCCAGTAGAAGTACTTCCAGTTCCGGTAGTGTGTGTTTCAGAGTCATTCCCGCCGACAACAAAGTAATAATTAGCCGTCATGAATGCGATTCTAAGGCCCTGAAGCGTATTGCCATTGCTTTCCTTTTCTTCAAATTTAGAGTTCTTCACGTCGAATAATAAATAGTTGGTTTCATTGTCGACTGTGGCCGTGTATTTGAAATTCATCTTCCAGGAAACGCCATACCAGACCTTATCTTTAGAATCAGTTGCGGATTTGGCTAACCATTTGTTGGTTGTAACAGATTGGTCTGTAACGGTATGGTTTTCAACCGTTCCCAAATCCTTGTAGCCAGTAACTACAACTGAATCATTCAAATTTGCGACATAGAGAGAGCCAGTAGCATTAGTATCTGCATTATAGGATCCGTGAGTGATTTTTCCTGGGACGCTGATTTTGGCGTCATTTCCAGAGACAGTCTCTGTGCCGCTATTTTGATCGGCGGTGACTGTGACGCTCATGGTCGAATCGACTTTGGCAGTGGCAAACGATTCAGCTGTGACTGTCGCAGTTCTGCTTGCCGTGAACCATGCCACAGTACCAGTGACACTGGCGACTGTCGTAGCAGTGATCAAAGCGAGAGCAGGGACGATAATCTTGGATTTCTTAAATTTGTTTTTCATACTTGTTTTCTTCTCCTTTCTTTATTCATTTTTAGAGAAAACAAAAACAAGAAACCTTTGAGATAGTAAAAAGAACGATCCCAAAAAAGTATTCTTGGGACAATAGGAAAAAGAGATAAGTCAAACATTTCCAGGAACTGGGAATCCCCTGAAAGAATGTTTATCTCTAGCCCTTTATTTTAGTGATGAGTAATCTCATAATCAAGATACCATCGCTACTTTTATGTAGTTTGCACATATTAAGATTAGACAATCATAAGATGTTGTCATTTCTTCTTTTAGTTTGCTTTCTCAAGTGTTGCCACAAAGCACGATTCATCATAATCGAAGACTACGGAGATGACTCTCCATCCCTGTCTAGCTAACATATTGAACTCTGGTTCTAAATTTCTGATTTCAGTTTCTCTAATAACTTTGTATTCGTATTTCATAGTTTTATTTCTTTCATTTCATTTTCTTTTCTATCTTCTTCTCGTTTTTTTCTAGATATGGATCGAAGTACTCCATCTCTAGTTCTTTTCTCTTGTAGATAGCCTCTATCTTAGAATCGCACCTAAAAACATATGAAATTCCTTTGAAGGTGAGCTTTGCATACCAGGTACCGCATTTATGCTGAAAGACTCCTTTGATCTTGCTCTTAGAATTCTTGTAAGACTCTTTCCTCTTAATGGTTGTATAACAACTACCATCGACATAATAGCCAAGATGATTCTTGTAAACTTTGTGGTTTATCTCTTTCTTAGGCGGTTCTATACATCCACATGATACGATGCACATTTTTCTAATTTGAGTGGAGGAAGCCACAAAATAATTCCCGCATTCACAAAGGCATTTCCAAAGGCGTTTTGGTCCTTCTCTTCCACCAGGATTTCCGATGAATTTGATGACCTTGAAATGCTCAAATTCCTTTCCACAAAGGTCAATAAATGAGCTTCCACTACTGTTGGCATTATCATCTTTTGAGGAAGATACTATAGGTGTTCCGTATTTCTCTTCAGCTTCAAGCCTAGCCTTCACAGCTTCTTCAAAAGTCTTGAATGAGCCTAAATAAATGTGCTTATTGTTAGCAGTAATAGAAGCCGTCCATACATTCCTCTTATCGTTGTAACTAACACCATTCACTCCGGATTTGTTTTGAGGATGTAAAGGCCTCGAATATTCGATTCCCATGGCCTTTAGGCGTTCCTTGCACCCTTTGTAATAATTAG
>CAVIBR010000032.1:0-7283 GCA_963641445.1 Bacteroides uniformis
GGAAAAATTATTAGTTTCCACTACTCGAAAGAGCCTTTAAAAAATGGTAAAATAGCAGTGGAAGTTGAGAGGTCGACTTCGCTCGAAATGGCTTGAGAAATCTCGGCATGTAGTGGAAGAAACCTCCACTTGAGTAGTGGAAATTTCTTCTCCACTATAAATTCCACTCTTTTTGGAAAGATTTGCCACTCACCACAAAGTCCTTAAAAGGCTTATTAGTTCTTGAATAGATACCAAAAAGCCCTTAACTAAGGCAAAAATCAAGAGTGCAGATTCATCTCTTGATGGTTTTGTGCCTAGACTTAAAGAACTCAAAATCGTTCGGAGAAATCCATGCGAGTTCGACTCTCGCGCCGGGCACCAGCATATCAATATCCCCTCATCCCCTCGGCGGTATGAGGGTTTTTCTTTTTGCTGTTCTTTCATCGATTGATGGCAAAACCAAAAAGAGTAGTGGGAATTCTCAAGATATCCACTCGCCTATCAATTCCCATTTCGATGCTTCGTAACATAAATCCACGGTCATGAAATTATCCGATTACCTTTCAAATAGGACGAAAGATGATGAGAACGGGAATGTCGTGAAAACCAAGAAAGAATAAAGAAGCAGAGAAATAACGTGACATTGCAAAATGGCATCGATTCGGCGCCATTTTTCGCTAAAACCTTGACTTTTGCGGGGGGGGTAAAATAAAGGTGTTATCTACACATAGAGGCATTCAAAGACCAAAAACCTCTAAATAGAAAGGAATAAATAAACATGGAAAAGAAATTGGGATTTTTAAAAGGATTACTAAGAGCCAATGGGCAAGTCCTTGGAGATATCGAGGGGCCTGTTACACCGGTCAAATCCGGAAAGATGCCTTTGAGCATCGTCGATGGAAAGCTCACGATGTGGGCGGTTAGGGAATTCGACAAAACGATTTCAAAAGGAGACGTTTTGGAATTAAAGTTTGAAAAAACTGAAACGGCTTCAAATTTAGCCAGCAATGGTGGCAAGCCTGCTGTTTTGAACGTCTATTCCTTAAAGACCGCTGGTGGAACCAACATCCTTAGAGTCGTCGCAAAATATGATGACAAGGTGATGTCTTTCTTGAAATAAAGGAAATTCACTTATGGGAGATAGCGTCAAAAAGATCACCGATGCGATCGATGCATTTGAAAAATGCCTTGATGCCGAGATTGAAATCGCGAAAGAATATAAGCAAAAGTCTGACGTAATTAACAAACAGGCCAAAAAAATATATGAAGATGCCAATAAGGAATTAACGAAATTTGAATCTGAGTTAGAGAAAGAATATTACTCTGATGACAACAAGGAAATAGCCGGTGTTCTATCCGCACTATACATAGATTATGAAATTCAATATGCAAAGCAAGAAAATAAAAAAATATCTTTTGATTTTGAAAATCTTAAGCGCAAGTTAGAATTGCATGGCCATGATTCCCTTGATGATGGCCATGATTCCCTTGATGCTTTTACTCTTTCTTGGTTCGGAAATGCCTTTCTTTCGAATGACGATGTGAAAGGATATGTTTCTGAGATAGATGGATTAAAGCAAGAAAATGAAGAATTAAAGGCTTCATTCGAACAACAAAAAGATGTCTTCACCGAAAGGAAGAAGAAACTCGAGTCGGAAAACAAAGACCTCGATTCAAACAACGATAAGATATGTTCGAGCAAGGAAAGGAAATTTTTGATTGCGGCCATCATCTCATTCGCAATCGCCGCTATCTTTGCGGTGCTAGCTGGCGTTATGTATGCTTTTTTGTCGGTTGGCTCGGCAATTTGTGGAATCGGCATAGTTGCAGGCATAGTCTTCTTGGTTTTGAAAGGGAGGGTTTTCCTTTATGACAGAGAGATTGTGGCAAACAAAAACAAGATAAAACAGAATAAAACCGCGATAGACTCAGGCGATAAAGAGCTAGATGTCACGAAAAACGGCATATATGGAAAAATCTCCTCAAATAATAAGAGAATTAACGAATTGAAACTTTCTATTCTCATTAAGGCTATCATTGAGAAACAGGAGGCCAATCTTAAAAAAAGAGATTCAATAATGGCTGATAGCCAAGCCAAATTTGATTTGCTTGACTCAAAAATGAAAGAGATTGGTGACGAGGCGGAAATGGAACTAGCACAAAGGAGGGAAGAAATTCTTTCCGGCCTTGACCCCATTGTTATTAGCGTTCTCAACAAGGCTTTCGAATTCCCTATGAATTATCGCAGGGATTTTGTTCTCAATTGCCGTGTTAAAAATGTCGATTCGGTTGACGCAATGCTTACTGTTTTCGACTCTCTTGAAAACAAACTGTACGGTGAAAACGCTAAATCAGAACAAGCGATGAGAGAGCATCGTGCGGCTGAAGATGCAAGAAGAGCTCTTGATGAGCAAAATAGAATATTGCAAAAACAAGCTGACGATGCCAAAAAAGCCCAAGACGAGCAAAACCGTTTGCTTAAAAGACAAGCCGATGACGCAAGACGCGCCCAAGAGGAGCAAAGAAGAGTGGCGGAAAGGCAAGCGTATGATGCCAGAAGAGCTCAGGAAGAACAAAGACGCATGCAAGAAAGGCGGATAGCCGAGCAGAAGAGAATAGGAGAAGAATTCAGAAAAACAATGTGCTATAAATGTGCAAATTACGCTGGCTGCTCGTTGCAGTGGCATCTTACGGGCCCTTGCCCAAATTACGTTAAAAGAAAATAAGGTTACCCGGTTATGACTTTGCCGCTTTGCTTGATTTTCAAAACATGCGACCCTAAGCTAAGATGCTTGGATTTCGATGATAATTTCCTTCCGATAATAAATAAACGTAACGCCGATATTTGTAACGTACTCATTGATAATGACAAAAAATACAATTCCAAAGTTCCACAGAAGATTTTTAATAGAATCAAAACATCATGTCCTTCCTTGAAAAATGTTCCTCAAAGCGAATGGGAAAGTTTGATTAGTGTGATTCGAAATATCAATCACACTAGGACTTCGAATAAGGCCGTCAATGCATTCGCTAGATATTTGTTTACGAATTCAAAGATAATCGATGATATCATCAATGGTCGAAATAACGCCGTTGATGATATCCTAACGTTCTTAAAAGGAAATCCTGTACCAATCAGCCTTGCTAGCAAAGTGTGCAAATGGATTTATAGATGGAACAAAAACGGAAGAAAAGATGCTTATGCGATATACGACTCGGTTGTTAGGAGCGTCATTCCTTATTACGCTAAACATTTTGGCGTAACCATCAATCATCTGAAAGACCTTGATGATTACGTAAAATACGACAAAATAGTGAAAGACATCTCGAAAAATTCAAATGTTGATTTGCATAACCTCGATCACATTCTGTGGTATTTTTTCAAAAGCAATCCAATTCAAAGGGAAATTGCTATTGCACTTGGCGAGTAATCGATAATCGCTATGTTATAAGTTTCCTCCAATTTTTAAGCCTCAAACATATGTTTGTAGACACGCTCAACACACCGATCATCTTATTGATTTAACTAAGAATGATAAGAACGGTAATGTCATGAAAACTAAAAAGAATAAAGAAGCGAAGAGGTAAAGAGGATTCGATACGCAAGGAAGCATTCTATATTGGAGCGTTTTTTGTATTTAATTTGAACCTCAAAATCATTTTTAAAAATCTTTATAAGATTTTGAAAGTGTCAAAGTGCTAGTTTCGTTCCTTGATGGTTTTGCGCCCAGACTTAAAGAACTCAAAATCGTTCGGAGAAATCCATGCGAGTTCGACTCTCGCGCCGGGCACCAGCATATAAATATCCCCTCATCCCCTCGGCGGTATGAGGATTTTTTCTTTTTTGTTGGTCTTTCGCTGATTAAGATCCAAAAGAGTAGTGGAAATTCTCAAAACCCCCACGCAAATCAGAAGTGAAGAGGCGTGTTGATTGCTGATTCAAGCATTCACTCATCTCTGATTCCATCGCTTCCGCCGTAATCGGCAATGAGATTAGAATGAATAAAAATGATGTCGTCTTTGGAAAAATAAAACATTATTTAGCTAGCTCCTCATAAGCCTTACCGTATTTCTTGGTAGATTTGGCGTAGAGTTCTTTAAGCGTGTTTCTATCCATATACTCGACATTTGGATTCTTGGTAATCTTGAATGGGATGGCTTGCTCCCTAACAGCTTGCTTGGCGAACATGTTGAAAGCCGCATTCATCGTCAATCCCAATTCGGAGAAAAGTTTCTCTGCATCCTTCTTGTCGTTCTCATCCATTCTGATTGTTACATTTACGCTTGGCATATTTAGAACCTCCATAACTAGTTCAATTATAATATGCATTACTAATTGTGAATATTAAATATGTGCTAAATATGTGCAAATAATAAAGCGTTATGTGACAAAGTAATCGCGAACCACTTAGGGGTTGTCCCGCAGACACGGGCTCAATGTATATCTTCGTCCTGCCTGCTGTCTACTTTATTAATAGCAGTTCACCGAGAAGTTCTATGGCAGCTGGAGCGGCGCGAAAAGGGAGGGAGAAGAGAAACAGGGGCAAGGGGGCAGCGAATAGCAAGGGTGGACAGCCAAGGCAAAAAAGGACAGGGGACTGTCCACTTTCTCTTGACTAGTGCAAGATGGAACGTCAAATACAGCAGAACGCCGAGGGTGGTACTGAAACTAAAGTCGCCGAACCAGGTCCAACTTGAAAAGCTCATGAAACTGATGCAAGATGCCCGAAACTTATTAAGCGTTTCACATCAATTGGTAACTAATAGATTAACGTTTTCTTGTTGCATTCAATTTTTTAGATGGTAGAATAGTCCCGTTCACTGGAGGGTGAGTTGTTCAAGAGAAACAACAGCTGGATAAGGTGTAGACTGAAATGTCTATTACCTGTCCAGCTTTTTTTCGGGAGAAAATCGAATATGGACTTAACTAACGGAAAAATCAAAAAAATCTACTTCAAGTATTTGCTTGCCGCTTTCGGATCGGCGATGATTGTTTCTATCTATAGCATCGTTGATATGGCGGTTGTCGGCCAATATCAAGGACCTAATGGGACGGCCGCTCTAGCTGTTGTTGCACCAATTTGGAACATCATTTATAGCTTAGGTTTATTCATGGGTGTTGGTGGCAGCATTCTTTTTTCAGCAATTAGAGGAAAGAGAGATGAAGATCAAAAAGATGCTAATCAGTATTTTACCGTCTCTTTTATCGGGGCTATTGTTTTATCGATTATTGCAACTTTATCTATCATCTTATTCGAGAAACCTATTCTTGTCTTCTTTGGCGCTAGCGATGAAGAGATTTTATCGCTTGCTATTTCATATCTTAAACCCATCAAGTATGTTCTCCCTCTTTTCTTATTCAATCAGTATTTAGCGGCTTATCTAAGAAACGATAACGATCCATTATTAGCAACTGTTGGTGTTTTATCTGGAGGGGTTTTCAATGTCATTGGTGATATTGTTTTTACCTTTGTGTTGAATATGGGCATCTTTGGGGCAGGTCTTGCGACCGCTATTGGTTCAGGCATTTCTTTCGTTGTTATGATGATTCACTTTGTTAGAAAAACAAATACGCTCAAATTTGTAAAGATTGATAATTTTTGGAAGAAACTTTGGATGATATCCAGGACTGGATTTTCGACTTTCTTTGTTGATGCGGCCATGGGTATATTAACTGTCCTATTTAATCGACAGATCATGAAATATCTAGGTTCTGATGCTCTAGCTGTATATGGTCCAATAATTACGATAAGCACGTTTGTTCAATGCTGCGCTTATAGCGTAGGTCAAGCAAGCCAACCTATCATTTCGGCCAATTATGGCGCTAAGAAATCAGAAAGAATCAAAGAGACTTTGAAATTTTCTCTGATAAGCGCGTTTGCTTTCGCTCTCTTTTGGACGATCCTTAGTCTTAGTGTTCCAAATCTTTATGTAAAGGTTTTTATCAAAGCGACAGATTCAATCTTAGAAATCGCACCGAGCATCATTCGCGTGTATTCTCTTTCTTTCGTTTTGTTGCCATTAAATGTTTTTTCTACTTACTATTTTCAGTCGATTTTAAAGCCTAACATCGCTTTTATTGTCTCGATCCTTCGTGGGCTTGTATTAAGTGGTGCGCTTATTTTGCTATTACCTTTGATTTCTCCTTCACTTATTTGGTATGCAATGCCGCTTACGGAATTGCTGACTAGTGTTTATGTCGTAATTTCTATAGTAAAAACTATTACTAAATTACCGAAAGAAGAGATTCGATAATAATAGATAAATTTGAAAAACGCCCGTAAAAGTGTCGTTAATTTTAAAATGAGCTATCTTTTATCTTTAATTAAATAATTCTCAATGACTCCCCCCTATACACCTCATGTCCTGCCTGCTGTCTACTTTATTAATAGCATTTCAAAAAAACTGGTTGCATTTTTTCTCTGTGCCCGGTACCAATGCCCAGGCCGCAGAAAAATTGGATGAGGCTATCGGGGCAGACATTTTCGACATTGAGCCGGAGGTTCCTTACGCAAATGCAGACCTGAACTGGATGGATAAGAAGGCCCGCAGCATGGTTGAGATGAAGACCCGAACTACCGCCTAGCGATTGCCGAAAAGCGGGATAATATGGCTGAATAGTTTGCTGCTTACTCACCTAAAACCCTTACCATCCCCACGGGAATGACGTCGGAGCGGATGTCTATATTCCTGAATATTCTAATTACCAAAAGTTTCTTAAGAAACCTTAATTAGTAGTGGGAATTTCTTCTTCACTATAAATTCCACTCTTTTAGGAAAGATTTGCCACTCACCACTCAGTCCTAAAAAGGCTTATTAATTCTTATTTAGAAGCCAAAAACCCATAGCTAAGGCAAAAATCAAGAATGCTAGATTCGTGTCTTGATGGTTTTGTGCCTAGACTTGATGAACTAAAAAATTTCAACTATTTATATTAGCTTATTTACTTTTTTCCTTTATATAATCACAAATTATATTTACTGCCTTCTCGTTTCCAATCGAACAATCAAGGCAAATATCATAGTTTTCTTTTGCTCCCCATTTTTTATTTGCAATTATCTCGTAATATGAAGCTCTAGATTTGTCAGATTGAACTGCACGCTTTTCCGCCTCTTTGCGAGTATCATTATACATTTCTTTAATTTTATTTATTCTATATTCAGTGGGTGCATATAGAAATACTTTTATTAAATTAGGATTATCTTTTAGTATGTAATCTGCACATCTACCTACGATTACGCAATCATTTTTAGATGCAAGCATTTTTATTGTTTCTGCCTGTTTAATCATTGAATCTTTTT
>CAVIBR010000033.1:0-6300 GCA_963641445.1 Bacteroides uniformis
CAGTAAGTAACTGGGCATATGTAGCGAATAAAAAAGCAAGTGCCATGAAGAAAAAATCCACACGGATAAATCCTTCGACATGCCAATCATGAATTTTTATCACATTTTCTTCTTTAAGGAAGATATTGCTGAATTTAAACGGTTCTTTATTAGCAATATGAGTCTTCTGCCTTTTTGCTGGTGATTTTCTACCATATGGCTTATATGTTTTAGTTCTCTTGTATTTTTCCATATAAGCCTTTATTCCTGCATATCAATGCTTGTATCTTTCTTTTTTAGGATTTGGCATAAAAAAGCGTAATAGCTAAAAAATCCATATGAAAGCATAACAATAGGGAAGAATGTCAAAAGAGGAAATGTGTTAACATTCCTTGAAACGTATAGCATTCCATCTTCTTCTCTTGTCGTAGTTTTCGCATTAAAAAAGCCAATAAGAGCAAAAGAAACAGCAACCAAGATGATCAATCCTACAAAAAGGAAAGGCATCCAATTTTTGATAAACGTATTATTTTTGAGACTTAGATAGAGGAATCTAGCAAGATGAAAATTGGCAATAAGGAAAAAAGCGATCATAAATGCTAAAATCGTTTTTCCGTAGGTTGTTTGTGTCTCGATTCCTTGCAAATATAGCAAGATCGTTAACGCACCATAGAACATATAAGCAAGAAACCAATCAAAAAATATTTTGTTCTTATCTCTCTTTTTGATGCTAGGAAGATTTTCTAGATTAAGGAATTTTTCATATAAGTGATGCTTAGATTTAGCCATTATAAAACATCTCCGTAATAAAATTCCCAATTAAACAGCGAATGAACTTTCCAACCAAAGGCAAAACCTCTGCCTTTTGAACCACAAACGATCATCCAAGAAAAGATATGGACTGCTGCAGAAAGAAAAAGAGCAATAATAGTGGTAATAATTATGGCTATAGGAGCAAAAGAATCAAATAAAGCGCAGAATTCAGCAATTATCGTATCTAAAACTGCCGATATTTTTGAAGCAGAGGAACCAGCTAGATAAACGCTAAATCCACTAATCGTAAGAAAGGTTTTGATTGTATCGTATATAGTGAATAAAGGTCCTTTTATGTTACTTGCTGTATATAGATTTCTGTTATTGACGAATTTCGCGACCGCATTATATACTGCGATACAAGTTTCTGGAGTGCAAACTATGCCAAAAAAGTTAGTTTCATCGACTTTTCCGCTGCTAGAACTAGCGATTTTCGTTTCATCATACGTTGTATTAAGAGGAAGACTTTCAGTATTCGATCCTCCGCCCGTTCCATCGCCATTCATCATGCTATCAAAAGACAAAGACGCAGTATTGATAGAATCGGCCTCTTTTTTGTTGATTGTAGGTTTGGCATTAGTAGTTTTGCTAGAAACAGATAAAGGAGAAACATCGTCAAAAATAATGTTGTTATTAAAAGAAACGAGATCAGATGCAAACGTTATTCTTTCAGAAGTTGATTCATCTTTCATGAAAGCGTTTTTTATCGAAGGGAAATATTTGTAATCTGAAGATGTTCTTATTTGCTCTTCTAAATAAGAAACTTGATCTCCACTAATCAATTGATTCTCGGTAGCGTAAGAAAGTAGCTCTTGCTTACAAAAAGACATCTCTTCATTTTCAATGAGATTATAGTTCGAATAATCAAAAGCGTTTGGTGCATCATTCAGTAAGGCATTCGAAGCGCTCAAAAGAGCCGCCGAGTCTTTAGCATTTTTGATAGTTACACATCCGCTGATTGATGTTGTAGCTGCAAGCAATAACGAAACAAATAACATTCTTTTCCTCCTTTACGAATAATTGGTTTATTAAAACGTTAAAGACCGCTTAGAGCCTTTAACGTTCCTTTAAAATGTTTTGTTCAATTAAAGATGAACTTTCTTGCCATTGTGGTCATTATGAAGTTCTTCATGGAGTTTATCCTCGCTTGAAGATACTTTTTCTTTAGATATGGCTGGTTTTATTTTCTTTTCTTCTACCACTTCTTCGGATGAATCCGCGTCTTTTTTCATTTCTTGAACAGTTTCAGTTAAGACTGATGCAAGGGATGTTACTTTTGAAATATCGGAAGGAATGATGAGTTTTGTTGCTTTGCCATTAGCCACCTTCGCTAAGGTTTCATAAGAACGGATAGTTAAGACGGCATTAGATGGATTTGCTTCGTTAATCATCTTGATTGATTCCGCTTCGGCTTTTCTAACGAGAAGTTCGCCATCTGCTTCGGCTTTCTTTACCTTGAGGATTGCTTCAGCTTGGGCTTCGGCTTTCTTGATTGCAGCTTGTTTTTCCGCTTCGGCATTAAGGATAGCCGCTTCTTTATTACCTTCAGCAATGGTTATGGCAGATGTTTTTTCGCCTTCTGCAATAAGAATTTTCTCTCTCTTTTCACGTTCAGCCCTCATTTGCTTTTCCATGGCTGCTTGGATATCTCTTGGAGGGAGAATGTTTTTGACTTCGACTCTTGTTACTTTGATTCCCCAAGGATCGGTCGCATCGTCAAGGATTTCACGCATACGGGCATTGATGATGTCACGGCTGGTTAAGGTTTCATCAAGGTCAAGATCGCCGATGATGTTTCTTAAGGTCGTGGAAGTTAATGCTTCAATACCCCCAATTGGATTTTCAACGCCATATGTATAGAGTTTAGGATCGGTGACATTGAAGAAAACAACGGTATCGATTTGCATCGTGACGTTATCTTTTGTGATAACTGGCTGAGGAGGGAAATCATAGATTTGTTCCTTCATTGAGACTTTCTTTTGAATACGATCAACGAATGGAGCAAGGAAATGAATACCTGTATCCCATGTGGCAAGGTATCTTCCTAAACGTTCAACGACGTATTTGTCCGTTTGTTTGACGATCTTGACTCTTGTTACAAGGATCAAGAAAGCGATAAAGACGATAAAGACGGCAAATACAATTCCAACAATAGCTCCAGCATTCATTTTAATTTTCCTCCTTTGAAGACTTTTTGACTAATAATTTATTGCCTTGGATAGCAACTATTTCGACTACTTCCCCTTTTTCTATGTCTTCTTCGGAATCCCTTTTTATGGCATTCCAGATGACACTATTTATTTTAACCTCACCCTTATCTAAATTGGTGATTTTTTTGACTACCATGCCTTTTTTCCCTAGAAGAGAATCGACATTGGTGTTCGATTTTATCCTCTGCAGTTTCTTGTTTACAAGCGGCTTTATTATTAAGAAGGATAAGAGAGAAATAATGGCAAAGACGATGATTTCTCCCCACCATGGCATCCCAGGGACATAGGTTAGGGCTGCCGCAAATATCGCGCCAATCGTAAACCATATTGAAACTAGGGCCTCAGTTGATACTTCCGCGATAAGGGTTATAAGGAAGATCGTTACCCAAACGATGATCATAATTAAATTTTCATCCATCTTAGAGCACCTCCTTCTTCAAATCGATGATTAACAAACTTTCATGTTGATCAAAATAGCATTCGTATTTCCTAGGCTTTTCCTTGAAATCGTAATTAAGATATTCGCCTATCTTATTAACGAAATCAGTCGAGGATATCCTTGCATATGTCTTTCCTCCTGAAAGAAGAAACATATTATCTTCAGGATATGCTTTTTCATCATACTGGTCTTTGTTGATTGGCTGGATTGCAACTTTTGAATCATCGGAATCTAGCCCTAGCATGACCGCATAAGCATCTTTGATCATTTCCGAGCCAGTCTTATTTATCGTGATATTGGTCGGATAAATGGTCACATTAGCTTTCTTTTCATTTTTAGAGAACCATTGAATCATTTTCTTTATTCCTTTACATAATTGATATTAATTAATATTTCAAAATAATTCAAGAAAATTCAAAAATATTCTTAGAAATGATATTTGATGTTAATAATCTAGAGATACCAGCCTTTGTTGAATTCAAACATCAAGGAATAGATCTTTTGATTTTTCCTTCTTTCGTTTGGAAGAATCGTCCCAGAATATGGCTTATTAATCATGTATGTTCCCATATCGTTATCTTCTATGGTGGATATGACGCGTTTTAGAAGATCTTCATTTCTTGAAGAATCATCGTTTACCCCTATACAAATATCAGGGAATATCGTTTCTTTTGAGGCGATGGAGGCCATTTCCTTATTGAAAGAATGGATATCAAGCAAGAGAACGTCTTTCTTTGAGGAGGAACATATTTCCGATAACTTCTTATGGTGGTTATCATAATATGCCTTTCCTTCAAGGAGAAATTCAGGGGTTATCTTATGTAATGGGTTTCCATATATGTCTTTCTTATATATTGCACCCATACCATATTTAGACATTATCTCTTTTTCTTCATCCCAATACTTTTCTACATCAACATATAGTCTTGAATATGGTGCAATGATTTTCTGGTATGGCCAATCTTTGAAAAGATCTAATAAAAGAAGATCACTCATCTTTAGATTTATGGCCGCAAAATATTCTTTGCTTATTGTTACATCTTTCCAAAAAGATAGAGGAACATCTAAGGAAGAATGAGGAATATGCAAGATTATCTCTAAATCGTTCTCTTTAGCAAAAGAATCTATCGTTTCTCTTAAGGAAGTTATATCAAGCATCTTTTTTCTCCCTTACGATAAAATCTTCAGCCCAGTAGTTTCTTGTTATTGGCTCATCAAGATTTAGGATGAGTTTCACTGGTTTTGAATATCTTCCGTACATATCAGCAAAAGAATTGAAATAGAGTTCAAATAATCTCTTTTCATTTTCATTGACGATTAATTCTTCGAAGTTTTCATTAACATCATATGAGGATATTGGTCTTCTTTTTCTAAGATGGCAGAAATGTGTGGCTAGATAGTAGCTCTTATCAAAAACGATATATTTCTCATCCGTGTAGATAACCGCCATTTTAGCTATGAGGAGGATTCTTTTAGCAGTTTCTTCATCCGCATTAAGCAATTCTCCAGGTTTAGCTAAATCAATGATTTTTTGTTTGAATCCATCAAAAACGAAGATACCGAAGTTTGAATGAATCTCATATCCTGCGTTTGTTAGATTTTGCAAGAGTTTAACTACTTCTTTGGCTTTCCATTCGTATATTTCTTTTTTGTCTTTGAAAGAAACTTCTTTGCTAAAGCCATTTAAGTCGATTAGTATTTCCATTTGTTTTTTTCTCCTTATTAACTCATCCAATAAAGAGAAAAACTCCCATCGAATTGATAGGAGTTGACTTATCTAGAATATTTCTCCCATCAAACAAGCTTTGGCACCTTGCTATATATCTATATGCAGGTTGTCGGTGGGTCTTAGGGCTTGCCCCTCGCCACTCTCTTTATGGACGGCTAAATATTAGAGCTTAAAAAGAACTGTTGCAAGAAGAAAAATACAAGGAAAAATCCCATAATAAATATTATGAAATTTCAAAAATCGTATGTGAAACCCATATATTTTGATGATTAATAACAACGGAAAACGGTTTTTGCATATACCATGATGAAAAGGAAAAGGAAGGTTGATACGTCAAAGAAAACCCATTTCTCTTTTCTTCTAACAAACATATCAAAGATGAAATAAATGATTGTTATGCCTGCAAAGATTTCAAGGAAGGTAACAAGCATGATGGCTGGGTTTGAGCCTAAGCCAGATTTAAGATTTTCAAAAGCGCTAAACCAATGATCTTGCCTGATAGTTGTTTGCTCACCGGTATTTTGATTGATTGCAGGAAGAACTGCTGTTTCTTTATATAGTGTTAAGAATGGAAAAAACGTATATAACGCAGTTATTAGTAAGATTGATATGTTGACTATTCTTTCTTTTTTCATATGGTCCCCTTCTATGAATTTCTATATAAGAATGATAACACTTGTTTCTGTGATTTTAAAGATTCAAAAATTGACATTCAGTATGTAAGTTTCATTTCTTTCTTTTTATTTTGTTTTGTTCGTAAATCTCAAGTAAGTCATCTATTGCTAATTCTCGACTCATCGTATGGAACATCAAATAATTTATTCTCATCGTTTCATATGGGGCTTGTTTGTAGATATTCTTGCTATTTTCATTCTTATAGTAATGCCAGTAACGATAGATGTAACCTATCCAATATATTTGATCTTTTGTGATTGTTTTATTTGTTTTTTTCCGTTGTGTTGCCAAATTCATCTAGGAGTTCTTCAAGAAAATATTCTTCTCCAAGAAATGCCATTATGTAAAAAATAAGCAACGAGATTCGTGATGAAGGTATTCCAGAAAAGCCCTAAATACTGGAATTTTTGTCTCATTTTCTAGATAAAAAATCACGATTGACATCTATATATATA
>CAVIBR010000034.1:0-6090 GCA_963641445.1 Bacteroides uniformis
CAAAGATCACTGAAAAAGAAATTAATGGTAAGAAATATTATCAAGTAAATGATAACGATATTGTCGCATGCTTTGATGATAACCTTGATAATGATTTACTTACTGAAATAGCTAAATTACAGCCTTTATACGCTGTATTTAAGGATTCTTCTTTCGCAACCGATAGTGTTGGAATTAACAACGAACAAATATTTAAAACTTATTCACCTGGAACAAAAATCAAGGTCTTATAAGGAGGTATTGTTTTATGAAATTCAAATTTAAAACACAACAATACCAAACGGATGCGGTCAATGCTATCGCTGATGTCCTTAAAGGCCAACCATATCATGAAAGAAATGAATACACATTAGATAGAGGAATTGCTCCTAAAAAACAAGAGCAGATGACCTTATTCAATGTGAATTCTGATGAGCCAGTTATAATGTTTAATGACGATGATGATATCGATTTAGGCTTTTCCAATGCCGATATCGAAATATCAGATAAGGACATTCTTAAAAACATTAAAGAAATACAGCAATTATCTAATATCAAAGAATCTAACTCCTTATGCAATAGGCTAGGAAAAGTTGAACTTGATGTTGAGATGGAAACTGGTACAGGAAAAACATATGTTTACATTAAAACCATGTTTGAGCTTAACAAAAGATATGGCTTTTCTAAGTTTATTGTAGTGGTTCCTTCAATCGCTATCCGTGAAGGTGTTTATAAAACCTTCACGATGACCGAAGACCACTTCATGGACACATATGGCAAGAAAGCTAGATATTTCATCTATGATTCGAAGAAACTGGATAAAATTGAGCAATACAGTTCTTCTAATTCAATCAATGTAATGATTATCAACATTCAAGCTTTCAATGCTAGAGGTGCTGATGCTAGAAGAATCTATGAAGAACTTGATGAATTCAGATCCAGAAGACCAATCGATGTTATCTCAAAGAATAGGCCTATCATCATTCTTGATGAGCCACAGAAGATGGGCGGAGACGCTACGCAAGAATCACTTCAAAGATTCATGCCTCTTTTCACAATGAACTTTTCTGCAACCCACAAGACAAAGCATAATCTCGTTTATGTTTTGGATGCAGTAGACGCCTATAACAAGAAACTTGTTAAGAAAATTGAGGTCAAAGGATTCACTTTAAAGAATCTCAGAGGAACAAACGGATATCTTTATCTTCAAGACATCATCGTTTCTCCTAATAAGCCGCCAATGGCTAAGATTGAATTAGAGATCCTCTACAATTCAGGAAAGATGAATAGAGAGACAAGATTATTTAAAACTGGGGATAATCTATATCAAACATCAAACGAGCTTGAGGAATATAAGGATGGATTCACTATCAGCGAGATAAATCCTTACAACGGCACTGTCACATTTATCAATGGAGATGTGCTTGAATTAGGAAATGCTGTTGGTAACGTCAATGAGATGGACGTCAGAAGAATCCAAATCAGAGAGACTATTAAATCCCATTTTGAAAAAGAAGAAGAACTCTTCAACAAGGGAATAAAGGTATTGTCGCTTTTCTTCATTGACGAAGTTGCAAAATATCGTCAGTACGATGAAGATGGCAATCAAGTCTTAGGAGAATATGGAAAAATATTCGAAGAGGAATACATTAAAGCCTATAACGAAAGAGGACATCTTTTCGGAACGGCTTATGATCAATATCTAGAGTCAACCATTCAAGACGTTTCGAAGGTTCATAAAGGATATTTCTCAATTGATAAGAAAGGCCATAGTATTGATTCTAAGTTATCAAGAGGATCCGATACATCCGATGATGAATCTGCTTATGACTTGATCTTAAAAGACAAAGAAAGATTGTTATCTTTTGAAGAACCCACAAGATTTATTTTCTCTCACTCTGCCTTAAGAGAAGGATGGGACAACCCTAACGTTTTCCAAATCTGTACTCTTAAATATAGCTCTAGCGATGTTCAAAGAAGACAAGAAGTAGGAAGAGGACTTAGAATATGCGTGAATAAAAACGGTGATAGAATGGACTCTTTAGTTCCTAATATTGATTTCTTTGATATTAATAAATTAACTGTTATCGCTAACGAATCATATGAATCATTCGTTGATGGTCTTCAAAAGGATATCAAAGATAATCTTTATGAACGTCCAATGAAAGCATCTATCGAGTACTTTAGCAACAAACTCATTCAGTTTGAGGGAAACGATTATAGAATCACTCCAACTCAAGCTAAAGAAATTTATAAATATCTATTGAAGAACGACTACATCGACGATGATGACAAGCCTACTGGTAAATATAAAGAAGCCGTTGCAAACAAGACTCTTGAACCAATGAAACCTGAACTTGAGCCAATGGCTGAAGAAATCCATAAACTTGTTCAATCCATCTATGATGAATCTGTTATCAAGAATATGGTTAGCAATGGTCATCAGGCAGTTGTTCAAGAGAATGGTTTGAATAGTGAGAACTTCAATAAAAAGGAGTTTCAGAAACTATGGAAGCTTATCAACCATAAGTATTCATATTTCGTTGATTTTGATTCGAATGAACTCATCTCTAAATCAGTTCAAGCGATTGATTCCAATCTATATGTAACTGAAGTCACATATACGATAACTACGGGTGAACAAAAAGATGAAATGGATGCTAATCAAGTCGAGAACAAAGCATCATTCAAAAACTCACATTCAACTTCGAAAACTCTTAAAGAATCCGCAGGTTCTAACACGCCTTATGATCTAATCGGTAAGATAGTTGCACAGACATCTCTTACAAGAAGAACTGTTGCTACAATCTTAAAGAAGATAAGTCCTGTTAAATTTGCTATGTATAAGACAAGTCCAGAAGAATTCATCAATAAGGTTTCAAAGCTGATTAATGAGCAAAAGGCTTCGCTTATCATTGATCATGTCACATATAACCAAATCGATGGTAGTTTTGATTCAACAATCTTTGCTGAATCAAAAACATCTGAAGAGTTCAGAAATGCTTATAAGTCTTTGAAATGCATCAAAGAATACGTTTTTGTTGATGGGATTAGTAAAACTGATTCTATAGAAAGAAAGTTTGCTGAAGCACTTGACCAAAATGATGAAGTAGTGGTTTTCGCTAAGATGCCAAGAACTTTCTATATTCCTACTCCTGTAGGTAACTATAGCCCAGACTGGGCAATAGCCTTCAAAGAAGGAACTGTTAAGCATATATATTTCTTAGCAGAAACTAAGGGAAGCCTAGACACTCTTCAATTAAGAGGAGTTGAGAATGCTAAGATTGAATGTGCAAAGAAGTTATTCAATAAGATGTCTACAAGTGAAGTGAGATATGAACAAGTAACTAATTATTCTGACCTTATGGAAAAGATGAATAGCATGGAATAGGAGGTATTAGTATTGAAAGATTTTTGCGATAACAGTTCAAATCGGATTGTTAATAGACAATCTATTTGGGACTTACATATTCATACATGTCAATGTCCAAAAGGTAGTAATGAATTTTCAAATTTATCTGTTAACGAATACATTGAAGGTTTGACTTCTTTATTTTCTAAATTTCCAGACCTGAAAATGATAAGTTTTACTGACCATAACTTTATTAGCAAAGATGTGTATAGTGCTTTTTTGGATAAGAAAACTGATATTAAGCTTATCATCGGAATTGAAGTAGATACGTATTTCACAGCAGAGGATAAGAAAGCTGATATTAAAGAGAAAAATTATAAACATGTCATTTTTTATTTTGATGATGCAAAATTTAATTTAGAAAAGCATAGCAAATTGATAAATGATTATCTCCAGGACAATAGACCAGTTGTTTTAAATGAATTTTTAGAATTTCTAATTTGCAAGATTAAAGTCCCATTTTTAATCAGTCCTCATTTCATGAAACAAGAAAATAGAGGATTTGGTTTCGATTGGGATGCTGAAGATGCAAAGCAGAATTTGGACCGATATATCGATCAGATGTGTTGCTTCTGGGAGGCTTCTAATAATTCGAATATTCAACATGCTATAGATTTCTTAAAGGAATTTGATCGTGGTAACAAAGTTTCAATCATTTCTTTTTCGGATTCTAATAACTTTGAAAAATTGGAAAAATATTTGAATAATCCTAAACAATATTTTTACTCGTTGCCATCTTTTGAGGGGCTAAGAATGGCCGGCACCGATTGCAGAAGAATATCTTTTGAAAAGGATGAATATAATGTTGATGATGATTCTAAATTCATTGGTAAAGTGACCATCAAAAATTCGAATGCTATTTATTTTAGTAGGAAATTAAATTCTGTAATTGGTGGAAGAGGGAATGGTAAGAGTTTATTAATAGATGGATTAGCTGATTACGTGAAGCATTCTGAATTATCTAATAGATTACCTAAAAATCGATTGGAATATCTCAAAACATTAAATATTAAAGTGTTTGATCTTAATGGTAATGATTTAAAGAATCATGCGTTCAACTTTGATTATTTTAACCAAGGATTTGCAATAAAAATTTTTGAAAATAATAATGACACGATAGGAATAAGTTATTTTAAAGAAAGATTTGACCAGTTAAAGACATTTGATATAGAAGAAACAAAATCAAATATTAGGCAATGTGCATTTTTTGAGTTGGAAACCAAAGATGAATTGGAAAACATTAGTAGATTGGATAATAAAATTATTCTTATTAGCAATGAGATTAATGATGTAAAGTTCAGTCAATCTATAAAAGAAGTAAATACAATCGAATACAATTCAAATTGTGGATTATATGGAGATTTAGTAAAGAAAAAGGTTATACCTAATCAGATAAAAGATTCTCCCAAAATAAAAGAAGAAGTATTGAACTTACAAAAAGTAATATTGGATGAAACATTCATCTATAACAAGAATGCAATAGAAAATAATTTTTTGTATGTGGTGAAAAACAAATACAAAAATGAATTGAATATGATTAGTAAAGCAAAGAAAGAAAAGAACGAATCACTATCTTTGTTTGAGAAACATTTTACTAATTCATGGATTGATATTAATAATAGGGTTAAATGCATAAATGCCATCTTAAACGCATCCACGATGAATTTTAATGAGTCTTGTAGCGTTGAAACTGCTGGATTTGAGGCTAGAAAGTTTGAATTTAAAAGAGAAATTATTTGTGAAAATCTATTGAAATATCTTTTTAGGATTTTTGATGAATATTTTGATGCTCGAAAATTGAATGATAACAATATCAGCAAGAGGAACTTTGATAATTTATATGAGATGATTGAAATATATTGTTCTTATCCTGAAAGATATCTCCAGGAATCAAAACACATCGAGGATTTGGATGAAGAACTTTTTCATTTGAAAAGTCTAAAGGTAAACATAGACGAATGTATTCTTGTTAAGGACGGAGGTAAAATTATCAATTTAAAAAATGTTTCCCCTGGAACAAGGGCTAACTACTTGCTTGAATATATCGTTTTCAATGAAACTTCAAAACCACTTTTAATAGATCAGCCAGAAGATAATATTGATAATGCAACCATCTTTAATCAACTTACCAAATGGTTTAATAGTTTGAAACAAAGAAGGCAAGTAATTGTTGTTACGCATGATGCAAACATAGTAGTAAATTCAGATTCTGAAAACGTAATTATTTGTCAGCAAACTGAAGATAATCATTTTGAATACAATTATGGTGCCCTTGAATATGCTGATAATCTAGATAAAGTTTCAAAAATCTTGGATGGAGGAAGAGAAGCGATTGAAAGGAGGCTTTTAAAATATGGAGAATAATATTCGTATCTTTTATCGTGATGATGAAATTGAAAGTATAAGTCCTAATACTCCAACATTTGAAAAACTGAAAGATTTCATTATTAAACATGTTGAAGACTTGGATGTCGATTTAATTAAATGTTCATGCGTAAAAACTGACTTTGACATTAAAACATTTGAAAAAGCAATAAAAGAATCGATAAAGGCTGAACTTGATAATCTTAAAATCAATAAAAGCAAGTTTGAAGAAGCTAAAAGATTATTAGAAGCAGATAAATAATATTAGAAAGGTGTAAATTATGAACCGAGAAAAAAGACAGAGGATTATTTGCAGATCCTAAGAAAACCATGCA
>CAVIBR010000035.1:0-6006 GCA_963641445.1 Bacteroides uniformis
TATTATAGAACCAAATCGGTAAAATTCTAGTGATATATTGAAAATTAGCGTATTACCGATACTTTTTTGATTTTTAAATGAAAAGAATGCTCTATAATAGGTGTATGGAAATAGTTGCAAAACGTTACAAGACATTCTTTGAATTATTAACTGATCAAAGGAAAGATTCTATTGCCATCATTTATGATGAAGATGGGGTCAAGAAGAATTTAACCTATGATGAACTCGTGAAGAGAATTGACTCATATCCTCTTATCAACAAGCATTCAATAGGAATTCTTTGCGAGAACAATTTTGAAACTATTTCAGCTATTTTTGCTTACGCTAAAACGAAAAAGCAAATCGTCTTGCTTAATCCTCTTGATGATATCGATTTATTGAAAAAACAAGTCAAAGTGACAGACGTGGATTTTCTTATCGGAAGAAAAGAGCTAGTTGACGCATTAAAAGATTCTCTTTCAGATAACGAAATTCCAGCAAACGGAAATATTCTTTTCTTTACTTCTGGAACTACATCAAACAATAAAGCAGTTATTCTAAGCGAAGAGAGTTTGTGTGCCTCAGCTTATAATGGCGGGAGTCTTTTACCTTTGAAAGAAGAAGACACTCTTCTATCTATTTTACCATTAAGTCATGTGTTTGGTTTCGTATGTTCTCTTTTATGGGGACTTTCTTTTGGAAGCAAGGTTGCTTTAGGAAGAGGACTTCGCCATATGATGGATGATGGAGTTTATTTTAATGCGACAGTTATTTCCTTAGTTCCCCAAATCGCATCATTTATGGCTTTAAGAAATGTTTTTAATTCTGAATTAAGACTTGTTTTGATTGGCGCAGGTCCTGTTTCAGAAAAGACAATAAATTCGATTAAGCAACATAATATCAGCGTTTCTTTTGGCTACGGGCTTAGCGAGACAAGTTCTGGTGTGGCTTTGTCACTCGGAGAAGATCCTTTTGCAATGTCCATTTGTCCAGATGATGAAATTAAGGTGGCCTCTGATGGGGAAATTCTTATTTCATCTAAGACTTGTATGATGAAAGGTTACTATAAGAATAAGGAAGACACGGATAAGGTTTTAATTGATTCTTATTTACATACAGGTGATATTGGGAAGATTAATCAAAATGGCCTTTTATATCTAACGGGAAGGAAAAAAGATATTCTTGTTTTAGATGATGGGACAAAGATTTATTGCCCTCAATATGAAGAAGAACTTTCAATTTATCTTCCCAACTTGGATTATGCCATAACGTTAGTTGAAGGAAATGTATCGTTATTCTTCTTTGATGAAAAAGGAAATATCGATATCAAAGGGAAAATCAAAGAATTCAATGCTAAAAAACCACGCGGCCAGCAAATAAAGGCTATATATAAATTAGAAAATAAATTGCCAAGAACTCAAACAGGAAAGGCAAAACGTTATATTTTAGAAACGCTAAAGAAGGAGAAACTATGAGTCGAGAAGAAATAAAAAACACCATTATCAAAATCCTTAAGGAAAACTTAGATGAATGGGAAGGAAAAGAATTAAGCGAAGAAAACGTCATTAACACAGATGCCGCGCTTGATTCGATGCGTTTTATTTACGTGATGACAAAGGTTGAATCCGCTTTCGGAATTAGTGTGCCTGAACGTAAATGGCCTGAACTTGCAACTTTAGGCGATGTTATTGACGCAGTTGAAGCTGAATTAGCAAAAAAGAAGTAACTTTTATGGGGGATTTTTCGAAATTGATAAAAATAAGGGCTTTACAAGTAACGCCTTTTCTTTATCTAAAATCATCGGCTTTGCTAAGCATATTGCAAGAAATATCAATCGAACATACCGAAACACTTGGCTATCCAAGAGAAACAACGCTTGATAAAGGCCTTCTTTGGGTTATTGCTAAACAACATATCCAAATAAAACGGATGCCTAAATATGATGAAACAATATATGTTTCCACCTTTCCTAGCAAAATGATGCATGTTCTTTTTCCTCGTTCTTATGAAATAAAAGATGAAAAAGGCGAAACGATAATATCAGGTGAAGCCATATGGGCATTAATCGATGCTAAAAGCAGGAAAATGGTTAGGCCTCTAGATCATCAAATATTGATTCCTGATTTATCTAATGGAAGAGAATTTAATATGCCTTTGCATAAGATATCCGATTCTTCTTTGAATGAAGAAACTGAAATCAAGGCAACATATTCTTATTCTGATTTAAATGGGCATATGAACAATACGTCTTATCTTGATGTGGCAGAAGATCAAATACCATTAGTTTTCTTAAAATCTCATGAATTAAGCGTGATAGATATTGAATATCTTCATGAGATTAAGCTTGGAGAAACCATTTTGATGCGTTATGGAAAAACAGATGATGATACGTATTGTTTTTCAAGTGATGCATTCAAGATGCAATTAGGATACAAAGAAATAAAAATCTAACAAGGCTTAGTTTTTAAGAAAACATCTTATCTAACGTTACAAAATGTAACGAAGAATCATTTAGGCCAATTAATTCTTTCTCAAACCCGGATTTTGAAAATAGGTAATAATCAATTTTGCTATATCCAGGGAAGATAGAAACACTTTCTTTCAATTGATCAAGCATTTGCAGCGAAAATGGTATTTTTCGATATTTGCATTCGATAACTAATAAACGTTTCTTTTCTTTTATAAGTCCTTCTGCAAGACCGTCTAGTTCAATTGAACGACCAAGTTTTGAGTTGTCTACTTTGTAATTACGAATTTGACCGTAATAAGAAGGTAACAATCCTTTTTTATTCTGTTCAGTAAGATAACTAATGGCTACCTCTTCGAAACCATGGGCAATAAAATCATCAATTTCAGTTTTCATCGTGTTAAAAAGAATTTCGCCCAGCCCAAGAGCAATCTCATCTTGATTATCAAAGATGAAACGATACCAAAAACGGATAAGATTGTCAGAGATTTCGTAGTAATTTAATTTTTTATTTCGATTAAACGCTTCACGCTTTTCGATTGTTTCGTTTTCAACTAATCTAGGAAGGTATGCCGCGATGTAATTGCCTTCTTTGTTCAAGTAACTTGCGATATCTTTATTTGAACGTCTACGGTTTGCAATCGCTTTTAGAATTGAATTGTATGTATTTTGATCTGCTGAAGCACTAGGCAAGATTTTATCCGGCGCATCCAATAAATTGCCGAATTTGTTAAAAAGAAGTGATTTAATATTTTCATCGAAGTTTTTTTCTTTATCTATCATTTCTAAGTAAAAAGGATGTGTCCCAAAAATAGAAAGATATTTTACTTTTTCTTCGTTGCTAATGCCTTCTAGGAATAATGTTGCATCAGAAAAAGGCAATTTTGTGATATGCATCTGGAAAGTGTTTCTTTGAAAAAGCGGAGCGCGTTTGTCACTCAGTATGTTTTTCATGAAGGATATATTACTTCCGGAAAGTAATAGTTTTATTTTTGTATCTTTAAATTTATGGTCGATGCAAAATTGTAGTTCAGACATGAATCCTTTATCGGAATTTGCAAGATAGGCAATTTCATCGATGACTATTACGAACGGTTCACCATTTGCATATTTGATAAGTTGTTCGAAACCTTCTGAAAAAGTCTGATAAATATATGTGTATTGAATGCCAAGAAGTTCATTAATTTGTAATGAAAAAGCTTTTAAATTGTCGTATTCGGTTGATTCTTTGGCTTGGAAGTAGAATGATTTCTCATCTTTTATGGACTCTTTGATTAACGATGTTTTTCCAATTCGACGGGCACCATAAATTATGCCCATCTCAAAATGAGATGATTTATAACGCGAATGCAATTCATCCAATTCATCTTTTCTTCCGATAAACATGTTTCTTCCTCCTTATCAAACGAACGTTTGTCAAACGAATCTTTGATAATATTTTATTATATATGAGAGAACAGTCAAGAAAGAGAGATTCTCATAAATCGTGATGAAAGATTTTTGCTATCTTACATATAAGAAAAAGACACCTTTCGTTAGATTGGTGTCTTAGTCTAGTTAATTAGGAATCAATTTTGACTTTTGTGTCAGTAGGCTTTGTATCAATGGTTCTGTGACCTTTGAAGTGTCTGCTATATTTGTCGCCTTTAGCAGTTTCACTATTGACGTTTTCTATAGCATTCTTTGTCAAATCACCAAGAATGGTTTTTTGATCGGTATCTAAGAAGCAGAGATAGTAGTTGCCCATTTCGGAAGTCCATGTAGAAGACCATTGCCCATCAGCGAACCAGCCATCCTTATAGTATTTAACCTTAGAATATGTGCTGTAGCAGTTTCCTGTATCATCGGCTTTATCGAAATCGTAATACCAAACACGGAGGTCATTGAATTCTTCTGTGCTCCAGAGGTTGTCGTGGCTACCTTTATAGGAACCAGTAGCAATGCATCTATAGAAGCCTTTTGCTTTTTCGAAGCCTTCTTTGTCTTTTTCGTTATAGGTGAATCCTGCAGCTTTGAGGTAATCCTTAACGGTGAAGTCAGAGAAGTTCATTTTTCCTAAGTTTGCATTGTACTCTTTGTATTCGGTGATGATTGTCTTATACAAATCTTTTTGAGCGTTGCAATCTAGGGTGTAGATGACATTTTGGTTGATGCTTGTTTGTCCGCCTAAATCGCTTAAGACTTTGTATGGGTTTTTACCAGTGTAGTTATAAGAGATATAGTTGTTATCGTTATCACCAGGGGTGACAGGTAATAATCTTGAAGAGACACTGATGCCTTTTTTAACTGTGATATTGCCATTCTTTTCAACGATTCTGTCTCTGTGAGTCATGATGTGGTTGACATCGTGATCTTTTTGGATGACATCGAGTTTATCTAATTCGTCTTTTAAGAGCTGATTCATGCTGTTAACAGATTTGATCATCGCAGAAACTCCATTTTCGTAATCTTTAAGGTTGGAGTCGCCAGCTTTGAATTGGCTCATCTTGTAGCTAGCTTCTAATTTAGCTAATTCACAAAGAGAATTAACCATATAAGCAATATAGGTGATGAATTGTTTTCTTGGGGCGATGGTCATATAGTCCCATGTTTCGCTAGATCCATATGTAGCTTCGTATAAATCGAAGAGTTTTAAGGATTTATCGGCTTGGTAAGGAACGGTGATGGAATCGGCTAAGGCTTGGGTAGCATTCCAAAGGTTATTCTCAGAAAGCTTTTCGAATTTTAATTCGCCTAATCCTTGGAAGAATGTATCTTTTTCTTTCTTAAGTTCTGCGTCATCATGTTTGCCTAATTCTTTAGCAGCGATATCTGCGACAACAGCCATCTTGGAAGTGATAGGAGTTTGAACGGATTTAAGCTTATCTAATATGCCAGACATGATGTCCTTGTTATGAATTTCAACGATTCTCTTTTCAACATCGGTGAATCCTTTTTCAAGAGATTTTTGAAGTTGATCGATTTGACTTGAAATCTTATCGAATTGTTTTTCTTGAACTGTTCTTGTATCAAAGCCCATTTCTTTAAGAAGAGCGTTAAAGGCGATTTTACCAACTTCGCTAGCAGCAGCGCCAATAAGGCTTGCTCCACCACTTTGAATTCCCTTAAGAATCATGTCTGAGACATTGATTGAAGAAGAAGTTTCATTTCCAGCAGCAGGAGCAGCACCGGCATCAGTGCCAAAGTTCTTTGTAACAAAGGAGATGTTATTGGTATCAACCGTTGAAACTGTTTCACCTTTATTTGAATTCATTGCAACTGCGACAGCGCCAAATCCTGTAAGAAGGGCTCCCATAGCAGCAAACATAACTTTTTTTGAATTTTTCATAATTTAATACCTCACTTTGAGTTACAACAAGAAGGACTTTGTTTCTCTCTTGTGGCTATAGTTTATAAAGAAATGTATCTTGTGTCAATAAAAATGTTACAAAAAATTTAAAAATGTTTCAAAAGCAGTTTTTGAAGTGTAACTCTTAAATAAAAAAGCCGAGAAATGGGAATGTTCTGAAGTGAACCCCAAAAGTTGGACCGAGGGATCGGGAAGACCTGAGGGGTTTTTA
>CAVIBR010000036.1:0-5400 GCA_963641445.1 Bacteroides uniformis
CCGCCGAGGGGATGAGGGGATATTGATATGCTGGTGCCCGGCGCGAGAGTCGAACTCGCATGGATTTCTCCGAACGATTTTGAGTCGTTTGCGTCTACCATTCCGCCAGCTGGGCAGCCATATTATTATATCTATCTAAATATAGAATTCAAAAAGAAAATTGAAAAGAAGGAGATTTTGCCTGTTAGTTATCAATTGATGTGAAACGCTTAATAAGTTTCGGGCATCTTGCCTCGCCAGTATCTTGCATCAGCTTCATGAGCTTTTCAAGTTCGACCTGGTTCGGCGACTTTAGTTTCAGCACCATCCTCGGCATTTCGTTGCATCTGCGGTTCCATCTGGCGCCCTGCGATCTGAGGTCATCCAGCGAGTGGAACCTCAGGGTCCTGTAGAATTTCTCCTGGTCGATCCTATGGGACCTCTCGACTTTCCCGTTGTGCTCAGGGGTCCTTGGGCGTATGAATTTGTGCGTTATGCCGTTGTCGAGGAGGAATGAAATGCTATTAATAAAGTAGACAGCAGGCAGGACGAAGATATACATTGAATCCATGTCTGCAGGAAACCCCCTAGGGGGTTTGGGGGGCATGCCTTTCAGCACATCCATTTTGTTTCGCATCATTTGAAATAGAACAAAATTGAAAAGAAGGAGATTTTGCCGTATTCGCTCTTCAAAAAGGAGAAAAGATTCTTTTTTAAATTTTTAACACTTCGGTACTACTAGTCTACAAGTAGGCAGCAAAGATGACATATGCATTAAATTCATGTATTCAGAACAGCCAACTATCTAGGATTGAGTTGGTTATTTGCTAAGAATCTTGATGTATTTCGCTGGCATCTTATCACATAGCCAAACCTTATCGTTCCCAATATAAAATTTGATTCCGTCTTTTGCTGCTGCTTTTGCATCAATTTCAAGAATGACCGGATTAGAATCTCTTCTTTTACCAACTAGAGTCGCCATATCCGTATCAACACTAAGATGGACGTACTGCCTCTTCATTGGAAGAAGGTCATCTTTCATAATTGAATCTAAGAATCTCTTAACTGTCCCGTGATAGAAAATATCCGGTGGAATGCTAGGCGTTTTCCCAATCTTTATCAGAGTTGAATGGCCATATAAGGCTCTTATCTTCTCTCCAACAATCTCATGTCTTTTCTTATCTGAATGTTCAATTATGTATTCAAGGTCTTCTTTTGTGATTTCTCTATCGTATTCATGGGAGGAATTCAAAGATTGAAGCAACTGGTCAATTGGAACGAATCCTTCCTCATCTAGTTCTAATTCATATTCCCATGGCGCATGTCTTAATGCATACGATATTTCTTTAGATAATTTAACGTAATCCATAACCCTTCTCCTTCCATTTATTGATGGCATCGGCGATTGTCGGAAAATCATTGGGCGCAAAATCTTCAAAAGATGAATCATCCTCTGCAATTATGCCCGAATTAACAAGAGCATACCATGCGATGCCATCAATGATAGATATCGCTTCCGGATGATGCTGAAAAGAGACGCACGTATAGAAATAAGAACAAAATTCCACAGCATTGGGAATGTATTGCTTATATCCTTCATAAAGTCAGAATAAATTAACAAAATTCAAGACTTCTTCTTCTGTTTTGCATTCATTGACGAGATAATCGTACCAGCATGCATATACATCTAGCCAATTGTTGTTCTTTATCAATTCTGCGGCCGTATTTTCATACGCATCACAAATATTGTCGTCATCAAGATCTTTTTCGAAATCTATATTAAATAGTTTTTGAGCCATTTCTTTTATTGTTAGCATGCGATTCATCCCTTTCTTTCTTGTATTTCTTGGCTATAGCGATGATTTTAGGGTCTCTCCAGAATTGATAATAGGGATTATGGTATAAATCGATTTTGAGGGCTTGATTGGCAAAATCGTCAAATTCTCCACCGCAGTCAGTCCAGTGCTTCTCCAAATCGACCATCGAATAGATATAGCCCACAAGGTCATAAGAATCGCACTGGCTTGGAATACGAAATTCTAATCCAATGTAACGAATGAAAAAGAGAACATAGTTTATCACATCGTCTTCTGTTTTGCAGTCTTCTCTCAAATATCTATCAAAACAAGCATAAATCTCATCCCGGCTGTGATCGGGCATAATCCGATCGGCCAATCTATCTAATTTCATGAACTCCTCGCCTTAGGATTGTTAGATAAGTATTAATGTACCAATTCTATTTCGCATAGTTTGAAACAGAACACATTAACAAGTCAAAAAGCAATTTATTTGTTGTTTTTGCTCCAGCAACTCCTTTATAATTGAAGTTAGTGGAGCAAATATGATAAATACTAGCAAAGAATTATTAAATAGATATAGCAATTATGTTAATTCGTATAACAAAATAAAAAGGCTTGTTTCTAAGCAAGAATTAACTCCGATTATTAGAGGTTTATACGAAGATGACCATAATGTTGATGGATATCTTTTAGCTAACGCCATTTATGGCCCTTCCTATTTATCTTTCGATTTTGCTTTATCTTATTATGGTTTGATTCCAGAAAGAGTTTATACATATACTTCAGCAACGTGTTTAAAAAGAAAAACAAAGAGATATAGCAACCATTTTGGAAACTATACATATCAAGACGTGCCTACAGCAGTTTTTTCTTTAGGAATCTTAATAAAAGAAGAAAAAGGATATACATATCTTATAGCGAGCAAGGAAAAAGCTTTGTGCGATAAACTGTATTCTCTTAAGCCGGTAGGAAGTCAAAAGGAATTAAAAGCCCTTTTGTTCGAAGATTTAAGAATCGATGAGATTGAATTTGCTAAGTTGAATATTGAAGATATTCGCATTTTATCGGAAAAATATAATTCTAAAAATGTAACTACTTTATATAAATTGATGAAAGGGATGGGATATGAACACGTTAATTGATGAAATGTTAGAACGATATTCGCCAAAAACAAATCAAGAAAAAGACAATGCCATGAAAGAAATCATTCAGGAAATCATCTTGTGTGGCCTATCTAGAGGGAATTTCTTTGATAAAGCTGCTTTTTATGGAGGAACGGCGTTAAGAATATTCTACGGATTAGATAAATATTCAGAAGATCTAGATTTTTCTTTATCCGAACCGGATGCAAATTTCTCTTTAGAAGAGTATTTCCCCACTCTAGAAAAGGAAATTAAATCGCTAGGTCTCAATATGAAAGTGGAAAGTAAGAAGAAAATGGCAGATTCTGCGATAAAATCCGCTTTTTTGAAAGGGAATACCATTGAACATCTCTTGCTATTCTATTCCGATAACACCTTGATCAAAAATATAAATCCTGATTCTCTTATCAAAATTAAATTTGAAATAGATACCAATCCTCCTCCTTTTGCAACATTTGAGACTAAATATAGACTTGCCCCTATGCCATATGAGTGTCGCTTGTACGATATGAATTCTCTCTTTGCTGGCAAGATTGCGGCAGTTTTATGCAGAAATTGGAAAAGTAGAACGAAAGGCAGAGATTTATATGATTATATTTTTTACCTTTCAAAGAAAATTCCTTTCAATATCAAGCATTTAGAAGCAAGACTAAAGCAATCAGGTTTGATAGAAAACGATCACATTTTGAGCTTAGATGAAGTCAAAAACCTTTTGTATTCGAGATTTTCTAGCATCGATTATCAAGTGGCTAAGCAAGATGTTCTTCCTTTTATTAAAGATATCGATTGCTTAAATATATGGTCTTCTGCTTTTTTCAAATCAATAACGGAAGATTTGAATTCTATATAAACATTCCTTAATCTGCTTAATTATTAGAATTGACTAACATAGCATTCAAAACCTACACTTATCTTGCTTGGGGGAGTAGTTGTCATCATTAGATGAGGCTTTGCCAACATAATGGCTGATCGTTAGATAGCCTGGCATGTCATTAATTAACGAGACTTAAGCGGAAAAACTTGCCGTTTTTTCCGCTTTGGTTTCTTTTTTTCTTTCCTAGCATCCATTGGAGGTATTTATGTGGTGGATTTATCCGGTTTATGCGATTGATTTGATCGCGATGATTGTTCTTTCTTTTATTTTAGGGAATCTTGTTGACATGCTTGATAAGAAAACAAAGATTTCCGGGGCCTTTATTGGCGGAGTCTTATTGGCTGCAGTTACTTCTCTTCCTGAATTATTCACGGCCTTATCATCGATTTTTCTTGTCAATGAGCCTGAATATGTCGTTGGAGATTTATTAGGTTCAATTATCTTTGATTTGGTGTGTTTAGCCTTAGAAACATTGATCTTCGTTAAGAATTTCCGTAATGCTAAAATTCAAAAATTCCATATTATTAATGGCTTAGTTTGCTTAGCGATGTATGGCTTAGCGGCATATGCCTTCTTTGCGCCAAGAAACGCCCAATTGATGCTTGGCGATATTAATTTTGTTTCAATTCTTATCTTTGCCCTTTACGTTTTAACTCTTATCTTCCAGCCAAAAGAGGATGAGTCAGATGAGAGTGAAGAAAAAGAAGAAATAAAAATGTCTTTAAGAAATATCGTCATTTTCTTCATTCTTTCTTCTATTGCACTAATTGGCACGTCTATTGCATTGACTTATTTGACTAAATTGATTCAAAGCGAGTTACCAGTGCTTAGCGGATCAGTCGCAGGAGCTCTTCTTCTTGGTATCGGTACTTCTGTTCCTGAAATCATTTCTACCGCTCAATTATTCAAGAAAAAGAACTATGATGCCGGTATTGGCAATATGATTGGTTCTTGTACGTTTGATTTTGCCATCTTTGCTTTAGCAGATTTCCTTACCTGGCATCAATATAACAATGCGATAGATTCTTCTACTGGTGAATTCATCGTTTCTCAAAGAGGCTTATATATTCTTAGCGCGGATGCAAGCCAATTTGAGTTATTTGGAATCGGTGTTTGTGCGTTAGTGTTAGTTTTCTTGCTTTTGAAAGCGTTTTGGAAACCATTTGAAGAGAAAAAATGGCTTGCTTATACGATTACTGGCATTGTTGGAATCTCTTCCTTAGCAATGTATCTTCTTATATTCATCCTATAATCGTTTAATTGATCATTCATTAAGAAAAAGGTAGCAAATTCAATAAGATTGACAAACGTTTGTCTTCTTATCTTAAATTGCTATCTTTTTTCTTTTAAAAATTCATCGATAATTTTGATGTTATCTATATATTTTGTTACCTATTCAATAGGTAGGTTTGAATAAAATCTATCATTTTCCAAATATCCAAATAACCAAATTTCCCTATCAAAACCCTAATATTTTCTATCCCCATTAGAATTTAAAGATTTCCTCGGTTAAAAATCCATATATTTAAAAATCCCTCATAAATCTCGCCTTGAAGTGAACCCCAAAAGTTGGACCGAGGGATCTGAAGTCTATCAAATCATAAAT
>CAVIBR010000037.1:0-4961 GCA_963641445.1 Bacteroides uniformis
TTTTTCTTCATGGCACTTGCTTTTTTATTCGCTACATATGCCCAGTTACTTACTGAGTTCTCAATTGATACAGCAGGAGGACTAGCTAGCTTATTTTTTACTTGTGTAATGACGTTTATCGGATTATTTTCCGCTGCTAATTTCATCTATCTAAGCGAAAAATACAATGTCTTCCGCAAAAGATGGCTTGCTCCATTCTTCGTTTTGCTATTACTTGTTATTGTTGCAATAACTATCGTGTTATATCTATTTGCAATAAAGATTGATATCAATCAATTCTCGATTTCTTTCTTAAGAAGAGCAAATACAAACAAATTCACATATTTTTATTGGTTTTCGTTTGCATTTATCCTTTATTGGACGTTTTGCCACGCTTCTTTCATGAATGCTATTTATGAATGTGCGTTAAATGAACGTTACTATCATAATAACTATATAAGATAAGTAATATTCATCGAAATATTTTGCTACCTAATAACATTATTAATTTCATTGTTTTTAGATTTCATTTGATAATACATCAATATTGATCCAGCAACATCGAAAACAAAGAATAACAGTGCCACACAAGAAAGAATGCCTATGATTGATTCCATTTCTTTATTTTTTGATGTCATTTTCAAATAGGAAATAAATTCTGGTAATGAAGTAGATAACATATAGATATAGGTAAATAAAATAGAGATAAGTATGAAGAAAGGCAAAGCCATAAAGAAGAAAGGGTTACATAGCCCAAGAAAAACCAATATACAGAAGAGATAGTTAACGATATACCAAGGGATTTGAACTAACTTCAAAACCATTGTTGTTTTGCTAAAATCTTCATCTTTTCTTCTAATTGCAGTTATGATGATATGAAGAAGAGATACAAAGAAGGTAAGAATACTTCCAATCCTAAAAATAAGTCCGAAAATATCGCTTAAATCGTTACCTAATTCACTATTTCGGTAAAATATGGCAAGAAATAGAATCCCCCATAAAGGTAACTGAGATACATACATGCATATGCTTTGGATAATCAGTAAGATCTTGTTAATCTTCATATTAAGAAATCATACCATCAAAATGATAAGTTACTAGCATTTTGAAAGGTAATTTTTTTCATATACTCTTAGAAATGTTTTTAAGTAAGAAAAAAGATGAAGAAGAGATTGAAAATCTTTTCTTTTTCCTTCGTTAACAGAAAAGGAAAATCGCGATAAAATTTAAGAAAAAGAGGAACAAATAGATGAAAGAAATCAAATGCCCACATTGTAATAAAGTATTCTCGATTGATGATAGCGCTTATGAATCAATCCTAACGCAAGTGAAGAACGAAGAATATCATAAGGAACTCGAAGAAGCGGAAGCTCGCGCCCTAAACCAATATAACGACAAAATCAAACTTGCCGAAACTGAAGCAAAAAACAAATACGAGAACCAAGTCAAAGACCTTCAAAACAAATTGAATGGCATTCAAACAAACAAAGACGCGGAAATTGCTAAACTCAATGCCCAAATAAAGAGTTTCAATACGGAAAAAGAATTAGCCCTTGAAAAAGCAATCGCTCAAAGCAAGGATGAATACGATAAGAAGCTAAAAGAGTTAGAAGACAAACTCAATAAGAAAGATATCTCCTCAAAGGAAGAGATATCTAAGCTCAATAGCAGCAAAGACGTAGAGATTGCCTCCTTAAAAGAGCAAATCAATTCCTTAAGCAAGAACAAAGATTTAGCCATAAAAGCTAAGGAAACGGAAACAAAAGCCAAATATGAGCAAGAGATAAACAAACTTAAAGCGGAAATAGATTCTGCATCAAAGGATAAAGAACTTGCTTTGATGAAGGCTAATAATGATGCGAAAGAAGAACTCAATAAGAAAGATAATGAAATCTTGTCTTTGAGGAGCGATGTCAAAAACAAAGACGTTGAAGCAAATCTCAAAGCGGAAGCCCTTAAGAATGAATACGAAAACAAACTCAAAGGCATGGAAGCAGAAGTAGCCTTCTATAAAGACCTCAAAACAAAGATGTCCACAAAGATGATTGGCGAGACCCTTGAGCAACATTGCCTTAATTCCTTCAACCAAGTAAGGATGGGCGCTTTCCCTAATGCATATTTTGAAAAAGACAATACCGTTTCCCAAACAGGCTCAAAAGGAGATTTCATCTTTAGAGATTTTGTCGAGGATGTTGAATACATCTCCATCATGTTTGAGATGAAAAACGAAGCGGATACGACCTCAACAAAACACAAAAACGAAGATTTCTTCAAAGAACTTGATAAAGATAGAAACGAAAAAGGCTGTGAATATGCCGTACTTGTTTCTCTTCTTGAGCCAGAATCAGAACTATATAATGGTGGAATAGTCGATGTCTCATATCGTTATCAAAAAATGTATGTCATCAGACCTCAGATGTTCATTCCACTAATCACCTTGTTAAGGAATGCTGCATTAAGAACGGTTGAAGATCGTAAAGAACTATTGATGTATAAGCAACAAAACATCGATATAACGAACTTTGAAAAAAATATGGAAACATTCAAAGACAAATTCAATTATAACTACAACCTTGCTTCAAAGAAATTTGATGGAGCAATAGCTGATCTAGATAAAGCCATAGCAAATCTTCAAAAGATGAGAGATGAGTTAACTGGAGTTCAAAACAATCTCCGTCTTGCTAATGATAAAGCACAAGATCTTACCATCAAGAAACTAACAAAGAACTCTCCGACAATGAGAGCTAAATTCAACGAACTTCATAACGATAATATCATTGAACACAAAGAAGATGATTGATCAATTAGCCTAGGTAACACTGGGCTTTTTTCTTACCTAAAATGAAAACGTACCCCTATGGATACGTTTTTGACGATAGCTATCTGATTTCAATATATTCAATTTTGGAGTTATGTTTGAGTGTCTTACTATCGTAAGAGATTCCTAACAACAATGCTTTGCCTTTATAACCTTTGAATACTGAGGAATAATTACGTTCCTTTATTTGTTTGAGAGCGTTATCTGGGGAATCATCAGCCTTCAACTCTACGACTATCGGAATATGTGTTCCGTCTTTTGGGGTATAGGTGATATCTGCACGACCAGTAGTGCACGTATCTTCTTTCCTGACGTAATAGTAATCCCTCAAATGATAATAAGAGATTGTTACGACGATGCCTAAGACGTCTTCCTTGTTCTTGTTGAATATTGAGGCTAGTTCCTTATGATTGCTATCTAACGTTTTGTTGATGAAATCGATATTGCCTTTGATGGTTTCTTCGTAAAGTATCAAAGAATTAGAAATTGGATTTGATGTCTCGTGCCAATCTAGTTTTTTAAGGCCAGTCTCAAAACGTGTGGATATTTCATAATTTGGAATATAACAAGTCCCGTTTTCTTCGTCATACGCTAAATATCCAAGATGGATTAGAACAGTGAGTGCGGCGTCTTTTGAATCGACCTTTGTTAAATCGTTATCGAAAAGCGAAACATCGACTGGTACATTCTCCCCGGATAGCATCAAAGTGATCTTATCTTTCAATTCACCATTATCATAGTTCATGTAATTCGTGATTGACTCGAAGGCGCCAGTTGCATTCCAATAGTCGTCAAATTTTTTTGTTTTAATGGCTTTGATAACGCTGCATGGATTGTATATATCATAGCCATCAAGCTTATAACCATCATACCATGATTTCATCATTGCAAAATCGACATCATTTTCATCGCAAAGACATTTGACCTCATCGGCTGTAAAACCGATATATTCAGCAAGCTGTCCTGGTTTTAGCATGTTGTACTCATCGAACATGTTTAGTGCAGACTCAGTTGAATATCTCTTAATAGGCATGATACCAGTCATATAAACTAAATCAAAACATTCAGAGACATCGCTCGATTTGAAAAGGCTTCTAAGTAGTTTTATATACTCATCGCAAAGCTTGGAGCCCGGTTCCTCTCTGAAAATGACATCCCATTCATCAATTAAGAAGATGAAACGTTCACCGAGCTTGTCGTTTATCACTCTTATTGCTTTGCCTATGGTATCTTCATCATCGGTTAAAACTTTTGGAAAACTTTCGTCAAGGTCCTTTATAACATACTTAACGAGTTCTTTGAGAAAGGCATCACCGGAATCGGAAAAGAGACTGGCCATGTCTACCCATATAACGTTGTGCTTGTTTAAATGCTCAAGAAAGGATGGGTCTTTTGCTATTTTGAAATTTGCAAAGAGGTCTTTTGAATCGCAGCCCTTTGAGTAATATGCGTTGAGCATAGATAATGTCATCGTTTTGCCAAATCTTCTAGGACGCGTTACACACATATATGAGTTTTCGGTGTTTAGAAGAGAATTGCATACGCTAATCATCTCTGATTTATCTACATATAACTTGCTATTTAGGTAACGCATAAATTTCATGTTGCCTTTGTTTAAATATAATGCCATGTTATCTCCTCCTTATTTCTAACGATATTATATATCAAACAATCTCATTCCTCTATTCATTTAAGAGACATATAGTCAAACAGGAAAAATAAAACCGATGAAGAATATGAATAAGAAAATATTGCCATCTATAACATATAAGAATCATAAATATCTATATACGAATAGATGCATGATGAAGAAGACCTAGCCATTATTTGAAACGTTCATCAACCATTCTTCTTCATCATGTTTCATATATTCATTCACATATATAAAAATAGACAAACAATACAAGAAGAACTCTTCTCATATATAGGGATATCATTTATCTTGATATAAGATTAATTTCTTAATTACTAGGTATTAATTTATATGGATACATTCTATATATTTATTCAAATTAATTTTATCTTCATTTTCATTAAATTTAATTTTTTAAATTGATTATAAAATACAATATAATAATCGAATTCATTCACAAACAATTAAAAGATAATTAAATATTTATTCGATATTTTCTAATGTTTTTGGATATATTAACCAACATATTAC
>CAVIBR010000038.1:0-4236 GCA_963641445.1 Bacteroides uniformis
CCGGCATATTCGCAGGAACCGTCACCGAGAAGAATATCATGAAGAACCACTTCTCAAGAAACAAGGTTATTGCTGCCTACATGAAGGAATACAAATTCGTTAAAGAATTCGGCGAAGGTGTCAAGCGTATCTACAGGGAGATGGCAGAGGCAAATCTTCCAGAACCAAGCTTCAAGAAACAAGATTTCATGACAATTGCTACAATCAAAAATAACTTCATTGAGAACAATGTCACAGATAATGTCACAGATAATGTCACAGATAATGTCACAGACAACGAAATGAATCATGCCAAGTTAACGGATGAGGAAATTTTGATTGCTGCAATCAGGAAAGATCCAACGATTTCAACAACAAACATGGCAATCTTATTAAGCAAATCACGTAGAACAGTTTTGAGAACAATAGAAAAGAGTTCAAAAATAAGAAGAGTCGGTTCAGATAGATATGGCCATTGGGAAATTAGTGATGACGAATCCGTCAAAGATGAATTTGAAAAGCACGTTGATAAAACGGTTGCGCTTGCAAAGGAATCCGGAACAAAAGAGGAAGACATCGCAGAGACAATCAAGCAATACCGTTTTGAAAAGAAAGATAAATAATAAAAACTCTTGAGTGCAAATGAGGGATAGATAAATCAGCTTTATCTTTGCTTTTTTTTTGCCATTTTTCCAGTTGCGATAACGCAATTTTGCGCGCTTTTTGACGGCAAGCTCGATGAATCTCTGCACTTTCTCGAATGCGTCGCCGGGGGGGGCGCTCCAATAGAAGCAAAAGAGGTTTAGCCATCCTTGCAGCTCGTCACGGGAAAACCCAGGATGCGCTCCGACAAAGTCGGAAAGATAGCGATGGATCTTGTTTATCGGCTCTATCGGGTTGTCCTTGCCAGGAAGCCCTTTTGTTTCCTTTCCTCACGCCGACCGGCACGAACCCCCCATTGGTGTTGTCTACTTTATTGATATCAGTTCACAGGGCATTATGAGAATTGTCACCGTTATGCACGATCGTCGATCCAGGCGAGATGAGATCGGCATACGCTTTCATCGCCTTCCTTGAGCTTGGTTTCCCCACTCCGCAAAGGCGCAGCGCGCACCTTCTTCCGTCCGTGATCAAGCAGACGCAAAACTGGTTTCGCGACAGCCCTTTCAGGAGTTTCCCGCCTTTCGACGCGGCCTCCGACTTCCATCTCAGGTAATACGTCTCATCTATCCACGCCTTTCCCGAAAAGGCCATCCCCGATTGGAAACCGTCGAGGACTGGAAAGGCCTTGGAGAGCCAATAAAACCCCGTCGTCACGGCGTTTTTGTTGTCGTACGATGACGTCCTTACCGAATGGAACTGGAAAAGGTGCACGAGATACTCTGCCCATTACGAAAAAAAGGGGATCTTCCTTGAGTCGAAGATCGTTCCGGTGAGGGGGCTGAGCTTTCTGCCACATCTTTTGCACCTCCGGATCGAAAGCCCGGTCGTCTTGCCGAATCCGTCCTTGATCATCTCCTCCGACCCGCAGTATGGGCATTCGGATATCGCGATGGAGTTTATGAATCGCACCTCTTCCTGGGATGGGCTCCGATGCTTGGCGTCATACCATTCCGATACGGTCGAAATCATCATGTCGGCCGGATTCAGGCCATTCGAAAACTTGCTCTTGAGAGCTTCTTTTTGCTTTTTGTTCATGTTTGGCGGTTTCGCCCATTGGTGAGCGTCTCCCGAAACCGCCAAGTTTCAAGAGGGAGAGCGCTCGCCAAAAGGCTCATTCATTAAAAATGCGTCACAAAAGGTTGTGACGCAATGTTTATATCAGTTCGAGATTTGTTTTATCCCTCATTTGCACTCAGGAGTTTTCTCAAAAAACGAGAATAGCATTGCAAGACTTCCCTTTTTTTGCCTACAAAAGACAAACGCTATCTTTGAAATTATTTTTTAAAAAGTTTATATTATAAGCGTTAAACGAGTAGCCATTAGGCGTAAGTCCAGTTTACAAGGCAGTTGCCTAATGGAGTTTTTATGAAAGAAAATAAAATGGGTGTTTTACCCATCAAATCATTAGTGTGGACCATGGGTTTGCCGATGATTATTTCGATGATTTTGCAAGCTATTTACAATGTGGTTGATACTGCATTCGTGACCAATATGGAAGTAGGCGGCTATGAAGCGAACATCGCTTTAGGCTATGCTTTTCCGATTCAAATATTAATGATTGCCCTTGGGGTTGGACTCGGTATCGGAGTTAACGTCGTTATTTCTAAATCTTTGGGAGAGGGAGATAAAAAGAAAGCGAGCAAAGCTGCCTATAATGGCATTGTTTTGGCGCTTATTTTTTATCTTGTCTTTTTGATTTTCGGCCTATTTTTTGCTAAGCCTTTTATTGCTATGCAGGCAAAATTGGCCATTCAAGATGAAATTAAAAGAGAAACGATTATCAAGATGGGAAGTGAATATTTAACCATTTGCTGCACCTTATCGATTGGTCAAATGCTTTTTGTCGTCTTTGAACGATTACTGCAATCTTCCGGTAGAAATAGTTTATCGATGATTGGCCAAATTGCAGGAGCGCTAACTAACATCGTTTTGGATTATGTATTCATCTATCCATGCAATATGGGCGTAGCAGGAGCGGCATACGCTACTGTGATCGGTCAATTCGTTTCATTTATCTTGGATTTAATCTTTCATTTTATCTTTGATAAAGACATCGATAATAAATGGACTTATTTCAAATTAGATAAGAATATCGTCAAAGATATATTTGCGATTGGGATACCGGCGATGATTATGCAAGCTTTATTGTCGGTTATGATGTTTGTGACTAATTTAGTATTAACCACCTCAAGCGATGTAGAATTATTGCAATCGACTTTCGCCATCTATTATAAGATTCAACAAATAGCTCTATTTGCTTGTTTTGGCATCAGCAACGCTCTTATTAGTTTGGTCTCATATAATTACGGCAAAGGCAATCGTGATCGATTAAAAGATTTGGTCAAATACGGTCTTATATGCGGAGTGGTGGTGAGCGCCGTTATCATGATTATATTTGAGATATTGGCAAAACAAATTGCTTCATTGTTCTCTTTTTCTGGAACCACTTCTAATGAAAGAGTAACCGAATTATGCGTTATTGCGATTAGAATTGCATCAAGTGGTTTTATATTTATGTCGATATCGGTTTCCATTCAAGGGATATTGCAAGGGTTAGGAAAAATATTTTCACCCCTCATCATCTCGATATTGCGTTTATTGATAATTCTATTGCCTTTTGAATTCCTATTCTTGAATACCAGCAATCCCACTACTATGTTTTGGATTGCTTTTCCTATCATTGAATTAATCACTAGTGTTATTTCTGTTTTTATCTTAATTAGAGCCAAGCGCCAAAAAATAGATTCGTTAAAGATTAATTAATGGAAGTATCTACATAAATGTTGATGCGAAAGCGTGTCATTATCGGCGTTTTCTTTTGAAAGAAGCCTTCGTTTCATAGCATATACGTACCAATTGGTCCACTTCCCCTCTATGTTTTCGCTGCGGAGAGCCCCTTTGAACGATATCCACGGCAGGTAAAAGCCGAGCCTTTCGCTATGTGTCTGCCGTAAGTCCTTATGCATTGCACCGAGCTTATGTGGTATCTGCCGGCAATCTCGGCATAGCGGCTGCCGAGCCCATTGACGGCGCACGCGACGCATATCTGGTTGCGGGGGACACCCCTCGGCCTCTTGTCGTTCGCGAAGCTGAATTCCAGCCTGCCGTTCACTGGTATCAGTTTCTCATCTATCCAGACATCGTCAGACAGCATCGCATCTTTTTGCATCACCGTACAGGCGGAGTATTCCTTCATGCGCCAAAGATAGGCGGTATTTGCCTATATGCCGACGGCGTCCGCTATCGCTTCAAGCTTGGTGTCGTTAGCCATCAGATTCACCATCAGCCACAGCTTGTCTTCCCGCATCCTGCGGTGCCACATGACCGTCCCTGCCGTGTCGACGAACGTCCTCCCGCACATTCTGCATCGAAAACGCTTTGCCCCGTTTTTGGCTTTGCCAAAGGAAACGATTGAACCCGACCCGCAGTTCGGGCATTCGGGATTTGATCACATGAAAAAACTCCTTCATTGGAACAAAGCGATTATATCATGCGGCTTCGAGACCTCCATCCATCAACGTTTTTATAGATACTTCTATTCTAGATATTGGTGCAAATAAGGGATGACTTATACGTGGTATAATGCTTCAGCCA
>CAVIBR010000039.1:0-2229 GCA_963641445.1 Bacteroides uniformis
AAAAGTTCGCACCCTTTTAAATATATGAAGATCATTTTAAATCTATAAGTTATAAGAAAATTCCTTTGTCCAAATACCTGATATCATTTACTACAATAGCAACAACTAAATATACTGGTGCTATAAATACTCTAGATTTTCGCATTTGGATTTTGATACTGACCATGTTTTTTTGTCTTCTTTCCACATTCGATTGCAAATTTAGGGCAACGATGGAGGCAACCAAGGCACATAACACATTTATCTTTAACCCAAACTGGTTTCTTATCTATCATCTCTATTGCGTTTATAGGGCATTTCCTTGCACATAATCCGCATCCTATGCAGTTGTTGTTAACGGAAAGACGGCTTGTAAGTCTCTTTTTGTTATCATAAAGAGGTTGGGTAATCATATTCACGACAAACGCTGTAGCCTGTCGATTCATCCTAGTTTTGCGTTCTTTTTTAGCGACACTTTCAATTATTTTATTTATTTCTTTTTCTGTATTCTTTGTAAATCTGTCCATTTTTTCTTTTGTCGATATGTCGAATATTGGAGTATATGTATCCACCATTCTAACTGAATAAAAAGAATCAATCGTTTTACCTTTTACAAGTCTCTTTGCCATTGAACCAGAAGCGCCAGGAGTCGTTCCGTATGTGGCAACAAAATAAAAATAGTCTGCATGAAAAATGTTTTTTTTCAAAAAATCTTTGACGATACTTGGCAACCCCCAAAAATAAGTTGGAGAAACAATTCCAATCACATCATCATCAATTTCAAGTATATTTTCTTTCATCAAATCTGGAATGAAAAGAAGTTTATCTTTTGCGAGTCTAGTGGCTACATATTTTGAATTTCCTGTAGCTGAAAAATAAATTATTGTCATAAATTACCATCTCACTTTTCCTTTATTGTATCCGTGCCAACCGCCATCGAGATGGATGTCGCTTGCCGTTAATAATCTCATCCTTTCATCTATCAAACATTTGACAAGAAACGCCAAATCTGCAGGATCTCCCGATTTCTCAATAGCTTGCTTTTCAAAATACTTTTGAACGTTGTCTGGTCTTTCATCCATGTTGGCTTTTCCCATCTCGGTAAGAAAATTGGATGGGGAAATTGAAAGAATTCGAATTTCATTTTCTTCATAGAATCGTTTTGCTACCTTTTTGGAATAATACACGACAAAACATTTGCTTATTGCATAAGCTATGTTAGCAGCATGTTTTTTACCAAAAATCCTAGATAACTTGATCATTTTCTTTTCACTTTTATTTGGTTTTGATTCCACAAGATGATAGATGCGTTTTGGTCTTAGTAAACAAGGAATCTCATAAGCACATATCGAGGCAACATTGATAATTGCCCCTCCCTTCTTCATTTCTTTGAAGAAAGTCTCTGAGACATTAAAAACTCCCATCGCATTGATATCAATAATCGATTTTTCGTCTTTGACTCTAGGTGGCGCAACTCCTGCAGCGTTTATTACTGTCCATATTTCTCCTAAAGTTCTTGCGTATTTCAATAAATTGTCGACATCATCTTTTTTGGAAACGTCGCATCTATGGCAATGCAATTTTATCCCTGCAGTTTCCAATTTCTCTTTTGTCAAACGAAGCTTCTTTTCGTTTGTTCCGCTTATTAGAATAGTATATCCAGCCTTGCCAAGTTCTAAAGCGCAGGCCATGCCAAGTCCGCTTCCTCCACCAGTTATTACTATCACTTCTTTCATGCTGGCGCCTCCTATAAGTTCTTATTTATCTTTACAAGCAACGAGCATAGGGTCTTTTTTTCTTCTTCAGAAATCGATGAAAGGGATTCATCGAAGATCCTGCTAAGTATTTTGTCGTTTTCTTCATAAATCCGCTCTATTCTCTCTGTCAGGAAAAGTTTAGATTCCCTTCCATCATCATTCGATTTCTTTTTCTCAACATATCCTTTGCGGCACATCTTAGAAATGATTTGACTCACGGCCGATTTTGTAACGCCCATCTTTCTAGCCAAGTCTACTGAACTTATGCCTTTGTGAATATGAATCTCCGAAAGATAAGATACCTCTTTATATGACATGTTAGAGAAACAATTTTTATACGAATCGCTTTCGACGTATCTCTCCATAAATTTGTTGTATAGTTCATTAAATAACTGTATAAACTCCATAGAACTAACTCCTCTTATTAGTTAAGTTTCTAAACTATTTTAATGCATAAATCTCCTTTTGTCAATGTAAATGAGGAACATTGTAT
>CAVIBR010000040.1:0-2167 GCA_963641445.1 Bacteroides uniformis
CGCGGAAGGCCAAGAAAAGGCTCTATATAGTCCTATTGGCTGGGAAAGTATTAATGAATATATCGGCCCGGTTTAAACCAACGTCATGCGTTTGGGAATCTTTATAAAAACATAGCCATATGGTGAGGAATGGTCATTTTGGGGCCGTTGGTTCCCAAATTGCCATTAACTAGTTTATTGGTTTATATGTAACGGATGGTTTATATGTTTCCGTGAATCTGTCCAGCGATTTAGTTGTCGCATTCCCTGCCTTTGCCTCTATGGGGATGACTTCCGCGTTCTTTTCGATCAAAAATTCCGATTCGTTGGAATCATCGGGCTTGCAATAGCAGAGAGCATAGCCGTTTTTCGTTAAGGTTTCGGCTATCACGTTTTCATAGATGCCGCTTTTGGCATTTCCTTTTATCGTGTTTTCAAGGATAGCTCTTTTGGTCTCAAAACCGTACATCGCGCATAATAATCCAGTATCGTTAATATAAAGTTTGAACTGGAAAGTGTTGTGAGAAATCATATGTTTGGCCGATCAATCGTTGCTTCTCTGTAAGCTGCGTCATCTACAGCCTCCAGCCATTCGTTTGAGCAGTCCTCGCCGGGTACATCCATGGCAAGATGAGAAAACCAACTGTCAGGTGCTGCTCCATGCCAATGCTTTACACCTGCAGGAATGTTCACTATGTCGCCCGGATGAAGCTCACGAGCAGGCTTGCCCCATTCTTGGCAGAAACCTCTCCCTGCCACGCAGATAAGTATCTGACCGCCGCCGCTTTTCGCATGGTGAATATGCCAGTTGTTATGGCAACTAGGTTCAAAGGTCACATTGAAAATCCCTAGCTGTTTAGTGGATATCGGTGCCAGATAGCTCTGACCGATGAAATATTTTGCATAGGCATCATTTGGTACGCCGATTGGAAAAATCATCTCATTTTCGTGCTTCGATCTCGTATCAGCTATATCACCGTTTGCCTAGATCTCTTTCGCTAAGGAAAATACGGCCAATACTTTCGGCCATCCCGCATTAAATACGGAATGAGTGACGATCGCAGCGATTTCTTTTTTCGTTACGCCATGCTTCTTGGCGTTCAGCAAATGAAACTTCAAAGAAGAATCCGTGATTCCCTCTGCCAGCGAAACAACTACCGTGATGATGCTCCTTGTCTTCAAATCGATGTCTTCGTTGTTCCAGTTTTCCCCAAAGAGAACATCGTCGTTAAAATGCGCGAACTGAGGCGCAAAATCTCCAAGTGCGTCTCTGCCTGCCGTTTGAATAATTTTAGCCATGATGAATTTGCCTCCGTTCAATGTTTTTGCAGATTGCTATAGCGAATCCACGCAGCGCCGCTTTCGAATGACTGTATGCTTATAAGCTTTAACGGCGTAACATTTTTGGCAATTGGCAATCCGTCAAACACAGCGCTCATGCCACCGCGACCGTCGATGCCTGCTCCGATGAGAATGCTGGCCTCATCCAAAAGTCCGGCTGCAAGAAATCCGGCCTTGAAATCAAGGACATCAAGATCTTCATGGCTTGGTGCTAGAGGGTTTTTCCACTTACGCTAAACGTTTAGAGCTTATCCAAAAGCAAAAGGAACGTGTGGAAGCTGAAATTCAGCGGATGCGCAAAACTCTAGATATGTTCAAATACAAGTGCTGGTATTATTCACGGGCTATGAAGGACGGCAACGAGGATGTGGCAAAGGCATTAACGCCAGATGGTCTCCCGAAAGACATCCACCAAGCATATGACAATTCACACAAATAATCCTGTTTTGATCTGCATTCATTAACGTCGCCTTCCATATGCCTAAAGATATCCACCCTAATGCGATTTATTGATCAACCATCTCCACTAGCCTCATACCAAAAAACTCCTCATTGAATTGAGCATTTTTGCATAATTTCGTACGATAGCCCCGCCACCAAAGCCAATTTATCCTGCCATTGGTGTATTTTGTCGCTTCAAAGCCAATTAGCCCAGAATCATCAAAAAAAGCCTAGATATAATCGAATAAAAAAGGACTGACGTCAGAAGCATCAATTCAATTCTAATAATGTTGCGTCATCTAAACACGCTAACACAAGCGAACACCTTGAAGTGAAAACCGAACACTTTTAGGCTCAAGCCGAACAGAGAAAACCGCTTTTTGTTGTCGCGGTTTTCAGTAACTTC